>DYBN01000054.1 GCA_019418605.1 Sutterella sp. | reverse complement strand
CGCAGTACTCGGGCCTCACGGCAAGCGTGTCGGCGCCGGGCTCGGCCGAGCCCGGGCGCACGGCCTCCGGGCGCAGCGCAATCGTGTAGCGCCCGGGCCCCAAGGCCCCCGCAAGGAGCTCGGCGCTTGGCGCGCTCCACATCGCCCCTTCAAGCAGCGGAATGGCCGTCGAGCCCAGCATGCGCACCTCAAGCGAGAGCGTGTTGATCGCAGGCGTGCCGATGAAGGTGGCCGTAAAAAGGTTCTGCGGATCGTCGTAGAGCTCAAGCGGCGCGCCGATTTGCTGCACCCGTCCGTCGTAGAGCAGCACGATGCGGTGCGCCATCGTCATCGCCTCGACCTGATCGTGCGTGACGTAAACAAAGGTCTTTTGCGTGCGCGCGTGCAGCTCGACGATTTCGCGCCTTGTTTCGGTTCGCAATTTCGCGTCAAGGTTGGAGAGCGGCTCGTCCATCAAAAAAAGCGACGGATCGCGCACCAGGGCGCGGGCAAGCGCCACGCGCTGCTTTTGCCCGCCCGAGAGTTCAAAAGGCTTGCGCAAGAGAAGCTTCTCCAACCCCAGCGTGGCGGCCGTTGCCGTCACCTTTTGATCGATCTCGCGCTCAATTTGCCGCGCGGCGCCAAAAAAGCGCCGCACAAGCGGAATGCGCGCCTCTCTCGGAGCCCTCATGCGAAGCGGAAAGGCGATGTTTTCTTTGACCGTTTTGTGCGGGTAGAGCGCGTAGCTTTGAAAGACCATCGCGATGTTGCGCTCCGAGGGCGTCATGGCCGTGACTTCGCGCCCGCAGATGCGGATGTCGCCCGTTGTGGGCTGCAGCAGCCCCGCGATGATGCGCAGCAGCGTTGTCTTCCCGCACCCCGAGGGCCCGAGCAGACAAATGAATTCGCCTTCGCGCACGGTGAGCTGCAGCTCGTGCAGCACGGGCGAGGCGCCGTAGCTTTTGGAGACGCCCTGCAGTTCAAGAGCAAATGTCATTTGGTGTTCTCCTCTCCTGCCGCCGCCTCTTCGCCAAACCACAGCCTGCGGCTGCTTGTGGCCACGCCCGCGGCGCCCGCCGCAAGCAGCGCCTGCACTTCTTCGGGGCGCTTGACGAGGCCGGCGCACAGCACGGGCTTTTGAACCAGAGGGCAGATGTCGGCAACAACGGAAGCGATGACGCCGGGCATGACTTCGATGGCGTCGCACGCGAGCTTTGCCGCGCTTTTAACGCCCGTGCCGAAGGCCTGGGTGTCGATCATGAAGATTTGGTAGACCGTCAAAAGCCCCAGGGCGCCGGCGCGCTGCAAAAGCTGCCGCTTGGTGGAGACAATGCCGTCTGGCAGCGCATAGCGCACGAGAAACTCGAGCCCGGCGGCATTTCCCGCGAGCCCGTCGATGAGTTCGGGATAAAGAAGAACGGTCTTTGAAGCCGCGCGGCAGCGCGTGATGATCTGCGGCAGTTCGTAGAGCGCGGCCCCGCGCAGTTCGATGGCCGCCGCGGGGCTCTCGAGCGCTTCAGCAAGCTCCTCGCTTCTGCGCACGACGGCGATGATGGGATGATCCTTGAGTTTTGCAAAGAGAGCGTGCATGGGTGGACTTCAACCTCAGAAACCGGCTCCCGTCTTTTTTCGGGGAGCTCTCTGACGCCTCAAGGGACCGCTGCGTTGCTGGGCATCAGTCCCGTCCGGATTGGCAGGCACACTCTTGATCTCTTCGCTGCTTGATCCTCAAGGCTCACTTTAGGCGCGCCTCTTGACGAAACCATGTCGCAATCGTGACGCTTTGATGAACTGCGATCCCTGGGAAAACACGCAGAAGACAACAAAAAAGGCGGCTCTCGGCCGCAAAAGAGGCTCTTTTTGAAGTCCCTCTTTTGCGCTTGAGAGCCGCCTTTGGTTGGCGACCGGATGAAACGCGTTAAAGCGCGTTAAAGCAACTTTTCAAAACCCAGGTCAAGGCCGCAGCGCCCGCAGGCCCCACGGGCCTGTGGGTGCCGGAACTTGATTACGAGGCCGCGACGGGGCGCACCTGCAGCGCCTGCAGGCGGCGGTAGCGCTCGTTGCCCGCCGTCGGGAGCAAGCTTCCCACGACCATGCCGAGGCCCGCGACGATAAAGCCCCCGAGCACCGAGGGGAAGACTTCCCCTGCGCCCGTAAAGGTCAGAAGCGTCCAGGTGGCGCCGCCCACGATGATCGAGCACCAGGCGCCCTGCGTGGTCGCCTTCTTCCAGTACAGGCCCATCACGAGCGGCCAGAAGGCACCCACGACCGGGAACTGATAGGCCATGGCCACCATGTCGTAGATTGCCGTGCCTTCAAACCAGAGGCTGTAGGAGAGCACGGCCACGGCAAAGACGGCAAGCGTCGCGCGCATGTAGGCAAGTTCGCGCCCCTCGATCTTGATGAAGTTGCGAAGCACGTTTTCCACAAAGGTGGTGGCGGGCGCGAGCATCGTGGCCGAGGCCGTCGACATCACGGCGCTTAGCACGGCGCCGAAAAAGAGCACGCGCAGCCACCACGGCATGTAGTCGCGAATGAGCGTGGGCAGCAGCCGCTGCGGGTCGGTTGCAAGCAGCGTCTCGCCGACGCCCGGCATGGCGAGCACCGCGGCGCACACGATGAACATCGGCACGAAGGCAAAGGCGATGTAAAAGAGTCCCCCGAAGATGGGGCCGCGCACGGCGGTGCCCGCATCCTTGGCGCTCATGACGCGCTGAAAGACGTCCTGCTGCGGGATCGAGCCGATCATCATCGTGATGGCCGCTGAAATCCAGAAGAGCCACCCGCTTGTCGTCATCTCGGGCCAGGGGTTGAAGAGATCGCGCGAGCCGGCAAATTCAATGACCTTGCCAAAGCCCCCCGCCATGTCGCCCGCACAGACGGCCACGGCAACGAGGCCCGCCACGATGATGATCATCTGGAAGAAGTCCGTCACCGCCACCGACCACATGCCGCCGTAGATCGTGTAAAAGAGCACGACGAATGTGCCGATGGTCATGCCGAGCGAGACGCTCACGGCTCCCTCGGTGATGAGGTTGAGCACGAGCCCCAGAGCGGCGATCTGCGCGCCGACCCAGCCCAGATAGGAAAGAATGATGAAAAAGGCGCAGGCAAGCTCGATCTTTTTGCCGTAGCGCTTGCGATAGAAGTCGCCGATCGTCAAAAGATCCATCTTGTAGAGCTTGCGGGCAAAGAACATGCCCACGAGAATGAGCGCCATGCCCGAGCCAAAGGGCTCTTCAATCACGCCCGAGATGCCGCCCTCAATGAAGCGGCCCGGAAGTCCAAGCACGGTCTCGCTGCCAAACCAAGTGGCAAACGTGGCCGTGATGACCATGATCAGCGGAAGAGATCTTCCTGCCAACGCATAATCGGCGGTATTGCGTACGCGGCGAGCCGCCCACAACCCGATTCCGATCGAAACCAGCATGTACATGCAGACCAGTACGATCAGCGGCGTCATCGCACCTCTCCTGAAAAAAAGCGTAACGACGAAGGGATTTGTAGGATGTGCTGCAACGTGGCCGCGGCGGCTTGACGTCTTTCGTTTTGCGCATCGTGCCGCTTGGTTTTTTTGCAGTGCGCGCAGTATATGGACAGCACCCCTATATGTGTGAGGATTCGAAAATTTTTTTGTCAAAAATCGGGCAACGTTTCATCGAGATCAAAAAAGTCGCTTTTTTTCGGCCGCCAACTAATCAAAACCCCTCAGATTTGCACCCCCTTTTGTTGCAATTTCGTCTCACTGGACAACCCGGACAAAATCCCGCCAAAGCCTTGATCTGCATTGATTTTTTCCCTTTTTGACCGAGCGCCTGAAAGGGCGCGGCACAAGGCCCCCGAACAAGGCCCGTCTTTTTTTGCAACAGTCCTCTCGTGCACACCGGCCGCGGACAAAAAGAAAGGCCGCCTCCCCGGCAAAGGGAAGCGGCCGCATGCGTCGTTTAAAAGAGGATCGTCTTACGCCGCGGGGGCGTCATCGACCTGTTCGATCCCCGCGAGCAGCCACCCGGTGGAGTCGTCCGACTTCTTCACCAGAACCCAGCGCTCGCGCACCTCTTCAAATTCGCCCGCGACCTTCATGGCGCCGTCAAACTGCACGACCGCCACGTGCTCGGCCCCCTCTTCGAGAACGCCGAGCAGGCGCGCCGAGAGGTTGATGATTTCAGAGGTCTGCGGGGCGCTGCCGCGCTCGCGCAGCTTGTGCGTGACGGCAATAAAGAAGTCGTCGGTCGTAAAGTCGCTGATTTCGACCACGTTGCCCGAGTCCCAGGCCTTCTGCAGCTTGATGAAGTTTTCCTTGGCCACGGCCTCAAAGCCGGCCTTGTCAAAGCCCTCGGGAATGGCGTCACCGGCGGCTTCGCCCTCGGAGGCGCTGCTCTGAGAGCCTCGCGCAAAGACGTCCATCACGCTGCCGGCGGCCGCGCCCGCCGAGCCCATCATCTGGCCCGCCGAACCGGCGTGCGAGGGGGCGGCCTGCGAAGAAGCTCCCTGCGTGCGGGCCGCTTCAAACCGCGCGGGCTCTTCGGGCTTGACGCTCGAGGCGCGCGCCGCGCCGTAGCCTCCCGCGGCCGACGCGGTCGAAGCGCGCTTGGCGCCGAACATGCGCAGCAGCGCGCGGGCTGCGAAAAAGAGCAGCAGCACGAGCAGCGCCATCATGATGAACTGGCCCACCTCAGCCGAAATGCCGAGCGCGCTCAAAAGAGCCGTGATGCCAAGAGCGGCTGCAGCGCCCATGAGAAGGCCTCTCCAGGGGCTGGGCTTGGCAGCCGCAGCCGCGGCCGACGGATTGGCCGCCGACTGACGCTGCGCCTGCTGCTGGCGCTGTCCCTGCAGCGAGGGAGCCGCCTGCGGGGGCGTCGACTGGCGCAGGGCGGGCGCCGAGCGCCCGAAGGAGGAGCCGCCGCCAAAGCGGCGCGCCGCGTCGGCGTCCATGGCCGTCGTCAGCAAAACAAGACCTACAGCAAAAATAGCCAGAAGGTTTTTGATCATTCGTCTGTGGTATCCAACCAGTCAAAAGTTGTGTGATCGCGCGCACAAAACGCAACGCCCATGCATTGTATCCGAGCCTTCCCGCCTTTTTAGGGGCCCGCGGCGCCCCACTTTGTGTAAGAGTTTTTCAAAGCATGTCAAGGCCCGCGCCGGGACGCCTGCTTCTAATGCATGGGCTTGAAGCCCACGTGCAGCGCGCAGATGCCAAAGGAGAGGTCGTACCAGCGCACCTGGCTTAAGCCCGCCTCGCGCATCATCCCCGCAAGAGTCGGCTGATCGGGATGCATGCGGATGGATTCGGCAAGGTACCGGTAGCTCTCGGCGTCGCCCGCAATCCGCCCTCCAAGCCAGGGCATGATGCAAAAGGAATAGAAGTCGTACAGGGGCTTGAGCCAGCGCCGGCAGCGGCTGAATTCAAGCACCAGCACGCGCCCGCCCGGGCGCACCACGCGCGTCATCTCGCGCAGCGCCCGGTCCTTGTGCGTCATGTTTCTCAACCCGTAGGAGACCACGGCCGCATCAAACGTATCGTCGGCAAAGGGCAGGCTCTCGCAGTCGCACTGCGCCACGTGCGCCCGCGTGCCGGTGGTGCGAAGCCTCCTCAGGCCTTCCGAGAGCATCGTGTTGTTGATGTCGGTTGCCCAGACCTCTCCCGTTGCGCCCGCCTGGCGGCCGAAGCGAATGGCAAGGTCGCACGTGCCCGAGGCGATGTCGAGCACGCGGCTTCCCTCGTGAAAGCCCGCCTTGCGCACGCACACCCGCTTCCAGTAGCGGTGCAGCCCGAGGCTCAGAATGTCGTTCATCAAGTCGTAGCGACGCGCCACGGAATCAAAGACGTGGCGCACGTCCTCGGCCTTTTCATCCTCCGGAATCCGGCGGTAGCCAAAGTGCGTGCTGTGCTCTGCCGCGGCCGAGCCGGCCGCGCCCGCTTCCTGCTGAGGCTTGGTTTGTTCAGTCATGAATGCGCTGTCTTAGTGATGCGAAGGGCAGCCCGAGGCCTTGGGTTTTTCCATGAAGGGAGCGTTGGCCGGATCATCCGGGTCGCGGCTTGCGCCGTGGCGCTTAAGGTCCTCGAGATAGGCCTGCCAGAGACTCTCCTGATTTTCTCCGAGCTCGGCGAGATACTCCCAGCTGTAGATCCCCGAGTCGTGGCCGTCGGAAAAAATAAAGCGCAGCGCATAGGCGCCGATCGGCTCGGTCCCTTCAATGCGCACATCGCGCTTTCCAACCTGCAGCTTGGCCTGATCGGGCGTGTGCCCCTGCACGTCGGCCGAGGGAGAGAACACGCGCAGAAATTCATAGGAAAACGAATAGCTGCGGCCGTTGTCAAAGGCAATGTCAAAACGGCGGCTCTTGTTGTGTAGGCTCATGTCTACGGGAACCAGCATCATGGACGTATTCCTTGGCTTTGAGCATCCCGGCAAAGGGGACGTCTGACAAAAAGAGGCGGCCCTTCTTTTTCAAAGAAAGCCGGAAGGCGGAGAGCAAAAACAAAAATCAACGAGCGCGGCCTCTCGAAAAGAAAAGCCGCGCCGACAAAAAAAGCCCTGAAGCCGAAGCGCGGCCCCAAGGCTTTTTCTTCCCTGTGTTCTCGTGCCCTCGGAAATGCGCCCCTTAAGCGGCCTCAAGACCTTCATGGGAAAGCAACCGGGAAAGACGCAGCAAGCGGCGAAAAAAGGCCCGGAGCGCCGCTTGTGATGGTGCCGCCGGCGGGACTCGAACCCACATCACAGCCTTCGGAGGGCCATATTCTATCCAGTTGAACTACGGCGACAAACGGTCTCGGCACGAAACACGCGAAGGGGCATTATACAAGAGCGCCGCCCCCTTCTCTACACGTCGACCGGGTCGACTTCAATGGCCCAGCCCACGCCGCCGAATTCCTTAAAGCCCGCGCGCAGCACGCCGTCAAGCGCGTGCAGCAGCGCCTGGCGGCGCGGCCGGTGCGCGGACTCGATGAGAAGCTGCCCGCGCTCGGCGTCTTTAAGCCGCATGAGCTGCATCGGCACCGGGTCGTAGATGACGACATCGTCGCCTGCAAGCGCCAGGGCTTCATCCCTTGCGCGGCGCAAAAACCCGAGCGTTCTCTCCAAAGAGGGCGACTGCGCCGTCAAAAGCGCCTGAAAGCTGTAGGGCGGCGCAAAGGCCTCCCGGCGATCCGCAAGAAGGCGCTTGGCAAAGCTCTCAAAGCTTTGCGCCTTTAAGTCGGCGTAAATCGGGTGCGAGGGAAAGCGCGTTTGAATCATCACGCGGCCAGCGAGCTTGTCGCGCCCGGCGCGCCCGGCCACCTGCAGGAGCGTGGCAAAAAGGTGCTCTTCGGCGCGCACGCTCGGGCTTACGAGCTGCGCGTCGGCGTTTAACACCACCACGAGCGTGACGTGCTTGAAGTCGTGCCCCTTGGCAATCATCTGCGTGCCCACGATGATGTCGACGTCTCCAGCGTGCACGCTGCCAAAGGCGGCCTGCGCGGCCGTTTTGCTGCGCACGCTGTCGCGGTCGATGCGAAGAACCCGGGCCTCGGGCCAGAGCGCGGCAATCCCCTCCTCGATTCTCTGCGTGCCGGTGCCGATTGCCACAAGCTCCGGATTGCCGCAGCTCGGGCAGCGCTCGGGCACCGGGTAGGTGCTGCCGCAGTGGTGGCACACAAGCTGCCTGCTTGCCTTGTGAAACACGGTAAAGCCCGAGCAGTGCAGGCACCGGCTCACCCAGCCGCAGCTCGTACAAGTGACAACCGGCGCGTAGCCTCTGCGGTTAATGAAGACCAGCACCTGCTCGCCGCGCGACAAGGCGGCGTCAACGGCCTCCTTGATTTCCGGGGCGAACACGCGCGGCTTGCGGCGGCTGATGTCGATGAGCTCCATCTGCGGGAGCATTGCGCTTTGCACGGCCCGCTGCGAGAGCCGCAGCAGCCGGTAGGTGCCCGCAAGAGCCTTGGCCCAGGTCTCAAGCGAAGGCGTCGCAGACCCCAAAAGACAAGGCACGCGGGCGTCGTGCGCGCGCTTGACGGCAAGGTCGCGAGCCGAAAAGCGCAGCCCCTCGCCCGCCTTGTAGCTCAGGTCGTGCTCTTCGTCGACGATGACGAGCCTGAGGTCCTGAAAACTTGCAAAGATCGCCATGCGGGTGCCCACAAGCACGCGGGCTCTCCCCTCGTGCACGGCAAGCCAGCTGCGGGCGCGCTCGTTGGGCGTGAGTTCCGAGTGCATCGTGACGACGAGTTCGTCGACAAAGCGGCTGCGCACGCGCGCCTCAAGCTGCGGGGTGAGATTGATTTCAGGCACCAAAAGGAGCACCTGAGCCGACTCCGAGCGCTTGAGCACCTCCTGCATCACGTGCAGGTACACCTCGGTCTTGCCCGAGCCCGTCACCCCGAAAAGAAGAAACGTCGCGTAGCCATCAGCTGCGGTGACGGCCTCAACCGCGGCGCGCTGCTCGGCGTTGAGCTCCACCTGAGGCCCCGGCTGCGTCTTTTTGGCAGGCATCGTGCGAAGCCTCTTGAGGCTAGCCTCATAGCGCGCCTTGGGCGGGTGGCGGAAAAAAAGCGGCAGGCTTGCCACGGCCGCCTCGCCCCAGGACTTGACGTAGTAGTCGGCTGCAAAGCGCGTGAAGTCAAGCCAGTCTTTGGCAAGCGGAGCCACGTCGTGGAGCACCGCTTCGGCAGGCCGGATGCGCTCGGGCGGCAGCTCGCTTTCGTCTTTGACCGCCACGACGATCCCCACGTCCTTTCTGCGGGGCCCCAACGGCACAACCACGCGCTCGCCGGGCGCGGCGGTTTCGCCCTCTGGCAGCGCATAGTCAAGCGGCGGCAGGGGAACGTCGAGCAAAACTTCAATGTAGCGGCCGGTCATGGAAAGAAAAACGACAAAAGACTGAAAAAAAACCAAAAAAGCGCGCGGCAAAAAGCCTCTTCTTCACAAGCTCTTCACAATCCCTTCACAGGCTCTCCACAGCCTTTCACAGCCCCTGTGGATAACTTTGCGGAAAACTCGCGAAAGCCTTGCGGCAAAGCGCTTTTGCAAGGGATGTGCGTTAACTTGCACGATTGCAGCAGTAATATCAAAAACCCTTTCAAATCAACGATCTACGCCCTCTTTTCTCAGACTCCCCCGTCCGGGGCCGGGGCGGGGTGTCCGAAAGCGCGCTTGACTGCGCCTGTGGATAACTTTGCGGAAAACCCGTTTTGCCCCCGCGCCGGGCCGGTTTTCGCAAGCCGCATCAAGGGCAAAAGCCCTTCTGAAAGACAGCCGCGAAAGCACCCGAAAGGCGGACCGCCCCGAAAGGGGCCTGCCCGCCTTTGCGCTAGCGCGCCGAGAGCCTGAAGATCGAGGCAATTTCGGTGCGGTTCAAGTCTCCGATCCAGTTTTCGCCCGCGGCGACCGTCATGTCCACCAGCTCCTTTTTGGAAGCGATGAGCTCGTTGATTTTCTCCTCGTACGTGTTGGCGGTCACGAAGCGGTAGACGCTCACGTTTTGCTTTTGCCCGATGCGGTAGGCGCGGTCGGTGGCCTGGTTTTCCACGGCCGGATTCCACCACAGATCGTAGTGCACCACGGCGGAGGCGGCCGTGAGATTTAAGCCCGTGCCCGCGGCGCGCAGCGACAAAATCATGACGTTTTCATCGCGCCTTTTCTGGAAGCGGTCCACAAGCTGCTGTCGCGCGCGCACGTTCAGGCCGCCGTGCAGAAACTGCGGCCTGCGGCCGGTGTGCTCTTCAATCCAGCCCTGCAGCAAAAGCCCCATCTGTACGAACTGCGTGAAGATGAGCACCTTGCGGCCCGCCTCGTGCATTTCGTCGAGAATGTCAAAGAGCCGCTGCATCTTGCCGCTCGTTGCAGGAGAGTCGCACCCCGCGGCGGCGTCGTAGAGCGCGGGCGCGTCGCAAATCTGCTTTAAGCGCACCATGAGCTGCAGCACGAGAGCGCGCGCCACGAAGTTTGAGCTTGCGCCTTCGACAAGCGCAAGGCCGCGGTTGACCTCGGCCTCGTAGAGCGAGGCCTGCTCCTTGGTGAGCGTGCAGAATTCGTCGCTTACCACCTTGTCGGGCAGATCGCTGATGATCGACTTGTCGGTCTTCATGCGCCGCAGCAGGAAGGGCGAACTGATGCGGCGAAACGCCTCGGCCGCGGCCGGATCGCGGTTGATTTCAATCGGCACGACGAACTCGTCGCGAAATGCGCCGATCGTGCCGAAAAGCCCTTTGTTGCACACTTCCATGATCGACCAGTACTCGGAGAGGCGGTTTTCCACGGGCGTGCCCGACATGGCGATCACGCCGTCGGCCGCAACGCCTGTCACGGCTCTAAAGGCGCTCGTGCGGTAGTTTTTGACCGCCTGCGCCTCATCGATCACAAGCAGGCGCCAGCTGCGGGCCCCGAGGACCTTGATTGAGGAGCGCAGCGTCCCGTAGGTGGTGAGGATGATGTGTACGCTCTCGTCGAGCTCCCTGTTGGGGCCGTAGAAGATGCCAAGCCGCAGCTTGGGGGCAAACCTGCCCACTTCCCTCTGCCAGTTGATTAAAAGCGAGGCCGGCACCACCACAAGCGCCTGCTTTTCGTCGAGCGCACCGTCTTCGCGCAGGCGCTCAAGAACCGTGATCACCTGCAGCGTCTTGCCAAGCCCCATGTCGTCGGCAATGATCGAGCCCACGCCGGAGTAGAAGTTTCGCATCATCCAGCGATAGCCCCTTTCCTGATAGGGGCGCAGCACGGCCTCGACGTGCGCGGGCATGGCGATGTCTCTGTCGGCAAAAATCTGATCGAGCGCAGCCCGCAGCTTTTTGCCCAGAACCACCCCTTTGCCGCCCTTTTTCGAGCCGAGCGCCTCGCGCAGCAGCTCGGACTTCGTAAAGGAGCGCCGCTGCAGGCGGTGCCGGATGCGCTTGACTTCGTCGGCGCTCACGTACATGAAGCCGTCGCGAAAGCGCACGACCTTGCCTGCGTGCTCGCAGAGTCTGTCGAACTCCTCTTCGGAGACGGGCGTATCGCCCACGGCAAGCTGCCAGCGGAAGTTCAAAAGCGAGGCCAGTCCCCCGAGGCCGCTGCCCAGCTTCCATTCATCTTCGGAGTCAATCTGCATGCGCGCCTGCGGCTGCAGCAGGCTCTTCAAGCTGCGCGGCAGCACGATGTCCACCCCGAGCAGCCGCAGCGCGGGCAGCGACTCAAAAAGAAGGTCCGTGAGCTGCTCGAGCGTGACCTGCCGCCGGCTCGTTTTGTTTCGCAAAAGTTCGGTGAGCGCCGGGCAGTGCGAGGAAAGCTGCGAGACCGAGCGCAGGCAGTCAAAGCGCACGTCCTTGTAGTCGTCCTCTTCGAGGATGTCGAAAAGCGCCACGCTCTCGGGGGCCTTCTCCTTGTCCTTGAGCGCAAAGCGCAGCTCCAGCGAAACGGGGGCGTCCTTGATGTCGTCGGCGCCGCCCGCGGCCGCGCAGTCGTAGACCACCACGATGGGCTTGACCGGCAGCGCCGCCTCCATCACCAGGGGCGAGAGCCAGCTCTCCACGCGCATGGCAAGCGCCTCGATTTCCGCATCCTCGCTTCGATCGACCGTTGCGCCCGCAAAGATGATGCTGCGCTCGTCCTGGGCTTCGGGCTCTTCGCCCGCAAGCGCCATCTCCTCGGCAAACGCTTCGTGCACGTAGCTCTCGATGAAGACGCCGAGCACGAGCTCGCCCAAAAGCAGCGGGTGAACCGGGCTTCGGGTGCCGGAGATGCGCAAAAAGTCCCTGTCAACGTGCGCAAACGCCTCGCCCACGCGCTCGGTGATGGAGCGCACGCCTGCGTCGAGCACCGCCGGCATCCAGCGCACGGCGATGAAGTCTTCGACCGGCTCATAGGCCTGTGCGAGCACCGCGCCGCTTTCAACCAGACGCGAGGCAACAAGCCAGGCGTCAAAAAGCGCCTCAAGGGCCTTGGGGGCTTCGGCAAAGTCGCGGGCGGTCAAAAAGCCCGAAAACATCTCAAACAAGGGCCTGCGGCGGGAATCAAAGCCGCGCGCAAACCGCAAGGCACTAAAGCCGGGCTTGCCTGCCTGCAGCACCTGCAGCTCGCCTTCGGCGCTTCTTTCGCGCCAAACGAGAGACGCATCCGGCAGCGTCTGTCCCCAGCCGTTGACTGACAGCAGAGGCTTGCTCTCGTCATACTCGGGCAGCGTGCGCTCGGCCTTGAGGCTTTTTTGCCTCGCGGCAAGCCTTGAGGCGCGCTCGAGCACGCGCACAAGGAGCTCGCGCAGGCTGCCGCGGGTGTAGCCCGCGGGCTTGTCGGCAAAAAGCTTGGCGAGCGCCTCGCCCTGCGCGGCGGGCTTCTCGAAGGTCACGGCCGACAAGGCGGCAAGCCACTGCTCGTCGTCTTCGGGCGCGGGGACTCCGGTTTCAGCCACCAGGTCCTTCCAGCGCGGCAGCTCCACGTCGACGGCGCGGTCGATTTCGACGCCGCGCTTTTGCATCTGGCCGATGAGGTCAATTCCGTGCAGCTGAAAGAGGATGAAGGGATTGGCGTCGATTTCCTCGCACATCTTGTAGATCACGGCGGCGATGTGCTTGCAGGGCACGGCCTCGTCCGGGCACGAGCACTGCATGTCGATATCCTTCCAGGACTGCGGGAAGATGCGGATGTCGAGCCGGTCGCAAATTTCCGCGATCTCAGGCGAGAGCTCCCGCGCGGCCAGCCGCGAGACGATCAGGGGCGAGGCGGCCATCTCGTCGATGAGCTTTTTTAACTTTCGCGGCGCGATCGCCTCGAACTTGAGCCGCACCAGATAAAACGGATCGTAGTTGCCTTCAACGCGCGCCTTCACAAGCCTCTTTTTGGGATCGGCCTTAAAGCTTAAAACGCGCCCCTGATCGGCATAGGCCTTGCCGCGCGGAATGCGGTTTTCGTAGTCGATGCCCGCCAGGGCGTCAAGCCATCGGCGCCCCCACCAGGTGGTTCCATATTCGGTCTGCCGTCCGGCCTCGGCCGGCTGCGCATTCTCCAAAGCGGGCATGGAAAGCTCCTTTTGTCAAGAACGACGCCCGCAGCGCCTCTTTTCGTGCTTGAAAGCAACGCGGCAGGCAGTGCGTCCTTGTCGCAAAAAATCCGGGAAAAGCAGTGAGGAAATGAGAAAAAAAAGAGGCTTGAGGACCGCTGCGGTGCCTGGCGCCGCGGCGCGGGGCTCTTTTTTTAAGGAAATCAGGCGGATTGTACCGGTGCGCGGCAAAAAGCTCCCCGCACACCAGGCCGCACATCAGGCGGCTCAGGGCGCCGGACCCCGGCCCTGCGCCGGGTGCGCCGCAGCTGACCCGCGGCAGTTTTTTTCGGGTTTTCTTGTGCGCCCGCAAGCTACTTACGTAGCCGCAGGCGGGATGATTGCCGCCAAGAAAAACCCGGCCGCAGCGCGGCGGCTTCGTTTTCCGGGCACCCGCAGGGGACAAGAGGGCATCCCGCCTTCTCTTTTTCGCTCCAAAGCCTTTGCCAGAAACGAACCGAATGCCGCTTCGGCGCCGGACCCCAACACCAAAAGGAGTCACGAAGATGACCAACATCTCCAAGCGCAGTTTCTTGAAAGGCGCGGCCCTTGCCGCCGCTCTTCCCGTCGTGGGCGCCGCTCACGCCAAAAAGGCCGACCTGCCCGCCAAGTGGGACATTGAAACCGACGTCGCCATCCTGGGCTACGGCGGCGCGGGCGCAAGCGCCGCCATCACCGCCCACGACGCCGGCGCCAAGGTCATGATCTTTGAAAAGCTCTCCGAAGGCGGCGGCAACACCGCCGTCTCCTCGGGCGGCATGATGATCCCCAACAACGAAGAGCGCGCCTACACCTACCTCGAGAAGACCTACTCCTTTGCCAACAGCGAAATCGACCGCACCCAGCTGCGCACCTTCGTCAAGGAGGCCATGAAGTCCAAGGACTTCCTCATGTCTCTGGCGCCCGACCAGAAGATCTACATCTACGGCTACGCGGGCTTTGCCAACATCCCCGAGTCCGACGCCATCGAAAAGTGGCGCTTCCGCACCCCGAAGGGACTCAAGCTGCGCGGCGGCGACATGCTCTTTAAGAACTACCGCTACGCGGTCGAAACCACCCGCAAGATCCCCGTGGTCTACAACGCCCGCGCCCTTGAGCTCATCCGCGAAAACGACGAAGTCCTTGGCGTCTGGGTCGAAATCGACGGCAAAAAGCAGGCCGTCAAGGCCCGCCGCGGCGTCGTGCTCTGCACGGGCGGCTTTGAGTTTGACGACGAGCTCTTGCAAAACCACACCATGGGCCAGATGTTTCATCGCCTCGGGTGCCCGGGCAACACGGGCGACGGCATCCGCATGGCGCAGGCCGCAGGCGCAGGCCTCTGGCACATGAATGCGCTCTCGTGCCCCCTGGGGCTCGAAGTGCCGGGGCTCAAAACGTCGCTTCAGATCAACATGCTCGCCGCGAGCTACTTCTACGTCGATCAGGACGGCAAGCGCTTTTGCAACGAGAAGATGGACAACCACACCTGCATCTATGCGGTGAACTACCTTGACGCCATCAAACACCGCTACCCGCGCATCCCCTGCTACGTCATCTTCGACGAGAAGGCCCGCAAGCGCGGTCCCATCGTGGGCGGGGCCACTTCGGGCTGGGCCATCAACCGCGAGAACTACAAGTGGAGCCGCGACAACAGCGCCGAAATCGAAAAGGGCGTGATCGTCTCGGCCCCGAGCATCAAGGCGCTGGCCGAAAAGATCGGCGTGCCGGCTGAAAACCTCGAGGCGACGCTGCGCACCTGGAACGAAAACATCAAGTCGGGCGCGGACAAGGAGTTCGGCCGTCCCCTGAAGAAGAAGGGCAAGATCGCCTTTGAAGGGCGCGAGGCTCCCATCATCAGCGAGCCCTTCGACGAGCAGGGACCGTACTACGCGGCCAAGCTCTACCCGACGCTTTTGAACACCCAGGGCGGCCCGCGCCGCAACGAACGCGGCCAGGTGCTCACGGCGCTCAAAAAGCCCATCCCGCGCCTTTACAGCGCAGGCGAACTCGGTTCCATGTGGGGCCACATCTATCAGGGCGCCACGAACAACTCGGAGGCCTGCGTCTTCGGGCGCATCGCCGGCCGCAACGTCGCCGCTGAAAAGCCCTGGAGCTAAAGCCTTCGTTTTCACCGCACCGGGCCGTCTGCGATGTTGCTCGCGCCGCCCTCACGGGAGCGTTCCCCGAAAGGGAGCCGTCACTTTCGAGAGACGGCCGGTGCCCTACTTCTTAGCAAGAAACAACCATGAAAAACATTTGCCTCAAGCTCGTGCTTGCCGCCGTCTTAGGCGCCGTGGCCGGCGTCTCGACGGCTGCCGATGCGCTTCTTGCCGACCGTCACGTCGCCCGCGGCCTCAAGTGCGAGTCCTGCCACAACCCGATGCCGCCCAAGGCCCAGGGCGTCGACAAGCAGTGCCTTGCCTGCCACGGCGGCACGTACGCCAAGCTCGCCGAACAGACGGCCGACGCCGACATGAATCCGCACGACTCCCACCTGGGCGAAGTCCCCTGCGGCGACTGCCATCAGGGCCACAAGCCCCCGCGGCTCGTGTGCGATCAGTGCCATGAGTTCCGCGACATCAAGGTCCCCTAAAGCGCGGCTTCCTTTAAGGGCGGCAAAGCCCGCCGCGGCTTTCAGAAGCCTCCTTCTTTCTCTTTCCTGCGGCCAGTTTTCGTCTGTTTTGCGAGATGAAACACTGCGTCAACTGCGCAAGGAGCCTGCTCTTCATTTCAAAAAGAGCAGGCTCCTTGTCTATTTTCCTTCTCTATTTCAGGCCGCGGCAAAGCAAACCGCGGGGGCCGTCGTGCAGCGGCGCCTTAAGACCGCCTGTGGAAAAGTCTGTGGAAAGGCTTGTGCAGAACCTGTGAAGAGGCTCTGGAAAACCTGTTTAAACCTTGTGAAAAGGCTGTGCACAACTTCTGCGTTTGTCCCCGCAAAGAGCGGTGCGCAGCCCGGGAGGCCGCCATGAAAAAGCTGATTCCCTCTGCCCGCCCCTTCCGGAAACAAAAGCCCTACTTGTGCATGGCAGCCGAGTAGGCGTGCACCTCGTCGACCAGGATCGCCACCGCCTCGGGGTCGGTGTACTGGCTGATGCCGTGGCCGAGGTTAAAGACGTGGCCGCCGGCGCCCACCGTGCCAAAGGAGTCGATGACGCGGCGCGCCTCGCGCCGGATGGCTTCTTCGCCCGCAAAAAGCACCATTGGATCGAGGTTTCCCTGCAGGCTGACGCGGTCTCCCGTCCTGACGCGCGCCTGCGCAAGATTCACCGTCCAATCGACGCCCACGCAGTCGCAGCCGCACTGCGCGATCTTTTCAAGCCACATGCCGCCGCCCTTGGTAAAGACAATCACGGGCACGCGCTCGCCGTCGTTTTCCCGGATGAGCCCCTCGATGACGCGGGCCATGTACTTGAGAGAAAACTCCTCAAAGCACCCGTCGGCCAAGGCGCCGCCCCAGGTGTCAAAAATCTGCACGGCCTGCGCGCCCGCGCGAATCTGCGCGTTCAAATACGCGGTCACGGCGCGCGCATTGACATCGAGAATGCGCGAGAGCAGATCGGGGCGCGCGTACATCATCTTCTTGATCGTCGCAAAGTCCCTCGAGCCGCCGCCCTCGACCATGTAGCAGGCAAGCGTAAAGGGCGAGCCCGAAAAGCCGATCAAGGGCACGCGGTTGTTGAGCTCGCGGCGGATGGTGCGCACGGCTTCGATCACGTAGCCCAGCTTTTCTTCCGGATCGGGCACAAAGAGGGCGTCGACGGCTTCCTCGCTTTGCACGGGATGCGCAAACACCGGCCCCTTGCCGGTGACAAAGGAAAGCCCCAGCCCCATGGCGTCGGGCACCGTGAGGATGTCGGAGAAAAGAATCGCCGCGTCAAGCCCGAAGCGCTCCACGGGCTGCAGCGTCACCTCGCAGGCCGCCTGCGGGTCCTGCGCAAGCGCCATGAAGCTGCCCAGACGGCTGCGCGTGGCGTTGTACTCGGGCAGATAGCGGCCCGCCTGGCGCATCAGCCACAGCGGGGTATAGTCGGTATGTTCGCGCTTTAATGCGCGCAGAAACGTATCGTTGACGGGCTTCATGGGAAAAACTCGAAAGGTTGGTCAAAACGGCGCAGAGGGCAATTCTCGCACGCAGGCCCTGCCCGTTTGGTTAAGCCAAACTGAGGCGGGAGCCGTGCTTGCCGTGCATGCGCAGCCCGGCGCCAGGCGCGATGCGCTCTGCGGCCTCTACGGCGAGCGCATCAAGATTGCGCTTGCCGCCCCGGCCGTTGACGGAAAAGCCAACGCCGCTCTCAGGGCGTTTTTGGCAAAGCGTCTGGGAGCGCCGAAGTCTTCGATCGACATCACCGCGGGACAGACAAGCCGCTCCAAACGCGTTTTGATTAAAAACGCGGCGGCCGATGACATTGCCGCCGCGCTTGCGGTTGCAGTCAGTGAAACAACGTCCGGCGTCTAGCGGATCACGAGCACCGGGCGGTCGGCCGCCGCGAGCACCTTCTGGGTTTCGGAGCCGAGAATGAGGCTGCCAAGAGAGCCCAGGCCGCGGCTGGCCATGACGATAAAGCGCGCATCGCGCCGCTTTGCAAGCGCAAGAATGCCCTGCCAGGGCGCCTGGCAGTGCTCGGCCACCAGTTCAAACTCAACGCCCGCGGCCTGCGCGGCCTCGCGGATGTACTTCAAGCGCTCGAGCGTCTTGGGATCTTCCTTTTCAAGGCCGCCTTCGGGCGCTGCGCCCGAAACAGCCGTCATGCCCAGAAGCGGGAGGTTGAGGCTGCGGGCAAGCTCAACGGCCGTGTCCACCCCCTTCTCCGACAACTGACTGCCGTCCGTGCAGACTTCAATCACACCGGTCAATTCCTTCACGCCATCCATGGCCTGCTCCTTTTTATTGATTTCTTGTTGTACCGTACCAAACACGGGCACGCGCACGGAATGCCCGCTTCTTTAGCCTTGATCCTAGCGCAAGAACGCTGCGGCCGCAGAAGCCCGGCAATAAAAAAAAACGACGCCTCCCCGTGAAGCCGCCGGAATTTTGGGCTCATGCTTTTTTCGCGTCTTGGCGAGAAAAGCCGACTGCCCGAAAAGACATCGGCGGCGCGCAAAGGGAGCGCGTCGTTTCGATCTGAAAGCGGCTGGCGCGATCAGTGGCGCAGACGGCGGATGTAGGCCAGCTGCGCGGCCAGAGCCGCCATCGTCGCCTCGATCTTGGCGATTTCGCGGTTGCTCTGAGCCTTGGCGCGGCTGAGCTTGGCCTCCTCGAGCGCCTGCTTGGCCTTGGCTTCATCGAGATCCTTGCTTCGGATTGCCGTATCGGCAAGTACCGTCACGCGGTCAGGCTGAACCTCGAGGATGCCGCCGGCAACGAAAACGTTTTCCTCAGTACCCTGCTCGGTCTTGATGCGCACGGCACCGGGACGAATGCGGGTAATAAGGGGCACGTGGCCGGGCAGAATGCCGAGTTCACCTTCCTGGCCGGGAAGCGCCACAAACTGCGCCTCGCCCGAGAAGATGGCCTCTTCTGCGCTGACGACGTCGACAAAAATCTTAGCCATAAGTTGCTCCGTTAAATCGGTACGTCACTTGTCTTGAGGAAAGTCCCTTCGGCCCATGTCGCGGACCGGGCCGAAGGCTTTGAACCGACAAGCGCGCCTTACTTGATCGTCTTGGCCTTTTCGAAGGCTTCGTCGATCGTACCGACCATGTAGAAGGCCTGTTCGGGCAACTCATCGCATTCGCCGTCGACGATCATCTTGAAGCCGCGGATCGTCTCCTTGAGCGGCACGTACTTGCCGGGAGAGCCCGTGAAGACTTCGGCGACGTGGAACGGCTGCGAGAGGAAGCGCTGGATCTTGCGGGCGCGGGTCACGGCAAGCTTGTCCTCGGGCGAGAGTTCATCCATGCCGAGAATCGCGATGATGTCGCGCAGTTCCTTGTACTTCTGCAGCGTTTCCTGCACGCGGCGGGCCACGGTGTAGTGCTCTTCGCCGATGATGTTGGGGTCGACCTGGCGGCTCGTGGAGTCAAGCGGGTCGACGGCCGGATAAATGCCCAGAGAGGCAATGTCGCGGCTCAACACGACGGTGGCGTCCAAGTGGCTGAACGTGGTGGCCGGCGACGGGTCGGTCAAGTCGTCGGCAGGCACGTACACGGCCTGAATGGAGGTAATCGAGCCCGTCTTCGTCGACGCAATGCGCTCCTGCAGCTTACCCATTTCCTCGGCAAGCGTCGGCTGATAGCCCACGGCCGACGGCATGCGGCCGAGCAGAGCGGACACTTCGGTACCGGCAAGCGTGTAGCGGTAGATGTTGTCGATAAAGAGCAGGATGTCGCGGCCTTCGTCGCGGAAGGCTTCGGCCATCGTCAGACCCGTCAGAGCCACGCGCAGACGGTTGCCCGGCGGCTCGTTCATCTGACCGAACACCATGGCCACCTTGTCGAGCACCTTGGACTCCTCCATTTCATGGTAGAAGTCGTTGCCCTCGCGGGTGCGTTCGCCGACGCCGGCAAACACGGAGTAGCCGCCGTAGGCCTTGGCGATGTTGTTGATGAGCTCCATCATGTTGACGGTCTTGCCCACGCCGGCGCCGCCGAACAGACCGATCTTGCCGCCCTTGGCAAACGGGCAGATCAAGTCAATCACCTTGATGCCGGTCTCGAGCAGGTCAACCGACGGGCTCAGGTCGTCGAACTTGGGCGCTTCGCGGTGAATTTCACGACGCTCGTCCTCGCCGATCGGACCGCAGTCGTCGATCGGGCGGCCGAGCACGTCCATGATGCGGCCGAGCGTCTTGTGGCCCACGGGCACGGAAATGCCGGCGCCCGTGGAGCGCACCTTCATGCCGCGGCGCAGACCGTCGGAGGTGCCCATCGTAATCGTGCGCACAATGCCGTCGCCGAGCTGCTGCTGCACTTCGAAAGTGAGGCCTTCTTCGGCCAGGGAGTTCGCATCGTCCTTTTCGAGAACGAGCGCTTCGTAGATCTTCGGCATTTCGTCGCGGGCGAATTCAATATCCACCACGGCGCCGATGACCTGAACGATTTGTCCGATACTCATGTCAATCCTCGGGAAGTCAAATCCATTTAAGACACGGCGGCGGCACCACCGACGATCTCGGTGATTTCCTTCGTAATGCCGGCCTGACGGGTCTTGTTGTAGACGAGCTGCAGCTCATCGATGAGCTTCTTGGCGTTGTCCGAAGCGGCCTTCATGGCCACCATGCGGGCGGACTGTTCGGAAGCCATATTCTCTGCAACCGCCGAATAAATCAAAGCCTCGACATAGCGCTTGAGCAATTCATCGAGCACGGTTTGCGCATCCGGTTCGTAGATGTAGTCCCACGAATAGGCGCGCGGCTTTTCTCCGAGCGGAGCGAGCTTTTCGTCAGTGAGCGGCAGAATCTGCTCAATCACCGGTTCCTGCTTCATGGCGTTGATAAAACGCGAGTAAGCGAGGTAGACGCGGTCGACCTTGCCCTGTGCGTATGCATCCAACTGCACACGGATCGCCCCCAAGAGACGATCGATCTGCGGGCGGTCGCCGAGCTGCACCACCTGGCTGATCAATTCGAGACCGGCATGTCCGCAGAAGGCCACGGCCTTGTTGCCGATGGCCGTCACCTGCAGCGAGACGCCTTGATCGCGAAGTTCGCCAACCTTGTGGAGAACGAGACGCTGAATGTTGGTATTCAGCGCACCGGCCAGACCCTTGTCGGTGGTCACCAGAATCATGGCTTGCCTACCGGTCTGGGTCGGGTGCTTGACGAGGAACGGATGGTTGTAGTCGACGCGTGCCTCGGACAAGTGCGCAATGATGTTGCGGATCTTGTCGGCATACGGGCGGGACTCGCGCATCCGATCCTGTGCCTTGCGCATCTTCGAGGCCGCAACCATCTGCATCGCCTTGGTGATCTTGCGCGTGTTCTGAACGCTCTTGATCTTTCCGCGAATTTCCTTAGTACTAGGCATTTGGTCCTCTCAGAATGTTGTGTGCGCTCTTACCAAGCACCGTTCTTCTTGAACTCTTCAATGGCGGCCTTGAGAGCGGCATTGTCCTCCTTGGACAATTCCTTCTTCTCTTCAATGCGCTCGACGAGCTCGGTGTAGTGCTGCTGCAGGTACTCGCGCATGGCGCGTTCGCACTTCAAGGCATCCTTGACGGACACATCGTCGAATGCGCCCATTTCGATGCCGTAGAGCGTCACAGCCTCCTCCCACACCTGCAGGGGCTGGTACTGGGGCTGCTTCATGAGCTCGGTCACGATGCGGCCGCGCTCGAGCTGCTTGCGAGTGGCCTCGTCGAGGTCGCTGGCAAACTGCGCGAAGGCAGCCAGCTCACGGTACTGGGCAAGCGCAAGACGCACGCCGCCGCCGAGCTTCTTGATCACCTTGGTCTGGGCCGCGCCACCGACGCGCGACACCGAGATGCCGGGGTTGATGGCCGGGCGGATGCCCGCGTTAAAGAGGTCGGTCTCAAGGAAGATCTGGCCGTCGGTAATGGAAATCACGTTCGTCGGAACGAAGGCGGTGACGTCGCCGGCCTGCGTTTCGATGATGGGAAGAGCGGTCATGGAACCGGTCTTGCCCTTCACGGCGCCCTTGGTAAAGCGCTCGACATAGGTGGCGTTGACGCGCGCGGCACGTTCAAGCAGACGGCTGTGCAGGTAGAAAACGTCGCCCGGATAGGCTTCGCGTCCCGGCGGACGGCGCAGCAGCAGCGAAATCTGGCGGTAGGCCCAGGCCTGCTTGGTGAGGTCGTCGTAGACGATGAGGCTGTCCTGGCCGCGGTCGCGGAAGTACTCGCCCATCGTGGCGCCCGCGTAGGGAGCGATGTACTGCAGCGCGGCCGACTCGGAGGCCGTGGCGGCAACCACGATCGTGTACTCAAGGGCGCCATGCTCTTCGAGCTGGCGCACCACGTTGGCAATGGTCGAGGCCTTCTGGCCGATGGCCACGTACACGCAGGTGAGGTTCTTGCCCTTCTGGTTGATGATGGTGTCGAGCGCGATGGCGGTCTTGCCGCACTGGCGGTCGCCGATGATCAGCTCGCGCTGGCCGCGGCCGATCGGAATCATGGCGTCGATCGACTTCAGGCCCGTCTGCACGGGCTGGCTCACGGACTGACGATCGATCACGCCCGGGGCCACCTTCTCAACGACGTCGAATTCGTTGGTTTCGATCGGACCCTTGCCGTCGATGGGCTGGCCGAGAGCGTTGACCACGCGGCCGATCAGAGCCGGACCAACGGGCACGGAAAGAATGCGGCCCGTCGTCTTGACGGTGTCGCCTTCGGAAATATGTTCGTAGTTGCCGAGAATGACCGCGCCGACCGAATCACGTTCAAGGTTCAGTGCGAGGCCGTAGGTGTTGCCGGGGAATTCCAGCATTTCACCCTGCATCACGTCGTGAAGACCGTGCACACGGCAAATACCATCGGTCACCGACACGACGGTGCCCTGGGTGCGGAGATCAGCGGAGACCCCGAGGCCTTCAATGCGCTGCTTGAGCAGTTCGCTGATTTCACTAGGATTGAGTTGCATTCTTGAGCTCCGAAATTTATGCGGTAAGCGCCTGCTGCATCTGCGCAAGACGTGCGCGAACAGAACCGTCGAGGACTTGGTCGCCGACCCGGATGCACACGCCGCCGATCAGGTCCTTGTTGATCGTCACGATCGGCTTGAGCTTCTTGCCGGGGAACTTCTTGGAGAGAACCTCGAGAAGTTGCTCGACATCCTTCTTGGTGAGCGCGTAGGCCGTCTCGATGTAGGCATCGGCGAGGCCTTCGGATTCGTTCTTGAGCGCGTGGAACTGCGCGGCGATCTCGGGCAAAGCGTTGAGACGACCGTTTTCGATGACTGTACGCAGCAGACCGGGCAGCTGGTCAGGCAGATCCTGACCGAGAGAGCCGGCGATGACGTCGTACAGCTCCTCATCGGTGATCTTCGGGTCGTTGATAAGCTCCGCGACCTTGGGATCCTCGGTCACTTTGCTGAGCGCATCGAGGAGTTCCGCCATTTTGGCAGCCTGCGCAGTGGTCTTACATTCAACCATGGCCTTCCAGAGGCCACTGGCGTAAGGACGTGCAATCGTCGAAAGTTCAGCCATGATTAGAGCTTCGCCTTAAGTTGTTCGAGCAGCTGAGCGTGAACAGACTTGTCCACTTCTCGAGCCAGAATCTGCTGAGCGCCGGCAACGGCAAGCGCAGCCACTTCATCGCGAAGCTGTTCGCGTGCGCGCTGCATTTCCTGAGCGGCTTCAGCCTTGGCGTTGGCGATGATGCGGTCGGCATCGGCCTGGGCCTGCTGCTTGGCGTTCTCAACGATCATTGCCCCGCGCTTCTCGCCGTCGGACACGATCGTCGTGGCACGGGCGCGCGCTTCGGCCTCGATCTCCTTGCCTTTGACCTGGGCTTCAGCAAGAGCCTCTGCGCTCTTGTCCGCAGCAGCAAGACCTTCGGCGATCTTGCTTTGGCGCTCTTCGATCGCTTTGATCAAAGGCGGCCAGATGTACTTCATCGTGATGTAGCACCCGATGAAGAACACCACCATCTGTACAAACAGTGAGGCATTAATGTTCATTGTCAAACCCCGTTCATGCCGACGCGCCGAAGGCGCACGAGCGCGCCCTCAGGCGTCGACGACGTCATTAAAAGAAAGACGATTTTTTCGAGCCAATTTCCGCGAACGGAATTAGCCGACAAACGGGTTAGCAAAGGCGAACATCATGGCCACACCAACGCCGATGAGGAAGGCAGCATCGATAAGGCCGGCAAGAAGGAACATCTTCGTCTGAAGCGTGTTCATCAGTTCAGGCTGACGGGCAGCCGATTCGAGATACTTCGAGCCCATGATGCCAATGCCGAGACAGGCGCCGATAGCACCGAAGGCGATGATGAGGCCACAGGCCAGGGCAACCATAGCAACGTTGGTCATTGCAAACTCCTTAAGTTTCCTATATGGAAGAAAAGAAAGAAAAAAGGATGATGAGAAAAAAATCTTCCGTTAGTGCGACTCATGCGCCTGACCAAGGTAGACCAAGGTCAGCATCATCATGATGAACGCCTGCAGAAGAACAATCAAAATGTGGAACAGCCACCAGCAGAGGCCCGCCACAACTTGTCCAATCGCGCTCATGGTGCCGCCGACCACGCCGAACGACAGCGCATAGCCGCCCAAAAGAGCAATCAGGAAGAAAACCAGTTCGCCGGCATACATGTTGCCGAACAGTCGCATGCCGAGACTGACGGTCTTGGCGATGTACTCAACGATGTTCAGCGCGAAGTTGCACGGCCACAGAAGAATGTTGTTGCCGAAGGGAGCCGAGAAGAGCTCGTGCACGAAGCCGCCCGCGCCCTTGACCTTCAGGCCGTAGTAGATGCAAAGAATCAGCACGCTCACGGAAATGCCGAGCGTTCCGTTCAAGTCCGCAGTCGGCAGCGGCCTGAGATAGTTGATGCCGAACAGACTTGCCACCCACGGCAGCAGATCGACGGGCACCAAATCGATGGCGTTCATCAACACCACCCAGACAAAGACCGTCAGAGCCGCGGGAGCAATGAACGTGCGGTCGCCGTGCACGATCGACTTGCTCTGCTCCTCGACCATTTCGACGAGCATTTCAACCGCACACTGCCATTTTCCGGGCACGCCGCTGGTCGCCTTGCGCGCTCCCCGATACAGGAGCCACAAACCGAGACAGAGCATGAGAACGGAAAACACGATGGTGTCGTAGTTGATCACTGAAAAATCAATGATCGACGACATCTTCCCTGAGGCATTATGTGCAAGGTGATGAAGCATGTACCCGGTAGGGCTGAGCGCTTCAGTCGTAGACATAACCTATCCTTCGGTTTAGTGTTTGTAAAAGATCAGAGCAAACTGCCCGAACACCGCTGCGACGATACCCGCGAGCAATGCCGGCCAATTCACACCTGGGAAGAATTTCGCCACCGCTGCAAAAAGACAGCAGATGACGATCATTTTGAGGAACTCTCCGACGATGACGCCGATCGGTCGGACCGATTTTCCGGACAGCTGACCAATGATCAGGTTGAACGCGAAAAGAGAATTCGGGACGGCCACGCACAGACCGCCAGCAAGCGCGGACAGGCACTGCGTTGTTCCCCAGACGAGCCAGGCAACAAGCGCCACCGCGCTGACACATGCGTACTGCCAGACGACGATACGGATCAATTCCTCACGATTCATATCGTGCACTGCCCCTAAAACAGCGAAATTTTACGGGTGAACATACTTTTTAACAAGTACCTGAAGGACTTAACATTGAGTATTCCTTTCTAGGTATAAACCCACAAACTTAGTGGGTTTCATTCGCCGCCTCAGCTTTCGGCCTTCACGCCCGGCGCGATGCGCTCAAGAAGCGAGTCGAGATCGTCGAAGTTGGCAAAATCGATCACCACCTGCCCCTTGCCCTTCTTGCCGTAGACGACGTGCACGGGCGCGCCGATTGCCTCCGAGAGGCGCTCTTCCAAAATCTGGTCGTCGCGGTTGACCTTGGGCTCCTTTTTGGCGGCCGACTTGGTCCGCGGCTTGGCCGCAGCCTGCTGCACGAGCTTTTCGGCTTCTCTTACGGAGAGCTCTTTGGCGACAATCTCATTGGCGGCCTCGATCTGCTCGGCCCCCGAAAGGGAGAGCAGTGCCCGGGCGTGCCCCATGTCGATCTTGCCGTCAATCAACATGCGCTGCACGGCTTCCGTCAGATTTAAAAGCCGCAGCAGATTCGTCGTACCCGAGCGGCTGCGCCCGATGGCGTCGGCCGCCTGCTCGTGCGTGTAGCCGAATTCATCGATTAAGCGCTTGACGCCTTGGGCCTCCTCCATGGCGTTGAGGTCCTCGCGCTGCATGTTTTCAATGAGCGCCATGGCAAGCGCGTCCTTGTCCTGAACCGTGCGCACGATCGCAGGAATCGTCTTTTTGCCGGCAATCTTGGACGCTCTGAAGCGCCGCTCGCCCGCGATGATTTCGTAGCGGCCGTTGGCCGTACGACGCACGATGATGGGACTGATGACGCCCTGCTGCTTGATCGACTCGGCAAGTTCGCTTAACTTTTCCTGCTCAATGAGCGTGCGGGGCTGATACTTGCCCGCCTTTAAAAGCGTGAGCTCGAGTTCGACCACTGCGTTCTCGGCCGGTGCTGCGGCAGCCGGTGCGGCCTTGGCAGTCTCGGCGGGAGCCGCTTTGGTCTTTGCCACATCTTCGCCCAGGAGGGTGTCAAGCCCCCGCCCGAGTCCGCGCATTTTTTTCGTCGCCATGGTTCATCACTCCTCAGTTGTGTTCTCAACGCCCTGCGCATCCTTCATGCGCTTGATCAATTCGCGCCCGAAGGCAAGGTAGGCTTTCGCTCCTCGGCTTGTTTTGTCGTAGACAATGCCGGGCTCGCCATAGGACGGTGCCTCGGCCAGACGAACGTTGCGCGGGATCACCGCATCAAAGACGCGGTCGCCGAAGTTGTCCTTGAGCTGCTGGCTCACTTCCTTTTGCAGCGTCATGCGCGCGTCAAACATCACGCGCAAAAGCCCGATGATCGTCAAGTCGGGATTTTTGTTTTGCCGCACGCGGCGCACGGTGTTGACAAGGTCGCTTAAACCTTCCAAGGCAAAGTACTCGCACTGCATCGGAATAATCACGCCCTTTGCGCAACAAAGCGCATTGACCGTGATCATCGAAAGCGACGGGGGGCAGTCGATCAGAATAAAGTCGTAGCGGTCGGCCACCTTGTCGATCACGCCTTTGAGGCGCTTGTCGGGGTTTTTAAGCTGCATCAAGTCAAGCTCAGCCGCCGACAAGTCGCGGTTGGCTGGCACCACGTCGTAGCCCCCCGTGGGGCTTTTCTGCACCACGTCGTCAAACGTCGCCTCGCCGATCAGCAGTTGATAGACGGTCAGAGCGCAGTCGTTTTTCTCAATGCCCGAGCCCATCGTGGCGTTGCCCTGCGCATCAAGATCGACGAGCAGAACCTTCTGGCGCTTGCGCGCCAGGGCGGCCGCCGTGTTGACCGCCGTCGTTGTTTTTCCTACGCCCCCTTTTTGATTGGCGACGCAAAAAATATAAGCCATTGCCTTTATTCCTTATAGTTTGATATATCAAACTTTTTTATAAAACCCACTCAAACGAAAGAAATGGATTCGGTTCGCCCTGCAGCTTGCTGATCCCTGCATGCACGTTTGAAATAAGTCGAATTTTCAATCCCGCACAAATTTCCCTGCATGCATCAAATCATCGCAAATTCTGCAGAAAATTTCGCTTTTTTTTCTCCAAAAACCCTTCATTTGCGACATGCGTTTATTTGACCTCAAGATGATGGAATACTCGATGAAAATTTCTCAAGGACAATTAAATGACGCTCGAAATTGAGATTTTTAACCTCCATCGTCTCGCGCACGCGCACGTTTTTCGGCAAATCCTCAATTTCTTTTTCCGGAAACTTCCCCTTCATGGCAATCCACAGGCCTTCTGGCGCGAGCAGATGCTCCGTCAGGCGGATCATCTCGGACAAAGAGGAAAATGCACGGCTTGTCACCAGATCAAATTGTCGATTCTTGATCGTTTCCACCCGCGCATGCACCGCCTCAATGTTTTTCAGCCGGCACATGGCAATTGCCTGACGCTGAAAGATCGTCTTTTTCTGAACGGCGTCGACCATCGTAATGTGCAGTTCCGGCCGCATGATGGCCAAGGGAATGGCTGGAAGCCCGCCGCCGCTGCCAACGTCGAGAACGCTCTTTTCGCCGTTTAAGTATTTGTCGGCGTATTTCACCAAAGCAAGCGAATCCACCAAATGAAGGTCAATGACTTCTTCGCTTGATGTGATGCTGGTGAGGTTGTACGTTGCATTCCACTTCAGCAACAGTTCGGCAAAGCGAGAAAGCAAACGCGCCTCTTCCTCGTCAAGCTCAATTGACAGGAGCTCCTGAACACGCGCTCTGATTGCTTCAGGTTGGAACATCATGCCGGCTTCCCCCATTTGAGGCGCTTTAAGTGAATCAACAACAAAGACACGGCGGCTGGCGTCACGCCGGAAATTCGGCTTGCCTGTCCCAGCGTCTCAGGCCGCACGGCCTTTAACTTCTGACGAACCTCAAAAGAAAGCCCCACGACTTTGTCGTAGTCCATATCCTCCGGTATTTGCATGCTTTCGTGCACCAGAGTTTTCTGAACTTCTTCTTTTTGCCGTTCGATATAACCCTGGTACTTCAGCGCAATTTCAACCTGTTCGATCTGGCGGGAGTCTTGCAGCCGATCCTGACTGATCAACTGATCGTCTGAACCTTTAAGCGTCATCAACTCCTCATACCGTACGGCGGGACGCGACAAAAGCGCGGACAAGTTGTATTCGCGCTCAATCTCCGTTCCTAAAACACGTTTTGCCTCTCCAGCCTTGAGCAGAGAAGGATTGACCCAGACGGATTTCAACCGCTGAAGTTCTTTTTCAACGGCTTCCTTTTTCCTTTGAAAACGCTCCCACTTCTCTTCCGGAAGAACGCCGAGGTGGTGTGCTAGCTCGGAGAGCCGTACATCCGCATTGTCTTCTCTCAAGCTCAATCGATATTCCGCACGGCTAGTAAACATGCGGTAGGGCTCCGTCACGCCTCGCGTCGTCAGGTCATCAACCATGACGCCGATGTAGGCCTCATCGCGCCGCGGGCACCATTCTTCCTTATTCAAAGCGCGTGCCGCGGCATTGATTCCCGCCAAGAGCCCTTGCGCCGCAGCTTCTTCATAACCGGTCGTTCCGTTGATTTGCCCGGCAAAGTAAAGATTGGCGAGTTTCTTTGTTTCGAACGTGCGCTTTAACTCGCGAGGATCATAGAAGTCATATTCGATTGCATAACCCGGCCGCAGCAAATGCGCGTGCTCCAAACCGGGGATGCAATGAATCATGTCCAGCTGCACATCAAAGGGCAGCGAAGTGGAAATGCCGTTCGGGTAATACTCATTCGTATCCAAACCCTCCGGCTCCAAAAATATCTGGTGGCTCGTCTTGTCTTTAAACCGCTGTACCTTGTCCTCAATGGACGGGCAGTAGCGCGGACCGATCCCTTCGATGATGCCGGAATACATGGGCGAGCGATCAAGATTCGCACGGATGATTTCGTGCATGCGCTCATTGGTGTGCGTTATCCAGCAAGGAACCTGACGGGGATGTTCAATGCCGGGCTCCATCAATGAAAACGACGGAACGGGATTTAAATCCCCGTCTTGTCTTTTGCACTTTTCAAAATCAATGGATCGGCCATCAATTCTTGCCGGCGTTCCAGTCTTCAGCCGTCCCTTGGGCAGACCCAGATCAATCAAGCGCTCAGCGAGAGCAATCGAAGGCGGATCTCCTGCACGGCCGGCGGAATAATGATCCAACCCGATGTGCACCAGGCCGTTTAAGAACGTGCCGGAACAGATCACCACCGTTTTTGAAGAAAAGCGGATGTTCGTCTTTGTGACGACGCCGCAAACTCTCTCGCCTTTGACAATTAGATCGTCGACGGCTTGCTGAAAGATCCAAAGATTCGGTTGAGTTTCCACACGGCGGCGCATTTCCACGCGGTACAGATTTCTATCAATCTGTGCCCGCGTCGCACGCACGGCAGGTCCTTTTGAACTATTCAGGATTCGAAATTGAATGCCGGCATAGTCGGTCACGATTCCCATCGCGCCGCCCATTGCATCCACTTCCTTAACCAAGTGCCCCTTGCCAATGCCGCCAATGGACGGGTTGCACGACAACTGACCTATCGTCTCCACATTGTGCGTAACAAGAAGAGTCTTCGCTCCCATTCTTGCCGCAGCCAGCGAAGCCTCTGCACCGGCATGCCCGCAGCCAACGACAATGACATCAAAACTATCTGGGTAATTCATGGCTGATGTTCCACGTGGAACAAACTCACTCACCAACTTAAACAATGTTCCACGTGAAACATCGGGCACTGCGCCGTTCATGTTTCACGTGGAACATCAAGTCAAATTTCATTTGTGTTTCGAGAGTATATCCAATCAATGCATCCAAAACTTGCACGGAGATCTCTTTCTCGCAATCTATTCATAAAGATCAAATCCCGAAAAATCACGTGCATCAATTGCTCGATCAACAGTGTTGATGCAAGGCACTGTCTGCTCTAAAAGCCAGGCAAAAGTAATGTTCCACGTGGAACATTGCTGCCAATCCGTTCATCTTGATTCCTCCCGGTCACATGCATAAACAAGAAAGCGAAATCGAAGCCAACCTTCAGAGTCTGATCCAAGCAAACAAAACGTATATTAGTACAGATATATAATAACAGTACTAATTTCGTCTACTTGTTTATATGAGCATTCCCGCAGATATTCGAAGCGTTCCGCGGCCTCGGAACACCGTCGTTGTTTTGTCCGGCGCCAGGGAAACGAAACGCTACGCCGTGCGCGAGCGCATCGGCGTCAAGTACGGTCCCGCCGGCAATCCTCGGCCAATCAACGGCCCGATCATCGGACACATTGTCGATCACCAATTCGTGCCTGTTGTTGCCAAAGCGGTCAACGCGGAGCCTGACATGCTCTCCTATGGAGCAGCCGCCTTCATCCGCGACTGTTCGGCCGATTTGCTCGACGATCTGTCCGCTGTCTATTCAGTGGAGGATGCGCAGAGAATCATGGCCATCGCCTCTGTGCGCGTCTTAAAACCAAAGATCACGATGCACCGCATCGACGTGGAGTATCGACGCACTTTCATCAGCCGCTACTACCCGGACCTGGCTCTGTCGGCCAATGCCGTGTCGTCCTTGTTTCAGCAGCTTGGCAAGGACGGAGCCAAACGCCGCCAATTTCATATGCGGCGAATCCGTGCGATGAAACCTCACCCCCGCATTGCCATTGGCAACGTGCGCAAACAGAACACGGTCGACGTGAACGACCTTTCAACCTTTTCCTACAACGCGCACGACGAAGACAGCCGTGGCATCTCCATCATCTACGCATACGATCTGGTGCGGCGCGAACCCGTCTGCGCAGAGGTCTTCCCGGACAACAGCATTGACGCCGCCGCGTCCTGCCGCTCCTTCATGAAAGACAACGACATCGACAAAGGCATCCTTATTTTTGACGAAGAGATTCCGCGCGAGCAGCTCGCTCAGGAGCTGGCCTCGCAGCCGCAGCCGCAGCTGCAGTTCATCACTCCAATCAAGCTCGAAGACTCACGCATTGCAAAATTCAACACGCTCGAGTTTCAAGGAGTGCTCAAAGACAACATAGACGTCTTGTACAAAAAGGAGAGGGCAGACAACGGGCAATTTCTCTACGTTTACAAGACCGGCACCGAGGAGGCGCTCAAAGAGCCTCCAGTCGCGGAGCGCGCAAAGAAGAATTCCTTCGGCATGATCGTCCTTGAGTCCAATGAGGACTTGGATCCCGACGTGGTTTACCGATGCTGCAAGGACCGCCGGCAGATCGAGAGAATATTTCAGCGCTTCAAAAACGACGCGCCTCCGGAAGAGAGCGGCGTACAGGATGACTTTTCCGTCATCGGTTCTGAGTTCATCAACTGCATTGCTGCCACGCTCACCTGTCGAATGCTTCACAAGGCAGAGGCGGCCGGCCTGCTCGACAATGACTCGTGGTCGGATTTGATGGACGACTTGTCTACCGCATGGCGCCGCGTCGACGGTCCCCTACCGGCTCAATCAGACGACGATGCCTGGGTGCACACCACGCCGAGCATCAAAGCCATCTTGGAAAAACTGGGATTGTCTGAAAAATCAAAGCCCACTCCGGTGGGAGAGCTTGTCAAGCCCGGCAGGCGCGGTCGTCCCAAAGGAAGCAAGAACAAGACAAAGACGGCCTCTGAAAAAAAAGAACCGCCCCAACCAAAACGAAAGCCGGAGCGGCCAAAGGTCAGCAAAGCATAAAAAGACTTTGCAAGCGCAAAGCTTGTGAGCTGGAGCAGAGCAGGGCTGAGACGCTTCAGCCCTCCAATGCATGAAGCGCCCGCAAAGACTTTTTGTTGTATAGAGAATAAGGGAGCCGCAACGCTCTCGTCGAGAAAATCAATCGACACCCCGGCAGGCAATGTTTCACGTGAAACATGCTTGAAAAGACAGTGGGACTACTTGCCGATGCAGAACTTGGAAAAGATAATGCCGAGAAGATCGTCGGACAGGGTTTGGCCGACAATCTCTCCCAAGGCCTGACCGGCAAGCCGCAGTTCCTCGGCTGCGATATCAAGTCCGACTCGACTTCCAACGCCGCCTCTGATGAGGTTGACGTGCTCGAGCGCACGGGCAATGCACTCCAGATGGCGGCTGCGGGCTAAAAAGTCTCCCTGCGTATCGGAGGCCATGCCGGCAATCGTTTTGAGTTTCTGCACAAGAAGATCAATTCCTTGACCGGTTCGAGCGGACACGCAGATGATCTCGCCGTCTTCTTCAGCGCTTGCCGGGCCGACAAGGTCCATCTTGTTTTTCACCTGAAGAAACACAACCCCTTCGCGCAGTCGGGGCCGGATCAAATCCATGGCCTCGCGTTCGGCATCTCTGTTGGACTGATCGGCACTGGTGAGATGCACGACGACGTCGGCGTCCTCCACGGCTTTCAGTGTCCGCTCAATGCCGATTTGCTCAACCGTGTCCTGTGTATGTCTGACGCCCGCCGTATCAATCAAGTTCACGGAAAATCCGTCCAGGTTGATGGTGTGGGCGATTTTGTCTCGCGTGGTGCCGGCAATATCGGTGACAATCGCCACCTCTTCACGGGCCAGACAATTCATCAGGGAGCTCTTGCCGACATTGGGCGACCCCACCAGAACAACCGTCAGGCCGTCGCGCAAAACCTTGCCGCGCATGGCATTGCGCGACAGCGTTTCGAGTTCCCCGGCAATCACCTCAACGCGTTCATTGACATGGCCGTCGGCAATAAAGTCGATTTCTTCCTCGGGAAAGTCAATCGTGGCCTCGATGTAGGCGCGCAGCTCCACAAGATCCTGATTGATGCGGTTGACTTCAGTGGAAAAAGCCCCCTGCAGGGAGCGCGCCGCGGCGCGCGCCGCAGCCTGACTTGAAGCTTCAATCAGATCTGCCACCGCCTCGGCCTGTGCAAGATCCATGCGGCCGTTTAAAAATGCACGCTCGGAGAATTCTCCGGGCTGCGCCTGCCGCAGCCCAACGGCTGCGCCCACTTCAAGCGCGCGCGCCTCAATCATCTGCATGACGGCAGGGCCGCCGTGCGCCTGAATTTCCACAACCGCCTCGCCCGTGTAAGAAGCGGGGGAGGGAAAGAAAAGAACGATCGCCTGATCGATGAGCTCACCTTTGGCGTCCTTGACTGAAAAGAGGTGTGCATGCCGCGGCTTGATTTTCTTGTCCGGGAAAAGAGCTCCCAGCATGAACAGCATGGAATTCTGCGTTCCGGAGAGGCGAATAATGCCGATGCCGCCGCGCCCGGCTGCGCTTGCTCTGGCAATGATCGGTTCTTTTTCCGAGTGCATTGTGATGTCCAAAACTTTATGATTGATAAATCAAACTTTTTTAATTATTTTCAGCAAAATCAACAGCCGGGGTAAGATTGACGGAGTTGCTTTCCATCAAACTTCTCAATCCTTATGAGCCTTCCGACAAAAAAGAATCAGTACTTTGGAGCCGCACTATTGGGCGCCTGCCTTGCCGTCGTCACGTCCGTGCCGGCGGCGGCCTTTCTCGCCGCCTTTTTCGGCGACACTTACAACATGCGCGTGCTCATCTACGGCGGCCTTCTGTTGTGGGCGGTTGTCGGCGCCATCACGATCTTTCTTCTAACCAAGGACGCGCAGGGAAAGCCCATGAGCGTCCCGCAGATTGCGCTTTGGTTTTTAAGCGCCTGGCTCTGGCCCCTGCTGTTGGCGGCGCACAAGTTTGCCGCACGCTCCAGGCAGTAAAACAAAGCGCTTACTACCTCATCGATCAATCTTACCGCCCCGCAAATTGCGGCAAAGGCATCGGCACGACCGCGCTTGCCCGCCTTGCCGAAGAAGCCTGCGGCAACAAAAAGGCCGTGTCCGGAAGATGTCCTCCGGCACGGCTCTTTTTGTTGAGCGCGCGCCCAAACTTTAAGGCGCGCGCAAAGGAGAGGCTTTCTAGCGGTTGGCTGCCTGAAGACGCTTTTGACGCTCTTCGGCAATCTTCTTGTTAACCCACCACTGCTGCAGGATGGAGAGAACGTTGTTCGTGAGCCAGTACAGCACCAGGCCGGAAGCAAAGAAGAAGAACATCACGCCGAAGATGAGCGGCATCATGACCATCATGCGCGCCTGCATGGCGTCGGTGGGCTTCGGGTTGAGCTTGATCTGCAGGAACATCGTCGCCATCATGATGGCCGGCAAAATGAACCAGGGATCAGGCATGGCAAGGTCGGTCACCCAGCCGATCCAGGCCGAGCCGCGCAGCTCGACGCTGGCAAGCAGCACCCAGTACAGGGCAAGGAACACGGGGATCTGCAGCAGAATCGGGAAGCATCCGCCCACCGGGTTGATCTTTTCCTTGCGGTAGAGCTCCATCACCGCCTGCTGATAGCGCTGCTTGTCGCTGCCGTACTGCTCCTGCAGCGCCTTCATGCGGGGCGTCACTTCCTTCATGCGGGCCATGGACTTGTAGCCTGCGGCCGAAATCGGATAGAGGATGGCCTTCACCAGGCAGGTCAAAAGCACAATCGACCAGCCCCAGTTGCCCACGAGGCCGTAGAGGAAATACAGCACGGAGTAAATCGGCTTGGCAAGGAACGTAAGCCACCCGTAGTCGACCACGAGTTCAAGGCCGTCGGCAAGATACTGCAGACGCTGCTGATCCTGCGGGCCGATGTAGAGAAGCTCGGACGTCGTCAGGCTCTGCTTGGGCTCGATCGTGCCCAGGCGCTGAATGGAGCCCACGGCATAGAGGTTCTTGTCGAGCTTCGTGGTGTAGAACTCTCGCTCGCGCTTTGAATCGTCGCCCTTGATGTCGGTCCAGGCCGTGATGAAGTAGTGCTGCACCATCGCCACCCAGCCGTTGTCGGCCTTGGTGACGTGATCGGGCTGATCGCCGATGTCGTCGAAGGCAATCTTCTGGAACTTGTTTTCTTCGGTGTAGATGGCCGGCCCCGTGTACGTGTAGTAAAAGGAGCTCTCGCCTTCGGGCTTGGCATCGTCGCGCGTGATCTGGTAGTAGATCGAGGGCTTGATGGGAGCCTCGCCGTTGTTGATCACCTCGTTGCGCACGAACACGGCGTAGCGGCCGTCGGCAAGCTCGTAGCTCTTTCGCAGCGTCACCGGACCCTGCGTGCTCTCAAAGGTTGCCGTCACGAAGTTGACTTCCTTGTTCTGCTCGGCGTCAAGCTTCTTTTCGGTCTTTGTGCCGAGGTACTTGAAGGGCGACTTGTGATTGGGGAAATCTCCGCCGATGAGGCCGCTTTGCGCAACGTAGACGTGCTGCGGGGTCACGTCGAGCATCACGATGTTGTTGAGCTGCGGCTTTTCGTTGCCGAGAATGAGGCCGGCCAGGCCTACATCGGTCCAGTCGGCCTGCTGCTGCTCCTTCAAGAGCTCGGCGCGGGTCACCACGGCGCCCTGTTCGTCGATGTTGAGCTTTAAGAGATCGTTCTGGACTTCAACGGGTTTGGAAGCCTGAATCATGCCTTTGGCGAGGGCCTGCGCACCGCTGCCGGGCGCATCGGGCACGGCGTCGGCGCCGGGCTGCGCCTCCTGAGGCTGCTCTTGGGCGGTCTGAGTGGCGCCGCCGCCGAAGAACGAGGGCTGTCCGTTGTAGACCTGCCAGTTGTCCCACAACATGAAGCAGGCTGCAACCAGAATCACCCACATGAGGGTTCGTTTGAAATCACCCATATCTGGTCCTGATGAATCAAATTAGTAGCAAAAAAGCGGCCGCTTGACGGCCTCTTCATTGATCGTGACGCCAGCAGCGCCAGCGAAACTTATCCGGTACGGGATCATAACCGCACCCGCCCAGCGGATGGCAGCGAAGAAGACGCATCACCGTCATCCAAAGCCCCTTGAGCGCTCCGTGCTTTTCAAAAGCCTCGATGGCGTAGTTCGAGCACGTCGGAACAAAACGGCACTGCCAGCCGACCCAGCTCGAGAAGGTGAGCTGATAGAGGCGAACGAGGGCAATGAAAATCCGGGCAAGCATTTTCTTATTTCGCGGCGCTTTCAAGTGCGCCCGCAAGCTGCGGCAGGCGCTTTGAGAGCGCCTTCAGGCACAGTTTGCAGGAGCCTCGCACAAGCGCCCTTGCCTGCGCCTGCGTCGTTGCGGCGCCGCTTGTGCGCAGGGGCGTGCGAAAGCGCAGGCTCACGTCAAGCCCCACGCCAAGCGCCCTGCACCGGCTCTCGAAATCGGGAAGTGCGTGCCGGACCTCTTCGCGCATGATCCGCTTGACGAGCGCGCGGTCCACCGAGAGCGGAACGTTGCGCTTTCCGACCGTAAAACCAAAACGGACGCGACCCGTTTGTTGATGTGCCTGGGCACACAAAGAAACAGAATCACGTCCGAGTCGGATTGCTCCGGGGCGGTCGGACCGCAAAAGTCTTCCGAAGTCGTCTGAACTGAGAATTCGAGCCGACTTTGGAAAGCGGTATCCGGACCGGGTCTGCGTCACAGCTGCACTGAAGACGTCTTTTTCGACGACGGCGAAAACGTCCTCAGATTAGAGAGCGAGGGTGTGACGCCCCTTGCGGCGACGGCGGGCCAGAACGGCGCGGCCGCCCTTGGTGCGGGAGCGGACCAGGAAGCCGTGCGTGCGGGCACGCTTGATCTTGGAGGGTTGGTACGTACGCTTGGTAGCCATGATATTTCCTTACCTTCAGTCAAAGGAAGACGATGAAGAGGCAGCAGCGCCGGGAAAATTGATGTCTTTTCCTTCGTTTGGCGCGCCGCAGCCGGCGCTTCATCTAAAACAAAGTTCGGGCCGCACAAAATGCCTGTTGCTGTCAACGCCTTTTTGGCGGCCGCAGAAGACGCTCTTTTCGCGAAGACACGCCCATGCGCGCAGACGATGTGCGCCCGGCCAAACGAGCCGTCGGCAAAAGCATCTTTGCCGCAAAAAAACGCGCGCATCCGCCGTGCGGCCAGGTGAAAACGCCGGCCGCAGTGATCCGTGTCCGTGAAAAGCCTGATATTAAACCCTATTTTTGGTGTTTCTGTCAATCTTTGCGCAAAAATTTCACGCTCCCCCGAGCCGGAGAAAAATTTTTATCGCCGCGATCGCCCCTGGCGTTTTCCACAGCATCTAGCGTCGGGGACCTCAGCCCACCACAATCGGTCGTGCGAATGCGCAAAATCAGCGAATCCCAAGCAAGGGGCGAAGGCGGGCCGCCACATAGATAACTTCAGGCGCCGCAGGTAAAATCCTCGCCTATTTTCCCCGAACACTCGTACAAACATTCCCCGCCTGCGGCGCGGCTTTTGTCGTCTCAAGGTTTTCTCCCAAGGAGCAAGGCCGGCCTGCGGCAATGCGCGCCGGCGCCGCGGGGCGTTTTTTTCCCTTTTCATTGAAGCAGATGAACGATTTCTGGACGCAATGCCTTGAAGCCCTGCGGGAGTCAACGCCCGCCTTGGTCTATCAGAACTGGTTTTCAGATCTGACGGCCGATGTCGAGCTCGACGCAGGGGTCGTGACGATTTATGCCCCTTCAAACGCAAAGATGCGCCAAGTCGTCAAGGCCTACGGAAAGACGATCTCGCAGACCGTCAACCGTCTGGCTGCAAAAGAAGTCGAACTGCTCTGGCAGGTAAGGGAAGAGGGAGCCGAGACCGCCTCCGCCGCGGCTCCAGCCGAGCCCGAAGCCCCGTCGCAGGCCGACATTGCCAAAACGGGGCTGCTGCCCTACCTCACGTTTGAAAATCTGGTCGAAGGCCAGGCCAACCAGATGGCCTTTGCCTCGGCCCTGCAGGTCGCCTCAAGCCCCAAGTCGATCTACAACCCGCTTTTCATCTACGGCGGCGTAGGCCTTGGAAAAACGCACCTGATGCACGCCATCGGCAACCGTTTTTTGCAAAACAATCCCAAGGCAAAGGTGCTGTGCATCTCCGCGCAGCAGTACGTTCAGGAATTCATGGAGGTCATGCGGCTCAACAGCGTTGACCGGGACCGCTTTGCCGATGAGATGCGCCGCTTTGAGGAGCGCTACCGCGGCCTTGATCTGCTTTTGATCGACGACATTCAAAGCTTCGGTCCCCGTACGGGCACGCAGACCAACTTCTTTCTCACCTTTGAGAGCATGGTGCCGCACGGCAAGCAGATCGTGCTCACGAGCGACACCTATCCGCGCAACCTCAAGGACTTTCAGGAGCGGCTTTTGAGCCGCCTCACGCAGGGGCTCATCGTGACGATCGAGCCGCCCGAGTTTGACATGCGCGTGCAGATTCTGCTTTTAAAGGCCGAGCGCTCGGGGCTTGACATGCCCCGCGAGGTGGCCGAGATCATCGCCAAAAAACTCAAGAGCAACGTGCGAGAACTCGAAGGCGCCGTGCAGCAGGTTCTTGCCTACACGCGCTTTCATCAGGTCGACGTCACGATCGACACCGTAAAGCTTGCGCTGCGCGACATCTTCAAGGCAAGCAGCACGCCGGTCACGATCGAGGCCATCCAGCAGACCGTGGCGCAGCACTACGGCTTTAAAGTGGCCGACATCAACTCAAAGTCGCGCAAGGCCAAGCTTGTGCGCGCGCGCCAAATCGCCATCTACCTTGCCCGCGAGCTCACCAAAAAGAGCCTGCCCGAACTCGGCGACCTCTTTGGCGGGCGAGACCACGCCACCATCATCTATGCGTGCAAAAAAATCGCCGCGGAGCGCAACACCGACGAAGAGCTCAAGTACGATCTTCACATCCTCGAGCAGAAGATCAAAAGCTGAGGAAAATCAACGATTTTCGCCCCGCGCACCAGGCGACAGCCGGGTAGTTTTTCATTAAAATCCACAGACGGGCCGAAGTTTTGCTTCGGCTTCAGTTTTGATTACGAGAAAAGGTTGATTTCATGCAGTTCATCCAATGTACGCGCGAGGCGCTTCTGAAACCTCTGCAGATTGTGGGGGGAATCGTGGAAGGCCGTCAGACGCTTCCCATTCTCTCCAACATTCTGGTCGACGCAAACGGTAGCGAAGTCACCTTCACCACAACCGACCTTGAAATCCAGATTCGCACGAGCGCCCAGATCGGCGTCGGCGCCGAGCAGGTGAAAGCCACCGTGCCCGCAGGCAAGCTCATCGCCCTCTTGACGGCGCTGCCGAGCGCCTCGACCGAGGTCTCCATGCTCGTTGACGGCAAGAAGGTGGTGCTTCGCGCCGACAACTCGCGCTTTTCACTCTCGCAGATGTCCGCCGAGGAGTACCCGGTGCTGCCCGTGGCGGCGATCGACCACGACTTCACGCTGCCCGCAAACGTGCTCAAGCACCTGCTGCAGATGGTGCACTTTGCCATGGCCCAGCAGGACATCCGCTACTACCTCAACGGCATGCTGCTCTCAATTGAAAACGGGCTTGTGCGCACGGTTGCCACCGACGGGCACCGTCTGGCCTGCTGCGACGCCGCGCTTGAGATCACCACCGACGAAGAGCGCCCGATCGAGGCCATCTTGCCGCGCAAGACCGTCCAGCAGCTCATGAAGCTGCTCCCGGAGAGCGACGCTCCCGTGCGGGTGGAGCTCTCGGCCAATCAGGCGCGCTTTACCTTTGGTAGCATCGAATTTCTCACCAAGCTCGTCGACGGCAAGTACCCCGACTACAAGCGCGTCATTCCGCAGCACAATGACAAAATCTTCCTCATCAACCGCGAGCAGCTCATCGGCGCGCTAAGACGCGCGGCCGTGCTTGCCAACGAGAAGTTCAAGGGCCTGCGCTGGCTCGTCAAGCCCGGCTGCCTGCAGATTCAGAGCGCCAACGCCGACATGGAGGAGGCCGTTGAGGAAATCGCCATCAACTACGAGGGCGACGAACTCGATCTGGGCTTTAACGTCGTCTACCTGCTTGACGTTCTCGGAAACCTCAAAAACAGCGAAGTGCGCTTTGCCTTTGCCAATAACCAGGGCGCCACGCTGCTGACGATGCCCGAGAGCGAAAACTTCCGCTACGTGCTGATGCCGATGCGCATTTAACGTGCACCGCCTCGTGCCGCACGATTTTTGTCTGTGCACGAGCAAAACGGCAGGGGGCCTTCGGGCAAAGTCCAAAGTCCCCTTTGGCCGCCCAATTTTCCGGATCCCGCAAAGAGCGCCAATGCAACGCGATTTTTTCGCTGCATTGGCGCAAGGTTTTCAAGCGCAGCAAAACCGGCGGCGGCAATCTTGACCTTTACACGAAAATTTGAGACATGGCTGATCAAGAAAATCCCAACATTTCGACGAGCGACGCGGAAATCGACCGCACCTACAACGAGTCCAACATCAAGATTCTTGAGGGGCTTGAAGCGGTACGCAAACGCCCGGGCATGTACATCGGCGACGTCTCCGACGGCTCGGGCCTGCATCACCTGGTCTACGAGGTGGTCGACAACTCCATTGACGAGGCGATGGCGGGCTATGCCAAGAACATTTTCGTGACGATTCACATGGACAACTCGGTGAGCGTGGTCGACGACGGCCGCGGCATCCCGACGGCCATCAAGTTTGACGACAAGCACGAGCCCAAGCGCTCGGCCGCGGAAATCGCGCTCACCGAACTGCACGCCGGCGGCAAATTTGACGACAACGGATACAAGATTTCGGGCGGCCTGCACGGCGTGGGCGTCTCCTGCGTCAACGCGCTCTCCAAGTGGCTCGAGCTCAAGGTGCACCGCGACGGCCAGACGCACTTTCTGCGCTTTGAAAACGGCGCCGTGGTCGATCGACAGACCGAGATGCAGACGAGCCCCCTCACGGGCGAGGCGGTCGAAGTAAGCCCCATGAAGATTCTCGGGCCCACGACAAAGCGCGGCACCGAAGTGCACTTTCTGCCGGACGCGCAAATCTTTACGCCCGTCACGGATTTTGACTACGACACGCTTCTGACGCGCCTGCGCGAGCTCTCCTACCTCAACTCGGGCGTAGACATCGAGCTTGTCGACGAGCGCGCGGCCAAGCACGTGCGGCTTGAAAGCGAAGGCGGCGTCAAGAGCTTCGTCATCTTCAAGAACACCACCCGCACGCCGATTCACAAGGATCCGATCTACATTCAGAAGACGATCAATCAGAAGACCGCCAAGGATCCCGGCAAGGAAATCCCCGTCTACGTGGAAGTGGCCATGCAGTGGAACGACTCCTACAACGAGTCGCTTGCGGCCTACACCAACAACATTCCGCAGCGCGACGGCGGCACGCACGTCACGGGCCTCAGAAAGGCCATGACGTCGGTCTTTACGAGCTACATCGCCGAAAACGAGATTCTCAAGAAAAGCGACAAGTTCGACATCACGGGCGAGGACATGCGCGAGGGTTTGACGTGCGTGCTCTCGGTCAAGGTGCCGCAGCCGTCTTTTAGCTCCCAGACCAAGGACAAGCTCGTCACGAGCGAGGTGCAGCCGGCCGTGATCTCGGCCGTAAGCGACGGGCTTCGCACGTTTCTTGAAGAGCACCCCGATCAGGCAAAGGAAATCTGCAACAAGATCATCGGCGCCGCGCGCGCCCGCGAGGCCGCGCGCAAGGCGCGCGAAGTCACGCGCAAGCAGATTTTCGGCGGCGGCCTGCCCGGCAAGCTTGCCGACTGCTCAAGCAAGGACCCCGCGGCCTCCGAAGTGTTTCTCGTCGAGGGCGACTCCGCAGGCGGCTCGGCCAAGACCGGGCGCGACCGCGAGTTTCAGGCCATTCTTCCGCTGCGCGGCAAGATTCTCAACGTGGAAAAGGCCTCCGTCGACAAGCTGCTTGACTCCGAGCAGATCAAGACGCTCGTGCTTGCGCTCGGCACCCAGCTGCGCGAAGACTTCGACCTTGAGAAGCTGCGCTATCACCGCATCATTCTCATGACCGATGCCGACGTCGACGGCGCGCACATCCGCACGCTGCTGCTGACGTTTTTCTACCGCCAGATGCCGCAGCTCATCGAGCAGGGGCACGTCTACATCGCGCAGCCTCCGCTCTACGGCATCTTCACCGGCAAGCGCGACAGGGCGACCAACAAGGAAAAGAAGATCTACATCAAGGACGACGCCGAGATGGCGGCCTACCTGCTCAAGATTGCGCTTGAGGATGCGGCGCTTTTCCGCTCGGAAGAGGACTTCAATGCAGGCGTGAGCATCCGCGGCACGGATCTGGAAAAGCTCATCGAGGAATTCGAGCAGAGCAAGTCCGTGATCGAGCGCTTAAGCCAGGTGATCGACAAGGCGGCGCTGCTTGCCATTTCCTCGGGCGTACAGATCGACATCAGCAGCGAGCAGAGCGCGGCGGCCTCGGCACAGGCGCTCGAAGAGGCGATGCGCGACCCCGAAATCAAGGTTGCCGCCCTCTACGACGCCGAAAAAGAGCGCTGGCACCTGCGCATCAGCCACTACGTCTACGGCAACACGCACCACACCTACATCGAGCAGGAATTTTTGCGCTCGCACGAGTACGCCACGCTTGTGGAAACGGCCAAGGCGCTCGAAGGCATCGTGGGCGCGGGAGCGCGCGTCGTGCGCGGCGACGTGAGCCAGGGGATCAAAAACTTTGGCGAGGCCGTGCGCTGGCTTCTGGATCAGGCAGAAGCCGGCGTGCGCAAGCAGCGCTACAAGGGGTTGGGAGAAATGGACTCCGACGAACTCTACGAGACCACGATGAACCCGCAGACAAGGCGGCTGCTTCGCGTGCGGCTTGAAGACGCAAGCAAGGCCGACGACATCTTCTCGATGCTGATGGGCGACGAGGTCGGACCCCGCCGCGACTTCATCGAGGAGAACGCGCTTTTCGTAAGCAACCTCGACATCTGACGATTTTCAATGCAAAAAGGCCCGCTCGTTTCGGGCTTTTTTGCTGTTTCAGGGCCCAAAAATCAACGACCATGAAGACCACGGACAATCAACTCGTCGTCGCCGTCAGCTCCCGCGCGCTCTTTGATCTTGAGGATGAGCATCAAATCTTTGAGTCCATGGGCATCGCCGCCTACCGCAAGTATCAGATCGACAACCGCGACAAGCCCCTGCAGCCGGGCGTGGCCTTTCCCTTTGTGACAAGGCTCTTGAGAATCAACCGCCTCTTTCCGGCCGAGGAGCCCTTTCGCGTCGTGGTTTTAAGCCGCAACTCGCCGGAAACGGGGCAGCGCTTTTTTGCCTCGTGCCGCTACTACGAGCTGCCGATCAAGGCCGGCGCCTTCACGTCGGGCCAGTCAACCTTTCCCTACATCGAAGCCTTCGACGCCTCGCTTTTTCTGAGCGCGAACAAGGAAAACGTGATCCGCGCCATTCAAAAGCATCACCCGGCAGGGCTTGTGCTGCCCGTGGGGCCCAATCAGCTCAGCAGCGAAGAAGACGACGACGGGGAGCTCAGGATTGCCTTTGACTTTGACGGCGTCATCATCGACGACGAGGCCGAGCGCGAGTTTCAAAAAGACGGTCTGGCGGGCTTTGAGCGGCACGAGACGGACATGAAGGAGACGCCGCACGCACCGGGCCCGTTGAGCAAACTCTTTCGCAAGCTCGCGCAGTTTCAGGCGCTTGACGCCAAGCGGGGAGAAAACGATCCGTACTACAAGCCTGCGCTGCGCGTTTCCATCGTCACGGCGCGCGGCGCCCCGAGCGAAGAGCGCCTCATCACGACGCTCAAAGCGCTCGGCATGAGCGCAGCCGAACTCTTTTTGATGGACGGACTGCAAAAGAGCAGGGTGCTCAACATCATGCGGCCGCACATCTTCTTTGACGATCAGCTCTCGCACCTGGAGAGCACGGCAACGACCATTCCGAGCGTGCTCGTGCCCTTTGGCATCAACAACCTGGCGCAGCTTGAAGCCGCCCCGCCGGAGACGCCGTAACGCACGCGAAAAACGCGCAAAACACGAGCACAAGGTCGCGAAACTGCCGCGAACGCGTCGTCAAAATGACGGCAAGATGTCGGCAAAAGGCCCGGTGATAGAATCAACTGCGCCCATTATCGGCCATCGTCACCCATTGTTTTCAAGCAAGGACACACTCGCGCCGCCCTCATTCCTTGCGCGTTTTTCTTTTGCGGCAAGAGCCGCAGGATTGCGTTGAAAGACACGGCGCCACGCTCATGCCGACCTTTGACAACCTGCAGTGCCCGTTTTCCCGTGCGCGGCTGCAGCTCAAAAACCGCATCACGGCCGCGCCGATCTTTACGGGACTCGAATTTGAACCGAGCCTTGCGGAGCTCTCGCGCTTTTTCGAACAACTCGCCGACGACGGCGTGAGCATGGTGACGGTCTGCGCAGGACTTGTGCATGCAAGCGGCGCGCCAAGCCCCAAGTGGCGCGTTTTTAACGAGGCAATCGACGTCCCGCGCCACCGGGCCCTCAATGCGGCTCTCAAGAAACGAGACTGCCGCAGCATTTTGCAGCTGGTGCACTCGGGTGCTCAGGCCTCGTCCTGGCCCGCATGGTCTTCAAGCACCGTCAGGCAGAAGTCGAAGTCAACGGCCTGGCGGGCACCGCACTTTCTTATCCGCCGCATCATCGCGGGATTTATCGACACGGCGCTGCTGGCCAAAGAGGCGGGCTACGACGGCGTCGAAGTGCACGCGGCGGGCCGCTCGCTTGCGGCCTCGTTTTTGAGCCCCGCAAGCAACCGCAGGCACGATGCCTGGGGCGCCACGCAGCTTGCGCGCTTTAAATTCGTGCTTGACATCGTGCGGGGCATCCGCAAGGCGGCGGGCGACGACTTTGTCATCGGCGTGCGCTTTAATCTCATGGAACTCTCCCCGCGCGGCGCCGACTGGGAGGAGACGCTAAGGCTTGTTCAGATGCTTCGCATTGCCGGAGCCGACTACCTGCGGCCCGAGTTCGGAGGGCCCGAAGACCGCATTCCCACGTACCTGCACCCAATCCCCAGGGACGTGTGGCTGCCCGCCGTGCGGCTTCTGGCGGAAAACACCTCTTTGGCGGTGATCTACAACGAAGATTTGGGCTCGCTCGAAGACGCCGATCAGGCGATTGAGGGCCTAGCCAATCTTCTCATTGCCTTTGGCCGCCCGCTTGTCGCCGACAGCCATTTTCTTCGCAAGTCTCTGGGCTCGAGCGAAGGCGTCATTCACCCCTGGATCGAATACCCCGAGTGCGCCCGCATCGACGCGCTCTCGCGCACCCGGCGGCTTTTTAGCCTGAGCTCCCCCTTTTCCTTCAACGCCTTCCCGCAAGCCTTCGTGCCCGCAGCCAAAAAGCGGCGCATCCTCGTTGCGGGCGGCGGCATCAGCGGCATGCTTTTTGCCCTCACGGCCGCCCGCCGGGGCCACTTCGTGCGTTTGCTGGAAAAACAGGATTTTTTGGGCGGCTCCGTCCGTTTTGTAGGAAAAATCAGACAGACGACAAAAATTGAGCGCTGGATTGACTTACTGGAAAAAGATCTAATTTTGGCGGGAGTTGACATCCATTTAAACGAAAAAGCAGACACAAGCAGCATTTTGTCGTTAAATGACATCGATCTTGTCGTCAACGCCGCCGGATCTGATCCGGAGATACCGGATTTTCCCGGCATTGATTCTTCCAACGTCGTTACCTACGAGGAACTCTTGGGAGAGAACGCGCCGGTGGGAAACCGCGTGGCGGTTATCGGCGTCAATGCGGTTTCCGTCACGGTCTGCCGCTATCTTCTCGAGCAGCTCGAAGAGGCGGAGCTGACGGCCGAACAGTGGAAAAAAGCCTGGGGGATCGGCGACATGCGCTTTAACCGCGGCGGCGTTTTGGGCGTGGTGCCCGAAATTGCGCCGCCCCTGCGGCAGGTGTATCTGGTTGAGTCCGAACGCGGTCAGACCGATCAAGTGCTGCGCGAGCCGGTTGATCGCTGGGAGCTGCAGTGGCTTTTGATGCGCGGCGCGCAGACGCTGCGCGACGCCAACATTGAGGCAATCGACAATTTCGCGCTGCGCGCAAGCTGGGGCGAAAGGCACGAGGACCGATACGCCGTGCGCGTTGATCACGTCGTTGTTTGCTGCGGCGCGGTTCCCAACAATGAGCTTGAAATGCGCCTTTCCGCGGCAGGCGTCAACGTCATCAGCATTGGCGCCGCGGCCAGAGACTCGGGCTACCTACCCATTTACGAAGCCGTTCACGAGGCCATTGAAAAGGCTTTGGAAGTCTGAAGGCCTTGATGCGGTTTGATTTTGATCCGGCTCTGACGCTCTTCTTGTCAGAGCTTTTTTTTCGCCTTGTTTTGATTCGATTGCGCGTTGGCGGCTGTGAAAAACCTTCGATGGTGCTCCGCTGGTGGTTTCTGCCCACCCAGAATGCTTGTTCTTCCGGCAAGGGGATTCTCAGCGTCAAAAAGATGACGGAGCAAGCCTGATCCTACAGCCTCCCTTTTCTTATTTATCAACCTTTCCGCGGCGTTTGGAAGACCGCTTTGCGAAGCGCTTGAGCGGCTTGCAGTCTTTCGCCATTTATCCCTAAAAAGAAAAAATTTTTACGTAGATGTAGTAAACAGTAGATGTGGGAAACTCTGTTGATATCGTTGTTTTTCTCTTTTAAATCAAATACTTTGCATGTTGAAAACCTTCTGGATAAGACATTGCAAACGCTGTGGAGAGACTGTGGATGGAGGTGAATAACTTGTGGAGGCGTTTTCGTGGGGTTTAGCTCTTCACAAAACGCCTTGAGTTATCCACAGAAATTGCATTGAGTTATCCACAGCCTCGGAGAGCAAAGTGCCGCTGCGGCAACGCTGAAGACCCCCGCCGGCCGGTGAATTTTCGTTATTTAACGTGGGTAAAATCACCGGGATCAGCGGTTTCATCGTTTATTTTCAAGCCTCAAGCATGTCGCCGGACGTTCTTTTGCCGTGGTTTGCCCCCAAGCTCTCCCAAGCGGTCTCCCGCGTTGTGCAGAGTCTTGGTCGCCGCGCCGTGCTTGAACGCGGCCAGACGCTCAATTCCTCCTTGTTTTTCAATCGTCTGGTTTACGTGCATGATGGTCTTTTGGCGCAGGGCGTCATCAATCCCGGCGGCAGCCGGCTCTTTATGCTGACGCTCTCGGCGCAGGGAAGCTTCGGCGCCACGGCCGGGGCGGTCGACGCCGTGGACAATCTGCCGCGGCGCTACTGGGCGGCGACGCACTGCGAGGTGCTCACGCTCATGCCGGAGATTGTTTTGAGTCTCTCGGAAGTCGACGAGCGGCTCAATCACGAGCTGGCAAGCTATGCGCTGCGCCACGCCATGAGCGAGCGCCTGGGACTGATGGTGACGCAGGCAGGCAGCATCGAGGAGCGTCTCGGAGTCTTTTGCACGTCGCTTCTGGCCGCTCAAGGACAGTACGCACCGGAAAAAAGCAAGGCATCCCGGCAGCGCTGGGTTGCTTCGAGGGTGTTGCCCTCGCGTAAACTCATCACAGCGCTGCTTGCCGCCCGGGGCGAGGAAATCAATGACGTTGTGCACCGCTGGGCAGATCAGGGGGTTTTGCGCTGGGTAAACGGCGAGTTTGCGCTCGAGGCCGAACTCCTGGATCACTACTGGCAGTGGATGCAGCCCTTTGTGCGCATGCACGAGGACTTGGTGCCGATGTCTGCCAAGGCGACGGTTTTTGACCGCCTGGAGCTCGATTTAAAGCGTTGAGCGCGCGCTTTGCATGAATACCAACGAGGACGAGAAGAAATCTATGAGAACGCAAGTTATTGCCGCCTTGGTGGGCGCCGCGGCCGCCGTGCTGGTTGCCTCGGGCTGCGCGCCGCTTGTTGTCGGCGGAGCTGCCGTAACGGCCGGCGCAACGGTCTCGACCATCACGGACCGCCGCTCGGCGGGAGCCGTCGTCAACGACGCCGTGCTCGAAAAGCGCGTGGCCTGGGAAATAGATCAGGCCGTGGGGCACGACGTGGACTCGCACATCACGGTGACGGCCTACAACGGAAAGCTTCTGCTCTCGGGCGAAATCGCCACCGAGCAGGCCAAGGCCACGGCGGGAGCGACGGCTGCAAGAAGCCTTGACGTCGCCTCGGTCGTCAATGAGCTTGCCGTGATGGAAAGCGTGGGGCTTTTTCAGCGCATGAGCGACTCCTCGCTTGCCACCAAGGTGCGCTCGCTCCTGATGACCACCAAGGAGGTCTATTTAAGCCAGATGAAGGTCGTGGTCGAGCGCGGCATCGTCTACCTCATGGGCATCGTGACGCCGCAGGAGAATGCGCTTGCACTTGACGTTGCCGCGCACACAAGCGGCGTGGCGCGCGTCATCAGCGTCTGCGACATCATGAGCGCCGAGCGCATTGCGCAGCGCATGCGCGATATCGAGCGCGAGAACGCGGCGCAGCAAAACACGCAGGAAGGCGTTCCGCTCAATTAGCGAAGCGATCTTGAAGCAGCCGCCCGTCAAAACGACGGGCGGAGTGAACAGGGCCGCGCAAGCGGCTTTTCTTTTGCCTATTGCGCCGCGAGCTCGCCAGCGTGGTAGCTTGAGCGCACGAAAACGCCGGCAAAGGCCTTTTTAAAGCCCATGGAAAGCGCCTTTTGCTGCCAGGCGGCAAATTCCTGCGGGGACACGTAGCGGCGCACCGGGATGTGGTGCGCGCTCGGGGCCAGGTACTGTCCGAGCGTGACAATGTCAACGCCGTTTTCCAAAAGCGCGCGCAGCACCTCTTCGACCTGCTCGTCGGTCTCTCCCAATCCAAGCATGATGCCGCTTTTTGTTGGAATTTGCGGGCATCTATCCTTAAATTCGCGCAAAACTCGAAGCGAATGCGCGTAGTCGGCTCCCGGGCGGCAGGTGGGGTAAAGCGAGGGCACCGTCTCGAGATTGTGGTTGAAGACGTCGGGCGGCTCCTTGCACAAAATGTCAAGGGCGCGCGGGAGCCTGCCTCTGAAGTCGGGCACCAGTATTTCGATTTGCACGGCCTTAATTTTTTGGCGCAGAGCACGGATGACGGCAGCGTAGTGAGAGGCGCCGCCGTCGAACAAATCGTCTCGATCCACGCTTGTGACCACCACGTAGTGCAGGCCCATGAGAGAGGCGGCCTGCGCGAGGCGCTGCGGCTCGTTGGCATCGAGGGGAGCGGGGCGGCCGTGCGCGACGTCGCAGAACGGGCAGCGCCGCGTGCACACCTCTCCCATGATGAGAAAGGCGGCCGTTCCGTGCGAGAAGCACTCGCCCATGTTGGGGCACGAGGCCTCGCGGCAGACGGTTGAAAGGCGCTCTTGGGCGAGAATGCCCGCGACCCGCTCGCTTTGGGCGTCGTGCGTGCGCGCACGCACCTTGAGCCAGGCGGGTTTGGGCAGTCGGGGCGCATTCCGGTCAACGTGAATGGGGAGTCTTTCGAACTTGCGCGCGCCTTTTTCCTTTTGCGGTTCGTCTGTCATGGCGAAAAAGCAAAGAAGATTCGATGGGCTAAAGCCAGCCCAGTGCATAGCCCGCTGCGCCCAAAAGCGAAGCGGCCGTCATGGTAAAGGCAAAGCGCAGCTCAAGCTTGACCGTGCGAAACATCACGCCGTTGAGATCGTTGCCGCGAAAGCGCGGCAGGTCTGCAATAAGAGCGCGTCCCGCAGGGGCCCAGAGGAAAACAAGGAGCATGAAGATGAGCTCAAGCTGCAGGAAGGCGAGGACGGCGCAAAAGACGTAGGCCGAGATGATCATGGCGGCGTAGGCCTTGCGCATGCCGTTGGCTCCCAAAACGACGGCAAGCGTGCGGCGGCCGACCTCGCGGTCGTGTTCGATGTCGCGGTAGTTGTTGACGGCCAAAACGCCGGCTGCAAGCGCTCCGACGGCCGCGCCCGCCAAAAGAGGCGCGAGGTCGAGCCTGGCGCACTGCAGGTAGTACGTGCCTCCCACGGCAACAAGGCCGAAGAAGACAAAGACGAGAAACTCTCCCCAAGGCGTGTAGGCAATGGGCTTGGGGCCGCCCATGTACGCGTAGGCGGCAATGACCGAGGCGGCACTGATGACAATCATCACCCAGCCGCCCTGCGAGATCAAATAGAGCGTGTCGGCAACAACCAGCAGGATGCAAAACTTGATGGCGCGCTCGACTGCGGCAATCGTGAGCCAGCCGTTTGCCGTGGCGCGCGGCAGTCCCTTGCGGGTGCTTCTTTCGGCCTTGCGCTTGGTGTAGCCCGCATCGTTTTCCATGTTGGTGATGATCTGCATTAAAAGCGACAGCACGAGCGTGGCAAGCGCCGTCAATGCATGAAATTCATGTCCGGCGGCGGCCGCAACGCCAAGCCCCACGGCAACGGGGGCGGCGGCAACGCCAAGCGTTTTGGGCCGGATGCAGGCTAGCCACGCAGCAAGACTTCCTGGGGAGGGCTCTTTGGCGGGCCGGGCGGTTTGCGAGGGGCTTGCCGCAGGTGCATTGAGATTGTCGTTATTCATGGCGTTCAAGTTGTTCGAGCAGGTGAGCCTGCACCATGTCGCAGGCGGCTTCAAGCGTGCAGTCTGCGCCCTGGGTGCGCATGTCGGTGACGCGCAGCCCTTGGTACCCGCAGGGTGCAATGTAGGAAAAGGGCTTTAAGTCCATGTCGACGTTTAGCGCAAGGCCGTGATAGGTGCACCCGCGCGAGACGTGCACGCCCAAAGAGGCGATCTTTGCTTTGCCCGCAAAAGCGCCCGTGCCGCCCGAGGCTTTGACGTAGACGCCGGGTGCGTCCTTGTGTGTTAAAGCCCCGATGCCGCAGCCGGCAAGCGTGTTGATGACCGAGGCTTCAAGAATATCGACAAAGTCGCGCACAAGAAGGCCGCGCCGTCTGAGGTCGACAAGAGGATAGGCCACCACTTGTCCCGGACCGTGGTACGTGACGTCGCCTCCGCGGTCGACCACAACGACAGCAATGCCGTGAATCGAGGCGCCTGCATGCGCGGCGTGCGCCTTTCCGATCGTAAAGACCGGATCGTGCTCGACAAGCCAGATTTCGTCGGGCGTTTCCGGGCCGCGGCTTTGCGTAAACCGCTGCATGGCCTCATAAACCGCGCCGTAGGGCTGGCGGCCGAGGCGGCGGATGGTGATGCGGCTTGCCATGAAAGATCTGAAAGACCCTAAAAAATCAGGAAGATAACGCAAAAAACGAGTGTTTAAAAACCTTTAAAAATCAGGTTAATAAAGAGCTTTTCTCGTCTTAGAGCACGACTTTAACCATCGGGTGGCTCGTGAGCATCATGTAGATGCTGTCGAGCTGCGCGCGGCTCACGGCGTGGACATTGACCGTGAGCGCCGTGTACTTGCCGGTGCGCGAGCGGGACTCGCTGATGCGGCTCTCGTCAAAGTCCGGCGCGAGCTCCCGCACGGCCGCGCTGATGGTTTTGGCAAAGTCAGGGTGCGTAAGCCCCATTACCTTGATCGGAAAGTCGCAGGGAAATTGAAGAAGGCTGTCTTGCTCCTCAATGCGGGCTTCTTCATTTTTGCGCGCCTGCGCCGCGCCGCTCAAAGCTTCGGTCTTGGCGTGATCGTCTTTGTTGTCTGCCATGGCGTTTGATTAGTTTTGCTTGTCTTTTAAAGCGGCGTTGTCGCCGTCGTTCGTTTGTGCGGATGCATCCTTGTCTGCCGCCGGATCTGTTGACTGCGGCGCCGCGCCCGCCGATTGAGAAGCTCTCTGCTCGTCCTTTTCTTTTTCGGCTTCTTCGTTAATTGCGGGAGCTTGCTGCGGGAGATCCGCGTGCTGCGCGGGCGCTTTTTCATCGGTTTTGCCTGCGGTTTGCTCGAGCGGTTGACTGGCTGGCTTCATGCGCAGGCGCACCGAGTCGACGAAGCGGCTTAAAAAACTTCCCGGTCCCACGTCGTGCATGGCCACAAGCGTGAAGTCGGCCACGGGCTTGTTGCGAAAGTACACATGCAGCGTTCCCACCGGGTCGCCTGCGGCCACAGGTGCAATGGCCGGGGCCATGTACTCGAAACTGGTTGAAAAGCCTCCCGTGCCGCGCGAGACGATGTCCTGGCGGCGCACCGTGACCCAGATGGGCTCCATGCTGCCCACCGCGAGCTGATCGCGGTTGCCGGTCAGAATGTCGATCTTCTTGATGGTCGTGTTGGCTTCAAAAAGCCGGATGGTTTCGAATTCGAGCCGTCCGTAGCGCAGCAGCGCCAGCATGTCGTTGGAGGCAAGGTCGGCGTTTGAGCCGCCAAGCAGCACGGCAAAGATGTCGCGCGGCATGGAGCCCTCGGCGTTGAGCGGATCGCGGTGCCAGCTGCTTACGAGATTGGTGTTGTTGCCGCTTTCCATCATGCCGTTGACCCCGGCATCCTTCCAGAGCATCAGGTTGCGGTTGCGCTGGGTGTGGTTGGTAAAGGAGAACTCGCGCTGGGAAAACCACTCGAAGGCCTTGGGGTGGCGGCGCCAGAACTGCACCGCAAGCTTGGCCAGATCGTTTGCCGTGGTTTTCTGACCGATGGCGGCAATGGGCGAGACAAAGTGCGACTGCGTCATGCCGATGGTCTGCGCCGTGGCGTTCATGGCGTTGACAAAGGCTTCAATGCTGCCTTCAAGGTGGGTGGCGACGGCCAGCGCCGCATCTTCGGCGGCCACGACGGCAACGCCGTTTAAGAGCGTCTTCAAGGGCGTTTTTTCGCCCGCGACGAGATACAGGCGCCGCGCGCTCAAGGGGCGCAGGCTGTCCTTGGCGCTGATCGTGACGGGCTCGTCGAGCCGCTCGGGCGCCTCTGAGATTCTCTCCAAAGCCGTAAAAAGCGTCATGAGCTGCACCAGGTCGCCGGGGTTGACGACCTGGTCTGCGTGCGAGCTTCCCATGACCGAGCCGCTTGCGCCGTCGACTACGATCCAGGCCTCGGCCCCCGAGTGCAGGGCGGGGGGCTTGGGAGCCGCTGCAAAGCCCGGAGCCGCAAACAAGCCCGCGGCGATGCTCAGGGCAAAGCCAAAGACAACGATCAGATGGTGAAGACGCATGGCGCTAATTGTACAAAGGCCCCCGGCGCGGCCGTCCTGCATGAAAGGCGCTTTTACAAGAATCGGACGGCAATGCGCTGCGGGCGGCTAGATGAGTGCAATGAACTGAGAGAAGACGCGCTCCAGTAGCGGCAGTTTTCCAGAAAATGCGTGGTTGGCCCCCGGGATCACGGCAACGGGCGTGTCGACCATCCGCGCCCATTGAAGGACGTCGGCAAGAGGCGCGATTTCGTCGTTTTCTCCGTGCACGACGAAAATTTCAGAGGTGGGCGGCACGATGTCGTACTTGTGCACGGCGGGGCCCGCGTAGATCATCGCGGCGGGCTGCCGCACGGCCGCGGCAAGCGACATCACGTAGGTGCCAAAGGAAAAGCCCCCGAACACGACGCGCCCGTCGGCGGGAAGAAGTTCGGCTATGCCCCTGATTTCAAAGGTGCGCTCAATGACGCGCAGAAAGTCCTGCGCCTCGCCCGGGCCCGCTTCGTAGCGCCCGTCGCTTGCGCCTGCGCCGCGCAAATTGGGCCGCACCACGATGTAGCCTGCGCTTGCCAGTGCCTTTGCCAGCGTGCGGATCACCTTGTGGTCCTTGTTGCCGCCTCGAATCGTGATGGGGTGTGCTAAAAAAGCGATTCCGCGCGTGCACGCATCAGGAATGTCGAGGCTTGTTTCCAAAAGTCCGGCCGGGCCGTCGATTTTGATCGTGTGCGTCTGCGGCATCGCTTGAAATTCCTTTCAACTGAACTGTTTGCGTTATGTCGGTTGAGCATTCTAACGGCCGTGTGCAGGCCCTTCGCGCTGATTTGACGGCAAAACTGCAAGAACTTCTTTCAGCCGACGGCTTTGATTCGATTGCGTGGATGCGCATGACGGCAAGCACGCAGGACCTCGCGCGAGGCTGCGCGAGCGCTGCCGCGGGGCCCGTGTCGGCCGTCTATGTTGCCGACAGCCAGAGCGCAGGGCGCGGCACGCACGGCAGAAAGTGGGACGACGCAGGCGCAAGCCTTTTGATGACGGTTGCCGCTCCCTTGTCCGTGCCCGTTGCGCAGGCCCGGGGGCTGCCGCTGGCCGTGGGAGTGGCGGCCGCGCAGGCGCTGCGCAGCCTTGAGCCCGCCGTGCGCGTGAAGTGGCCCAACGACTTGTGGCTGCATGAGGGAAAACTCGCCGGCATCCTGTGTGAAGCCTGTCGGGATAAAACCGGACGCGTCCATGTTGCCGCAGGTATCGGCGTTAATATTGCCTTCGGCTTGAAAGAGGCCCGTTCGGATGCTGCAGTTGGCGTCTCTCCTGCGGCCGGCGCCAGCCCGCGCGCGGCGCTGCTCTCGCTTGAGGCGGGGCAAAGCGCGCAAACGCTTGACCCCTTGCGCGTGTCGCTTGCCGCACTTTTGGCCAGGGCTATTTGCAAAACGCTGACGGGCTTCGGGGTGGAGACGATGCGCCGCGTTGTTTCCCTCTGGCCGATGTACGACGCCATGGCAGGCAGACGCGTGCGCGTCTTTGACCCTGAATCCGACCCGGATGCGGCGCAAGGCGCAGGCGTTGTCGCCGAGGGCGTCGTCTGCGGCATCACGCCTGCCGGAGAGCTCGTGCTTGAAACGAGCAAGGGGCGCATTCTCGTTCAGACGGGTAGTGTGCGCGCGGTTTGACGCGAGCCAGGCGAAAAAGATTAAAAAAGATTAAAAAAGCGCGAAAAAGACAGCAAAAGCGCACAACGGCACATAAATAGGCATGAAAAGACGCCAAGGCGCATCTTTTTGTCGGCTTTTTGTGCATGACTTTGGCTTCACACAACAAAAGAAGGCGAAACGCAAGTGACAGTCCTATTGCTTGACCTGGGGAATACGGCGCTCAAGTGGGCTCCCCTGGGAGAGGCCGAAGACCCCCGTACGTTTGTGCACTGCGGTGCGGATGCGCTTCCCGAGGAGATTTTTAAGGAGTGGCTCTCGCTCAAGCCCGAGCGCGTGATCGGCTGCATGGTCTCAAGCGAAAATCTTGCTCTTGCCCTCACCAAGTTTTTCAATCAGCACCGCATCGCCTGGGAGTGGATGCACTCCCAGCCCGTGTTTGAAGGCCCCTTTGTTCTGCGCAACGGCTACGACGACTACCAGCAGTTGGGAAGCGACCGCTGGTATGCGGCCATTGGCGCGGCGTCTCTTTATCCGCAGCAGGCGCTTGTCGTCGTGCACGTCGGCACGGCCACGACCGTCGATACGGTGCTGCCGCAGGAAAACGCGCACACCTTGAAATTCATGGGCGGGCGCATTCTTCCGGGGCCCGCCATGATGTATCAGGCGCTCGTTGACAAGACGCGCTGCCGCCCCGGCGGGATCGGGCGGCACGTGCAGTTTCCAAGCAACACGACCGATGCGATCTCAAACGGCATACTTGAAGCGCATCTGGGCGTCATAGACCGTGCGCTCAAGTCCGTGCGGCGCGCCGGGTTTGAAGGAAGGCTTATTTTTGCGGGCGGGGCTGCCCCGCTGCTTGCGCCCTTTATTCAAGAGGAGTTTCCCGGCGCCGTGCTCAAGCACAATCTCGTGCTGCGGGGGCTGGGGATGTTCGCCCAACACTGTTGACGTCGGTGTTCTCTATTTGAAGCATCAGCTCACGATATGCGCATTCTCATCAATCTGCTTCTTTTGGCATGCATCGCCGCAGGCGTCGCGGTGATCTATGTCGATGCGCAAAAACCCGTTGAGGACGTGCAGACAAATACGGGCGTGCCGCTGCGGCTTCACATGATCGACGAGCAAAAGCTGCGGGCCGACTTGGCGGGCGGCCCCGAGGATGCGCTCCCCGAGGTCGACGGCGCCTCAGGGCCCGTGGACGCCGCCTGCTTTGTCTGGGGACCTTTTACGACGCGCGCCTTGCGCCGCGTCGAGCCCGTTTTGCAAAAGGCGCAGCTCATGCAGAAAATGGAGATTGCCGATCGGTTTTTGCCCGAGCGCTACATCGTCTATCTTGGGCCTTACGCCAACGAGGTGGCCGTGCGGGCCTTCGTCAAGCAGTTCAAGCAGCAGGGCTTCAAGGAGGTGCGCCCGATCGTGCGCGGAGACCTTGCCTACGGTGTGGAAATCAAGGCGTTTAAAAGCCGCACGGAGGCTCAGGAATACCTTGTCTCGGGCAAGGCGCCCGAGGTGCAGGGCCTGCGCGTTACAAACCGCCTGGGCGAGCCTTCCGACGAGGTCGACTTGATCTTTCGCGGCCTCGGCAAAGAGGAGCGCACAAAGCTCTTTGGCATCTGGAAGTCGCAGTCCGGCACGCAGCTTAAAAACTGCAGCTATTTCGGCTACTGAGAAACGAAGCAGTTACTCGCGCAAAACTTTGGACTCTCGCAGCGGCCCCGTATCGAAGTCCTCAAAATTTATGTTGACGATCCCTCTTCGGGGGAGAAAGCTACATGCCGAGAGATGAGGAATAAATTCCACATTTTTCAAAAATACGAACAGAATGTGGATTTTGTTCCGTATTCTGCAAAGGGAATCAGCCTGCTCGGCACGGCTTTCCGTCAAGCGTGCATTTCGCACCCTGACTTGAAGAAAAGCCTTGCGCGGCAAGGCCCAAAGCGCGGTATGGCTTTCTCAGTCAGGGGTATAAAAGAAAGAAGTGCTTTTTGCGAAAGCGGCCCGTGCACGGAGCGCTTTAACTCTGTTGCGAGCGCTGTTTGTCTTCGTGCGCCTTGCGTGCGCTCGTCAACACTTCGGGCAGCACGCGCAGCAGTTCTGCGTTCTTTTCGCGGCGCTGCGCGAGTACCTCGGGCGGCGTCGTGCGAAGCCTTGAAGACCAGATGGAGTTCGGGAAAAACGCATCGTCTCTCCAGCGGCCGATGACGTGCCAGTGCACGTGCGCAACCATGTTGCCAAGGCTTGCCAGGTTGACCTTGTCGGGGGCCGCCGTGCGCCGCATGGCGCTCTCTGCGGCAAGCACGAGCGAGAGAATGAGCGACTGCTCGTGCTCTGGCAGATCCGTCATTTCCGCTGCGTGGCGCGTTGAGACGATGCGGATGAAGCAGGGCAGCTCTGCTTCCGAAGCATCGATGACGTAGGCCTCTTTGCAGCGCCAGATTTCGCGCGCATGGTGTTCGGTGCACAGTTCGCAGGACATGGTGAAAATCCTCTATTTACCAGTATTTTAAACAAGAACCTTTTCCATGCCGCCCTCGTCGACGGCCTGCGTCACAAAGTTCGACAGCCAGTTGTCTCCCAGGCGCAAGTGCGCCATTTCGACCACGAGAAACTCCGCTTTTGTGCCGGACGTTTCGTTGTAGCGGCTCAGGCCCTGCAGGCATCCCGGGCAGGCCGTGAGAATCTTCACCTGGCCGTAGAAGCCCCCTTCGCTGACCTTGACCTTGTTTTTGCCGATATCCTCCTCCTTGCGCATGCGCACCTGCGTGGCGATGTCGGGGCGCGCAACGGCAAAGGTGCCGGACTCCCCGCAGCAGCGCTCGGTGAGCACCACCTTCGAGCCGTCAAACGGGGTGATGAGCTCGTTGACGGTTTTTACCGGCGCGGGTGCCGCAAAGGGCGTGTGGCAGGGGTCGTGAAAGAGGTAGCGCACGTTGTCGCCGCCCGTGACCTTGACGCCCTTTTCGTGCAGATAGTCGTGAATGTCCATCAGGCGGCATCCGGGGAAGATTTCCTCGAAGTGATAGTCCTTGAGCTGCTTCATGCAGGTGCCGCAGGAGACGAGCACGGTCTTGATGTCAAGGTAGTTGAGCGTGTTGGCCACGCGATGAAAGAGAACGCGGTTGTTGGTGACGATTTTGTCGGCAAGCGCCTGATCGCCCGCGCCGCGCTGCGGGTAGCCGCAGCACAAAAACTTTGGAGGCAGCACGGTCTGCACGCCGATGTCGTAGAGCATGGCCAGAGCCGCAAGCCCCACTTCGGGAAAGAGCCTCTCGTTGCCGCAGCCGGGGAAATAGAACACGGCTTCGCCGTCGACGGCCGAGGGCTTGCGGATGATGGGAGCGGTGGTCGGGTCGTTTAACCCCAGCACCGCCCTCATGGTCTTGGGAAGCCTGGGCGAGGGAAGGCGGCGGTTGACCATCGTGATCGTCTGCTCGACAACGCCCGGGCGCCCTGTCGTGTTCTTGGGGTGCTGCAGCGTCGGCTTTGCCACGGGCGAGAGAATGTCGCAGGCAAGCCGCTGCGCCTTAAAGCCCCAGTTGACGAGCCCCTTGCGCGCGAGCTCCACGCCCCGGTTGTTGGTGATCTCCAGAAACTTCATGCCCGCCTTCTTGGCCAGAGGATCGTCGTGGGCGTTCATGCGGTGCAGGAAGTTGCGGATGAGAATCGTGACTTCGCCGAAGTTGATCTTCACCGGGCAGGGATTGAGGCACTTCATGCACAGCGTGCAGTGCTCTCCGAGATCCTCCATTGCCTGCAGGTGCAGCTTGGAGAGGCCGCGGCGCGTCTGGCTCTCGTAGAGAATCGATTCAATGAGCAAGCTTGTGGCGATGATCTTGTTGCGGGGCGAATACAAAAGGCTCGCGCGCGGCACGTGCGTCGTGCACTTGGACTTGCACTTGCCGCAGCGCAGGCAGTTTTTGATCGCGTCGCTGATGGCCTTGAGCTGCGTCTGCTGCATGATGAGCGACTCGGACCCGAGCAGGTTAAAGCTCGGCGTGTAGATGCGCCGCAGATTGATGTCGGCCTCGAGCTTGCCGCGGTTAAAAACGCGCGCCGGATCGGCTTTTCTCACGTAGGCGGCGTAGTCCTTGAGCTGGGCCTTGTCGAGAAATTCGATTTTTGTAAGCCCGATGCCGTGCTCGCCGCTGATGGCGCCTCCCAACTCCTTTGCGGTCTTCATCACCATCTGCACGGCCTGCACGCCCTTTTGCATCATGGCGTAGTTGTCCGAATTCAAAGGAATGTTGGTGTGCACGTTGCCGTCGCCCGCGTGCATGTGCAGGGCGATGAAAACGCGCCCTCTGAGCACGCGGTCGTGGATGGCGTCGATTTCGGCTCGCACCTTTTCAAAGACGTCGCCCGAGAAGATGCGAAAGAGTTCGCGCCTCACCTCCCGCTTCCAGGAAATGCGAAGCACGCGGTCATAGACCGGTTCAAAAAGCGTGGCGCCGGCGTAGCGGCGAGCGAGATCGTCGTCAACCTCAAGCCCCGCCTTTTTTAGAGCGGCAAGCGATTTGTCTGCGGGGTCGTCCAAGTGCCCGAGCACGTACGCCCAGCGCTCGCGCACCTTGTTGAGCACGTCCCGCGCGGCGGGAACGGAGTCGGCAAGCAGCGTCTCCTTGGCAACGCCTGCGGTCATCGTGGGCTTGCCAAGAGAAATGTAGCCTCCCAGATACTGCAGAGCCGCGTCGATCATGTCGATTTTGTTTTCAATCGAGCAGCAGATGTTGAAGCGCTCGCAGGCCAGGGTGTAGTCGCCGATTCGGTCAAGCGGAATCACCACGTCCTCGTTGAGCTTGAAGGCGTTGGTGTGCGCGCTGATGGCCGCCGTGCGGCTTCTTTCGTGCCAGAAGCGGAATCGCTCTTCGTCGGTGCGGGCGATGAAGCCCTCGCAGTCGGCCGACGTGCGGCACATGTTGACCACCTCTTCGGTGATGGCCTCAAGCGCCGCCTCGTCGTCGGAGACGATGTCGCCGACGAGCACCATCTTGGGATAGTCGCTGCGCGCGCTCTTGACCGGGTAGTTGACCGCCCGCAGATAGCGGTCGTCGAGGTGCTCAAGGCCCGCAAGGAGGCACCCTCTGGGGTGCGTATCAAGAAAGCGCGTGATCTGCACGATCGCCGGGCCCGCAAGCTTGGCTGCGCCGAAAAACTCCAGGCACACCGTGCGCGTGTGGCGGGGCATCTTGTGCAAAATCCAGGTGGCCGACGTCACCAGACCGTCGGTGCCTTCCTTTTGCACGGCAGGCAGTCCCCCGAGGTACTTGTTCGTGACGTCTTTGCCAAGCCCCTTCTTGCGAAAGATGTGCCCGGGCATCTCAAGGCGGCGCTCTTCGATCACGCGGGCGCTTGCCGGGTCGGGGTTCTTGCCGTCCTTGACGGTGATTTTCCAAGAGACGGTCTCTTGCTTGTGAATCTTTCCGAGGTTGTGGTTGAGCCGCTCGACTTCCATCCAGTTGCCGTCGGCCGTGACCATGCGGTAGCTTGCCAGGTTGTCGACGGCCGTGCCCCAGAGCACGGCTTTTTTGCCGCCCGAGTTTTCGGCGATGTTGCCGCCGATCGTGGAGCTGTCGGCGCTTGCCGGGTCAACGGAAAACACAAGCCCGTCGGCTGCGGCGGCTTCGGTGACGCGGCGCGTGACGGCGCCCGCGCCCGTGTGGATGACAGGGGGCTTCTCCTCGAGCCCCGGCAGCTGCGCAAGAAACGGGCGGCTGATCTGATCGAGCTTTTCGGTGTTGATGACCGCGCTCATCTCGCTCATCGGGACCGCGCCGCCGGTGTAGCCCGTTCCGCCGCCGCGCGGGATGATGACAAGCCCCAGGCTCACGCAGGCGCGCACGAGAGCGGGGATTTCTCCCTCGCTTTGCGGCGTGATCACCACGAAGGGGTACTCGATGCGAAGGTCGGTGGCGTCGGTGACGTGCGCGGCCCTTGTAAAGGGATCAAAGCGGATGTTGTCTTCGCGCGTGGCGTGCTTGAGCGCCTTGAAAATTTTGGCGCGCAGCGCCTTGATGCGCGCAAAGCTCGTCTCAAACTTGCGCACCGCCTTGTAGGCCATGCTGATTAACTGCACGACCTTGGCGTCGCGCTCGGGGTGCGCCGGGTCTCGCCGCTTGTCGATTTCCTTCAGGCGGTGCTCAAGGGCGTCCAAAAGAAGTTTGCGTCGCTCGACGTTTTCAAGAAGGTCTTCCTGCAGGTACGGGTTGCGGTAGACGACCCAGATGTCGCCCAAAACCTCGTAGAGCATGCGCGAGCTTCGGCCCGTGCGGCGCTCGTCTCTGAGTTCGCACAAAAGCTTCCAGGCGCTCTCTCCCAAAAGGCGGCAGACGATCTCGCGGTCCGAATAGGAGGTGTAGTTGTAGGGAATCTCGCGGATGCGGCCGGAAGCGCCGGAGTCGGCCGCATGCGCCGCGCCCTCGGCGGCGGTGCCGGCCGCGGGACGGGGATTGGTCTGATTTTGGGGGCGGGTCGTCGAGATAGCCATGAACGGAGGGCCTTAAGAATAAAACGGCGGGGAGAAAATGTACGGAATGGCGTACACAATCAAAAGAAGTCCGGGCAACCGCGCGCACCGTCAAAGCGGTGTTTTTGCAGCGCTGCAGTCTTGAAGTATGAGGCAAAAGCCGGAAAAAGTGACAAGGACCATTCTAAAAAGCCCTAGGAGAAATCTCATACTTCATTTGGGCTAAATCAGTGGAATTGAAATTAAAGGCGGGCAAAGGCAGATGCCGGGCGCGTGCTGCGTTCGTGTCGGATAGATTACTAAGCTCACGCCGCATTTGCGCCTGAAAAAGAAAAAGGGGCGGGGCCCCGCCTGAGGGGCTTACGGTCACGCAAAACACAAAAACACCCCGCAAACGGACGTTTTCGGGCCCAAAAGGTCAAACGCCCTGCAATTCACCCCTTTGGCGCTGCGGCAAGTGCACGAAGACTCATCAGAAATTCAAAGGGAGACAATGTCATGGCAAGTTCGCAAGCCATGCGGCAGGAGGCTGCCGTAAGGGGGCTTTATCGCCCCGAGACCGAGCGCGACGCCTGCGGCGTGGGCTTTGTCGCCAACATCAAGGGAAAGGTCTCGCACAAGGTCATTGAGGATGCGCTCTTGATTTTGCACAACCTCGATCACCGCGGCGCCGTGGGCGCCGATCCGCTGTGCGGCGACGGCGCCGGCATTTTGATTCAAATCCCCGACAGTTTTTACCGCGAGGAAATGGCGCGCCAGGGCGTGACGCTGCCCGCGCCCGGCGACTACGGCGTGGGCATGATCTTTCTGCCGCGCGAGCCCGCCTCGCGCGAGGCCTGCGAGCAGGAGCTCGAGCGCATGGTGAAAAAGGAGGGGCAGGTGGTGCTCGGCTGGCGCGACGTGCCGGTTGCGGTCGACATGCAGATGAGCCCCACGGTGCGCGCCTCCGAACCCGTCATTCGTCAGATCTTCATCGGCCGCGGTCCCGACGTGATGGTGCAGGACGCCCTTGAGCGCAAGCTCTACGTCATCCGCAAGAGCTCCTCGCACCGCATCCAGTCGCTGCACTTAAAGCACGGCGCCGAGTATTTTGTTCCCTCGATGAGCACCCGCACGGTGGTCTACAAGGGGCTGCTTCTTGCCGATCAGGTCGGGCGCTACTACCTTGATCTGCAGAACCTGGCCTGCAAAAGCGCGATTGCGGTCGTGCACCAGCGCTTTTCGACCAACACGTTTCCGGCCTGGGCGCTTGCGCACCCCTACCGCTACATCGCTCACAACGGCGAAATCAACACCGTCAAGGGCAACTACAACTGGATCTGCGCCAGAGAAAACGTCTGGAATTCGCCCGTGTTAGGAGACGATGTTAAAAAGCTCGTGCCGCTCATCTACGAGGGGCAGTCCGACACGGCAAGTCTTGACAACGCCGTCGAGCTTTTGGTGATGGCGGGCTATTCGCTGCCGCAGGCGATGATGATGCTCGTGCCCGAGGCCTGGGAGCGGGCAAGCACGATGGACGCCGACCGGCAGGCCTTCTACGCCTACCACGCGCCGATGATGGAAGCCTGGGATGGGCCGGCCGCCATTGTCTTTACAAACGGCGTGCAGATCGGCGCCATGCTCGATCGCAACGGCCTGCGGCCTGCGCGCTACATCGAAACCGACGACGACACCGTGGTGCTTGCCTCCGAAGTGGGCGTGCTGCCGATTCCTGAAAGCCGCATCCGCCGCAAGTGGCGCATTGAGCCGGGCAAGATGCTGTTAATCGATACGGTGCAGGGGCGCATCATTGGCGACGAGGAGCTCAAAAACCAGGTGGCGCTCGACAAGCCCTACCGCGAATGGGTCGAAAGACTCAACCTGCGGCTTGCCGATTTGAGCGAAAACGAAGAGCAAAAGAAGATGCCGCTGCCGATGAGCGAGGAGCGCCTCCACGAGCTTGAGCGCGTCTTCGGAATGACGCAGGAAGACATCAACGTCATTTTGATGCCCATGGCCGTCAAAGGAATGGAGCCCACGGGCTCGATGGGCAACGACGCGGCCCTTCCCGTGCTCTCGAAAAAGACGAAGTCCTTTTTCTCCTACTTCAAGCAGCTCTTTGCACAGGTCACCAACCCGCCGATCGATCCCATTCGCGAGGAGCTCGTCACGAGCCTTGTGAGCTTCATCGGCCCCAAGCCCAACCTGCTTGACGTCAACAACGTCAATCCTCCGCGGCGCATCGAGGTGCTGCAGCCCGTGCTCGTTGAAAGAGACATGGCAAAGCTTCGCGCCATCGACGCGCACACCGCGGGCAAGTTCAGAAGCTGCGAAATCGACATCACGTACCCGGCGGCTTGGGGCCGCGACGGCGTTGAGGCGCACCTGGCAAGCCTGTGCGCGCAGGCCGTCGACGCCATCGGCGAGGGCTACAACATTTTGATCGTCAGCGACGAAAAGGTCGGGCGCGACCGCGTGGCCGTGCCGGTTCTTTTGGCCGTGAGCGCCCTGCACCAGCACCTGATCCGCGAGGGGCTGCGCACGAACGTGGGCCTGGTCGTCAACTCGGGCTCGGTCTTTGAGACGCACGATTTTGCGCTTTTAATGGGCTACGGGGCCGAGGCCGTGCACCCGTACCTGAGCCTTGCGGTCATCCGCAGGCTCGCGCCCCTCTCGGGCCTTTCTCCCGAAGAGGCCGTGGCGCACTACGTCAAGGCCGTGGGCAAGGGACTCACCAAAGTGATGGCCAAGATGGGCATCTGCACCCTCATGAGCTATCGCGGCGCGTGCATCTTCGAGGCGATTGGTCTTAAAAGCGACTTTGTCGATCAGTACTTTCACGGGACGTCGAGCAAAATCGAGGGCATCGGGCTCTTTGAAGTCATGCAGGAGGCGGTCGACCGTCACCGCGCGGCGTATGCCGAGCGCCGCATGCCGGTCGCGGAGCTTCCCACCGGGGGCGAGTACGCCTGGAGAGCCGACGGCGAAGAGCACATGTGGACGCCCGAGGCGATCGTGAAGCTGCAAAAGGCCGCGCGGCAGAAAAACTACGCCACCTACAAGGAGTACGCGCGCATCATCAACGATCAGAGCCGCCGGCAGATGACGCTGCGCGGGCTGCTGCGCTTTAAGACCGAGGGCTGCACGCCGGTGCCGCTCGAAGAAGTCGAGCCCGCCCGCGAGATCGTGCGCCGCTTTGCCACCGGGGCCATGAGCATGGGCTCGATTTCGGCCGAGGCGCACGCCACGCTTGCCGTGGCGATGAACCGCATCGGAGGCAAGAGCAACACGGGCGAGGGCGGCGAAGATCCCCGCCGCTACGAAGAGGAATTAAGAAGCGGCCGCTCGCCCGTGAAAAAGGGCATGACGGTGGCCGACGTGCTCGGCAGCGACCGCATCGTGGCGCGCATCGAACTTGAAGAGGGCGACAGCCTGCGCTCGCGCATCAAGCAGGTCGCAAGCGGGCGTTTCGGCGTCACCGAGCAGTACCTCGCGAGCGCCGATCAAATCCAAATCAAGATGGCCCAGGGCGCCAAGCCGGGCGAAGGCGGGCAGCTGCCCGGCCACAAGGTGACCGAGTACATCGCCGAGCTTCGCTACTCGGTTCCCGGCGTGGGGCTCATTTCCCCGCCCCCGCACCACGACATCTACTCGATTGAGGATCTCGCGCAGCTCATCCATGATCTTAAAAACGCCAACAGCAAGGCCGACATTTCGGTCAAGCTCGTCAGCGAATCGGGCGTGGGCACGGTGGCCGCGGGCGTGGCCAAGGCCAAGGCAGACCACATCGTCATTGCCGGACACGACGGCGGCACGGGCGCAAGCCCCGTCTCCTCGGTCAAGCACGCGGGCAGCGCCTGGGAGATGGGGTTGTCTGAAACGCAGCAGACGCTTGTGCTCAACCATCTGCGCGAGCGCGTGGTGCTGCAAGTCGACGGCCAGATCAAAACGGGGCGCGACGTCGTCATCGGCGCCATGCTCGGGGCCGATGAGTTTGGCTTTGCCACGGCGCCCCTGGTGGTCGAAGGCTGCCTGATGATGCGCCAGTGCCACCTCAACACCTGCCCGGTGGGCATCGCCACGCAGGATCCTGAATTGAGAAAGCGCTTCAAGGGCAAGCCCTCGAGCGTTGTGAACTACTTCTTCTTCGTGGCCGAAGAGGTGCGCGAAATCATGGCGCAGCTGGGCATTCGGCGCTTTGAAGACCTCATCGGCCGCAGCGACCTCCTTGAGCAGCGAGGCGACATCGACAACTGGAAGGCCCGCGGAGTGGACCTCTCGCGCGTGCTCTGGCACCCGCAGGACAAGCCCGAGGCCATGCGCCACAGCGCAAGCCAGGACCACGGCCTTGAAAAGAGTCTTGATGCCGGCATCCTCACCGAGATTGCCGAAGACATCGCACAGGGGCGCAAGGTGACAGTGTCGCTTCCCATTCGCAACGTCAACCGCACGGTGGGCACGCAGATTGCGCACGCCGTCGTTGAAAAGTACGGCGCAAAGGGATTGCCTGCGGACACCATTCACCTCTCGTTTAAAGGCACGGCGGGTCAGTCCTTCGGCGCCTTTGCCGTGCCCGGCATGACGCTTGAGCTTGAGGGCGACGCCAACGACTACGTCGGCAAGGGACTCTCGGGCGGGTGCATCGTGGTGCGCGCCGACCACGACTTTCACGGAAAGCCCGAGGAAAACATCATCGCGGGCAACACGACGCTCTATGGGGCCACAAGCGGCGAGGCGTACTTCAACGGCGTCGTGGGCGAGCGCTTTGCCGTGCGCTTGTCGGGCGCAAGCGCCGTCGTGGAAGGCACGGGAGACCACGGGTGCGAGTACATGACGGGCGGCACCGTGGTGGTGCTCGGCCGCACGGGGCGCAACTTTGCCTCCGGCATGTCGGGCGGCGTGGCGTTTGTCTTTGACGCCGACGGCGACTTTGAGTCGCACTGCAACACGTCGATGGTAAGCCTCGAGCGGGTTACGGGGTCTGACGAGCAGGCCCGCACAAGCGATCCGCACACCTGGCACATGGGCAAGACCGACGAGGAGCTTCTCAAAGAGCTCATCATGCGGCACGCGCAGCTCACGGGCTCGCGGCTTGCCTCTGAGCTTTTGGAGCACTGGACGAGCTCGCGCTCTCGCTTTGTGAAGGTGATGCCGCTGCAGTACAAGCAGGCGCTGCTTGCCAAGGCGGGCCTTTAGAGATTGACGGAGGACAACGATGACCAATCAGCAAAACAAGGCCCGCACCACGCTGCAGCGCATTGAGTTCGGGCATCAAAGCATCGAAGAGCGCATCAAGCACTTCAAGGACTTCACGATTGCCCTTACCGACGAACAGGTGCACGCGCAGACATTGCGGTGCCTCTCCTGCGGCACGCCCTACTGTTCGGCGAGCTGCCCGCTGCACAACCGCCCCGTCGATTTCAACCGCCTCGTGCGCGAGGGCAAGTGGCGCGCGGCCTGGGAGTGCCTCAACGCCACGAGTAGCTTTCCGGAATTCACTAGCCGCGTCTGTCCGGCCATCTGCGAGGCGGGCTGCACGCAGTACTACCTTGAAGATGCGGCCGTGGGGATCAAAACGATCGAGCGGGCCATCATTGACCGCGCCTGGCTCTCGGGCTGGGTCAAGCCCATGCCGGCCTTGAAGCAGACCGGGAAAAAGGTGGCGGTCGTGGGCTCGGGCCCGGCGGGGCTAGCCTGTGCGCAGCAGCTTGCGCGCGCAGGCCACAAGGTCGTGGTCTACGAAAAGAACGCCCGCGCAGGGGGCCTGCTTCGCTACGGCATTCCCGACTTCAAGCTCTCCAAGGACTTGATCGACAAGCGCATCGAGCAGATGTGCGCCGAAGGCGTCGTCTTCAAGCTTTCCACGGCCGTGGGCGCCAAGGACTTTCCCAAGGGCGTGCTCAACGATGCGGCAAACACCGTGACGGCTGCAAAACTCAAGCGCGAGTTTGACGCCGTGGTGCTTGCCTGCGGGTCGGAGACTCCGCGCGATCTGCAGGTTCCCGGGCGCGAAGGCAAGGGCGCGTACTTTGCCCTTGAATTGTTGCAGGGCAAAAACAAGGTCGTCTCGGGCGAATTAAAGACCGCGCCCGTCTCCTGCAAGGGGTGCGACGTCGCCATCATCGGCGGCGGCGACACGGGAAGCGACTGTGTGGGCATTGCAAGGCGCCAGGGAGCGGGAAAGATCTATCAAATTGACATCAGCTCCTGCCCGCCGGTTAAGGAAGACAAGGACGCGACGTGGCCCGACTGGCCCAGAAAGCTTCGCACCTCCACTTCGCAGGAAGAAGGCTGCGAGCGGCTCTGGGATACGGCGACAAAGGAGATTCTTCTCAACGAAAAGGGCGAAGTGCGCGGCATTCGCTGCGTCAAGCTTGCTTCGGTCAAGGACCCTGAAACAGGCCGCATGGTGCGAAAGGAAGTGCCCGACTCGGGCTTTGAGATTGCGGTGGGGCGCGTCTTCATCGCCATGGGGTTTTTGGCGCCTTCTTCGCCCGTGCTCGAGGCCTTTGGCGTTGAGAAAAGCGCGAGGGGCAACGCCCAAGCTTCGCTTGAAGACGGCGAACAGCCCTTTGCCACCTCGGTTGAAGGCGTCTTTGCCTGCGGCGACGCGCGAAGCGGCCAGTCGCTTGTGGTGCGCGCCATGAGCGAAGGCAGGCGCTGTGCAAGAGCCGTCGATCTCTTTTTAATGGGCGAGAGCGAACTGCCGCCCTATCGGTTGGGGTAAAGATTTTTCTGCGCCGAGCCCTCGGCGCAAAACCCAAAGCTCGATCGCTGACCTGCGGCCGAAGAAAAAGCTTTTTTTTCCGGCCGCAGTCTTTTCTCCTAAACCTGCGCGCCCGGCCCGAAGCGCAGGGCTTCGGCGGGCGTGGGGTGCCGCCGCACGAGCACGATGGCGCCCATCACCAAAATCCACGTGCACACGATCCAGACCGTGTAGCCCAGGCTGATTGTGTCCATGCCGGCGTTGGCGGCTGCCATGCCGACCAAAAAGTTGGGAACGCCGGAGCCCACATAGGCCGAGAAGTAAAGCGCCGAGATGGCCCCGGCGCGCTCTTTGAGCGTGGCGTCGGCCAGCAGGAGCTTCAGGCCCGCCGAGCAGTAGCTGCCGCCCGAGGCGCCGCACAGCGCGACAGCAACGACAAAGAGCACGGCCGACTGCAGGTGGATGGCCGCAAAGACGGCAAGGCCCGAAAAAAGAAAGACCGTGATCACAAAGGGCGCAACAAAGCCCGCCCGAAATCGTCCCGCGAGGAGCCCTGCCGTTGCGTTGGGAAGAATGAGCGCAAGATAGGTGGCCGCGGCCAGAAATGCGCTTGCCTCGCCAAAGACGATGGAGGAGACGCGCGCGGCAAAGCCCTGAAAGAAGCTTCCCATCCCCCAGGTGCCGATAAAGCCCGCCGCACTGATAAAGAAGATGCGAAGCAGCCGTCGGGGAATGGCGATTTTGGGGATGAGCACTTGACCTATGGGTTCGGTCCCCATGCGCATCGTCTCGGTGCAAAAAAGTGTGAGCACCGCGCAACCCGCCAACAGCGCGATCGTGAGTTCAAACAGGTGCGTGTTGCTTATAAGAGCGCTCGAGATGATGAGGCCCGATAAAAGCGTGCCGACCGAAAGTCCGATGTTGGGGCCTGCCGAGGTGAGCGCCGTGCCAAGCCAGGCGCGCTTGGGCGGGGCCGTGTCGACCACCCAGCTCATGGAGGCGCTTGAAGCAAACCCGCACGAGAGCCCCTGCAGAAAGCGTCCGACGTTGAGCACGGCGCTTGAGTCGGCGTGCGCAAAAAGAAAGCTCGCAAGGCAGCCGAAGGCAAGCGACAAGAGAACCACGGGCTTGCGGCCCAGAAAGTTCGAGAGGCGCGCGAAAAACAAAAGCGTTGCCACGCACCCGCCGAAGTAGGCCACCACGGTCATCGCGACGTCGGCCGTCGAGAGGTTGAGCTGCTGCATCCAGACGGCCATCATCGGGATCGGGACCGAGGACGTGACAAAGCAGCTGATCAGGCACAGGGCCGCCGTAAAAAAGGTGAGCGCGCGCCGCGGCAGGGCGTCTGCCTCGGGCCGGGCCAGGGATTTGTGCACAAACTGAATGCGCATGATCTCGTAAAGAGGTGGAGGGCGTAAAAAAGCTTCAGGCCCGCCGGCGCGCGGCTTTAAAAAACGCTCATGCGGCATTGTCCGGGCTGCGGCGGGCTCAGAATTCTACGACTTCGCCGTCTTCCGGAATGTGCAGTTTTTCAAGCCCTCGGGTGGTAGCGAAATCGCGCAGCAGCGCTCTTGTCACCGTCGCGTGCGAGACGCCTTCGACGTGCGTGGCGATGACGTCGATCTCAGGGAACGTTTTCATAAGCAGCGCCACGTCGTACTGATTCATGATGAGCGGGTGCCCGAGCGGGAACTGTGCGCCGGCGGCGTTGACCGCAACGACGGCGGGCTTGTACCTGCGGATGGTCCCGGCCACAAGCTCGCAGTAGACCGTATCGCCCGCAAGGTAAAAAACAAAGGGCTCGGCGTCGGAAGAAAACACGACGCCGCAGGCGTGCTCGTCAAAGCCCATGCTGCGGTAGCCCGCCACCGTCACGGGGTCGCTTGCGCCATGGTCGCACGGCGTGCGGGTGAGAGTGACGCCCTTGAAATGCGCGCCGGTTTCGGACAACACCCGCACGTCTTCAAAGCCGTAGGAGCGGATGGTGCGCGCGTCCTCTTCGGACTGGGAAAAGAGGGGCAGGGTTTTGGGCAGCAGCCGCGCGGCCGCCTCGTCAAAGTGGTCAAAGTGCAGGTGCGTGACGATGACGGCGTCAACGTCAAAGAGATCGTCAACTTTGCAGGGCAGCTCGCAGTCGGGGTTGCCGCGGCCCGTGTCGCACGTATCGGGCACGCTCGGATAGGCGCCCATCGGCGCGAGCATCGGGTCGATCAGAAAGCGCACGCCGCCAAACGTGACGATGCTCGTGGCGCTGCGAATTTGTTGAAAAAGCATCTCAAAGACTCCTTTTTTCCAGAGAAAGGCAAAGAACGGGAACTTCCTTTCAAAAGCCGCCGGAAGAGCAAAAAGCGCGCGAAGGCAACATTGAATGCGGGGTTTCTATTTTTTTCGGGGCTTGACGGGAAGGTCCGGTGCAATGTACAACCTCAAGCTGCTTGAGGTTCAAGGGGCAGGACGAAAAAAAAGGCGCGCGCAGCGCGGCGGCGCCCGCAAGGAGCGATTGGCAAATGAAAATTGGAGAGCTCTCCCGCCGCACCGGCTGTCCGGTGCCGCGGATTCGGTTTTACGAATCAAAGGGCGTGCTCGCCGCCCCGGCCCGCACGGCGGGCGGGCAGCGCGAGTACACGAACGACGACGTGCGCAGGCTTGACTTCGTGATGACCTGCCGCACAAACGGCATGAAGCTTGAGTGCATCGAGCGTTTTTTGCAGTTTGCCGACGACCCGACGCTGGGCTCAGACTGGCTGCTTGCGCGGCTCGACGAGTACTTGGCGCACATCCGGCAGGCAAGAAGCGATCTTGACCGGCTCGAGGGGTACTTGCGGGCGCTGCGCGGGAAGTTTCCCGCGCACGCTCAAGCGCAGGAGGGCGGTTCCCCGTTTTTTTAAGCCCCTCGCGGTTTGCACTTCTAAAGTGCAGACGGTGCCTGAAGCTCGTATATTTAAGGGCCTGACGCTTTTGAAATGCGGCTTTCGGGCCCGGAAGCTTTCCTGGGGGGGCAAGCGACTAAAGCCGCGAAGCCCTCCGGGCACATGGAAAAGAGAGGCGCCGGCAATTTTCAGATTTGGTTTTGGGAAAAACAGGTAGTTAAGGAAGTAGACAATCAAATGGCATCCACGACGGAACAAAATCGACAGACGTATCTGCGCCGCATCCTGACGGCGCGCGTCTATGACGTTGCGCACGAAACGCCTCTTGACGAGGCAAAGAAGCTCTCCAAGCGCATCGGCAACAAGGTGCTTCTCAAGCGCGAGGACCAGCAGCCGGTGTTTTCCTTCAAGCTGCGCGGCGCCTTCAACAAGATGGTGCACCTGACGGCCGAGGAGCGCGCCCGCGGCGTGATCTGCGCTTCGGCCGGCAACCACGCCCAGGGCGTGGCGCTTGCCGCCCGGCGCCTTGGGTGCCGCGCCGTGATCGTGATGCCCGTGACGGCCCCGGCTCTGAAGGTGGAGGCGGTGCGCAATCTCGGAGGCGAAGTGGTGCTCGTGGGCGAGAGCTTCACCGACGCGGCCGAGCACGCCGAGAAGATGCAAAAGGAAGAGGGGCTGAGCTTTGTGCACCCCTTTGACGATCCCTACGTGATCGCAGGCCAGGGCACGATCGGCATGGAGATTCTGCGCCAGTACCAGCCTGGCGACAGAACGCGGCCCGATGCGATCTTCGTGCAGATTGGCGGCGGCGGCCTCGCAGCGGGCGTAGCCACCTACATCAAGGCGATCTATCCGGAAATCAAGGTGATCGGCGTGGAGACCAAGGACTCCGACGCCATGAAGCGCTCGATTGATGCGGGCGAAAACATTGCCCTGGACGACGTGGGGCTCTTTTCCGACGGCACGGCCGTCAAGCGCGTGGGCGACGAGACGCTCATGCTGTGCCGCGAAAACCTCGACGACATCATCCTGGTTGACAGCGACGAAATCTGCGCGGCCATCAAGGACGTCTTTGAAGACACCCGCACGATCGTCGAGCCCTCGGGCGCGCTTTCGCTGGCCGGCCTCAAGGCCTGGGTGCGCCGCGAAAAAGTCGCCAACAAGACGCTCGTTGCCATCACGTCCGGTGCCAACATGAACTTTGACCGCCTGCGCTTTGTCTCCGAGCGCGCCGAGTACGGCGAGCAGCGCGAGGCGATCTTTGCGGTGACGATTCCCGAGGAGCGCGGCTCCTTCAGGCGCCTATGTCAGCTTGTGGGCAGCCGCAGCGTGACGGAGTTCAACTACCGCATGAGCGACACCCGCAACGCCTATATCTTCGTGGGCATCCAGACGGCCAATGCGCACGATGCCGATGAGCTCGTGCACGTCTTCGAGCAGTCGGGATTCCCGACTCTGAACCTCACGCACGACGAACTTGCCAAGCTGCACCTGCGCCACATGATCGGAGGCCACAGCAAGCTTGCCGTCAACGAGCATCTGCTTCGCTTTGAGTTCCCCGAGCGGCCCGGCGCCCTGATGAAGTTCCTCACGTCGATGGCGCCGCAGTGGAACATTTCGCTTTTCCACTACCGCAACAACGGCGCGGACTTCGGGCGCGTCTTTGTGGGCGTGCAGGTGCCGCCGGAAGACAATGCGCTCTTTGAGGACTTCCTCAAGAACCTGGGCTACCGCTACTGGGACGAGAGCAGCAATCCGGCCTGCAAGTTCTTTTTGAGCTAGACAGTTAAGTACTAACAATCAAACAAATAAACGGGGATGGTTGACATGCTATGTCGGCCGTCCCCGTTCGTTTATGTGTGTTGTTTAAAGAGAATGTTTTCGCATCATTTGAAGAGTTTTTAGACGAAAAGAATGACAAACTGATAGCATTGCGGGAATGAGATATTTGCTGTGCAGATAAAGCAAGTGTTGCAAATATTTGTATAACAAAAAAAGATGACGAAATAGAAATGTTGTTTGATCAGAAAATTGATTTTGCTGCAGCGGCGGCAAGTATAGGGAAAAGTAGAGCGAAATTATTAGAGACAAGCAATAGAAACCCTTTGCTGAATTTTAAGATAAATTCGAAAACAAAAGTAGTAAGACTGCAAGGGGTGTCCATCGAGGGCATTCAAGATCTTGTTAATAGGCAGAAAAGTATTGGATTTGACTTTATTATTCCTTTCTCCCTTTACGAAATTCACGAAAGAAATTTCACTGAGGAAGAAGCTGAGGAGCTGAATGGAGATCCTTTAAAGTGCTCAAAAGCCAGAGGGGTAGTTATCGACTTTAGTCTGCCGTTGCGCAAGGAAAATACGACGGCAATTGTTCCGAGAGAGTCTTCAAGGGCGCATGGGTATAAGTTCCCAACGCCGTATTTCAAGGCCGAATTGACTAATCGGCTGAAGAAGATTTTTGATCATACAAGGCTTAAATTTGAAGAAACGGGTATCAGATCTTCATATTTGGTCGTAGGGTTTTTAAAATGGAGAGATCTGAACTCGAATAAAGATTTTCTTGCTCCATTATTAAGTATTCCGGTTGTTGTTGGTAGGAAAAATGCAAGAGACATCGGTTCGTCTAAAGAGTATGACTTGTCTGTTAGTTCAACTGATGTTGAGGAAAATATAACGCTAAAGTTAAAACTGAATGATTTTGGGTTTATTCTTCCTGAGTATTCTGATGGAGAAAATTATTACGACTACTTACTGAAAATAGAGGAAGTAGTAGGAAAATATAATAGAAATACCAACTCTAAATGGGAAGTGTTGAGATATGCGGCTTTGTGTTGCATCGAATTTAGCACACAACTCATGCATCGAGATTTGGATCCCGAGAATTGGCCAGAGGGCTTGGAAGGGATGTTGAATGGCACGGCTTTGGGGACGCTTTATCCGAAGAGCCAATATGCCGCTGGGGTAAGGCTTGAAAACGAGCATGATATTGATGGCAATACAAAGATTCATACGACTGTGCCATTAATATATAACGCGGACAGCTCGCAGCATGATGCATTGATAGATGTATTAGAAGGGAGGAAAGATTTAATTATTCAGGGACCTCCGGGAACGGGAAAGTCGCAGACGATTACTAATCTTATAGCTGCTGGAATTTATCAAGGGAAGAAAATATTATTTGTATCTGAAAAGATGGCAGCTCTCCAGGTGGTGAAGAAGCGCCTGGATGATGCGGGATTGGGTGTATTTTGTTTCGATTTGCACAGTAGCTTATCAAATAAAAAAGAAATTCTGGAAGATATAAAGAAGCGAATAGATTTAAATCCTTTTGAAGGAGAAGAAAGGTCGTATGAGGAAATTATTAAAAGATATGAGTCGCTAAAAAACCAACTTAACAAGTATGAGCGTGTTATTAATAGTAAATGGAAAGAAACTGATCGGACTATTCATGAATGGATGTCTTTAAAGGCTAGAAAGAGCATAGAACTTTCTGCAGGGAATTCAATTGTTCCGACACCCTGTTTGGTGTTGAAAGTAGACACCGATACTATCAATGACAGCCTGTTGCTTGAATGTCATGAGGAGATGCAGAAATTCTCTGCTGCCTATGACAAGGCTACGCATTTGATGGACGGAGCAGAAATTATTGATTTTGAAACGCACCCTTGGTTTGGTGTTGCAAATAAGAATCTCAGAGAGTCGACAAGGGTAAGGATTGTGGAAGATCAGCTCACGGGACTGCAGGAGGCCCTCGTGAAGTTGGGAGAATCTTTGGCAAAAGTGGATGAATTGCTGGGGGAGAACGGTAATGACAGCATAGAGTATGTTAGAAAGCTTTCCAAGGAGTTTCAGGCTATCCCTGAGATGGATGAGAAAATTGTTTGGGGCGAACTGAAGAATTTTTGCGATGACGACTATGCACATGCGCTTGATAACTATGTAAAAAACATTTCAGACGTAAGGAAGTTTTATTTGGATATCAAAGACATCCTTACGAAGGAGAGTGCTGAAAATATTATCCAGTCTAGAGCTTTCCCTAACGTTGATTTCTTTGATTGCGCGCCAAGTTTATCTATTGGGGATTTGGCTCGTTTATCTAAAGAAATTGAATATTCCTTAAAATGCCTTGAAGACAAAATAGAAAATTTAAAGCGATTCTCCGATAGCATGGGGATGCCGAAGTTTTTTATCGATCAGGCTTTTGATGAAAGAAGAGTTGACAAAGGAATTTTATTCTTTGAAAACTATATTGATGACTTGGAAAAACTTCCTGAAAGCCTAAGGGGCGTTCAGTGGGAAACAACAAAAAGCTCGAAGAGTGATATTGAATATTTTGCCAAGCTTTCTGCAAAATTGATAGATCTTTCGGGGAGGGTTAGAAAGGTATACGATCTAAAGTCGTTGCCAAAGTATCCTGAATTAAAACGATATATCCAAGAGTATAAAAACGCAGGAGTTTATGAGAAAATACTTCAATTTTTTGGAGGAAAGTTTGCGCAAATTAAGAAGGAAATACTGTCTTGGTCAAAAATTGGAGAAGATTGTTTTTCTGCAGATTCTCTTGATTGTTTGCTTGAGTATTCACGACTTGAATCTGATTACCTAGAAGCAAGATTTGATGATAAATTTGGGGATTTATTTAACGGGTTGAAGACAAACCCCGATGACCTCAGAGCCTACTACGATTGGCAATTGTTTATGCAGGACAAGTATGGGTATTGTAGGGGGCTTTGTGATTTTTCTTTTAAGTTAAATGCAGGTGAATTTAGATATCTGATTACGCAGTCAGGGGTGGATGGTGTTTCGGAGGCTATTAATGAACTAAAGGAGTTGTTGAAAAAATTCCCTGGGGCGACTATTCCTTCGCGGTATGAGGGGGAGTTCTCCATAAAGAATGGTATCGGGGTGTTTTTAAATACTCTTCAGAAAGAAATAGATGCTGTGAAGGAATGCGTCATTTCTGATGTTGTTAGGGTTTCAACTCTGAGGGAAATAAAAGATAGAAGTAAAAAGACTGCGGAAAATGTTGAAAAATTAAAAATTTTAGAGCAGAAAGATCTGGGATTTGTTGATGTCTTGCCTCGTGAGGTTTGGGATGATTTGTTTGATGAGAAGATCTCAAAGGTTAAATCAACACAGAAGTTTTTCAAGAGTTTTAAAGAGGTATTTTACAATTACGGGATTTTTAAGAAGAATTTAGAAGAACTCACGAAAGAGTTATATTTAAATTTAAGCGAATCGATAGCCGCCTTTTTAAGCGATTTTGTTGATTTTACGTCTAAATATAATGAATTCTCGAATGATGTTGAGCTAAAAAAGGAACAATGGCAAAATGGGACTTCATTCTCGTTGGGAGAGCTTCAGGTAAAACAGCAGAGAGCGCTGAGGTATATTGAAGATCTCCCGAACTGGGTGACGTATGTCAGGAATGTGGAAAAATTAGAAAATTCAATGGTTTTCCCTGTTATTCAGATGGTTCTTGACAAGAAGGTATCTCTGACTAATATGGAAAACTATTTGGATTATTCGGCTTCTTTTGCTGTGTGTCAGGATATTCAAAAAGAATATCCGGACTTGCCTTCTTCTTTGGATCAGAATCAACTTCAGAAAAAATTCCGAGAGTGCGATCGAAATCTTCTGTCAGAGGTGAGAAGAATGATATCTTCTCGGTTGGCTGAATACCATGGAGAGCCAGGGTGGGGAAACAGAGCTTCAGATCGGACGGAGATGACGCTAATTAATCACGAAATCTCAAAGCAAAAAAGACACCTTCCGTTGAGGCAGCTAATTTCGAGAGCTCAAAATTCTCTTCTCGGACTCAAGCCATGCTGGATGATGAGCCCTTTTTCTGTAGCTCAAGTTCTGGAACCTGGAAAAATAGAATTTGATTTAATTGTGATGGACGAAGCGTCCCAGATTTTGCCAGAATATGCTATTGGAGCCCTTGCCAGAGCACGCCAAGCAGTTATTGTTGGTGACCCTTGTCAGCTTCCGCCGACAACGTTTTTTAAGGCGAGTTATGACGATGAAGACGAGGAGGATGTCGATTATGATGATGGTCAGGAGAGTATATTAGAGGCTTTTTCCACAAGTATTCCCAGCCGTCAGCTAATGTGGCATTATCGCTCTCAGCATGAATCTTTGATTCAGTTTTCAAATCGAGAATTTTATTCTGACAAGCTAATTGTTTTCCCTTCGCCACTCCATGAAAGCGAGAGGCTTGGCATTAAGTTTCATTATGTTGAAAATGGTTTTTATTCGACGGGTGTCAATAATGCCGAGGCAATGATGATTGCAAAGGCAATCATTGATCATGCTCATAATAATCCTCAAGAATCTCTTGGTGTTGTTGCTATGAATAGTGCACAAAGAGATCGAATTGAAGCTTGCTTGGATACGTTAACTAAGGGATTTGACAGCGCTGTTGAAAGGATGATTAATAGGAAGAGTGAGGGACTCTTTATAAAAAATCTAGAAAATGTTCAGGGTGATGAAAGGGATGTAATTTTCATCTCGTTCACATATGGAAAAGACAAGGACTCTAAGAAGGTTCATCAACGATTTGGTCCAATTAATACAGAAAAGGGGTGGCGGCGCCTAAACGTACTTTTTACGAGAGCTAAAAAGAGAATGCATGTTTTCTCTTCGATGCTTGATTCCGATATTCTCCCGAACTCTGGTGCTTCCAGCTATAAAAGTGTTAAGGCGCTGAAGGATTTCTTAACTTACGCAAAGTCAGGAGTTCTTCCTTCAAGAACTTCTGAGAGTGGAAGGCTGCCTGATAGTGATTTTGAAATTGCGGTTGCTGAATATCTAAAAGAAAAAGGTTTTGAGTGCAGACCTCAAGTGGGGGCTGAAGGATTCTTTATAGACATTGCAGTGGTCAACCCAGCAGATCCTGGGACTTATCTGATGGGCATAGAGTGTGATGGTGCAACTTACCATTCATCTCGTACTGCAAGAGATAGAGACAGGCTGAGACAAGAAATACTTGAAAGCAAGGGGTGGAGGATTGAACGAATTTGGTCTACTGACTGGTTTGAAAATCCTGAGGCTACAATCGCTCCAATTGTTGATAAGTTAAAACAACTTGTTCAATCTGCTGAAAAGAAAAGTATTGTCGATGTTGAAAAAGCTTCGTATGATGGCGCCCCATTGGAAGAGTTTGTCCTTGAGCAAGACAATGAGGAATCTTCTGATAATGGAGTGACTGGAGAATCAGACGAAGAAATAGATAAAGAAAACGAAGCTCTAAGGAGCGACTTGCTCTCGATTCGAGAGGAAATAGAACAAAATCTCGGAAATGCCTGCGGAGAGAATGGTTTGCTCAGGGACCAGCTGCTCGAGATGTTTGTTAAGTACAGACCAACCAACAGCGAAGAATTTGCGAGATTCTTCCCTGAACAATTGAGGACTAAAATAGATCATAAACAGGCGGAAAAATATCTTTTGCGGGTCTTTGAGACAATAAATGAATTTGTCTGACCATTTCATCAGAGCTTTCTTTGTTGTGGAAAGCTCTGATGATTGCCTGGCAGATCAATTTGACGGCGTGCGAATGAGCCGGTTGGGATTTTCCACGGGCCGGTCAACGAGCCGGTAGAGGCCCGAGTCGTCTTCAAAGAGGTCGTAGCGCCACTTGATGTTGCCCCGCATGTCTTCGAGCCAGACGGCCTTGGGAACGTCGTACTCGTCGAGACTTGCGTTGATGAAGCGCTCGGCCTCAAAGGGCGTGGCGAAGTTTTCCCAGAAGTCGCCGTAGTCGACGATGACCTGCACGACAAGATCTCTGCGCATGGGACTACTCCTTGATGGCGGCGATCACGCGGGCGACGGCGCAGGTGAGCTTGCGCGCGTAGTCAAGCCGCAGCATTTCATCGGGCCCGTGGGCGTTGCTCTCGGGGCCTAAAACGCCGGTTACCAAAAACTGTGCGTCTCCGAGCACATCCTGCATGAGCGTGAGAATGGGAATTGAGGCGCCGTCGCAGCAGTAGGCTGCGGGCGCGCCGCAAAGCTCGCGGCTTGCCGCATCGAAGGCTTGGGCGAACCAGGGCTTCTGCGCCGGGGCGTTCCAGCCCCTTCCAGCGCTCACGGGGTCAAGCGTCACCTCGCAGCCAAAGATCGGGTCGCGGGTCAGTTCGCTTCGCACCCAGTCAAGGGTCGCCTGCGGGTCGACCGTGGGCGGAATCCGGATGGAGCACTTGATGCGCGTGCCGCTGCGAAGCACGTTTCCGGCGTCCTTTAAAGCGGGGAGCCCTTCGGCTCCCGTGACGGCCATCTGCGGCTTCCAGCCGCGCATCACCAGCAGCTCAAAAACATCGGCGCTGCGCGCGTGCGTGCCGCCCGCCCAGGGGAATTCCTGGGCGACGCGGTCTCCGAGAATCTGCGCGCATTGCCGCATCTGCGCGATGCGCTCCTGCGGGATTTCGGCGTTGAGGGCGGGCGCTGCAATTTCCCCTGTCTGCGCCTTTTCAATGCGCTCCAAAAGCGCCCGGGCAATCGTAAAGGAATCCGGCACGATCCCCGAGGCGGTTCCCGAGTGCACGCCGTGCTCGAGCACCTTGACGTTCAAGGTAAAGAGAACGGCGCCGCGAAAGCTCACCGTGCTCCAGAGCCGCTCGTAGTCGCAGCAGGTGCTGTCCAAAACGACGGCAAGCGAGACGCGCCCGATGCGCCCGGCGCACTTTGTAAGCCAGTACTCGAAGTCAACCGAGTCGCACTCTTCGGCCGTCTCAAAAAGCCCGACGGCGCGCGGCCGGGGCGTTTGGGAGCGATCGATCGCCGTCAGGGCCGTCATGGCGGCATAAAAGTTGTAGCCGTCGTCGGCCGCGCCGCGACCGTAGAGCTTGTCGCCCTCAAGGCTCGGCTCAAAAGCCTTGCGCCCGCAGCTCCAGCCCTGCCCCTCGGGCTGCTTGTCAAAGTGACCGTAAAAAAAGACCGACGAGGAGACAGCCTCGTTTGTTCCTGCGATGTCAAAGTAAAGCGCGGGCGACTTGCCCGGTTCGCTCAAGACTTCAAAGACGGCCTGCGGAAAAAGCTTTTTTCCCCATTGGGCAGCCCTGCGGCAGGCTTCAAGCAGATAGCCGTTTTTCTCCCACTCGGGGTCAAACCCCACGGATTTGGCGGGAAGGCGCACGAATTCACAAAGTTCATCGAGCGTCTCGCCGCTCCACATGGACTGCACGGTTTCTTCAATGGGTGTCGGCATGGTTGTTTTAACTTTCAACGGAGATTGCAAATGTTTGGCGTGGTGGCGCACCACCCTTTATTTCTTTGGCACGGGCTCGGCAATGGCGTAGGCGCTTGCGCCAAGCGCGTTGCTGACGCTGCGCGCAAGGCCAATGGCTTCCTGCTGCGTGGGGACGTTTCCCACCACGACGCGAAAGACCGAGCCCGTGTCAACGATGCGCACGGCGCCGGGCGAGGCCTGCTGCTGCGAGAGCATCATTTCGGCGTGCGCGGCGGCGGCCTTGGCGTTGTCGTAAACGCCAAAGGCGCCAAGCTGCACGGTCCAGCCCGATAGGGGCGCCGCCGCAGCAGCAGCTGCTGCAGCAGAGGGCACGGCGGCCGTTTGCCGGGAGGCGGCTAAAGCGCGTTCGGCTTCGATTGCCTCCTGCTCGGCCACGATGGCGCTGATGGCGTCCTGCCGGGGGATGGCCTGCCCTTGGCTTTGTGCCGGGGCGGACTGCGGCTGCTGCGCGGCCGCGGCCGAAGGCACGTCGACCCATTCGCCCTGCCCGCCCTGCGTAAAGCGGTAGGTCTGCATGGCCTGGCTCTCATCGGCGCCCGTCTCCTCCACCGTGAGGCTGATGCTCACGGCGGGGTCGCCCGGATCGGTGGTGTTTTCAACAACCGAGTCCATCACGTCGATGTTTTCTTCGCGCGCCGTGGTGCCCGTGCGGGAGGCGACGACTGCGCCTGCGGCGGCAGCGGGCGCTGCCGACGGGACGGTGCCTTGCGCGGCGGCCGTCCCCGATGTGGTGGTCGTCGTGGTCGTGATGCCGCCCGAGCGCACCGTGCTCGTGGTTCGAATCGTGTTGCTCTGAGCCGGAGCGCTCTGATAGGTGCTCTGGTAGCTTGAGCGGGGCGCAGTGCTGCTGCTGCGCGAGGAAGAGGCGCTGCGGGCGCTTGAAGACGAACGCGAAGAAGACGAAGAAGCCGAAGAGGCGGCTGCGGCCGATGCAACCGTTGTCGCGGCGGCAACGGGCGCCGGGGACGTCTTCACAAGCGTTGCGTCCGAAGCGTTGGTCGAGGGAATGCGTCCTGCGGCGATGTCCTTCATGCGGATGCGCTCGACTCGAACCTGCGTGGTCCCTTGCTTTTGGTAGCCCAACTGCACGGCGGCCGCGTAGCTCAAGTCAATGACGCGCCCGCGCAGAAACGGTCCGCGGTCATTGACGCGCACAATGATCGAGCGGCCGTTTTTGAGGTTGGTGACGCGCGCATAGCTTGGCAGCTCCATGGTCGGGTGCGCGGCCGAGAGCGCGTACATGTCGTAGATTTCGCCCGTGGAGGTTTTCTTGCCGTGAAACTGCTTGCCGTACCAGCTTGCCTCGCCGACCTCGGTCATGGGCTGATCGCCCGTGACGGGCACGTAGCGCTTGCCAAGGACCGTGTACGGGCGGTTGGCCCATTTGTGGGGCGCCTCGACCTTGATGTCGATGTCGTTGGAGCCGAGCGCCTTGAGGTGCCCGAGGCTTGAGGGCGGGCCGTCGTTGTCGAAGTACCCGCCGGAATTTGAAGAGCATCCGGCAAGGGCAAGGCAGACGGCAAAAAGGATGATCTGACGCATGAGTCGCTGCGGGAAATAAATCCTGAGATGGGAGCGGGAAGGCGGCGCACGGCCCCGACAAGGCCAAACAAAGGCGCGCCGCCCTTGGGAAAAAAACGCCGTGCGGCTACTATAGCGCGCGCCCTTTGGCTGCGCGCCCGCGGCGCCCTTTTGGCCTTCGGCGCCGCCCGCAGGAGAGCGTTTTGGAAAGCGGCTCGAAGAGCTTGTCGGGGCGCAACTTTTTTGCGCGCGCATTTCCATAAAAATCAGGAAAGGCGGTAAATTTCCTCTTTTGTTTTGTTTTGCATTTTTGCAGGTACTGAAAGCTATGTCCCTCGGATTGGACGATGTTCACCGCATTTCGGAGCTCGCGCACATCGACATCGACGATGCGCAGGCGCAGAAGATGCAGGTTGAGCTCAACGATATTTTCAAGATGATCGAGCGCATTCAGGCCGTCGACACCGACGGCGTGGAGCCGATGATGCACCCCCACGACGGCGTACAGCGCCAGCGCGAAGACAAGGTGGTGTTCGGTGACGACCGCGAAGAAAACATGAAGAATGCGCCGCAGGAGTACGAGGGCATGTTCCTTGTGCCGCAGGTGATCGAATAACCGCGCTCGCCTAAAAAGGAAGAAGACACAACATGGCTGACAACACCTTTCATACCGTTGCGGAACTCTCCCGCGCGCTTGCCGCGCGCGAGGTGAGCGCCGAGGAGCTCGCCCGGGAGTATCTCGGACGCATCGACGCGCACCGCGACCTCAACTGCTTTCTTGACGTGCGCCCCGAAGAGACGCTTGCCGAGGCGCGCGCGGCCGACGCGCTGATTGCCCAGGGCAAGGGCGGGCGCCTGACCGGCATTCCGATCGCGCACAAGGATATTTTCGTCACCCGCAAGTGGGCCTCGACGGCGGCAAGCAAAATGCTCGAGGGCTACATGAGCCCCTTTGACGCCACGGTGGTGCGAAAGCTGCGCGAAGCGGGCCTTGTGACGCTCGGCAAACTCAATTGCGACGAATTCGCCATGGGCTCGGCCAATGAGAATTCGGCCTACGGCAAGGTTCTCAACCCCTGGGACCCCAATGCGGTTCCGGGCGGCAGCTCCGGGGGCTCGGCCTCCTGCGTGGCCGCGGGCCTTGCGCCCATTGCCACGGCAACCGACACGGGCGGCTCGATTCGCGAGCCCGCGGCCTTTACCGGCATCACGGGCGTCAAGCCCACCTACGGGCGTCCGAGCCGTCTGGGCATGATTGCCTTTGCAAGTTCGCTTGACACCGCGGGCCTCATGGCGCACACGGCCGAAGACATCGCCTGGGTTTTGGGCGACATGGTGGGCTTTGAGCCCTGGGATTCCACGAGCGAAGACAGGCCTGCGGAAGACTTCACGCGCGACCTGAACAAGGGCGTCAAGGGCCTTCGCATCGGCGTGCCGCGCGCCTGGTTTACGGGCGAGCTTGACGCCGAAGTGGCCGAGGCCATCGAGAAGGTGCTCGAAGAGTACCGCAGCCAGGGCGCCGAGATCGTCGACATTGAACTGCCCAACGCGGGGCTTGGCGTGTCGGTCTACTACGTGGTGGCCTGCGCCGAGGCAAGCTCCAACTTGTCGCGCTTTGACGGCGTGCGCTACGGCTACCGCGCCAAGGACTACGGCGACATTCAGGACATGATCAAGAAAAGCCGCAACGAGGGGTTCGGGGCCGAACCCAAGCGCCGCATCCTGATCGGCACCTACGTGCTCTCGCACGGCTACTACGACGCCTACTACATCAAGGCGCAGAAGGTGCGCCGCCTGATTGCCCAGGAGTTTGACGCCGCCTTTGAAAAGGTCGACGTCATCGTCAGTCCCGTGACCACTTCCACGGCCTACGACTTCGGCTCCAAGGCCGATCCCGTGTCGGCCTATCTCGGGGACCTCTACACCGTGCCCGCCTCGCTTGCAGGCCTTCCCTGCATGAGCATGCCCTGCGGCATTCACTCCAACGGCCGGCCGATCGGCGTGCAGCTCACCTGCCCGCGCTTTGCCGAGGCCCGCATGCTCGGCGTTGCGCACGCCTGGCAGCAGGCAAGCGACTGGCACAAGCGTCATCCCAACGGTTTTTAGAGCGAGAGAGTAAACAAGATATGCAATGGGAAGTAGTGATCGGTCTTGAGACGCACGTGCAGCTCTCGACGGACTCCAAGATTTTCTCTGGCGCCTCGACCGCCTTCGGCGCCGAGCCCAACACGCAGGCCTGCTACATCGACCTCGCCCTGCCGGGGGCGCTGCCGGTGTTAAACCGCGGCGCAGTTGAGAGAGCCATTCGCTTCGGACTTGCCATTCACGCCGAAGTGGCCGAAAAGTCCGTCTTTGACCGCAAGAATTATTTTTATCCCGATCTGCCCAAGGGCTATCAGATCAGCCAGTTTGATCTGCCGGTTGTAAAGGGAGGGGAATTGCGATTCAAGGTCGAGCCCAAGGAGGGCGAGCCCTACATGAAGACGATTCACCTTACCCGCGCGCACCTTGAAGAGGACGCGGGCAAGAGCAATCACGGCGTGCAGCCGCACAAGTCGGGCATTGACTTAAACCGCGCGGGCACGCCTCTGCTTGAGATCGTCACGGAGCCCGAGTTGAGAAGCTCTGCCGAAGCCGTGGGCTACGCCAAGGCGCTGCACGCTCTTGTGGTGTGGCTTGGGATTTCGCGCGGCAACATGCAGGAGGGAAACTTCCGGTGCGACGCCAACGTCTCCGTGCGCCCGATGGGCGAGACGAAGTTCGGCACGCGATGCGAAATCAAGAACCTCAACTCCTTCAAGTTCCTGCAGGAGGCCATCGACTATGAGGTGCGCCGCCAGATCGCGGTGATTGAAGCCGGCGGCAGGATCGTGCAGGCTACGCGCCTGTATGACCCCGAAAACGGCGAAACCCGCGAGATGCGCACCAAGGAAGACTCGATGGACTATCGCTACTTCCCGGATCCCGATTTGCTGCCGTGCATCATTTCGCCCGAGTGGAAGGCGCAGGTCGCCTCGCAGATGCCCGAGCTCCCCGAGCAGATGCGCGCGCGCTTTGTCTCCGACTACGGACTGACGGAGTACGACGCAGACGTCCTTACATCAAGCCGCGACGTGGCCGACTATTTCCTTGCCGTGTGCGAGAGCGCCCCCGACAAGAAGATCGCCGCCAACTGGGTGATGGGCGAAGTGGCCGCCTCCGTCAATGCGGCCGAAGGGATGACGTATGCGACGGCCCCGGTGACGGCCGCGCGTCTTGCCGACATCCTCAAGCGTCTTGCCGACGGCACGATCAACGCCAAGGGCGCCAAGCGCATCTTCTCCCTGATCTGGGACGGGGCCCGGGAGACGGTCGACGCGCTGATCGAAAAAGAGGGCTTAAAGCAGATTTCGGACGCCGGAGCTCTTGAAGCCATCATCGACGAGGTGCTCAAAAACAACGCCAAGATGATTGAGGAGTTCAAGGCCGGCAAGCAGAAAGCCTTCAACGCCCTTGTCGGACAGGCGATGAAGGCCACCCGGGGCAAGGCCAATCCCAAGCAGGTCAATGAAATTCTGACCCGCAAGCTCAAGGGATAAGCTCTCCATCCCAAGCCAAACGAGCGCCCAAACAACAAACGGAGGCTGCGCCGCCAAGAGCCGTGTGAGCCTCCGTTTTTGTCTTCGCGCGCCCCGAAGGCTTTCCCAAAAGCATTTTGAGCGGGCGCTCTCAAACACTTCTCTCACGCGGTATTTTTGTTTCGCACGGGGCACTTCCATGCAGCCATTCAAACAAAAACGCACCGGGCGGGCTTTCGGCCGCCTGCTTTTGTTTGACCGCACCCGTCTCGGGCGCGTGGGAAGGCGCGCGTTTTGGCTCACGCTTGCAGCCTACGCCGTGATCTATGCCGCGGCCTTTGCGATTCCCTTTGAAATCGGCTACCGGCTTGAAGTCGCCCCGGACTCGACCTACATGAAGGTCTTTTTAAACGGGTGGCTCGTCTTTTTCTTTTTGTCCGTCATCCCGGTATTCAGAATGACCCGCAGGCGGCTGCACGACGCGGGCTTTTCGGGCTGGTGGATGGCTCTGGGCCTCGTGCCGGTCGCAGGCTGGGCCGTGGTGGCGGTGCTGCTGATGCTGCCCTCTGCGCCGGGCCTGGGGCCCTACGACAAGTTTGTCGAAGACGACCGCAGACGCTTTGGCCGCGGCTAAACACGAAAAAAGCCGCAGGGCCGGGAAAAAAGGCCGGCTGCGGCTTGCGGGCGGAAAGTCGCCTGAAAGATTTTTATTTAAGCGCCGTACCTTGCGCGGTAGGCGGCAACGGCGTCGCGATAGGCGCGGGCGTTCTTTGCAGCCTCCGAGTCGCCGTTCATGAATTCAAGAAGGTCGTTGAGGTTGGCGATGCTTACCACGGGCATCGAGAAGGTTTTCTCCACATCCTGCACGGCCGACGTTTCGGTCATCGCTTCGGCGTTGCCGCCGCGCTCCTGACGGTCAAGCGCAATCAAAACACCCGAGGGGGTTGCGCCGGCGGCGCGGATGAGGCTTACCGATTCGCGCACCGAGGTGCCCGCGCTGATCACGTCGTCGACGATGACCACGCGCCCGGCAAGCGGCGATCCGATCACGGTGCCGCCCTCGCCGTGGTCCTTGATTTCCTTGCGGTTGAAGGCCCAGGGTACGTCGCAGCCCAGGCGGGCGAGATTCATGGCCACGGTCGCCACGAGCGGGATGCCCTTGTAGGCGGGCCCGAAGATCATGTCGAAGTCGATGCGGCCGGCTTTTTTCGCATCAAGTAGCGCCTGCGCATAGAACGCACCCAGGCGATCGAGCAGGCTGCCGGTGTTAAAGAGTCCGGCGTTGAAGAAGTAGGGGCTCATGCGGCCCGCCTTGGTTTTGAATTCCCCGAAGCGCAGCACGTTGGCGGTGAGGGCAAATTCGATGAACTGGGCGTGATTGGGAGTCATGGAGGCGACGAAAGGGAAAAAAGGGGCTTGAAAAGATAAATCGCTTCGCCCGGGCGCCGACAAACAAGGGGCGCCGCGGGCTGAAGCTAAAATTTTAGGTCATTTGGTTTTTCTCGTAAGGAGTGGGCGCACCGTGCTTCGCGTTGTGACGTTTAACGCCAACGGCATTCGTTCGGCGGCAGACAAGGGATTCTGGAAGTGGTTTTCCGGCATCAACGCCGATGTTCTCTGCGTGCAGGAGCTCAAGGCCCAGGAGGCGGACTTAAGCGAGAAGGTGCGCAATCAGCCGGGCTACGAGTCGTGGGTGCACTGCGCGCAAAAGCGCGGCTACTCCGGCTGCGGCCTGTGGTCAAAGATTGCACCGGCCTCCGTAAAAACGGGCTTTGGGGTTGAAGAGTTTGACAACGAGGGGCGCTACGTGCGCATCGACTTCAAGGGCCTTTCAATTGTGAGCGTGTATTTTCCCTCGGGCACGTCAAGCGAAGAGCGCCAGGCGGCCAAATACCGGTTTTTGGACGCATTTCGCCTGCACATGCGCGAACTTGCCGCCACGGGGCGCGAAATTCTCGTCTGCGGCGACGTCAACATCGCGCACAAGGAAATCGACATCAAGAACTGGAAGGGAAACCTCACGCACTCGGGCTTTTTGCCCGAGGAGCGTCAGTGGGTGAGCGAGCAGCTCGACGCCGAGGGCTGGCACGACATCTTTCGCGAGCTCGACCCAAGGCCCGAGCAGTACACCTGGTGGAGCCAGCGCGGGCAGGCAAGGGCCAAGAACGTGGGCTGGCGCATCGACTACATGTTCGGCACGGCGGGCATTGCGGCCAAGGCAAAGAGCACGTTTATCTACAAAGACGAGAAGTTTTCCGATCACGCCCCCGTGGTGATCGACTTTGACCTCGACCCCCGCGCGCTACAAGGTTGACAGCACCGAGAGGTTCAGGGACAAAGGATACAAATCCATGCGGCTTGAGCAGATTCTCTTTACGCAGGGCTTTGGGACGCGGCACGAGTGTCGCGGCTTGATTGCGCTTTCGCGCGTCTCATTTGCAGGGCGCGTGATGACCGATCCGGATGCCGAGATCGACCCCGAGGGCATCACGTTTGCCGTCGACGGGAAGTCCTGGCCCTATGTTGAAAAGGCGCTCATTGTGATGAACAAGCCCGCCGGGTACGAGTGCTCGCAAAAGCCCACGCATCATCCGAGCGTCATGACGCTGCTGCCCGCGCCTTTGCGCGTGCGCGGCGTGCAGCCCGTGGGACGCCTTGACGCGGACACGACGGGGCTGCTTCTTTTTACCGACGACGGGGCGCTGCAGCATCGCCTTACGCACCCCAAGCGCCATGTCCCGAAGCGCTACCGCGTGCGCTGCAAGCACCCCGTGTCCGATGAGACGGTAAAAAAGCTCGTCGACGGCGTGCTCCTGGTCGATGAAAAAGCGCCCCTGCGCGCTGCGGACGTCTCGCTTCTTGCACCCGACGTTTTTGAAATGACGATCACAAGCGGCAAGTACCACCAGGTCAAGCGCATGGTGGCCGCAGCCGGCAACCGGGTCGAAGCGCTTGAGCGCGTTTCCTTCGGCAAGCTGCGGCTTGCAGACGACCTCAAGCCTGGCGACTGGCGGTGGCTTGCTGGAGCGTCCGAGGTGATCTAAAAGGCGGCGGGATCAGGATCAAAAAAAGAAGGAGCACGACTTGAGCCGCCTGCATGCGTACAAGGAAAAGTGTCTGCAAACGCTTGCCGTCTACCGGCATCCGGTTGCCGTGCGGATGCTCTTTCTGGGATTTTCTTCGGGCCTGCCGCTGCTGCTGGTGCTCGGCACGCTTTCCTTTTGGCTGCGCGAGGCCGGAGTTGACCTGACGACAATCGGCTTTATGAGCTGGGCGGGACTGTGCTGGGCGATGAAGTGGGCCTGGGCCCCGCTCGTGGACCGTCTGCCCGTGCCCTTTTTAACGCGCCGCTTTGGCAGGCGCCGCGCCTGGCTGCTGCTGGCACAGGCGGCCCTCATCGCCTCCCTTGCGGCCATGGCCTTGACCGACCCCCAAGAGCACCTCACGCGCATGGCCGCGCTGGCGGTGGCCGCGGCTTTTGCAAGCGCCACGCAGGACGTGGCGCTTGACGCCTACCGCATTGAGAGCGGCGGAGAAAAAGAGCAGGCGGCGTTTTTGGCGACCTATCAGACGGGCTATCGGCTCGCAATGATCTGGGCCGGGGCGGGGGCGCTTGCCATTGCCGCCTGGGCCGACGGCGCCTCTTCAAGCGGGTGGCGCACGGCCTACCTCGTGATGGCCGCAAGCGCGCTTGTGGGGCCTGCGGCCGTCCTGTTGAGTCCCGAGCCCAGGGTGCCGGTGCATCCGCGCGCGGCCAAAGGCGTCGGCAACTGGCTGCGCGAAGCCGTTTTGGCGCCCTTTCTGGACTTTTTCAAGCGCTTCGGGAGGTGGGCCGCGGTGATTTTGCTATTGATCGCCACCTACCGCATCAGCGACGTGGTGATGGGCGTGATGGCCAATCCCTTTTATGCGGACCTGGGTTTTTCCAAGGAGGAGGTGGCGGCCGTGAGCAAGGTCTTCGGCGTCGTGATGACGCTGCTCGGGGCCTTCGTGGGCGGCATCGTCTCGATGCGCATCGGCGTGATGCGCACGCTCTTTCTGGGTGCCGTTCTGTCGGCGGCAACGAACCTTCTTTTTGCCGTGCTCGCTCAAAGGGGGCACGACCTCGCGTTTCTGGTCGTGACGGTGAGCGCCGACAACCTTGCCTCGGGCATTGCCTCGGTGGCTTTTCTTGCCTATCTCTCGGGGCTTACCAACGTGGCGTATTCGGCCACGCAGTACGCGCTTTTTTCCTCCGTCATGCTGATCCTGCCCAAGTTCCTTGCGGGCTTCTCGGGGATGGCCGTGCAGACGCTGGGCTACGCGGGCTTTTTTACGGCGACGGCCGCCCTGGGGCTGCCCGTGCTGCTTCTTGTGTGCGCGGCGGGCGCCGCACGCAAAAGGCTTGCCGCCGAAGGCGTGGGGAAAAGCTAAAGCCCTCTGCTGCGGGACTCTTATCGCCTGCGGCCGCCCTGATTGCCCTTGGCCTTTGTCTTTGCCTTTTTGCCGCCTTTTGACTTGCCTGCGGCCGCGCCGCCCGAAAGGCGATGCGCCGTGCGGCCTGCCTGTGCGGCCTGCGCGATGTCTTCTGCGCGCGTGACTTCGGCAATTTCCTGCACGCAGGCCGCGAGGTCGGCAAGCGCCTCGTCGAGGTTGGCAAAGGAGATTTCGTCAAGAGCCTCTAGTTTGCCGTCTTCGTCAGGCAAATTGTCCTTATCTTCGTTGATTTCCGAAGCGGCGCCGTCCTGAGTTTTTGCTGCGGGCTGATTTTCGTCCCCGCTTTCGTCCTCGTCGTTCTCGTCACTTTCGTCGCTTTCGTAGCGCAGAATGCCCACGAGGGCGGCCTGCACGGCCTGCGAATTGTTTTTCATCAGCTCGGGCCAGTTGGCGCATGCCATGGCAAAGCCGTCGGCAAAGGGATGAAGCGCCGCAAAGGGGTCTTCGGGCGCGTCTTCCTCGGTGTCTTCAAAGATGATGGGGTCGATCGCTTTTTGCGCCAGGATCGAGGCTTCGATTTCGGCGCCCCGGGCAAGGATCAGACGGCGAAGCTCGGCCTGCTCTTCAGCCGCGGGCAGTTTGGCAAGCGGACGGCGCTCGATGTCGTAGACAAAGCCGATCCACTCGTCGATGCGCGGGGGCTTTTGCATGAGCGCGATGGCGGTGAGAAAGCCGTCCAGGGCATCGGGCTCCATCGGCACGAAGGGTTCGGGAATCCGGGCGAGCAGCTCTCCCAGGCGGTCGATGTCGTCAAGCGTGAGTGCGCGGGCCATGGCGTGCCTCCTTCAGGCGAAAAAATGTGGCTTTGGGGAATGCGCCCGGCGGGCAAGAGCAAAGGATTGCTTTTGCGCCGAGGCGTTTCCCCCATGACTTATGCGGATGCCGCGACCGGGGCCGCGACGGGCTGCGGCATGCTCAAGGCAAGCTTTTCGGCAAGTTCCTGCGCCTGCGGATCGCCGCAGGACTGAAAGTGCTCGAGCACCATGCTGCGCACGCCCGAGCAGGTGTCGCAGCGCTTGAGCCTGCGCACGAGCTCTTCGGCGTCGGCCGCGCTGTAGGCGAGGATCTTTTCCTTTAGGGGCAGCACGCGGGCGCAGTCCATCGAGAAGTTGCGCAGCCCCATGCCAAGCAGCAGCTTGGCGTAGACCGGGTCGCCGGCAACTTCGCCGCACACGCTGATCTCCTTGCCCGCCTTGTTGGCCGTGGCGATGGTTTTGGAGAGCACCGCAAGCACGGCCGGGTGCATCGGGTCGTAAATCTGGCTCACCGACGTGTCCTCGCGATCCACGGCGAGCATGTACTGAATCAAATCGTTGGTGCCGATGCTCACGAAGTCGAGCCTGCGCAGGAATATAGGCAGCGACATCGCCACCGCCGGCACTTCGATCATGCCGCCCAGGGCGATGTGTTCGGCGTACTCCTCGCCCCTGTCCTTGAGCTCCTCCTGAGCGCGCCGGATGCAGTCGGAGACGATCATGATTTCCGAGACGCGCGAGAGCATCGGAATGAGGATGCGCACGTTGGCGTCAAAGGCCGCGCGCAAGATGGCGCGGATCTGCGTCATGAAGAGTTCAGGAAAGCCCAAAGAAAAGCGGATGGCGCGCTGCCCGAGGGCGGGGTTGACGATTTCGCGCGAGCAGTCGTAGCCCAGGCTCTCGAGCGCCTCGCGCGAGGGCATCTTGTCGCCGCCGAGGTCGGCCGTGCGGATCGTCACGGGCTTGTCCTTCATGGCGCGGATCACCCGCCGGTACGTCTCGTACTGCTCGTCTTCGCTTGGCAGCACGGGGCGGTTCATGAAGAGAAATTCGGAGCGGAAAAGCCCGATGCCGTCGGCGCCGCTCCCGGCGGCGTCACGCACGTCTTCGGGCAGGGCGATGTTGGCGCAAAGGCGCACGCTCTGGCCGTCGGCGGTGGCCGCGGGCGTGGACTTCAATTCGCGCTGCCGCGCGCGGATGGCCTTGAGCTGCTGGATGCGCCCGGAAATTTTGGGGAGCAGCTCGGCCTGCGGGTTGACGGTGACAAGCCCCCGGTCGGCGTCAAGCAGCAGCACGTCGTCGTTTTCAATGCGCCCGCGGGCGCCGACGACGTGCACAAGCGTCGGAATTTCAAGCGAGCGCGCCAAAATGGCCGTGTGCGAGGTAAGCGACCCGTTTTCAATCACAAGGCCTGCAACGGAAATGTCGCGGCGCCGCTTGAGGATGAGCACGTCGGCAGGGCTCAAGTCTTCCGCCACGAGAATGACCGAGCTCTCGCGCATCATCTGAGAGACCGTATCAGCCGGGCGCCTGCGGCCCGTGAGCACGCGCTGCACGCGCTCGACCACCTGCGCGATGTCTTCCACGCGCTCGGCCAAATACGCATCGTCGAGCTCTTCAAAGGCGCGGCGCAGGTCTTCAAGTTTGAGCGACAGGGCCCATTCGGCGTTGATGAGGCGCTCGCGAATGATGTCCTGCGTATCGGAAATAAGCGACTCATCCTTGAGAATCTGGCAGTGCATCTCAATGAATGCCACTGCCTCGGGGGGCGCGTCGCTGTTGGCCGAAGTCTCCAAAAGCTCTCCGAGCTCCCTGGCCACCGTGTTGATGGCCGCGCGAAGGCGCGTGAATTCGGCGCGCGTCTGGCTCTTTTCGATGGAAAAGTGGGGAACTTCGAGTTCGCCCTCGCCCAACTGCTGGGCGTAGCCGAAGGCAACGCCTCCGCAGACCGTGGTGCCCGAAAGCGTATAGGAGCTCTCTTCGGGGGCGTCTTCTTCCTCGTCCTTTTCAGCCGCTTCGCTTTGTGCGGAAGGCGCGCTCTTTTTGGTTTCCTTTTCCTTGGGCTCCTTCGCGTCTTTCGAGGCCCTGCCGTCGCGGGCGGCGTCTTTTGCAGCGTCTTTGGCCGACTCTTTTGCCGACTCTTTGGAGGCCTCCTTTGCCGTTTCCTTTGAGGCTTCTTTCTGTGCGTCCTTCGCAGTGTCCTTTGGCGCTTCCTTCAGAGACTCTTTCTGCGAGTCCTTCGGCGAGTCTTTTTGAGAGTCTTTTGCCGCGGCCTTGGAAGCGTCTTTCGGTGTTTCCTTTGCCGGGGCCTTCTCAGGCTCCCGGGGCGCCTCTTTTGACGTTTCTTTTTGCGGAGCAGTCTCGGGCTTTTTTTGCGCCTGCTTTGCCGCTTCCTTTCGGGGCGCCTTCTCGGGCGTCGGGCTCAGTGTCACCTTTTCCTCAGCCATGCCTTATTCATCCTCCCCGAAGCGCGATTGGAAAAGCGCGCAGATCGCCTCAAGGGCGGCTGCGTCGCTGCGTCCCTCGGCCGTGATTGTGAGCTCGTCGCCGCACTTGGCCGCAAGCGTCATCACCGCCAGAATCGATTTGGCGTCGACTTTTTTTGCGCCTTTTTCAATCGTGACGGAGCACTCGAAAAGGTTGGCCGTCTTCGTTAGAAGAGCCGCCGGGCGTGCGTGAAGCCCGAGCTTGTTGATCACTGTAACGGTGCGGGAGGGCATGGGGAAAATAAAAATGAAGGAGGTTGGGCGCCGGCAAAAAGGAGCGCTAAGGGGCGCGCCCTCAGGCGGTTTCAGGGCAGATGCTCACCAGGCCCGCCTTGCGGACCATGTGCACGAGCTCCTCAAAGGGCTCGTCGAGGTGGCACAGCGCCGTGAGCACCATCGGCAGATTGACGCCGGTGACGACGACGGCATTTTCGTCGGCGAGCGACTCGGCGATGTTCGAAGGCGTTGCGCCCACGATGTCGGTAAAGAGAATGGCCGGCTTGTCGCACTCGGCAAGCCGGCTGCGGATGTCCTCGGTCACCTGCCCTGCATCGGCGTCGGCCGGAACGTCGCACGCCTCGATGCGTCCCCCCGTGCGGTCGTCGTACGAGTAGACGTGCATTGCGCAGTTTTTGAGCGCACTTGCCAAAGGCGCATGAGCGATAATGAAAATGGATGTAGACACAGTGCTCGGTCGGAGTTGTCCAGATGCCCGAAGTCTACATGAGCGGCGGCTGGCGGGCGCGAACGCTCCCTGCGCCGCAAAAAGCCGTCTATTTCACGGATGTTTGCGACGTGTTGCGCGGTTTTTCGAGCAATTTGCGGCAACTTTCGGCATCTTCCTTGATTGTCGGTTGTATCCTGCGCAATTGCTGCCGATTCTTCGCGCGCAAAGTGCGCCTTCCTGAGCAGTTCCTGCGCCGGCCCTGGCCGGCGCCGATTTCTTTTTTTAGGAGTTGCGCCTGTGGCCCTTCTTGAATTTCGCTCTCCCGCCGCGGGAGGATTTTTCATGATGCCCGAGACGTTTGAAGCCGTCTGCAAGGTGCTCGAGAGGCCCTGGACGCAGGCAGGCTGCTGGCTGCCCGAGGACATCCCCGGCGTCATTGAAAAGCTGCAGGCCGAAATCGACCGTGAAAAGAAGCTTCTTGATGCGCAGAAGGCGCGCATGCGCGAGCTCGAACTTGAGCGGGGGCGCCGCTATTCGTCCTATGCGCAGGAAGACCAGGAAGAAAAGGAGCGTGAGCGCGCCCGGGAGCACGTGAGTTTTGCCATGCGCGTCTTTCCGCTTATGCAGATGCTGCGCGCAGCCGACAAAAAGGGCGTCAAGGTGATGTGGGGCGTGCCTTGAGAAAAAGCTTCCCGCAGGGCGGGCGCCTTTAAAGAGCGCCTTTCCGCCTTTCCCTTTGGCCTTGCATGCGGCCTGAAGGCTTTCAGCCATGGAACTAGACCTTTCCACCTTTTTGATCGTCTGTCCCCTTGTCTTTTTGGGGAGCGTTGTCGACGCCGTCGCGGGCGGAGGCGGGCTCATCACGCTGCCCGCCTATCTCATGGCGGGCGTGCCCCCGCATTTGGCGCTTGGCACGTCAAAGTTTGCAGGCTCTCTTGGCATGGCGACGTCGGCCTGGCGCCTGTATCGCGGGGGCTTTACCGACCTGCGCTTGACGGGGGTGCCCGTGGCGGCCGCCTTTGTCGGCAGCTTTGCGGGCGCGCGGCTTGCGCTTTTGGTGCCCGAGGACGTCTTTAAGTTTCTGCTGATCGGGCTGCTTCCCATTGCGGCCGTGATCGTGATGAAAAACAAGACGCTCTCGGAAAATCCTCCGCCCATCGACGCCCGGCGGCAGATGATTCTGCTGGGTGTCTCGGCCCTTGTTTGCGGTGCCTACGACGGCTTTTACGGGCCGGGCGCGGGCACGCTCATGCTCATTTCATTTTGCGCGGTGGCGCATCTTGCCGTGCGCGAGGCCGCGGGGCAAATGAAAATGGTCAACAGCGCAAGCGGCTTTGCCGCTTTTGCCTCCTTTGCGGCCGCAGGCGAAGTGAACTGGATTCTGGGCCTTGTTGCGGGGATCTTTTGCATCGCCGGGCACTACATCGGAGCGGGCCTTGTCATCAAAAACGGCGTGCGCGTCGTGCGGCCCTTGATCATCGTCGTGATTGCCGCGCTCTTTGTGAAGACAGCCTGGGACTATTTGGGATAGGGCGCCAGGACAGGAGCGTTTTTACGGGCGGCGCGGTTAAAAGCGCCAGAACGTGCGGGTAAAGAGTACGAACACGGTGACAAGCTCCAAGCGCCCGATGAGCATTAGGAACGTGCACAGCCACAGCTGCGCGTCGGTGAGAACCGAGAAGTTGGAGTAGGGGCCCACGAGCCCCAGTCCCGGCCCCAGATTCGTGATGCAGGCGACGGTGGCCGAAATGGCGCTTGTGACGTCAAGCCCCGTGACCATCAGGGCAAGCGTCACCACCACCGAGACGATGAGCCAGAGCACCATGAAGGCCATGGCCGAGAAGATGACCGAGCGGCCGACCACGGTGCCCCCGATTGTCATCGGCTCGACCGCGCGGGGATAAAGCGTGAGCGTAAATTGCCGCGAGAGCTGTTTTAAAAGGATGATGGCGCGCATCATCTTCATGCCGCCTCCGGTGCTGCCGCCGCAGGTGGCAAAGCAGGCCACGGTAAAAAGAATGAAGGGCGCGGCCGCCGGCCACAGGCTGAAGTCGGCCGTGGCAAAGCCCGAGGTCGACACGATGCTGATTGTGTTGAAGGCGGCGTAGCGCAACGCCGTCAAGGGCTCTTCGTACACCTCCCAGTCGTAGAGAATGCCCGTGACGGCCGCCACCATGACAAAAACCGTGACAAGCCAGGCGCGGCACTCGGGGCTTTTGAAGTAGGCTACGGGCGAGCGTGCGCGCCAGGCCACGAAATGCAGCGAAAAGCTGATTCCGCAGATCGTCATGAAAAACATCGCCACAAGCTCGATGGAGGGGTTGTCCCAGTAGCTAAAGCTTGCGTCGTGCGAAGAAAACCCTCCGAGGCTCACGGTGGAGAAGGCGTGCAGGATGCTGTCAAACGTATCCATGCCCGCCACGCGAAAGGCTCCCGCACAAGCAAGACTCAACACCAGATAGATGGACCACAGTCCCTTGGCCGTGTCGGCAATCCGGGGCGTTAACCGCGTCTCCTTCATGGGCCCTGAGAATTCAGCCTTGAAGATCTGCGAGCCGCCCACGCCGAGCGCAGGCAGAATCGCCACGGCAAGAACGAGAATTCCCATGCCGCCGAGCCAGCTTAAAAAGCAGCGCCAGAAGTTGATCGACTCGGGCAGCGAGTCAAGTTTCTCGAGCACCGACGCGCACGTGGTCGTCGTGCCGCTCATCGCCTCGAAAAAGGCGTAGGTGAAGTTGATGCCGGGAATTTCAAGGTAAAGCGGAATGCTCGCAAAAAGAGGAATGGCCACCCAGATGATGGTGGCAAGCAGAAACCCGTCGCGCGGCATTAAGTCGCGCTTGTCCTTGCGGGTGAGGACAAGAAGAAAAACGCCCGTGGCAAAGCAGATGAGCGCGCCCGTTTGAAAGCCGCCCCAGGCGCCGTCCTCGTAGATGTTTGAGACGATCACGGGCAGCAGCATGATGAGCGAAAAGGCCATCAGCACGGGCGCCGTGATGTTGAGCACCGGAAAGAGGATGTAGCGCAGCGAGCGAAACATCGAGCAGCTTCCTAGAAAAATCCCACGTCGACCGCAAAGAGCTTTTCGACTTGCGGGATGGTGCGCTTGTTGGGCACGAAGACGATGACGCTGTCTTCGGACTCCACCGTGAGCGAGGCGGAGGCAATGAGCACTTCGGGCTGCTGCGAGACGGGATCTTCGCGCACGAGCGCGGCAATCGAGACGCCCTCGGGAAGGGCGATTTCAGAAAGTTTGCGGCCCACGACGCGCGAGCTTTTCCGGTTGCCGTGCGCGACGATCTCAAGGGCTTCGGCCACGCCTCTGCGAAGCGAGTAGGCCGCGAGCACGTCGCCGTGGCGCACGTGCCGCAGCAGCTCGCCGATCGTTGCCTGCGTCACCGACACCGTGACGTCGATTTGCGAGCCCTGCATGAGGCTGCTGAAGGTGGTGCTGTCGGTAAGCGCAATGGCGCGGCGCGCGCCCATCTTTTTGGCCAAGAGCGAGCCCATGATGTTTGTCTCGTCGTGGCGGCTGAGCGCAATGAAAAGGTCGCAACGGTCCACCCCGGCGCTCTCGAGCACCTCCTCGTCGATGATCGAGCCCTCGAGAAAAAGCGTGTGTCCGGGCGTTTGCGCGGCAAGCTTTCGAATCTGCGCCTTGTCGGTGTCAAGAATGTTGATCTCGTAGCTTTTTCTTGAATCCGGCCCGTTGAGCTCGCGGGCTAGCTGCAGCGCCAGAAGCGCGTCGCCCCCGACGATGATGCGGTGAATCGACTTTTCGTGGTGGCGAAACTCGGAAATCACGCGGCGCACGTCGCGCCCCGAGGCTAGCGCGAGCACCTCGTCGCCGCTTTCGATGACGGTTTCGTCAGAAAGCACCAGCCTTCTGTTGCGGCGAAACACGGCGATGATGCGCGCGGGCACTTTGGGAAGGTGCACCGCAAGGTCGCCCGCGGGCCGCCCGACCAGGGGGCTGCCTGCGACGGCGCGCACGGAAAAAAGCATCGCGCGCCCTTCGGCAAACTCAATGATCTGCAGCGCTTCGGGAAACTCGATGAGCTTTAGAAGCGACTCGGTGAGCGCCTGCTCGGGCCAGATGGAGCTTGTGATCTGAAAGCCTTCCTCGGCCATCACGCGCGGGTACTCGCGCAGTTCGCTGTTGCGCACGCGCGCAATGCGCGTCGGGATGTTGAATAACCGCGAGGCCAACAGGCACACGGCCATGTTGGTTTCGTCGGTTGCGGTGACCGCAACGATCATGTCGGCGTCTTCGGCGCCCGCCTGACGCAAAACCTCGGGCGAGGTGGCGCTGCCCACGATGCCGCGCAGATCAAGCCTCTCCTGCAGTTCTTCAATGCGCGAAGCGTCGGTGTCAACGACGGTGATGTCGTTGGCCTCGTCGACAAGAGCTTCGGCAACGGAGCGGCCGATGCGGCCGGCGCCAATGATGAGAATCTGCATGACTTGAAGGTGCGCAAAAAGGCATTCGGGGGTCTTGCGTTCAAGACGCCCCGTGCGCCCTTTGGGCTTGATTTCCAAAGAAGTTGCCCGATTGTAGCCGCTTGCAGTGAAAGGACAAAAGCCGCGGGCGGCTCAAATTCGGCAGGGCGCGGGAGGCAAATGTCGAAGGCGGGCGCTCAGCAAAAAGGGGATGCGCGCCGGGCGGCCGGCGGGCCGCACCTTCTCGCCATCCCCTTCTTTTTGAGCTGCCGGCGTTTTTTTAAAAGCGCCCGCCCGCTCCAGGATCGGTGCCTGCGTCGTCTTCGCCCTCGGCCCTGACGTGGGTGTTGGGGTGGCGCACGATTTCCATCTTGAGCGCCTTGAGCTTGCGGTACAAGTGCGTGCGCTCAAGCCCCGCATGGCGGGCCACGCGGGTCATCTGGTAGGACTCGTGGCGCATGAGCGCAAGCAGGTAGGCGCGCTCGCAGGTCTCGCGCACCTCGCGCAGCGTCTTGTTGAAGTCGATCACCATGTCGGCGCCGGGCACCACGAGCTTGGGCATCTCGGGCTTGGATTCGGAAAATTCGGCGTTGACCGAGACGCTCTGCGGGCGCGGCTTCGGGGGCGGGGCAGGCTGGTAGCGGGCCATGGCGGCGATGCGCTTTTTCACGTCAAGCCCGTGGCGCACCGTGTCAAGGAGCTTTTGCATCGAGATGGGCTTTTCGAGAAAGGCGAGAGCGCCGAACTTGGTGGCCTCCACCGCCGTCTCGATCGTGCCGTGGCCGCTCATCATGATCACCGGGCAGTGCAGCATCTTGCGCGAGCCCCATTCCTTGAGCAGCGTCACGCCGTCGGTGTCCGGCATCCAGATGTCGAGAAGAATGAGGTCAAATTCTTCTTGGGATATCAGAACACGGGCGGCTTCAGCGTTTTCGGCCGCATAGGTCGTATAGCCCTCTTCTTCGAGAATCTCGGCCAAGAGCTCACGAATGCCTATTTCATCGTCGACAATCAGAATTTTTGCCATAAATTGCCACGTCCTTTCAAGCGCCGTCCTGAAATGATGCGCGCGGTACGGCGCCGTTACCGCTTCATACTAACATACGCGCATTTTGATCCGGCGCTGCGTCGGCAGTTGACGCAGGCGGCATGCGCGGGACGACGATCACGATCTGTGCGCCGAGCACGGCGCCGGTGAGGTCGGTGCGGTTGCCGATCGTGATGCGGCCGTGGTGCTCCTCGACGATCTTCTTGACCATGGGCAGCCCCAGGCCCGTGCCGGTGGGCTTGGTGGTGGTGTAGGGCTCGAAGGCGCGGGCAAGGATGTTGGCCGAAAACCCCGGGCCGTTGTCTTCGATCGTGATGCGCACGGCCTCGATCTTGCCGTCGGGGCGGTGCACGCCGCTTGTGGTGAGGCGAATTTCGGGGTGCTCAAGCCCCTGCGTGGCGTCCACCGCATTGCCCACGATGTTGTGCACGACCTGCCTGAGCTGCCCCGCGTCGCCCGCAATGGGCGGCAGCCCCTCTTCGAGCGAGACGACAAGCGGGGTGCCCGCCGTGGCGTAGAACTCTTCGAGCTCGCGCACAAAGGCGTTGATGTCCATCGGCACAAGGACGGCCGCGGGCAGCTTGGCGTAGTCGCGAAAGTCGTTGACCATCTGCTTCATCGCGTCGACCTGCGTGATGATCGTGCGGCTTGTGCGCGTCAACAGCGCCGCGTCCTTTTCGTTGAGCTTGCCCGCGAGCTTCATCTCAAGCCGCTCGGTGGCAAGCCGAATCGGGGTGAGGGGGTTTTTGATTTCGTGCGCAAGGCGCCGGGCGACTTCGCCCCAGGCGACGGCGCGCTGCGCCTCGAGCACCGTCGAGATGTCGTCAAAGACGATGACCCAGCCGCGGCGCAGGGCGTCGCCTTCGAGCCGCGCGGCTCGGATGAAAAGAAAAAGAGGCGCGTCGACGTCGTGTCGCGCAAGCTCAAGCTCAAAGCGGATGTCGTCTTCCTTGTCGGCGATTTGAATTTTTTCGGTAAGCGACCGGGCGAACTCGGGAGCGATGGAAGTTAGCGGCAGCCCCGCGGCCAGATCGGCCGTGTGCAAAATGTCGGCGGCCGACGCATTGGCCTGCATCACCGTGAGCCGGTCGTCGGTGACGATGACGCCAGACGAAAGGTTCTCCAAAATCAGTTCCAGATTCGCGCGGGCCTCTTCGGCCTGTTTTTTCTGCTTTTCAATCGTGGCGCGCGCCTCTGCCACCTGCGCGACCATGACGTTGAAGGACTTGGTCAGGGCATTGATTTCGCTTTTGCCGCCGAATTCGCGAATGGGGCGCAAATCGCCCTCGGCCACCTTGCGCGTGCCCTTTGCGAGCTGCAGCACGGGAGCGGTGACCGTGCGCGCAAAGGAAAGCGCAAGGGCCACGGCCCCGAGCACCGCAAGCACCATGGTAAGCGTAAGCGTCACGCCGTAGATGTTGCGCAAGCCCTCGCGCGCGAGCACAAGTTCCTGGTAGTTGCGGTAGCCCTGCACCAGATCGAAGGTGTGGCCGGCGTACTCGCGCGGAATGAGCTGCGTGAGCTGCAGAAAGCTCGAGGGCTTGAGGCTTGTGGACATCTCAAGCGGCACGATCGAGCGGATGCGCAGCACTTCGTCGGTCTCCAGCTGATCGCCCTCGAGCATGTAGATGCCGTTGTTGACGGCGGCCTTTTCAAGCTGCTCGACGCTCGGGCGGTCGATGATGGTGGCCGCCGTCGGAGAAAAGGAACTCAGCAGCATCTCCCCGGTGGGAGAAAAGACGATCGCCGAGGCCGCGTTTGTCGTCTCGCGCAGACGATCAAGCGTCACGGCGCGGTCGGCCTTGGAGGTCGCGGCGATGATCGAGGCGATGCGAAGCGCCGTCTGCCGCAGGCTTTTTTGCTGCCGGTCGATGATTTCGCTTGAGAAGGCAACGCCCGAGTCGAGGGCCTGCTCGATGCGCACGTCAAACCACGAGTCGATCGAGCGGCCGATGAACTGGTTGGAGACGAGGTAGATCAACAGGCACGGAATGAGCGCCGTGGCCGACATCGCAAGCGCAAGCTTGGCGGACATCTTCGAGCCGAAGGCGCCTTTTTTGAGCCGCATCGCCATGCGGTACGTGATTGCCACGACAAAGGCAAAGAGCGTGAGCGTGGCAAAGATGTTGATGACGAGCAAAACCGGGAAGTAGCGCTCGAAGTCGGCCGAGTTCGAGCCTCCGGCGGCAAGCGTGATGAGCATGCCCGCGCCGAGCGCGATGGCCGAAAAGAAGATGATTCTCAGCCAGTTGAGCATGATGGTGTGCCGGGCGTCTCGGGGATGAGCCTCTTGCGCAGACCTAGCGCGCGGCGCTTCGCACGCGCACCCCGATCCAGTCGCTGTCGAGGTCCCAGTCGGAGTTGCCCCCGATCGTCACCTGCAGGGGCTTGGGCAGCCGCGAGGCATCAAGCCGCATGCGCACTTCGGCCTCAAGTTCGTCTTCTCCCTCGCCCTCCATGACCGAGGCGTCGGCAAAGCGCCAGTCGTGAATCTGCTTGACGAGAGGAAGAATTTGCTCCAGGGAGTCAAAGCTCTGCGAGAGGCCGCCCAGCGAGAGGCGATAGCTGCGCGACAAGGGGCTGAAGCTGATGCGCTGCACGAGTTCGGCGTGCACCAGGTCCTTGTCAAACCAGTACCAGCGCGTTTTCTGCACGCGCGCCTCGCACACGAAGTAAAGCGCGATGCCGCGCCGCAGGCTTTCAATGAGGGTGATGGCGAGGTCAAACTCCCAGTTTGCCGACAGATAGAGCCCGTCGGATCTTTTTTCAACCTGCGCCTGCATGAGCTCGACGCCCTCGGCACGCGCGCACGCAAGGGGCCACGCCGCAAAGGGAGCGGCCGCGGCGGCTGCGCATAAGGTGCGTCGGGAAACCATGGTTTGAAAAAAGCCTAAGCAGTCGGTGTGCGTTTGGTCAAAAGCGCATAAAAGAAGCCGTCGTGCACGGGAGCGATGCCGGGAAAAGTCGCCTTGCTCCCCGCACCGTCGTCTTCGCTTGCGGTGAGCGTGAGCATCGGCGCGGCCCCCGGTGCAGCCGGCACAAGGCTTGCCTCGGGGTGCCGCGCAAGAAACGCGGAAATCTGCCCGGGACCTTCCTCTTCAAAGACTGAGCATACGACATAGAGCAGTCTTCCGCCAAACTTTACAAGCGGCCAGAGCGCCTCAAGAAGTCTTTTTTGTTGTATTGCAAGAGCGTCAATATCGGCGGGCCGCCGGGAAAAGACGATGTCGGGGTGGCGCCGCACGATGCCGCTTGCGGTGCAGGGGGCGTCAAGCAAAACCGCGTCGTACGTCTCGCCCGCAGACCAGGAGCCGACGTCGGCCGCATCGGCCGTGCGCACGCAGGCCTCAAGCCCCAGCCGCCTGAGATTGTCGTGAATGCGCGTGCTGCGGGCGCTGTCGACCTCAAGGGCCGTGACGCGGCAGCGGGCAAGTTCAAGCAGGTGCGCGGTTTTGCCTCCGGGCGCTGCGCAGGCATCGAGCACCGATTCGCCTTCTTTTGGCGATAAAAAGTGCGCCGCAAGCTGCGCTCCGGCGTCCTGCACGCTCACGAGTCCCTCGGAAAATCCCGGCAGCTCCGAGACCGGCACGGGCGTCATCAGCATCACGGCCTGCTGCGCCAGGGGCCGAGTTTCAAGGCCCGCCTCGCGGGCCATGGCGCACCAGGCCTCAACGCTTGTGCGGCGGGAGTTGACGCGCACGGTCATGGGCGGGCGCTTTTGCGCAAGCGCCATCATGGCGTCGGCGCGCTCCTTTCCAAGGGCGCCGCGCATCTTGTTGATCCACCAGGCGGGGGCGTTAAAGCGCACGTCTTCGCGCGCCATGGCGCGGGCGACAAGCGCGTCGCGCTCGCGCGTAAAGCGCCGCAGACAGGCGTTGGCAAAGCCCGCGGCCGCGGGAGCCGTCCGCTTGACGGTTTTGACCGCTTCATTGCAGATCACGTAGGACTTCTGCGGCGACTCAAAGAGTTCGGCGAGCGCGACAAGAAGCACAAAGCGCACAAAGGGCTCGGGCGGGCGCTGCGCGAGCATGGCAAGAACGGCCTGTGCGAGCATGTGGCGCCGCGTGGCGGTGTAAAGCAGCGCCTGCGCGGCGGCGCGCTCGGCTCCGGTCGTCTGGCGGCAGGCCGCCTCAAGCGCCTTTTCAAGAGAGGCGCCCGCGTTCATGGCAAGCCGGGCGCGGGCGGCAAGTTCAATGGCGCGCGAGAGCTGCGCGGCCTGTTTGTGGGGTTCTGTCATCGGATGTTGACGCCAAGGGATTCGCCCGAAGGCGGAGTCTGTCGCAAAGTGCATGCGGCGCGCAGGGCGGCGCGTGATTTTTCGGGGTGAAAAGTCAGGACGAAAGGCGGGCCTTGCGCGCAAAGGAAAAAAAAAGAAAAGCGCTACTGCAGCACGTCTCCGGCCTTGAGCGGGAAGCACTGCAGGAAGGAGGCGGCGGGCATTTCGGCCTTTCCGGGCTTTTGCAGCCGCGTCAGTTCAAGGGCGCCCTCGCCGCAGGCGACGATGAGAGTTTTTTTGGCGACAAGCACTTCGCCGGGCTTGCCCGGATGGCCTTCGGGGGGCTCGACGGGGAGAGCCGCGCGGATTTTGAAGGTGCTGCCGTTAAACGAGGCCGTCATGAAGGGAAAAGGCGTCAGCGCCCGCAGCTTGCGCGCAATTGCCTCGGCCGGGGCCGACCACTTCACGGGGCTCTCGCCCTTGAGAATTTTTTCGGCGTACGTCACGCCGTGCTCGGGCTGCGGCGTGCAGACGAGGGTTTCGGGTGCGGCCAGGGCCTTGACGACGAGTTGGGCGCCAATGCCGGCCAGACGCTCGGTGAGCGTCGCCGCGGTGTCGGTCGGTTCAATGGGCGTTGTCTGCGAGCAGATCATGGGGCCGGTGTCGAGTCCCGCCTCCATCTTCATGAGCGTGACGCCCGTTGCGGCGTCGCCCGCCATGATCGCGCGCTGTACGGGCGCCGCGCCGCGCCAGCGCGGCAGCAGCGAGGCGTGAATGTTCATGCTCTTGATGTCGCCCGCTGCGCCAATGCCGCGGGCGGCTTCAAGCGCGCGCACGGGCAAAATGAGGCCGTAGGCCGCAACGACGAGAACGTCGGCTTGGCACGCTTCAAGGGCCTCAAGCGCGGGCTGGGCCACCTCCGGGCTTTTTTTCATGGAAAGCGTACCCGGCGTGAGAACCTCAAGGCCGTGCGCGAGCGCAAGTTCCTTGACGGCCGAGGGCTTTAACTTCATGCCGCGGCCGCTCGGGCGGTCGGGCTGGGTGAGAACGAGCACGATTTCGTGTCCGGCCTCGATCAGCGCCTTGAGCGCGGCGGCGGCAAAGGGCGGGGTGCCGGCAAAAGCAATGCGCATAACGTGTTGGTCCTTGAGAGGTGGTTGGGAAAAGACAAGAGGGGCTGGAAATTTCAGCCTGCGGCGCAAGCTCGCGCGAAAGAATCATTGTAGCGGGGCAGGCTCGATACAATGGCCTCATTCGAGGGCCCGGGCGGACCGCACGGGGACATTCATTAAAAGGGACGAAGACGGCGATGACAAGAACTGGCGAGCGCGGACGACTCAACTACTACACCTTCGGCGACCCGCGCATGCCGCCGCTTGTGCTGCTCATGGGGCTGGGGCTGCCCGCTCAGGGCTGGCCCAAGGGATTTCTTGAGCGGCTCGTGCAAAAAGGGCTCTATCTCATCGTGCCCGACAACCGCGACAGCGGCGCAAGCCCCGTCTACGACGAGCATGTGTCAACGGCAAAGCTTCTCGCAAGCGTCGTGCGCTACGTGCTCGGAGGCACCGTCACCGCGCAGTACCGCCTGCAGGACATGGCGCGCGACGTCGAAGAGCTTTTGACGCACATGGGAGTCAAGCGCGCGCACATCGCGGGCGACTCTCTGGGAGGCATGATCGCGCAGGTCTTTGCCGTGCGCGCCCCGCACAGGACGCTGTCTCTCACCTGCATTTCCACGGCCACCGGAAACCCCCGCACGGGGCTTGGCAACTTGTCGGCCGTGCGCGCCCTGCTGCAAAAGCACCCCGAAGGCGATGACGAGCAATCGCTTTTGAAGTACTACCGCTCGGTCATGGAGGTGATCGGCACCAAGGGGGCGGTTTACGACGACAGCTTCTACGAGGGGATCATCCGGGCAAACATCGAAAACGGCATCACCGAAGAGTGCCGCTCACGGCAGTTGATGGCGATTCTCGCGAGCGGCGACAGACGCCGGGAGCTGCGCCAGCTCGTGATGCCTGCGCTCGTTATTCACGGCACGGCCGATCCGCTGCTGCCGCTGCGCGCGGGCCGCGAGGTGGCCGAGTGCATCGAAGGCGCACAGATGCTCGCCATTGAAGGCATGGGGCACGATCTGCCCGAAGAGCGCCTTGACATGATCACCGAGGCGATCGCCGCGCACTGCTACAGCCGGGCGCTGCGCTAAAAAACAAAAGAGAGGCGCGCCTACTCTTCGCTCTTGTGCTTGGCGGCGCGGGCTTTTTCCTTTCGCATCTTGGCAAGCTTGGCGGCGGCGCGCTGCTTTTTGAGCATGCTCAAGTGGTCAATGAAGACGATGCCGTCGAGGTGGTCGATTTCGTGCTGCGCGCACACGCTCAGGAGTTCGTCGCAGGCGATTTCGCAGGGCTCGCCCTTGAGGTTTTGGTACTTGACCGTGACGCGCGCCGGGCGCTTGACCTTCTCATAGAGCCCGGGCAGCGACAGGCACCCCTCTTCGCACTCCACGACGTCCTCGGAAACGGACTCGACCACGGGATTGACAAAAACCTTCAGGTCGTTTTTCTCATCGGTGATGTCGATGACGACCATGCGGATGTTGCGGCCGACTTGCGTGGCGGCAAGCCCCACGCCCGGGGCTGCGTACATGGTTTCGGCCATGTCGGCGGCAAGCGCCGCAAGCTTGTCGTCAAAGACGGTGACGGGCTCGGCCTTGCAGGCAAGCCGGGGATCGGGGTACTGAACGATGGGCAAAAGTGCCACGGCTGCTATCTCCAAAACGCGTTTAAAGCGCTCGCCCGGGCGGCCCCTGCAGGGCCCGCGGGGACAAGCCCTCCGGGACTGTCGCGGGCAGGGAAAAACGGGCGGTAGAACGCTTTGGCCGCGCGAGCGCGCTTCAAACAAGAGGGCGCAAGGGGCGGCCTGAACGCAAAATACAATTACGAAAAGTCCGGCGAAGCTTTTTTTTCGGCCGGAGGCCGGCAACGTCACGATCAAGGAGCAGCGGCGCAAAGTGCAGGTGAAATCGCAGGAAGACATCGACTGGCTCAGGCTGATGCTGTGCGCGGCCGACCTTGGCGCCGAAGGACTCGGACGGTTGCTGCAAAACTACGGTTCGTCGGCCGAAATTGTACGTGCGGGCAGGCGCGAAGTGGCGCAGGTGATCGGCAAAGAGGCCTCGCTCGCGCTTTTTTCCGATGAGAAGAGCCGAGAGTGCGAGGAGGCGCTTGCGTGGCTGCAGGAAACGGACAACGCCGCCGTCCTCGTCTGGAGCGACGAAGAGTTTCCCAAAGGATTGCTTGCGCTTCCCCGGCCTCCCTCGGTGCTCTATCTCAGGGGCAGGCGGGAGATTCTTTCACGGCGGCGCATCAATCTCACCGGCACCCGCAGGCCGGATGCCGAGGGGCTGCGCAATGCGCAGGACTTTGGCTGCGCCGTTGCCAAAAACGCGGCGTTGGTCACGGGGCTTGAAGAGGGCGTTGAGCTTGCCTCGGCCGAGGCCGCGCTCACGCTTGGCGATGCCGCGCAGGGCGCGGTCATCGTGGTGCAGGCAACGGGGCCCGACCGGCTTTATCCCGCGCACAATCGAGGGATTTTTTATCTAGCCGCCGAGCACGGGCTTCTCGTGTCGCCCTTTGCGCCGCACGCGGGCTTTGACAAGGAGCACGAGGCCGTGCGGCGCACCGTGGGCATGATGATGAGCGAGGCGCTTTTCGTGGTGCAGTCCGAGCTTGGGTCCGAGAGCCTCTCGCTTGCCCGCGAGGCGGCCGAGGCCGGGCGCGAGGTCTATACAATTCCCGGCTCGATTCATAGCACGCTCTACAAGGGCAACCACAAGCTGCTGCGCGAGGGCGCGGGCCTCGTGGAGACAATCCGCGACCTGGGGCTGGGGCCGCAGGCTGCGCCCTGAGCCCTCCCGGGCAAAGCGGGCTTGTCAAATTCCGCGGCGGGCGGCTATGCTGAAAAAAAGACAAGGCAAAGAGCCATCTTGACGGCGCATGAACCGCAGACAACTTCGGTCGTGCGCTTACATTTTGGCCGAAAGATTCAAAAAACACAGATACATACACGCAGCAGACTTTTTACGATGAAGACGCTGATCATTGCCGAGAAGCCGTCGGTTGCAACTGACATCGCCCGCGTTCTGGGCGGCATGAAAAAGACCGCGGACTACTACGAGGGCGAAAACTACGTTGTTGCCAACGCGCTCGGGCATCTGCTTGAGCTCTCCTGCCCCGAAAAATACGAAGTCAAGCGCGGCAAATGGACCTTTGCGCACCTGCCGGTGATTCCGCCCACCTTTGACCTCAAGCCCATTGCGCGCACCGAAGACAAGCTCAAGAACCTTGCCAAGCTCATCCGCCGCAAGGACATCGGCGAAATCATCAACGCCTGCGACGCGGGGCGCGAGGGCGAGCTGATCTTTCGCTACATCATCCAGGCCACCAAGGCCAAGCAGCCCATCAAGCGGCTGTGGCTGCAGTCGATGACGCCCGCGGCGATTCGCGAGGCGTTTGCGCACCTGCGCACCGACGAAGAGATGCAGACGCTGGCGGCCGCAGCCAAGAGCCGCTCGGAGGCCGACTGGCTCGTGGGCATCAACGGCACGCGGGCGATGACGGCCTTCAACAGCCTGGACGGGGGCTTTTTCCTTACGACCGTCGGGCGCGTGCAAACGCCCACGCTTGCCATCGTCGTGCGCCGCGAAAACGAAATCAACGCCTTCAAGCCCAAGGACTACTGGGAGGTGAAGGCAACCTTTGCGCTGCCCCACGGCACCTACGACGGACGCTGGTGCCTCGAGGGCTTTAAAAAGGACGAGAACGCGCCCGAGCGCCGCGCCGAGCGCATCTTTGAGCCGGGCCTTGCTGAAAAAATCGTCGAGCGCTGCCGCGGCAAGACGGCCGAGGTAAGCGAAACGAGCAAGCGCACCACGCAGCTCTCGCCGCAGCTTTTTGACCTCACGAGCCTGCAGCGCGAGGCAAACAACAAGTTTGGCTTCTCCGCGAAGACAACGCTATCCATCGCGCAGGCGCTCTACGAAAAGCACAAGGCGCTCACCTACCCGAGAACGGATTCAAGGGCGCTGCCGGAAGACTACATCCCGACCGTTAATCAGACGCTCTCGATGCTGCGCGGGATGAAGACCTATGAGGCCTTGGCCGGACGGGTGCTCGATGAGAGCTGGGTCCAGCCCAACAAGCGCGTTTTTGACAACAAGAAGATTAGCGATCACTTTGCCATCATCCCGACGCAGCAGCCGCCCAAGAATGCGTTAAGCGAGGCCGAGCAGAAGGTTTACGACCTTGTGGTCAAGCGCTTCATGGCGGTGTTTTATCCGGCCTCGCAGTACGACGTCACGACGCGCATCTCGCGCATCGGTGAAGACTGCTTCAAGACCGAGGGCAAGGTGCTCATCGACCCGGGCTGGCTTGCCGTGTACGGGCGCACGGGCGCGGCCCCGGCCCCGGCCGAAGACTCGCTTGTGGCTTTAAACGGAGAAAAGAGCGCGCAGGTCAAGGACATTGCGTCCGCGAAGTTTCAGACCAAGCCGCCCGCCCGCTTTACGGAAGCAACGCTTTTGTCGGCGATGGAAGCCGCGGGCAAGAAAATCACCAACGAGGAACTTCGCAGCGCCATGGCAGACAAGGGGCTCGGGACGCCCGCGACGCGCGCAGCCATCATCGAAAACCTGATCGATCAGCACTATTTGATGCGCGAGGGCAGGGAACTGCATCCCACAGCCAAGGCCCAGCAGCTCTTTTCTCTCATCACGGGCCTTGGAATCGGCGTGCTCTCCGATCCCGCGCTCACGGGCGAGTGGGAGTACAAGCTCAATCAAATTGAAAAGGGAAAGCTCACGCGCGAAGAGTTCATGCGCGAAATCCGCGACATGACCACGCACATCGTGCAGGCGGCCAAGACCTACGAGGGCAACACGGTTCCTATTGAAAACCCCGCGCACCTCAAGGCGCGCTGCCCCAAGTGCGGCGGCGAGGTGGTGGAAAACTACCGGCGCTACGCCTGTACGCGCGAGGGGTGCGACTTTAGCCTTCCGAAGCACCCGGCCGGGCGCACGTTTGAAGTCTCCGAAGTCGAGGAGCTTTTGACCAACGGCCGCATCGGGCCGTTGACCGGGTTCTTTAGCAAGACGGGCCGCCAGTTTTCGGCCGTGCTCAAGCTCAACGACGAGTACCGGCTTGAGTTTGACTTTGGAGACAACAACGCCGCCGCGGGAGAAACCCCCAATTTGGACGAGTGCCCGCAGGTGGGCGTGTGCCCCAAGTGCGGCGGCCGCATTCTCGAGGGGCCGACGAGCTACTTCTGCGAGCACTCGGTGGGCGCAAGAACCTGCGACTTCCGCTGCGGGCGCATCATCCTGCAGCAGCCCGTGGACCGCGCGCAGCTCGAAAAAATCCTCTCACAGGGAAAGTCAGACCTCCTGACGGGCTTTGTCTCCAACCGCAACAAGCGCAAGTTCAAGGCCTATCTTGTTTTGGACAAGAAGACGGGCAAGGTCGGCTTTGAGTTTGAGTCGCGCGAAGCCTCGGGCGGCGCCGCGGCAGGCGCGGCAAAGAGCACGGCGCGCCGCACGGCGGCATCAACGCGCACGCGCGCGGCAAAGCCTGCCGGATAGCGTTAAAAAAAGCGGGCGGCCCTTTGCGGCGCGCCCGGCCCTGCGGCCGGGCTTTTGAGCGTTCTCAGTGCGCCGCGTCCCTGCCGCTGCCTTCGCTGCCGCCTTGGGCTTTCTGCCCGTCCGCGTCGCCCGACTCGGGCGCAGCGGGTGCGGCAGATGGGGCCTCCTTCACGGCGCCCTGCGGGGCGTCTTCTTTTTTGGCCGCCTGGGCCGCCTGGGCCGCCTCGGTCGAGCCGGCCTTTTTTGCTGCATCGGCGCGGGCGGCTCCGAGGGCCGCAAGGCGCGTGACCAGCACCTGATCGACCTTGTTGGCGTCGACGTCGATCACCTCAAAGCGGTATCCGCTCCAGTCAAAGCGGTCGGTGCGCTTGGGGATTTTTCTCAACATGTACATCACAAAGCCCGCGACCGTCTCGTAGTTTTGCGAGTCGGGCAGCTCGTCGAGCTCGAGCGTGGCGATGAGATCAACCGTGGGCGTGGCGCCGTCGACAAGCCAGCTGTTTTCGTCGCGCTCAACGATCTGCGACTCTTCGGGCGTGAGCACGAGGTCTCCCATGACGGTGCTCATGACGTCTTCAAGGGTGAGCACGCCCACCACAAGCGCGTACTCGTTGAGCACCACCGCAAAGTCCTCCCGCGAGCGTTGAAAGACTTCGAGAATTTCCGAGAGCGTCAGCGTATCGGGCACGAACTGCACGGGCTTGACCAGCCCCTGCTCGGTGACCGAAATCGACTTTCCCTCAAGGAGCCTGCGCAAAATGTCCTTGCTGTCGATGCAGCCGATGACGTGGTCGATGTCCTCGTTGCACACGAGGATGTGATGGTGGGTGTTTTTGTTGATCGTGCGCCGTACGCTCTGCTCGTCTTCGTCGATCGTGACGTAGACCACGGACTCGCGCGCGGTCATGGCCGTCGTGACGGGGCGGTTCTCAAGATTGAAGACGTTTTCAATGACGGCCTGCTCGCCCGGGGCGATGATGCCCGCGTTGCCGCCTGCGATGACCGAGGCGAGGATGTCGTGCGTGGTGATCTTGTCGCGGGGCTTGAGCGGAATGCCCAAAAGCCCCATGAGGTAGTTTGAAATCGACTCAAGAAACCACACCAGAGGGCCGAGAACCTTGCTTAAAAACGCCATCGGACGCACGCAGCGGATGGCGTTTTTCTCGGGATTGTTCATCGAAAGGCGCTTCGGGAACAAGTCCGCAAAGATCACGAAGGCAAGCGTGATGATGAGAAACGAGAGAACAAATCCCGTGTTTTCGGCGGCCTCGGGCGGCAGCACAAACCCCAGGGCAAAGGCAAAGTAGGGAGAAAAGACCGACTCGCCCACGATGCCGCCCAGGATGGCCACCATGTTGGTGCAGATCTGAATGACTGAAAAGTAGCGTCCGGGATTGCTCTTGATGCGCAGCGCGGCCTGCGCGCCCGGCACCCCGTCGTCGGCCATGGCGCTCAAGCGCAGCTTGCTTGCGCCGGCAAGGCTGATTTCGGCAAAAGAGAAGAACCCCCCGAGCAAAACGAGGATCAGCAAACAGAGAATCTGCGAGGAAGCCGACATAAAAATCCTTTTTAAAACAACACGTTTGGCATTTTAGCAGAGCGACTTCAAGCAAAATTCGCGCCAAAGCCGCAGCCCTTTCACCTCTTTTTTACGAAAGCGTGCTTTTCTCCCGCGGCGCGCCGCAGCGCTCGTTTTGCGTTTTTTCTTGGGAAAACTGCTCAGAGAGCTTGATCAATGCCAACGACAGGCGAGGGCGTCCTGCGCTTTCTTTTGGGTGCAAGGCCCTGATTCGATAGACTTTGCGGCCATATATGTTGCAAATGTGCGCCGTTTGAACCTGAGATTGACCGAGCCGTCGACAGACGGCCGAAACGACGGCGGCAAGGAGAAAAAGAAAATGAACATCAAAGCTCTCGGAGTAGCGGCTTCGCTCGCCGTTTTGTCCATCTCGGCTGCTGAGGCCGGTCCGGTTCTCGATGCGGTCAAGGCGCGCGGCCACGTGGTCTGCGGCGTCAACACCGCGGCTCCGGGATTTTCCAACGCCGACAGCAAGGGCGAGTGGAAGGGCCTTGACGTGGACATCTGCCGCGCCGTGGCCGCGGCGGTTTTGGGCGACTCGACCAAGACGAAGTTCGTGCCGCTTTCTTCGCCGCAGCGCTTTACGGCCCTGCAGTCGGGCGAAATCGACCTTCTCGTGCGCAACACGACGTGGACCTTGACGCGCGACGCCTCGATGGGGGCGGTCTTTGCCGCGGTGAGCTACTACGACGGCCAGGGCTTCATGGTGCCCAAGAAGCTTGGCGTGACGAGCGCCAAGCAGCTCAACGGCGCCACCGTCTGCCTGCAGTCGGGCACGAGCTCCGTGCAGGCGCTTGCCGACTACTTCGCCGCCAACAAGATGAAGTACAAGCCCGTGATGTTTGACACGACGGAAGCCACGCAGGGCGCCTTCATTTCCGGCCGCTGCCAGGTCTACACGACCGACATGAGCGACTTGGCGGGCGCCCGCACGCGCGCCCGCAACCCGCAGGACTTCGTGATCCTGCCCGAGACGATCTCCAAGGAGCCCCTGGGGCCGTCCGTGCGCCGCGGCGACGATGAGTGGTTCCAGATTGTGCGCTGGTCGTTCTACGCCATGGTCGAGGCCGAGGAAAACGGCATCACCAAGGCCAATGTCGACGACATGCGCGCCTCGAGCAAGAGCCCGCAGGTGATGCGTCTGGTGGGAACGGGCGACGATACGGGCAAGCTGCTCGGGCTCGACAAGGACTGGTCGTACCGCATCATCAAGCAGGTGGGCAACTACGGCGAGAGCTGGACGGCCAACTTCGGGCCTGAGACGCCGCTAAACCTCCCGCGCGGCCTCAACAACCTGTGGACCAACGGCGGCCTGATGTACGCCATGCCGATCCGCTAGTTTGGCGAGCCCGCCTCTTTTGGCGGGCTTTGCCCGACGGCAGGGCGCCCGCTGACGGCGCCCGTCAAAATCGTCCGCAGCGGCGTTCTGAATGGGCTCAAAGAGGCCGGTCATTCAGGACGCCTTTTTCTTTGCGCCGGGCTTTGGGGCGCCCTTTTTGCCGGCTCGCCTTGAGATTCCCTTCAAGGTCCCCTTTTGAAGCCCGGTCCTATAATGGTGCGCTTTCAAGGGCCCTGTCCGCGTTTTGCCGCTTGCCGCCTTTCTCCGGACGCCTGTTTCGGGCCCTTTTGCCTAATCAACCCCCGCGCGCTTTTTGCGAGCTGACAAAGGAGTTTTCCACTGATGCCTCCGACCGACTACCAACCCCCGATGCAGGGCGACGCAGCTTTTCGCCGCCGGGAACGGTCTCGGCGGCGCACGCAGTGGACGCTTCAGATTGCGGTGCTCGCGGCCATTGCGCTTGCCTTCTGGCTTTTTGCCAACAATGTCGGGGAAAACCTCGCCGAGCGCAACATTCGAAGCGGCTTTGCCTTTTTAAGCGGTTCGGCGGGCTTTGACATCGGCGAGGCGCTGCTGCCCTTTGAGTCGACGGACTCGGTTTTAAAGGCTTTCGTCAACGGCGTTCTCAACACCATCCGCGTGTCGTTTTTTGCGGCCGTCTCAGCGCTCGTGTTAGGCGTCGTGGTGGGCCTCATGCGGCTTGCCTCGCACCCGATTCTGCGCATGCTGGGCACCGCGCACGTCGAGTTCTACCGCAACATTCCGCTCATTATTCAGCTCTTTGCCATCTACATGCTCATCACCGAGCTGCTGCCGATGAGCACGGAGCCTTTAAGGCTCGGCGACTGGGCGCTGCTCTCCAAAGCGGGCCTTTACGTTGCCGTGCCGCAGCAGACGTCTCTGGCGCTGCTTGCCAGCGTCATCGCCGCGGTGCTCACCGCCCTTCTTCTTCGCGAAATCTGGCGGCGGCGCGTCACGGACCTTGTGGCCGCCCTGATCGGACTTGCGGGGGCGGCGGTCGTGCTTCTTGTCGTCTGGTGCCTTTTTGGCGTCGTGGGAGGCTGGAGCAAGCCCCAGGTCGAGGGCTTCATGACGGTGGGGGGATCGGCTCTGTCGCCCGAATTTCTTGCGCTGTGGCTGGGGCTCACGATGTTTACGTCGGCTGCGATTGCAGAAATCGTGCGCGCGGGCGTGCTTGCGGTCTCAAGCGGGCAGTGGGACGCGGGCATGGCGCTGGGGCTTACGAAGACGCAGGTTGTGAGCTACATCGTCTTTCCGCAGTCGATGCGGCTTGCGATTCCGCCCCTGACGAGCCAGTTCATGAACCTCACGAAGAACTCGTCGCTTGCCGTGGTGATCGGGTACCCGGACATCGTCGCCGTGGGCAACTCCTCAATTAACATCACGGGGCAGGCCCTTGAGGTGATCGTGATCATCATGGCCGTGTACCTCTTTCTTAATCTCATCATCAGCGTTCTGATGAATTCGCTCAATGCGCGCGTGATGCGCGCGCCGAGATAGCGCGTGAAAAAGGGGACATGGACATGAATGAAAGCCTTTTCTCGCGCATCCGCGCACGGTTTTTTTACTCAAGCGCCGCAACCGGCATCACCGTCGTGTCGGTCTTTCTGCTGGCCGTGGCGGCGGTCTTTCTTCTTGACTGGGGCGTCTTTGAGGCGGTGTTTCGCGCAGACCCCCAGGCCTGCTACAAAGCCGACGGCGCCTGCTGGGGGTTTGTGACTGAAAAGTGGCGCCTGATTCTTTTCGGGCGCTACCCCTATGAGGATCAGTGGCGGCCGGCCGCGGCCACATTCGCAATCATCGCCATGCTGCTTGTGACGGCCTGCCCGCGGCTTTGGACGCGAACGGGCGCGCGCGTCATCCTCTGGGGGTGGGTGGCGGCCTTTGCCGCCTTCTTCGGCCTCATGTACGGAGGCTTTGCCGGGCTGCAGTACGTGGCCACCGACAGCTGGGGCGGCTTTCCTCTTACCGTGATCCTCACGCTTTTGGGCATCGGCGTCTCAACGCCCATCGGCATCGTGCTCGCGCTCGGGCGCCGCAGCAAGCTGCCCGTGGTGCGCGCGCTCAGCACGGGCTACATCGAGCTCGTGCGCGGCGTGCCGCTTATCACCGTGCTTTTTGTCGCAAGCTTCGTCTTTCCGCTGCTGCTGCCTTCGGGCGTGCGCATCGATCCCTTCTGGCGCGTTGCCGGCGGCATCATCCTCTTTCAGGCGGCCTACATGGCCGAGACCGTGCGCGGCGGCCTGCAGACGATCAAGCAGGGGCAGTACCTGGCGGCTGACTCCCTCGGGCTCACTGCCTTTCAAAAGTACGTGCACGTCATCCTGCCGCAGGCGCTCGTGGCGGTGATTCCCTCGTTTGTGAACAACCTTCTTTCGATGTTCATGGACACGTCGCTTGTGACCGTGGTGTCGATGTTTGACCTCACGGGCAGCCTGCAGCTTGCATTGGGCGACGCGGCCTGGCGCGACTTCTTCCGCGAGGGCTACATCTTTGTGGCCGCCATCTACTTCTTCTGCAGCCTTTTGATGAGCCGCTACAGCCAGTGGCTTGAAAGGCGGCTGCAAGACGGCACGCGCCGCTCGGCCGTGCTCAGAAACTGACGCGCTTTTTGCGGTGGCCTCCCGGGGCCGTTCGGGTTGCGGCGCAAGGCCGCTACAATGCCCGCACCGTGCTTGATTGCTTTGACTTTGGCGCCCATGCAGAAGGTTTTTGAACACACGATCGATCTGAGTGCGTATCTTGCGCGGGGACTCACCCGCGACAAGCTCTGGGTGGGGCTTGAAGACTTCGCCCGCAATCCGCACGACTATGTCGAAAACATGCAGGCGAGCCGCGTAACGCCATGCGCAAGCGACGACGGGAAAACAAGGCTTGCCCGCGAGCTTGACTTCGGAGGCTCGCTTGTCGTCTCCGACGTGGCCGAGCTCTGCGCTCCCGAGCGCTTCACGACGCTTGTGCCCGCCTGCGGTCCGATTCCGGACTCGCGGCTAGACATCACGATCGAGGCCCGCGAGGGCCTCCTGCAGCTTCACTTTGCCTATCACGAGGCGGATTCAGAGGCCTCGCGCGAGCTCAACGCCGCCATGCAGACGCTGCGGCACAAGGCCTGGCTTGCCAAGGATCAGGAAGTGGTGAAGCTGCTTTTGGCGGCGCTCGTGGACTGAGCCCGTCCGAGTACGCCCGAGCACTTTCAAGCCTTCCCGAGCCCCTCACTTTTTTCCCATTTTTTGTTTGTTTTGGAGCTATGACAGATTTTTCTTCTGCCGTTGAGGCACGTATTGCCCGCCACATTGCCAAGGCCATTGACGCGCGCGTTGAGCAGGTTGCCGCCGCCGTGGCGCTTTTGGACGACGGCGCCACGGTCCCCTTCATCGCCCGCTACCGCAAGGAGGCCACGGGAGGCCTTGACGACACGCAGTTGAGAAACCTCGAGGAGCAGCTGATCTACGAGCGCGAGCTCGAAGAGCGACGCGCGGCGATTTTGAAGGCGCTCGAAGACGCGGGCAAGCTCACCGAAGAGCTCAAAGACCAGATCGAGGCGGCCGACACCAAGCAGCGCCTGGAAGACCTTTATCTGCCCTACAAGCCCAAGCGCCGCACCCGCGCGCAGATTGCCCGCGAGGCGGGGCTCGAGCCCCTTGCCGAGGCGCTTTTGGCCGACCACTCGCTTGACCCCCAGACGGCGGCCGCAGACTACGTCAATGCCGACAAGGGCGTGGCCGACACAAAGGCAGCGCTTGATGGCGCGCGCGACATCCTTGCCGAGCGCTTTGCGGAAAACGCCGACATGCTCGAGATGCTGCGCGAATTTCTCTGGAACAACGCCTATCTCGTCTCCACGGTCGTGCCCGAGAAGGAAACGAGCGCCGAGGCCGCAAAGTTTCGCGACTACTTTGACTACAGCGAGGCCATGAGCGAGATTCCCTCGCACCGGGCTCTTGCCGTCTTTCGCGGCCGCCAGGAGGGGGTGCTCACCGTGCGCATGCTTTTGAGCGAAGACGAGGAAGCGCTGCCCGTGCACCCGTGCCAGACGAAAATTGCCGAGTTTTTGGGCCTGCAAAACAAGGGGGAGCCCGCCGATCAGTGGCTCTCGGGCGTCGTGCGCTGGACCTGGCGCGTCAAGTGCCTTGCGACGATTGAAAGCGAACTCTTTTCCCGCGTGCGCGACAAGGCGCAGATGGAGGCAATCGGCGTTTTCGGCACCAACTTGAAGGACCTTCTTCTTGCCGCTCCCGCAGGCCACAAGGCCGTCATCGGGCTTGATCCGGGCATTCGCACGGGCGTGAAGGTGGCGGTGATTTCCGAGACAGGCGCCGTGCTTGAGACGTGCGTCATTTACCCGCACGAGCCGCACCGCGACTGGCAGGGGTCGATACGAAAGCTCGCCGACCTTGCGCGGCGCCACCGCGCGGCCTTGATTTCAATCGGCAACGGCACGGCAAGCCGCGAAACCGACAAGCTTGCCGCAGACCTGATCGCCGCGCACCCCGAACTCAATCTCACCAAGGTAGTGGTAAGCGAGGCGGGCGCCTCGGTTTACTCGGCCTCGGCTGCGGCGGCTGCCGAGCTGCCCGACCTTGACGTGAGCTACCGCGGCGCGGTCTCGATTGCAAGGCGCCTGCAGGACCCCCTGGCCGAACTCGTCAAGATCGACCCCAAGGCAATCGGCGTGGGGCAGTATCAGCACGATGTGAATCAAACGGAATTGGCGCGCAAGCTCGACGCCGTGGTCGAAGACTGCGTCAACGCCGTGGGAGTGGACGTCAACACGGCTTCGGCGGCGCTGCTGCAGCGCGTGGCGGGCTTGAGCGCCGCGCAGGCTCGCGCGATCGTGGCCTATCGCGACGCCAACGGCGCCTTTGCCGACCGCACGGTGCTGCTGTCGGTGCCGCGGCTCGGCCCCAAGACCTTTGAGCAGGCCGCGGGCTTTCTGCGCATTCCGGGCGGCAGCAACCCGCTTGACGCCTCGGCCGTGCACCCCGAGTCCTATCCGGTTGTCGAGCGCATCGTGAAAAAGACGGGGTTGTCCGTTAAGGAATTGATCGGCAACCACGCGGTGCTAAGCAAGCTGCGCGCGGCCGACTTTGTCGACGACACGTTCGGCATTCCGACCGTGCGCGACATTTTTGTCGAGCTTGAAAAGCCAGGGCGCGATCCCCGTCCGGAATTTAAGACCGCAAAATTTTCGGAAGCCGTCCGCGAGGTAAGCGACCTTGTCCCCGGCATGGTGCTCGAAGGCGTGGTGAGCAACGTGGCCGCCTTCGGTGCCTTTGTCGACATCGGCGTGCACCAGGACGGCCTTGTGCACGTCTCGGAACTAGCCGACCGGTTTGTGAAAGACCCTAGAGACGTGGTCAAGGTGGGCGACATCGTGAAGGTGCGCGTGCTTGAGGTTGACGTGGCGCGAAAGCGCATCAGCCTCTCGATGCGCTCGCGCGGCGGCAAGGCGGCGGCAAAGTCAGATTCTCGTGCGGCGCACGGCGCCGCCTCGGCCGGAGGGCGCCAAAAGCCCGCGGCCAAGCCCGTGGGCGCCATGGCTGCGGCCCTGGCCGGACTCAAGCTGCGCCGCTAACCCGAATGCACGCGTGAAATCCGATAAATTGCGCTTGTGAGTCAACATGCTTTTTTCCAAAGAGGAGGCACAGAGAAAGTTATGAGCAATCCCAAGGAGCTTGCGCCGGTGCTGGCGCACGTCACCGAGCGCACGCAGGCGCTTTTTGCGCTGCCCGCCGTTGCGGCCGCGCTCTCGGACATCAAGCGCGACGAGAAGCTCACGCTCTCCGATCAAATTGCGATCACGGAAGTCGAGGCGCCTCCTTTTCATGAAAAGCAAAGAGGGCTCAACCTCATGGAGCGCTTCAAGGCGCTCGGACTCTCCGACGTGACGATGGACCCGGAGGGCAACGTCGTGGCCGTGCGCCGCGGTTCGGGCAACGGGCCCGTGCTCGTTCTTGCCGCGCACCAGGATACGGTTTTCCCGGCCGGCACCGACGTCAAGGTGCGTGAGGAAAACGGCATCCTGCACGCGCCCGGCATCAGCGACGACGCCCGGGGACTGGCCGTGATTCTGCAGGTGCTGCGCACGCTGCAGGAAGAAAAAATCGAGACCGTGGGAGACCTCTACTTTGTCTGCACCGTGGGCGAAGAGGGAAACGGCGACCTGCGCGGCTCGAAGTACCTCTTTCACAAGTCGGGACTGCCCATTGACGGCTTCATCTCGATTGACGGCGTCGACATTCACCGGGTGCTGTCGGCCGCAACGGGCTCCAAGCGCTACCGCGTGCACTTTGACGGCCCGGGCGGACACTCCTGGAAAAATTTCGGTTCTCCCTCGGCGATTCACGCCATGGGGCGCGCCATCGCCAAGATTTCTGATCTGCAGACCTGCAGCGATCCCAAGACCACCTTTACGTGCGGCACGATTTCGGGCGGCACCACGGTCAACTCCATCGCCGCGCACTGCGAGATGGAGCTTGACATGCGCAGCGCCGGCGCCCGCGAGCTCGACGAGCTTGAAGCGCAGATACTGCCCCTGTTCGAGGCCGCCGAGCGCGAAGAAAACGCGCGCTGGAATGCGCAGGGCGACGATGCCGTGAAGCTGCGCCTTGAACCCATCGGGCACCGTCCGGGCGGACAGCAGGCCGATACGGCAAGCGTGCTGCAGGCCTCCCGCGCGGCGATGCAGGCGCTTGGCATTGAACTCAAGAAGTACGACGTGGCCTCGACCGACCACAACATCGCCATCAACTGCGGCGTTCCTGCGACGACGCTTGGCGGAGGCGGCGCCGAAGGGTTCAACCACAACGTCAAGGAGTGGTACGACCCCAAGGACGGCTACCTCGGGCCGCAGCTTGCGCTCTTGACGGCGCTCGTGCTGCTTGGCGTCAAGGGCGTGACCGAGCCCGTGCTCGAAAAGCGCAGCCGCTAGGCCCAAAAGGAAAGAGTCCGCGCGCCCGCCCCAAGCCTCAGGCGGGCCACGCGGCCAAAGGCGCTTTGCGCAAGGCAAAAGCCGCTCGATGGTTTGCGGCTTTTGCGTGCAAGGCGCCTTTTTGTTTTTCAACCAACTGGAAAATCAAAGGAAGTTGCGATGTTTTCCATCAATGACCGCAGACGCCCGAAGGCGGCGACGTGTTTGCGTGCCGCGCAAACGAGAATGCGCGCGCGGCTGGGTGCGGGAAAGACGATCGTCTTGGCAAGCTTGGCCCTTGGCCTTGCCGCCGGCTGCGCAGCGGCCGCGCCTCAGGCGGGCGAGGCCTCGCAGCGCGCCCTTGCGGCCATTGAAAAGGAGCACGACGCGGCCATCGGCCTTTCGCTTCGCGACGCAAACGGAAAGGTGCTTCTTGAGTGGAGAAGCCGCGAACGGTTTCCGCTCACGAGCACCGTCAAGGCGCTTGAGTGCGCCCGGGTCTACGACGAGGGGCTTGAAAGCCGCAGCGCCCCCATCAAGACCACGCCCGTTGTGCCGCACTCGCCCGTGTACGGCGAGGTTGAGCCCGACACCCGGGTCACCTTGAAGGAAGCCTGCCGCGCCGCCTTGTCTCAAAGCGACAACCGGGCGGCCAACTTCATTTTTGTGCTCACGGGAGGCCCCGAAGGGCTCACCGCCTGGCTTAAAGCCAAGGGCGACGACGTCACCCGCAGCGACCGGCTCGAGCCCGATTTAAACCTCAGCGGAAAAAACGAGTACCGCGACACCACGACGCCGAGCAACGCGGCGCTCACCTGGCAGAGACTTGACGGCGGCCTTTCGCAGAAGGCCAGAGAGCAGTGGCTTGAAGACCTTGCCGCCAACAAGATGGCGGGCAACCTGCTGCGCTCGCGTCTGCCCGAGGGCTGGACGCTCTATGACCGCTCGGGCGCCGGGTCGGACGCGCTTTGCGCCACGCGCGCCAATCACGGCATTCTGGTGGCGCCCGGAGGCGAGCGCTACTACGCGGCCCTGCACCTGAAGGCTGCGCCGGGAACGCCGCTCGAAAAGCGAGACGCCATTCTTCAGAAGGCCGTGGAGGTCGTCTACCGCTTCCTGGAGAATCGGCCTTGATTGGTTGAAAAAAGAGGAGGAGGGGGCCGGCGCGCCCCAAAGGGTGCGGCGATTTATGCCCCTGACTCAAAAAACTAGATTCAGCCGCAAAGCCTTGCGGCGCCTGACTTTTTTCGGCCTTGCAAGGCCTCTTGGCTGCCAAAGGATTCTTTGATTTCGAGCCCTTTGACGCGGTGCCAGAGGACAAGTCGGCATCCGAAGGACTTTCTACGGATGCCGACTTTTCTTTGCGCGCTTTTTCGCGCCGGGAAAAAGGAAAGGGGAGCCGTCAGCGCCTTTCCCCAAAGCTCATGATGGCGTTGAGGATGATCGCGCCGAAGGTAGCCGTTCCGATGCCGCCGAAGGTAAAGCCAAAGACCGTGAGGGAGAAGTCGCCCCCGCCCAGAATCATCGTCACGGCCGCCACGATGAGGTTGCGGTTTTTGCCGAAATCGACCTGATTGACCACCCAGATGCGCGCGCCCGCCACGGCGATGAGGCCGAAGACCACGATCGAGGTGCCGCCCAGAATGGGCTGCGGAATCGTCTGGATCACGGCGCCGAACTTGGGTGAAAACCCAAGCACGATGGCAAAGGCCGCGGCAATCACGAAAAGCAGCGTCGAGTAGACGCGGTTGGCGGCCATCACGCCGATGTTCTCGCCGTAGGTCGTCACGCCCGTGCCGCCCACGCTTGCCGCAACGATTGTGGCCACGCCGTCGCCCAAAAAGGCGCGCCCCATGTAGGGATCGAGGTTGCGGCCCGTCATTGCCGTCACGGCCTTGACGTGGCCCAGATTTTCGGCAACGAGAATGATCACCACGGGCACGATCAGAAAGATCGCGTCGACGTTAAAGACCGGCGCATGGAATGTCGGCACGCCGAGCCAGTCGGCCGCGGCCACCGTGGCAAAGTCAATCGGCTTGCCGTAGCCCATGACGTTGGCGAGGATGAAGTAGATGAAATAGGCCATCGCCAGCCCCGCAAGGATGAGGAGCTTTTGCAGCAGTCCCCGCGTGTAGACCGCCACGGCCCCGACGCAGAGCACGGTGACAAGCGCCATCCAGGCGTCGAAATTGGTGGGCCCCACGCTCTTGACGGCCGTGGGCGCGAGATTGAGCCCGATGACCGCCACCACGGCGCCCGTAACGACCGGGGGCATGAGTTTTTCCACCCACTCAACGCCCGTGTACATGACGACAAGCGCAATGAGGCAGTAGACAAGGCCGCAGACGATGATGCCGCCGCAGGCCAGAGGAATGTTGGCGTTTAACCCCGAGCCCGCCGTGTAGCCCGTGGCCGCGATCACCACGCCGATGAAGGCAAAGGAGCTTCCGAGGTAGCTCGGCACGCGCCCGCCCACGATCAGAAAGAAGATGAGCGTGCCGATGCCGCTCATGAGAACGGCGACATTGGGGTCAAAGCCCATCAACAGAGGAGCGAGGATGGTCGAGCCGAACATGGCGACCACGTGCTGCACGCCGAGCGCGGCCATCTGTGCGGCGGGAAGACGTTCGTCGGGAGCAATGATGCCGTCTGTCTTGAGCTTCCACGCGGGAAAGTAGCCCATAAGAATTCTCCTTCGTTGTTGGCCCGCCTGTTGGGCTTGCCGCGCAAGGCGGCCGATGATGGCGGCCCGTGTCGGGCCGCATTGGGCCTCATTGTAGAGGGCCCGCCGCGCAAGCGCTTTCGCGGCAATTTTCGCGTCGGCAGGCAAAATAGGCGAAAATACGCCGCCTGCGGATGGACGCATCCGGCTGCCTCTTTTGTCTGATAAGGAGCGGCGCCGGGCCGCCCGGCCTCTTGCCGTCGCCGCGCCCTCGCTGCGCCGCCGTTTCGCCGCCGTTTCGCCGCCGCTTTGTCACCGTTTCATTTGTTTTTGTTCCGCCCCTTTTATTCGTGAAGGCCTGCGGACGCCGCCCGGGCTGCGGGCAGCGCGCAGAGCCGTTTTTTTCTTTTCATGTCCAAGCAAGCCATTCAGCGGGAAGTCAAGCGACGCCGCACATTTGCCATCATCTCCCACCCCGACGCGGGCAAGACAACGCTCACCGAAAAGCTCCTTTTGTTTGGCGGCGCCATTCAGATGGCGGGCGCCGTCAAGGGACGCAAGGCCGCGCGGCACGCCACCAGCGACTGGATGGAGGTTGAAAAGCAGCGCGGCATCTCGGTGACGAGCTCCGTAATGCAGTTCGAGTACCAGGGACACATCATCAACCTGCTCGACACCCCCGGGCACGAGGACTTCTCGGAAGACACCTACCGCGTGCTCACGGCCGTCGACGCGGCCGTCATGGTGATCGACGCGGCCAAGGGCGTGGAGGCGCAGACGATCAAGCTGCTTGAAGTCTGCCGCATGCGCAACACGCCCATCATCACGTTCATCAACAAGCTCGACCGCGAGGTGCGCGACCCCCTGGATTTGCTGGGGGAAATCGAGTCCGTATTAAAGCTTCAGTGCGTGCCGATTACCTGGCCCATCGGCATGGGCAAGACCTTCAGGGGCGTGTTTTCACTGCTTCACAACCACCTCGTGCGCTTTGCGCCGGGCACCGAAAAGCTTGCGCAGGACACCGAGCTGATCGAGGGGCTCGACAACCCGCGCTTGGACGAGCTCTTTCCCATGGAAATCGGACCGGTGCGCGAGGCCGTCGAGCTCGTTGAAGGCGCAACGGAGCCCTTTTCGCTTGAAAAGTTTCTCAAGGGCGAGCAAAGCCCGGTGTTTTTCGGCTCGGGCGTCAACAACTTCGGCGTCAAGGACGTGCTGCAGGCGCTCGTTGACTGGGCGCCGTCTCCGCAGCCGCGGGATGCGACCGTGCGCACGGTCGGCCCCGAAGAAGAGCCCTTTACGGGCTTTGTCTTCAAGATTCAGGCCAACATGGATCCGCGCCATCGGGACCGCATCGCGTTTTTCCGCGTCTGCTCGGGGTGCTACACGCCCGGCATGAAGGTGCAGCACGTGCGCGAAGGGCGCGAGATGAAGATTGCCAATGCCCTTACCTTCATGGCCAATGAGCGCGTGCACATGCAGGAGGCCTACGCGGGCGACATCATCGGCATCTACAACCACGGGCAGCTTCACATCGGCGACACCCTCACCGAGGGCGAGGCGCTTGCCTTTACCGGCATTCCCTACTTTGCGCCGGAACTCTTTCGTTCGGCCCGCGCGCGCGACCCCTTAAAGGGCAAGCAGCTGCACCAGGGCTTAAAGGAGTTGGGCGAAGAGGGCGCCATTCAGGTCTTTGAGGGCGAGTTCGGCAATCTGATGCTGGGCGCCGTGGGGCCGCTGCAGTTTGAAATCGTGGCGCAGCGCCTTGCAACCGAGTACAAGGTCGACGCCATTTACGAGGCCACCGACGTGGCCACCGCCCGCTGGCTCGTCTTTCCCGACGAAGACACGAAAAAGCGCTTTTGCGAGGAGCAGGCCAATCGCCTTGCGCGCGACAGCGAGGGAAACCTCTGCTACATGGCAACCTCGATCTACAACCTCATGACCACGCAAAAGCACTGGCCTGACGTTGAATTCAAGACAACGCGCGAGCAGGGGCAGAAGTTTGAGTAGTCTGACTTACAGCATCCGGCGCGGAAGGCCGGACGATCTGGACGCCGTCTCGGCCATTGAAGAGGCGTGCTTTCCGCCGGCAGAGGCCTGCAGCAGGGAGCAGTTCAGAAAACGCCTGGCCGTCTTTGCGGATCACTTCTGGCTTTGCGAAACGCCCGAGGGCGTTGCAGGCTTTGTCGACGGCGCCGTCATCAACAGCCGCACGATTGCAGACGTCATGTACGAGGACGCCTCGCTGCACGACCCGCACGGGGCTTGGCAGGCGGTCTACGGCATCAACGTGCTCTCCTCCTGCAGGCGACAAGGAATCGGCGCGGCCTTGATGCGCGCGGTCATTGACGCCGCCCGCAGCGAAGGCCGGCGCGGGTGCGTGCTCACCTGCAAGGACGAAAAGATTGCCTGGTACGCAAAGCTTGGCTTTGTGCTCATCGGGCGCTCGGCTTCGGTGCACGGCGGAGCCGTTTGGAACGACATGATTCTTGAATTTGCGCAGGACTTGTCGCGCGCGCCCGAAAATGAAGGCGCGCTTGGCGCAACAAGAGCTCTGACGGGAGGCATGAGCGCATGATTCGCGCGGTGATGTTTGATTTGGACGGCACGCTTGTGGATTCCGCGCCGGAATTGACCGAGGGCGTCAACGCCATCATGAAGGTGGTGCGGCTGCGCCCCTTTACGGTCGAAGAGATCAGCCGCATGGTGGGAAAGGGCGCGCGCGTTCTTTTTGAGCGCGTGTGCGAGGCGCGCGGCATTTTTCCCACCGAGCAGACGCTCTCGGCCATGATGAGCGAGTACGCGAGGGCGGTGCGGGAGATGAATGCGCCCGCAAAGTTCTACCCCGGCGCCATTGAGGGCGTGCGCGCGCTCTCGGAAGCGGGACTTAAGGTGGCGCTTGTGACCAACAAGATGCGCGTGATGACCGAAGACCTCATCGAGCGCAGCGGCCTTGAGACAACCTTTGATGCGGTGATCTGCGGCGACGACACCGCGCATCCCAAGCCCGAGGGCGACATGCTTCTTTTGGCCTGCCGGCAGCTGGGAGTGTCTCTTTCGGAGGCGCTCATGGTGGGGGACTCGGCCAATGACGCGCTAGCAGCGAGGGCCGCGGGCGTGCGCGCGGCTCTGGTGAGAACGGGCTACAACGAGGGCACGCCCATTGACGAGTGGGCCGCCGCGCACGGCTTTGACTGCGTGCGCGACGACGTGCAAAGCCTCTGCCGCGACATTCTCGAAAACCGCATCCGGTAAAAAAGGGGCTGGGCGCGCTCAGTCTTCGGCGCGGTTGCCCTGGCGCGCTCGAAAGTGCGCCGACGACCCGAAGCGGTTTCGGGCAATCGTGCGGCCCGTGATGCGCACGAGCTCCTCTTCGAGGGCGACGTTGCTCTCGGGCTCGGACTCCGTGCCCTGCTTGTTGTCGTAGAGCTGGTAGGCCGCGCGCGTGCGCTGCGGGGTGACGTTGGGCATCATCACGTTGCAGCCCGACAAGACGCCAAGCGAGCGGGCTCCCGGCTGCAGGGTCTCAAGCGCCGTGGCGGCGGCGATGTTGACCGTGGGAAGCGCAAGGCGCGTTGCCGCAAGCATGTTGCGCGTCAACCGCAAAAGGGGCTCCCTGGGCATCATGCCCTCATTGATCATGTCCCCGCCGTGGCTCACAAGGTAGGGCCCCATGCCGAGCATGTCGACGTCAAGCGCCTTGAAGGTGAGGATGTCGCGCACGAGGTCTTCGGCGCTCTGCCCCGGGATGCCGATCATGACGCCCGTGCCCACCTGATAGCCCGTCTCGCGCAAAAGCCGCAGGGCCTCAAAGCGCGCGGAGAGCGTTTTTTGTGCGCTGCCGCGTCCTGCGTGCAGGTGCGCAAAAAGCGCCTCGTTGCTTGTTTCAATGCGAAGAAGGTAGCGCAGCGCCGAGCGGTTTCCGGAGGCCTCGGCCCAGCGCTCGTAGGTCTGCCGCGTCTGCTCGCCAAAGGAGAGCGTCATGCCGCAGCCATTGGCAATGCCAAACTCCCTGACGCTCATCTCGTGGATGGCGGCGAGCACCTCTTCGATGAAGGCGACAAAGCGCGCGTCGTCGCGCTCGCCGCTTTGCAGCGCCACCGACCCGTAGCCCGCTTTGAGCGCATAGCGCGCGGCCTCAAGGATTTCGTTTTTGTCCAGCGTATAGCGCACTGCATTCCGGTTGCTTTTGCGGATGCCGCAGTAGCGGCAGTCGTAGGTGCAGATGTTGCTGATTTCAATGAGGCCGCGGAAAAAAATCGTGTTGCCGTGCACGGCCGTCGTGCGCGCAAAGGCTTTGGCGTAAAGCGCTTCACAATCTTCGGGGTTTGTCGCACTCAAAAGGCGCAGCAAATCGTCGGGCGAAAACTCGGTTTGGCCAAGCAGGGCGGCAAAGGACTTCATCAAAAGGGCGGCGTGTCAAAAAAGAAAAAACAAAGCGGCGGCAGCGGGGGTTTTCAGCGCGCTCAGTGCGCGGCAAAGCGCTTTTCAAGTGCGGCGTGCGCCTCGTCAAAGGCTTTTTTCGCTTCGGGGTGCAACTCGAGCGCGCGCGCAAGAACCCCCTGCAGGTGGCTGATGGCAACCCCGTAGTTGGTCATGGGAACGCCCTGGGCGGCGGCCGCGCGCACGCGCGAGAGCATGTGCCGGCGCGTCACCACGCACCCGCCGCACTGCAGGATGATTTTGTAGGGGGTGAGGTCGGCCGGAAAGTCCTTTCCCACGACGACGTCAATGTCAAGGGCGCCGCCGATTTTCTGCGCAAGCCACCGCGGCAGCTTCTTGCGGCCGATGTCGTCGGGCTGCGGGTGGTGCGAGCACGTCTCGCAGATCATCACCTTGTCGCCAGGCTTTAAAAAGTCGAGCATGGCCGCCCCGCGCGCCATCTCCACCAGGTCGCTTTTGCTTGCGGCCATCTGAATCGAAAAGGTGGTGATGGGAATCGAGGCGGGGGTTTGGCTCACGACCGACTGCACGACCTGACTGTCGGTGACCACGAAGGCCGGAGGCGTTTTCATCTCGGCAATGGCCTCGGCAAGACGGTTTTCGCGCACCACAAGGCACTTGGCGTCGGCGTCGAGCACCTCGCGAATGGCCTGCACCTGCGGCAGGATCATGCGCCCTTTGGGCGCGCCCGTATCAATGGGCGTCACCAAAAGGACGGTGTCGCCCGGGCGGACAAGCTCTCCCATGAGAGGCTTGTCGGGCGAGGCCTTCTCCTGCAAAACCGCAATCATGCACCGGCGCAGCTCATCGATCCCGTCCTGATTGAGAGCGGACGTTTCAACGACCGGAAAGCCGAGCGCGAGCGCTTCGCTCCTGGTGCGGGCAAGAGCCTCTGGGGCGGCTGCGTCCGTTTTGTTTAAAACGATGATGCCCGGGGTCTCGTTTTTCTTTAAAGCGGCAATGAGCGTGCGCTCGTTGTCGGTGAGTCCTGCGGCGTCGCACACGATGAGCGCCAGGTCCATCCATGCGAGCACCGAGAGCGAGCGCGCCGTGCGCAGTCCCCCGAGCTTTCCCGTGTCGTCGACCCCCGCCGTGTCGATGAAGACGACGGGGCCGATCGGTGCGAGCTCGCAGGCCTTTTCCACCGGATCGGTCGTGGTGCCCGCCACGTCGCTCACAATCGAGACGTGCTGACCGGTGAGGGCGTTGGCAAGCGACGACTTGCCCGCGTTGCGCCGCCCGAAGAGTCCGATGTAAAGCCGCAGTCCCTTGGGGGTTTCAAGGCGGCTCGGCGTGGTCAGGGGAATGCGCGCTGGCATGGGTGAAGGGCTCCTTTGCAAAAGAAAAAGAGAAATGGACGCAAGGCGTGCGGAGCATGCGCACAAGGGCCTGATTTTAGGAGAAAAAAGCGGGAGTCATAGAAAACCGCCCGCAAAGGAGAATGATTTCCTTGGCGGGCGGTGTTTGGTTTTTAAGAGCCTCGCTCGCGCCGGCGCCTGATTGCAGATGACTGCAAAAAGGGGCGGGCGCGAGAGCGCGGGCTTTGTCGTGCGGCTACTTTTCGATGTTGGTGCGCACGACGTCCGTTTCAAGCCACACGGGGGAGTGGTGCTCGGCGGCCTCCCAGCTGATGTCGCCCGTGCCGATGCGCCAGATGCCCATGAAGTGCGACATCGACAGCAGCGCCAGCGGAATGTGGGCGCAGACCACGAGCACGGTGATGATGAGCGAGCCCCAGACGTGCAGGTAGAACGAGGTCACGAAGGCGCCCTTGCCGATGGCCGGGCCAAAGACCCACAGCAGCCACCCGGTGACGATGAGCGCCACGATGGCGGCCGTAAAGAGCAGGTAGGAGGCCTTCTGACCGCCGTTGTAGCGGCCCTGCGGGGGCACTTCCACGGGACCGAGCGGGATGTGGAAGAACCGGCGCGGATAGCCGCCGAAGTTGCGGAACCACAGAATCGTGTTCTTGTCCCAGATCATGCAGGCGTGCAGCATCAGGGCAAAGCGGTGCGGAGCGAAGACGATGTAGCCGATAAGGTTGATCGTAAAGGCCACGCCCAGGCCCAGGTGCCAGGCCATGAGCATCTCGCCCGTGGCGTTTTCAACGTCGCACAGGTAGACGATGCCGCCCGTGATGACGAGCGCGAACCAGAGGATGGCGTTGAGGCTGTGGAAGACCTTGTCGCCGATGTGAAAGCGCAGGATGCGGTCGTTGCTGTTGGACATAAGTGCATCCCTCCCGATTAGTGGTTGGCCAGCGCAAGCTGCGTGCGCGGGTAGTAGTGGGTGTGCAGCAGCCCGTACATGGTGTCATCCATGGGAGCGCTGCCGAGGTCAACGTAGATTTTGCGCACGACGGGGTTCTGGTGCGAGCAGGTGAGGTTCTGTTCGCGGCACAGCTTGTCGTCGCGGTAGAGCCCTTCCTGACGGGCGCGCAGCACTTCGTTGCGGCTCGAGATCAAATCGCAGACCGCCCAGCCGGTGGCGCCGGCGGCAACCGCGCACAAGCCCACGACTTTGAACAGACCGCGACGGCCGAGAATGACGCCGGCCGGGCGTTCTTCGAACTGATAGTTGCGAGTCATTTCAAATTCCTTGTAGTCGGTCTAACGGTTAGATGTCCACGGGAAGCGGGAAGAGCGGGTTGAGCCACCCGGAGCCCGCGGTGCGCACGGGCTGGCCGCCGCCGTTGACGCAGCCGCCCGGGCAGTTCATCACTTCGATGAAGTGCCAGCGGGTGGGGTCGCCGCGCAGGGTGTCGAGGACGTACTTCAAGGACTGGGTGGCGCCGTTGACCACGCACACGCGCAGCTCGAAGCTCTTGCCGTTTAATTCAGGCAGTGCAAGGTTGATCTTGGCTTCGACGTAGCTGTGATCCTTGCCGCGAACGGGAAGGATGTCGGCGCTCTCGAGCTCCTTGCCCATCAGCACGCGGTAGGCCGTGCGCAGCGCAGCCTCCATCACGCCGCCCGAGGTGCCGAAGATCGTGCCCGCGCCCGTGTAGACGTCGAGGTTCTCGCGCTTGCGCTCCTTCGGGAGTTCAAGCGGATTGATGCCCTTGCGGCGGAAGAGTTCGGCGACGTCGCGCGCCGTGAGCACGGCGTCGATGTCGGGAAAGCGCGGCGAGTCCGCAGGAATCGTGCCCGCCTTGACGTGGTGGCGCCAGGCCGTGTCCATTTCCGGGCGCGAGGCTTCGAAAATCTTGGCCGTGCAGGGGGTGACGGCCACTACCTTCACCTGACGCGGGTCGCAGTTGTAGAGGTACTTCGGCGCCCAGACCTTGGCGAGCACGCCGCCCATCTGAATCGGGGACTTGGCCGTCGACAGGTGCGGGATGAAGTCCGCGTTGAAGGTCTCGCAGTTGCGCACCCAGGCCGGACAGCAGGAGGTGAAGTGCGGCAGCGGGTGGTGCGAGGCGCGCTCAAACTCCGGGCCCCTCTTGCCGAGAACCCAGTACTGGATCTTGCGCACGAACTCCGTGCCTTCCTCCATGATGGTCTGGTCGGCCGAGCTGTTGACGTCGTAGGTCTTGAAGCCCGCCTTCTCGAGCGCATTCATCATCTGCTCGGTGGAGAGGTCGCCGGGCTGGCCGCCGAACTCTTCGGCAATCGAGACGCGCACCGCGGGAGAGGGGTGGGCGACCACGATGTTGTTCTTGTCGGCGAGCATCTGATCGACGACGTCGACAAAGGACATCTGCTCGATGGCGTTGAACGGGCACGAGATCAGGCACTGGCCGCAGGTGAGGCAGCGCTGGTCGTTGATCTTGTGCTTGGCGCCAAGCTTGCCTTCGATGGCGTTGACCGGGCAGACCTTGCGGCAGGTGTCGCAGGCCTCGCAGAGGTCTTCATTGATTTTGATGATGCCGCGCAGCTCACCCTTGCGGATGGTGCCGACAAAATCCGGACCCTGTTCGCCGCGGGCGTCGGCCGGCGGATTGAAGGTCTTGATCTGGATAACTTTTCCTGTCATCTGGACGGATCTCCTGTGTGCATGAGGTTTGCCGCCGGCGCAAAGCCGCGTCACGGGCGTTTGAGTAGCCCCGTTTTTGCGGCTGTCTCCAGCTTGTGCCGGTCCTTTTTAGGCCTCCGGCATCGACTGCGTACGCGTCAAAACAACAAAACCCTGCGGCTGCATTCGGTTTCGAAAGAGAGCTTTTGTCTATGAAAGCGCGTCGAAAACGACGGGGCCGACAGGCCCCCGATTGAGTCGCAGGGAATGATGAAAAGGCCGCGTGCAGGAAATAAAGAGACGGTTTTTGCTTGTGTGCGCTGCACGGGCGGCCGTACGCGGGCAGGCGGATTTTACGGAAATTTTCAAATTTTTCTTTTGTTTCAAAGTGTGCGCCCGCCCATGGCTGCGCGGGCCCTGTTGCGGAAGGCGTTTGCTGGGTGTTGCGAGGGGGCGCTGTCTCTTCTTTCCCCTTTGTTTAAAGGAACAATTGAAATTAAAGGGAAAATTCAAACTGTCGCGTGCGAATCCGGGAGAATCGGCGGGCGGCTTGACGCGAGGGCCCTGCGGGCGCCCCGTTGGAAGGCGCCGGTGGGATAAGCTGTCAGGCTTTGATGAAAGTCAAATTGCTTAACAAAATGCCGCGCCCCGAAAAAATTGGGGACGCGGCAGAGGAAAAAGCGCGTTGCGGTGCGCAAAGAAGGTTACATGTCGATGTCGCGCAGAGGCTTTCTTAATTCGGCGCGCACGTTGTCCATGCCCGAGTAGAAGGCCTTGAGCATGACAAGCCCCAGGAACTTGCCCGCATCGGTGACGATGATGCGGTCTGGGTCGGCGGGGTCGTCCTTGATGGCGCCGATGGCGCGCAGCGCAAGCATTTCTTTAAAGAGCGCGCGGTCAAGATTGACGCCGTGCACTTCGCGGAAGTATTTGCGCGAGAGGCGCGCCGAGAAGATGCCGAGCATCAGGCGGTACTGCAGCACGGCGTGCTTGTCGAAGTGGCGCTGCCGCTCCACGCCCGTCTTGCCCTGCGCGATGCGAAGCCCGTAGCGGTGCAGGCTGAAGGTGTTGACGTAGAGGTTGTCGCCCAAAAAGGAGAACGCGCCCGAGCCCACGCCCACGTACTCGTCGTGGTCGACCACGTACTCGTCAAAGCCCTCGTTGTTGGTCTGCCCGAAGGTCCAGCTCGTGAGCTGCCGGTAGCGGCTGCCGAGCGTGTTCATGATGATGCGGTACTGATCGGCAAGCTCAAGGCCCTTGGCGGCGATGGTGTTTTTGACGCTCTTTTTGGTCTGGCTCGTGACCATCAGCGGGTAGGTGGTCACCTGCCGGGGATTGAGCTTGACGATGAGGTCCATGTCGCGCTGCAGCATCTTGAGATCCTGTCCGCGAAAGCCGAACATCATGTCGATGTTGGTGACCGGAAAGAGCTCGAGGGCCTGCTGCAGCCGCTCGTAGATCAACGCGCCCGAGCCGAACTTGTCGTAGCGGTCGGTGAGCTTGAGGATGCTGTCGTCAAAGCTCTGCACGCCGATGCTCATTCTGTCGACAAGCCCCTTGAGGTTGCGGAAAGTGGGCGTGGCGATCTGCGCGGGATCGGTTTCGCAGGAGACTTCCTTGATCGTGGGGAAAAGTTTGCGGGCGTGCTCGATCGTGGCGATGAGCTCGTCTTCGAGAATCGTCGTCGTGCCGCCTCCGATGTACATCGCCGTGAAGTCGTACCCCAGCGCCTTGACGTAGTCCATCTCGCGGCGCAGGTTGACGAAATACTCGCGCGCCTTGTGCTCCTTGAAGAGAAAGCGGTGAAACGTGCAGTACGTGCACAGCGTTTTGCAAAACGGGATGTGCGCATAGAGCATGTACTGGTGTCCCGGCTGCGGAGCGGGCGGACGGTCAAGCACGATGGGGTCGCAGTTGAGATAGCGCTTGATGTAGTACTCCATCACGCTGTCGGTGAGGTGAATCACCCAGTTGGGGAGCAGCTTGCCGACCTGATAGGTGGATTGTTCAGGCATGAAAAAACCAAAAGTCAAAAAATTTCAAAGGTCTGCGCATTGTAGACGAGCAGTGCCGGGCTTTTGCTTTTTAACCAAAACCCGGACGGCCGGCGGGCGCAGTCCCTGCTTTGCAAGCGGCCGTCTGCGGGCGTCTCCGGGCGCTTCTTACGGGGTCTGCCTGCGCTCGTGTCCCGCGTAGAGCTCTTCGATCGTGCGGGCAAAGTGCTCTGAAAGAGGCCCGCGCTTGAGTTTGAGCGTGGGCGTCAGAAAGCCGTTTTCGATTGTCCAGGGCTCAAGCGTTAACGCGACGTTGCGCGGCAGCGCATAGTGCGGAAAGCCGCGGGCGGCGGCGCGGGCGCGCTTTAAAACGGCCGAGCGCACGGCCGCGCTTTTGAGCGCCGTCTCGTCCTTGGGGTTGACGCAGAGGCTTGCGGCAAGCTTTTTCCATTCGCCGGGATCGAGCACGGCGACAAAGGCGATGAAGGGGCGCGCCTCGCCCACGACGAAGGTCTGGGAAAACAGCGGGTCGGTTTCAAGCGCGAGCTCCAGATCAACGGGCGGGACCTTCTCGCCCGTGCTCGTGACGATGATCTCCTTGATGCGGCCGCGGATGCGCAGCAGCCCCAGCTCGTTGAATTCCCCGATGTCGCCCGTCGAGAGCCACCCGTCGGGCGAGAGCACGCGCGCGGTTTCTTCGGGCTGCTTCCAGTAGCCCTTCATGACCGAGGGGCCGCGCACTTGAATTTCGTGCGTCTCGGGAGCAAGCCGCACCTCGAGGTTGGGAAACACCGTCCCGACCGTGTCGGGCTGATTGATGCGCAGGGAGTTGCCGGCGATGATGGGCGAGGTTTCGGTCATGCCGTAGCCCTGGATGGAAGCCAAGCCCAGGCCGCAGAAGAGGCGAGCCACGCGCGCATTGAGCGCCGCGCCTCCTGCAATGGCGATTTTGAGGTTGCCTCCGAAGGCGCGCGTGACCTTGTCGGCAACGAGCCGCTTGAGAACGGGCCAGGACAGGGCGTCAAGCCAGGCCCAGGGCGAGGCCGGCACGGGCATGCGGTTGGCGCGGCAGAAGTTTCTCCAGCCCACGGCCACGCACGCCTTAAAAAGGCGCCGCGCCAAGGCCGGGGACTTTCGGAGATTGTCGTTGATGCGCGCGTAGATGCGCTCGTAGACGCGCGGCACGCTGATGAGCACGTCGGGCCGCACGATCCGAAAGTCTTCGTTTAGAAGCATGATCGAGCGCGTAAACGTGATCGTCAGCCCCATGCCAAGCGGCAGGTAGTAGCCCGCGGTGCGCTCAAAGGTGTGCGAGAGCGGCAGAAACGACAGGAACATGTAGTCGGGCCCCGGGGCGGGCGCGATGTGCTCGAGCGTGGCGATGATGTTGCTAAGCACGTTGTCGTGCGTGAGCATCACGCCCTTGGGCTTGCCCGTGGTGCCCGAGGTGTAGACGATGGCCGCAAGATCGTCGGGCCTGGGGCCTGCGGGAAGGTCGGCCTCGGGCGTCTTCGCCCCCGACGCAAGCCAGTCCGAGAGCCCCAGAACGCGCGGCCCGCGCGGGACTTGGCCTGCGGGTGTTTCTTCTTCGGTGAGAACGACTGTCTTGAGGTTTTCGAGCACGATGCCTGCGGCCGCAATGGCCTCCCAGCGCTCGTGCGTGTTCGTGATGAGGCACTCGGCGCCGCTGTCGGCAAGGATGTAGGCCGACGACCCCGGCGTGTCGATCGCGTGCAGCGGCACCGGGATGAGGGCGTTGGCCATGATCGCCTGATCGGCCGTGACCGCGGCAACCGAATTGTTAAGCAGCACGGCCGCGCGCGCGCCCCGCTTGAGGTTGAGGGCGCAAAGGGCCTTTTGCCAGGCGCGGATGCGCTCCAAAAGCTCCCTGTAAGTGACGCGCCGCCAGAGGTTTGCCGCGCGGTCAAACTGCACGAGCGCAGGCTTTTCGGGAAGCTCCCGGGCCCTTAGCGGCACAAGGTCGGCAAGCGTGCGGCATTGGCGCAGGCTCACAAGCCGTGCGCGGGTGATGTCGGCGGCGGCGCTGGTGTCGGGCATAGGCAAAAAAGGGCGGCGAGGTGACGGAAAAAAGAAAGGAAGCAGGCGGCGCATGAACCCCGCGAAATCAGCCAAAGGGCGGCGCCTTCGGCGCAGGATCGATGAGCGCGAAGATTGTACCGCGCAAGGCTTGCGGCATTTTTTGGCGTGCCGCTGTGGGGAAAAGATCAGCAAAAGCGAGTAGTTTGCCTAGGGAATGTGAAGCTATGCGTTTGGTATACTCAACAAAAATGAAATTGGTTCCACACCCTGGCCTTTCACAAAAAAACTGCAACCCTGAATTTCAGACGTTTTTCTGTCGTTTTGACAGCGCTTTGAGGATGCTTCTTCATCACCTCTTTTTGGGAAGCCTCCTTCTTTTTTTCGCCTTTGTTTGCGCCTTGTGCGGCAAAAGGGGGCGGAAATGAGGGGCGCGTCCGTGCACGAGCGCAAACAATTTTTGCGCAGGCACGCCTTCGGGGCGGCTCTCTTTTTTGAGGGGCGAGGTCTGCTTTTGTCCCAAACCCGCAGGCGCGGAAAAAGCAGCGCGGCTTGTTTGGCCCTTTTGCAGTGCAGACTGCGGCGGGGCCCGTTGCCGTTTGACAGTGCGAGCCAATCGGCCCGAAGCAGGCCGCGCCCGCGGGGATGCTTTCAAGCTTTTCTCCCCGCCGGGGTTTTTTAATTTTTAGCAAAAGGAGACGGCGACGCCGCTTTGGCCTTTTGAGTCCAGGGCAACCTCGCCGGAATGCGATGAAAATTTCCACCAAAACGCGCTATGCGCTCAGACTCATGCTCGATCTGGCGCAAAACCAGGGAGAGTACGACTGGGTGTCGCTCAAGGACATTGCCGAACGGCAGGGAGTCTCCAAGAAGTATCTCGAGCAGATCGTGGCGGCGCTGCACAAGTACAAGCTGCTCTTGACGGCGCGCGGCAATCAAGGAGGCTATCGCCTCGCGCTTGACCCCAAAGACATCACCCTGGGGCAGATTCTTCGCGCCACCGAGGCCACGCCCACCATCATGCCGTGCTTGAGCAACCCGAACTCCTGCGAAAGAAGCGAGACGTGCGCCACGCGCAACGTTTGGATGGGCTTGAAGGACGTGATCGAGCAGTACGTCGATCAGGTGACGCTCGCTTCGATTGTCGAAAAGGAGCTGAGCCTGGATGCCACGGGGTGCGTGGTGAGCATCAAGTCGCCCGTGCGGCTGCTCTAACTTTTCGGGAAAGCGCCTTTTAAAAAGGCCCGCGGCCCTGCAAAAAGGGCCGCATAAAGAAGAAGCCCGCGCGCATTGCGCCTCTTTTTCGGCGCTCGCGGCGGGCCTTTTTGTTTGCAAAAATCGGCGCGAAGTGCCGCTTTATGCGCTGAAAACGGGTGTCGAGAGATAGCGCTCGCCCGTATCGGGCAGGATGACGACGATCGTTTTGCCCTTGTTTTCATCCCGGGCGGCCAGGTTGTAGGCGGCGGCAAGCGCCGCCCCCGAGCTGATTCCCACGAGGATGCCGTCGTCGCGGCAGGCGTTTCGCGTTGCTTCAAAGGCCGCCTCGTTGGTGATCGCAAGCACCTCGTCGTAGATGCGGGTGTCAAGCGCGCCCGGCACGAACCCCGCGCCGATGCCCTGGATTTCATGGGGGCCGGCGGGTTTGCCGCTTAAGACGGCCGACGAGGCGGGCTCGACCGCCACGACGTAAAGCGCGGGATTTTTCTCCTTGAGATAGCGCCCGGTGCCCGTGATCGTGCCGCCGGTGCCGACGCTTGCCACGAGAATGTCGACCTTTCCTTCAGTGTCGCGCCAGATTTCGGGGCCCGTCGTTTCGTAGTGCGCAGCCGGGTTGTCCTTGTTTTCAAACTGCTGCGGCATGAAGCTGCCCTCAATTTCCTGCGCGAGCTGCCGGGCTTTTTCAATGGCGCCCGTCATGCCCCGCGCGCCCGGCGTGAGCACGATTTCAGCCCCGTAGGCCGCAAGAAGCTTGCGCCGCTCAAGGCTCATCGTCTCGGGCATCGTGAGAATGGTCCGGTAGCCGCGCCGTGCGGCAATGAGCGCAAGCCCAATGCCCGTGTTGCCGCTTGTGGGCTCGATGATGACGGCGCCGGGCTTGAGGTCGCCTCGGGCTTCCGCTTTGTTGATCATCGAGAGCGCGGCGCGGTCCTTGGCGCTGCCCGCGGGGTTGCTGCGCTCGAGTTTGGCAAGCACGCGCGCGGAAAGGTTCAAGCGTCTTGCGGCCCCCGTGAGTTCAAGCAGCGGCGTGTTGCCGATCATCTCGGTGATGTCGTGAAAAAGCGTCATGGTGAAAAAAGCCTCCCTTTGAAATTCACCCGGCCTGCGAGGGGTTCCAGACCGGGCGTTTGTTCGTTTGGGCTTGTAAGTCGCCGGCAGGCCAAAGCGAGAGCCGCTTTAAGGCAGCGGATTGGGGTCTGCGGCCTGCGGGGCGATCGTGCCCAGAATGTCGGTGATGCGCATCGGGGCGTCGCTGTAGCGGCTGTAGGCAGCGATGTTGGCCGAGACCTGCATGACGTAGTTGCGCGTCTCCCCAAAGGGAATCGTCTCGGTAAAGACGGCCCCGTCGACGGTGCGCGGCAGCGACGCCCGCCAGGCTTGCGCGCGCGAGGGGCCCGCGTTGTAGCTAGCCGCGGCAAGCGGCAGGCTGCCGCCCACGCTCTCGGCAACCATCTTGAGGTAGTTCGTGCCGAGAATGAGGTTGGTCTGCATGTCGGTGAGGTCGCTCGTGCGGAAATTGTCCATGCCGATCTTCTTGGCAACCCAGCGGCCGGTCTTGGGCATGATCTGCATCATGCCCACTGCTCCGGCCGAGCTGCTTACGGCCGCGATAAAGCGCGATTCCTGGCGAATGAGCCCGTAGACCCAGGCCGGGGGCAGCCCGGCGCTCTCGGCCGCAACCTCAATTTCCTTGCGGTGCGGCGTGGGATAGCGCAGCGTGAAGACGGCGGGCGCGGCGCTCGCGGCCGTGTTGATCTCGCGGTGCTCAAGCCCCAGGCGCGCGGCCCACTGCGCAAGCTCAAGCCGCGTGCGGTTTTTCATCGATCCCAGCGCCCAGTTCCACTCGCGGTGTCCGTAGCCGTAGAGATCAAGCGCATAAAAGTGCATGGCCCGCAAAAGAGAGTCATTTTTTGCAAAGGCCGCAAAATGCGCGGGGTCGGCCGCGGGCGCAAGCGCGGCTTGAGGAGAGGCGTATCCAACTCCCAGCGCGTCGCAGGCTAAAAGCCCGTAGAAGTCAAGGCGCTTTGAGATCGTGCGAAGAAGCCTTTCGCCCTGCTCCTTTTGTCCGAGGTCCAAAAGAAGGCGCCCCTTCCAGTAAATCCAGGCGGGTTCAGCGCGGCTTTTTGCAGAAAGGGCGTTGATGGCTGCAAGCGCGGCTTTGGCGTTGCCCTCGCGCAGGGCTGCGCGCACGCGCCAGATTTTGAGCGTTTCGCCGGCTACCGTTATCGGCCCCTGATGGGCCTGCGCAAGAGCGCTTCCCGCCTTGGCGTAGTAGTCAAGGGACGAGGGCTTTTGGTCGACGGCCGCTTCATAGCCAAGCCGTCCCCAGAGCATGGCGCGGGTTGCCTCCGACATGCGGCCTTCAGCGTGCGAGGCGATCTGCGCTGCTCGGTCAACGTCCACGGCAAGCGTGCGAAGCGAAGCCAAAAGCAGCGTCTTGGCGTTCATCTTCCCCAGTCTGCGGCGGTTTTGCTGGTACCAGCGCGTGGGAGAAGAGAGCATCGTGGTCAAGGTCTTGGCCGGGGCCGGGAGGTATTTCTGCGGCGTGGCGCTGATGATGTCCGAGGCTATCGAAAAGCGTTTTTTCTGCGCCAGAATGAGCGCATAGGTCCAGCCCCAGGAGGGCTGGCGCTTTAAAACCGCTTCGGCAAGCGTGCGGCAGGACGTGCCCTGGTCGTTGGTGGTGTTTAAGAGCGCAACCTTGGCCTGCTGCAGGGCGCCCTTGGCGTTGCCCTCAAGGTTGAAGTAGGCGCTCCAGCAAAGCAGGTCGGGCTCGGACTTGTTCCAGGCAAGCTCTTCGTAGAGGCGCCTGAACGTGCGCGAGTCGTGCGCGCGCGCCGCAAGCCGCGCCCAGTCAGTGCGGGCGCGCTCGGCCAGATAGTCGCCCTCGTGCTTTTTGACGAAGTCTTCAAAAGCGCGCGTGAGCTGCGCGGACATTTTGGCGGCAACGGCCGTCCGGGGCTTTCCCTTGACGGATTTGTCCGCGGCAAGGCGCGCCTCAAGCTCGATTTGCCAGAGCTCGACATAGTCGTGCAGCGGGTGGCCCTTTGTCTGCGCGGCGAGTTTTTTGAGCGCATCGAGCTTTTTGTCGTTGTAGGCCTGATAGGCCTTCTTGATGTCGTCGTCGGCCGGGTGCGCGGCAATGGGCATCGGCAGGGGCTCGACGTCGGCAAAGGCGTAGGTGGAGACGGCCTGCGCAGGCAAGGCCTGCGCACTTGCCTCTGCCTCATTTTGAGGCTTGGGCTGCGCGCTTTGGCTTGCGGCGGCTGCGGGCGTTTCGGAGGCGTCAGCCGCGGGCGCTGAGTTTTGTGCGGCAGCCGCCGGCAAAAGGGCCGTGCCCTCGATGTGCGAAGCGCCGCCTGCGGGCGCAAGGGGCTTTCCTTCGAGCGCGGTGCCAGCGTTGATGTCTGCGGGAGCAGCAAAAGACGACGGAGTGCCCGGCGCGGCGTTTGTCGGGGTGGCTGTCAGAGTGTTTGTTGGGGTGCCGAAGTCGCGCGCGCCGGAAGCGGGCGCGACTTCGATGCGCTCAACAATGGTTGAAGTGCGCCCGTCCTGCGTGGTGAATGTTTCCCGAATGCCCGAAGAGCGCCCTGCGGCAGCGTTTGCGCGCACGGAGCCCGCGGCGGCGGCCGCGGGCTTTGAAGGAGCGGGCGCAGGCGTTGGGCGCACGTCGGGCGCAGCGCTTGGCACGGCGCCGCCCGGGCGCGTCTCGCGCGTGACGGCAGGGGCCGAGTAGATGATTTCGGGGGCCGCCTCCAGAGGCGTTGCCTCCCGGCGGCTTTGCGCCTCCTCTTGCTGCTCGCGGATTTTTTCGATGAGCGCGGGCGTGAGCTCTTCTTCGTCGTAGTCGTCGGGATTGACGCCCGTGAGGTCAATGAGCTTGACGGTCGGATCGCTTGCGGGCGACGGCGCAACCGAAAAGTCTTCGGCCTGCTGAGCTGCGGTGGGCGCCGAGCTCTGCGCCAGCCCCAAAAGAAAGATGAAATAAACTGCCCTGCGAAGCATGCGTCAATGACACCCAGGATATAAAAAACAAGCGGCGAACAACAACCTCGCGGCTTACTAAACAAACTGCAATGCTCGGTTAATGATAGCGGCAATAAGGAGCGGGAAATGCCCGAGTGCGGCGTGCAAATTTCAAAGAAATCCCTGTTGAGATCAGAGGCTTGCGCAAGGCGCCGCAGGGTGCTTGAGGCCGACCCGGGCGCGGTTGTCCGCTTAAATGAAGCCATTGCCTCCTGGCTTGCCGGCAGAGGCGAACAGTCGGCGGGGTTTTACCGGCCGTTTCGCAGCGAGCCCGACATCACGCCCGCGCTTCTTGCCTGGGCCGCGGGCGACAAGGCGCGCGTGCTCGGCGTCCCCGTGATTGACGATGCGGCGCAGGCGCTCATGCACTACGCGCCCTGGAGCCCTGATGCGGCGCTGCAGGCCAATGTCTACGGAATCGACGAGCCGAAGGGGGGCGAAGCCTTTGTGCCCGACATCATCTTTTCTCCGTGCGTGGCCGTCACCCGAAGCGGCCTGCGGCTTGGAAACGGCGGGGGGTACTTTGACCGGTATCTGGCAAAGCTAGACCGCGCACGCCGCCCCGATCTTTCGCCGGTGATTACGGTTGCCGTTGCGCTCGAAGCCCTGGTGCTTGAAGCCTCCGACGAGACGGTCTTTGACAGGGATCTTGACGTTGCCTTTGACTGGGTGGCGACCGAGGCGGGAGTCGTGCGCGCAAGAAGATAAAAAGCGCCGACAACAAAACAAAAACGCCCGGGGCCAGCCTTTGGGGCGCCTTGAGGGGCGCCGCGTCCAAAGGATTTCCCGGGCGGATTTTTGGAAAAAAGCGGGCGGTTGGGGCGCTTTAGTAGCGGTAGTTTTCGCTCTTGTAGGGGCCTTCAACCTTGACGCCGATGTAGTCGGCCTGCTTTTGCGTGAGCGTGGAGAGCTGGGCGTTCAAGCGCGTGAGCTGCAGCCGCGCGACCTTCTCGTCGAGGATCTTGGGCAGGATGTAGACGCCCACGGGGTACTTCTCGGTGTGGTTGTAGAGCTCGATTTGCGCCAGGACCTGATTGGCAAAGGAGCTTGACATCACGTAGGAGGGGTGTCCGGTGGCGCATCCCAAGTTCACGAGCCGCCCTTCGGCGAGCAGGATGATCGAGTTGCCCGAGGGCAGCTTGATGTGGTCGACCTGCGGCTTGATGTTGTCCCACTCATAACGGCGCATGGAGGCGACGTCAATTTCGCTGTCAAAGTGCCCGATGTTGCAGACTATCGCCTGATCGCGCATGCGCACCATGTGCTCGTGCGTGATCACGTGATAGTTGCCCGTGGCCGTCACGAAGATGTCGGCCTTGTCGGCGGCCCAGTCCATGGTGACCACGCGGTAGCCCTCCATGGCGGCCTGCAGCGCGCAGATGGGGTCGATTTCAACGACCCAGACCTGTGCGGAGAGTGCGCGCAGGGCCTGTGCGCACCCCTTGCCCACGTCGCCATAGCCTACGACGACGGCCACCTTGCCCGCGATCATCACGTCGGTGGCGCGCTTGATGCCGTCAACGAGCGACTCACGGCAGCCGTAGGTGTTGTCAAACTTGCTCTTGGTGACCGAGTCGTTGACGTTGATGGCGGGAATCTTCAATTCGCCCCTGGCCTGCATCTGGTAGAGCCGGTGCACGCCCGTGGTGGTCTCTTCGCTTACGCCCTTGATGCGGGCCAGACGCTTGGAGTACCAGTGAGGGTCCTGCGCGAGGTGCGCGCGGATGGCCGCGTGAAGAATCGCTTCCTCTTCGCTTTCGGCGGAGTCGAGCACGGAGGGGGTTTCTTCGGCGCGCGCGCCCAGATGCAGCAAGAGCGTGGCGTCGCCCCCGTCGTCGAGAATCATGTTGGAGTAGCCGCCGTCGTCCCACTCGAAGATGCGGTGCGTGTAGTTCCAGTAGTCGGCAACCGTCTCGCCCTTGACGGCAAAGACGGGAATTCCTTCGGCGGCCATGGCCGCGGCCGCATGATCCTGCGTCGAGAAGATGTTGCAGGAGGCCCAGCGCACCTGCGCGCCGAGCGCCACGAGCGTTTCAATGAGCACCGCCGTCTGAATCGTCATGTGCAGGCTTCCCGAAATGCGGGCGCCCGCCAGAGGCTTTTGCCCGGCGTATTCCTTGCGAATGGCCATCAGGCCCGGCATTTCGGTTTCGGCAATGCGGATTTCCTTGCGGCCCCAGTCGGCCAGGTTGATGTCGGCAATGACGTAGTCAGCGGCTGCGCTCATCTCGCGCACCTCCATGTAGGGAAAAAAGAAAGGAAAAAAAGAGAAAAACGGGGAAAATCGCGAAAAATCGCGGCGGCGTGCGTGCCGCCAGAAAAAAGGCGGCGGCAGGGCGCGCGCCCTGCTACAGCGGGCGCAAGCGAGCAGGCGGCGCACGCGAAATTTTGTCGTGCGCAATTATAAAGGGGCCCTGCCGCGCCCCCTTTTTGGGCTATTCTCACGCAATGAGCCCGCAGGACGGGCCAAAACCAGGATTTTCGGACACAGGGCTTGTATGGCGGCACAAAGCAGTGAAGCGGACAAACGGGAGCAGGCGGGCACCGGACAGGGTCCTGCCAACATCTTTTTAATCGGCATGATGGCCTGCGGCAAAACCACGGTGGGGCGGCATTTGGCGCAGCGCATCGGCTGGCGGTTTGTGGACGTGGACCGAGCCATCGAAGAGCGCACGGGCGTGCCCATTTCTTTTATCTTTGAAAAAGAGGGCGAGGCGGGATTTCGCTCGCGCGAGACGCAGATGATGGCCGAACTCGCGCACCTGCCGGGCCTTGTGATCGCCACCGGGGGCGGCGCCCCCATGTTTGAGATCAACCGACGCCTGATGGCCCAAGGGCTTGTGATCGAGCTGGCAACAACGGTCTCGGACATCGTCGAGCGCACGCAGCGCGACACGAGCAGGCCGCTGCTTCAGGCCGAAGACAAGATTGCGCGCATCAGAGAGCTCATGCTCGCGCGCGGCCCCGTCTACGAGAGCTGCTGCGCGCACAAGGTGATGACAACGCGCAAGGCGCCCGAGGCCGTGGTCGACAAAATTCTGGCTTTGGACGGCGTGCAGGAAGTAATCGAGCGCGGCACGCGCCTGGCCCGCGAGCAGAAGCTCAGCAGCGAGGGCGGAAATTGAGGGCGCGGCAGCAGCAAACAACAAACAAACCGAAAACGCAAAGCAAACAGCAAAGAGCAAACAGCAAAAAGGGGGCAGCGTGATTGAAATTGACGTGGATTTGGGAGAGCGCTCCTATCCGATATTGATTGGCGAGGGAGCCCTTGCGGCTGCCGGAAGCGAGGCCGCGCGCCTGAAAGCAACGCGCGTGCTCGTCGTCACCAACACGACCGTGGGGCCGCTTTATGCCGCGCGCGTTGTCGAGAGCCTGCAGGCGGCGCTGCCCGATGCCCGCGTGGGCGTGGCGGAGCTGCCCGACGGCGAGAGCTACAAGGATCTTGCGCACGTCAACACGATTCTTGAGGCGGCCGTCGATGCGGGGCTTGACCGCAAAAGCCTGATGGTGGCCTTGGGAGGCGGCGTCGTCGGCGACATGACGGGCTTTGCGGCGAGCATGTGGATGCGCGGCATTGGTTTTATGCAGATTCCCACGACGCTGCTTGCGCAGGTCGACAGCAGCGTGGGCGGCAAGACGGGCGTAAATCTCGCCGCAGGCAAGAACCTCATCGGCGCCTTTCACCAGCCCTCAAGCGTTCTGATCGATCCGGCCGTGTTGAAGACGCTGCCCGCGCGGCAGGTGAGCGCCGGCATTGCCGAGGTGATCAAGTACGGCTTTTTGGGCGATGCGGCCTTCGTCGGCAAGCTCGAAGAGAAGATGCCCGCGCTGCGCGCGCTTGATTCCGCGGTCGTCTCTGAAATCGTGGCGCACTGCTGCCGCATGAAGGCCGACATCGTGCGCCGCGACGAAAAGGAGACGGGCGAGAGGGCCAAGCTCAATCTGGGGCACACCTTCGGGCACGCCATTGAAAAACTCACGGGCTACGGCAGGTGGCTGCACGGCGAAGCCGTTGCCGCGGGCACCGTGATGGCCGCGGACTTGTCCGCGCGTTTAGGCTACATCACCGAAGAAGATGTCGGGCGCATCCGCGCGCTGGTTGCCGCGGCGGGACTGCCCGAGCAAATCGGCGGCATTGACGCTGCGGCCGCCTGGCAGGCGATGCTCGGAGACAAAAAGACCTTGGGCGGAGTCGTGCGCTTTATTCTCATGCACGCCGTGGGCGAGAGCGCCGTCGAGCGCGTGCCGCAGGAGGCGGTCTTTGAGACGATGCACGCCTGCGGCTGGAAGTGAGAAAACAAGCGCTCGAGCGCGATTAAAACCTTGGCTTTGGGACGAACGAACGCCGCGGTCTTGAGGAGCGGGTCTCTGTATACCCCAAGGACATTGAGGGCAGAGCAAGGATCGAATAGCTCGATTGCGGATGGCAGGAAGTCGGGTATTTGCCTCGTTTGATCCTGCGGCAGTTCCAAAACAAGCTGCTTCCCCTGGCTTCTTGTGAAGGCCTGCGGGGAGGCGGCTTTTTTTTCCTCATTGCGTGCGGTTTGAATAGGGACTGATTCAAAATGACAACGAGATGACCTGTTGCGGGATATTTAACTTGACAAATGGCCGCGGGGGGGGGGCAAAGTTGCGGGGCATTTTCTTTAATCGGGAGGCCCCCATGAAAATAAAACCAATCTCGCTGGCCGTACTCGGAGTCTTTTGCGCTTCATCCGCTTTTGCTTTCACGAGTGAAGGGGTGTGGTCTGACAACTACACGTTTGATGACTCGCAGGAAGATTTTATTTCGAGCGGCGTTGTAGGTTATTCTAATATAAATATTTCCGCAAACAATATCGAAATAAACTCATCATCCAATGGCGTCAGTGTCTATGGCGCCGTCACTTTGACGGCGGCAGGGAATGTCACTATTGACGCTAATAGCAACGGTCTTTTTCTGGCGGATGATTCCAACAGCGATGATCAAAAATTGACCATTAATGCCGGGGGAGACGTTGTAATCACCGGCAATGCCTGGGGCATCCATGGTGAACGCGGAGAGATGGAAATTAATGCGCAAAGCGTCACTGTCAATACTCCAAACGGCATTACGGCAAATGGTGCGAGCACAATTACAGTACAGTCCGAAGGTGATATTAAAGTAAATTCGGATCAGAACTACGGAGTGATTGCGTTGGGAAACGGAGGCATTAATTTAAATGCAGCCGGTGATATTGAGATTATTCAGGCGGCCGACCCTTCCTCAAGCCACACAGTGGTTCACAGCGGCGAAGGCAATATTAAGATCAACGCAGGCGGCAGCACAAGAATTGACGGTTATATTCGGGCACAAGGTTCCGGCAATATTGACGTAACTTTCAAAGGAACTGACTCGTCATTTACCGGCGCCGTCCTGACCGAAGGAACCGGCGCCACGACCATTGTCATGACGGACGGGGCGCAGTGGACTGCCGAAGCCGACAGTGTTGTGACCAACCTGACCCTTGACGGCAGCGAGATCACTGCGACGCAGGCCGGACAGCAAGTCTCTGTTGAAAACCTGACCTTGACAGGAAACGGCGGCACCTTCAACGCGCCGACCACTCAGAGCGCCGACGGCCGCCTTACCTCGGCCAAGTTGACAACATCCAGCGTAACCAATGACGGTGTCATCAATGTGAATTACACCGGCATTACGTCAGATCAGATCACGCCCGAAAACGAGAGTGATCTTGCAGGTTTCTCCTCCGCTGAAAATGGAGTTGAAATCCGCGAATCCGCGGCCGAAGGCGACATCAACGGCGCTTGGACGCGTCAGACGCTTGCCGACGGAACGCAGCAAGCCGCTTTTGCCGACAACACAAAGCTCACGAACTACAGCTCGGTAAACGCCATGAGTCTTGTGCAATGGCGCAACGAAATCAACCACCTCACCAAGCGCTTGGGCGACATTCGCAATGCGCAGGGCGACATCGGCGCCTGGGCCCGCGTCTACGGCGGCGAATCGCAGTGGGGCGGTTCAAACGAAGTCGAGATGGATCACACCACCATCCAGGTGGGCGGCGACTACCGCGTCAGCAATCACTGGATTGTGGGCGGCGCATTCTCCTACACGGACTCGGATTCTGATTTCAGCAACGGCAGCGCCGACGGCGACAGCTACAGCCTTGCCGCTTATGCGACGTATACGGCCGACGGTGGCTCCTTCCTCGATTTGATCGCCCGCTACGGCTACCTCAAAAACGACATCACCGCGGGCAACATGGATCTGGATACAAGCTCCAGCGCCTTCAGCCTCTCGGCTGAGACGGGGCACACGTTCCGCTTCATTGATGACCGCGCTTATGTTGAGCCGCAGTTTGAGGTCACTTATGGATTCATCAGCGGAGACGATACGACGGCTTCCAACGGCGTGAAGATCGATCAGGACGACTTCCAGTCTCTTATTACTCGCGTTGGCATTCGCGCCGGGTTTGACTTCCCCGAAAAGAAGGGATCCTTCTACGGCATGTTCTCCTACAGCTATGACTGGCTGGGCGACGCCGACGGCGTGGCAAGCAAGGACGGCGTGCGTGCGGCGTTGAGTGAAGACCTGGGCGGCGGCTGGGTTACGTACGGCGTCGGTGCGCAGCTCATGATGGGCAAGAGCACCTACTTCTACGGCGAACTCGAACGCACCTCGGGCGGCGACATCGACAATCCGTACCTCTTTAGCGCAGGCGTGCGCATGACGTTCTGATGCGCCGCACCAACCGGCGGCATCTCTGATTCCGCCGATTGACAAAGACGAGAGGGCTTCGTCGGGCAAAGAAATCCTGACGGAGCCCTTGTCGTTTCAGGATTTGTCTTCTTCAAGAGGCCTGAACCGTTGTCCAACAGCAGGTTCCTGCAGGCGCCGCGCGCTCCTTCCGGCCAAGGGGCTTGACGCCGCAAAAAACGCCCGTCGACGGTCTGTTTTGCCGCGCGTACACTTAAACCCCTGTGCACCAGGACGGTGCGCCGCGCCCGGACAAGTCGGAAAGAGTCGGGATAGGCCGGGATAACTTGGAATAAGTCGGGATAACTCGGGATAAGTTGGAAGAAGTCAAGACAAAGGCTTGACGACGGGGCGCGGCGACGACAAAAACAACGGACAAGAAGAAAGAAGACGAAGATGACGGAAGATCAGCAGAGCCCTTTCACGGAGAGTTACGAAGAGCGCCGCGCGCGCGTTTTGGCGCTTGAGCCCTTTGTGCCGCCCACGGCCGACAAGCCCCTTCTTTTGTGCTTTAACGAAAACCCCTTTGGCATGAGCCGCAGGGCGCGGGAGGCGGTGCAGGCCGTCACGAAGAGGGCCTCGCGCTACACGTTCGTGCGCACCGGAGAGCTGCGGCGGGCCTGCGGCGAATTCATGGGAGCGACGGAAAAGAACATTCTCATGACCTTCGGTTCGGCCGAGGCGATCCGCGCCTCGATCGAAGCGTATCTGTGCGAGGGCGTGCAGGTAGTGGTGCCCGAGCTTTCGTACGCCGACGGCGAGAGCGCGGCCGTCAGAAACGGGCTTGTGCCCGTCAAGGTGCCTATGGGGGAGAACTGGAGCGTCGATCTTGCGGCGATGTGCCGCGCCGTCGAGCAGCACGAAGGCCCTTCGGTTGTCTACCTTGCCAATCCGAGCAACCCCACCTCGACCATCACCGATTCGGCCGCCTTAAACGACTGGATTGCCTCCAAGCCCCGGGACGTTTTTTTCGTCATCGACGAGGCCTACGCCGAGTTTGTCGATGACCCGGCCTTCGTGTCGGCCAAGACTTTGGTCGATCAGGGGCTCGAGAACGTCGCCGTCATGAAGACTTTCTCGAAAATCTTCGGCCTTGCGGGACTTCGCATCGGGTTTGCGTATGCGGCGCCCGCCGTGATTGAGCGCATCAGGCGGCGCGTTGCCTACGACGCCATCATGTCGGCCCCGGGCGTGGAGGCGGCTTTGGCCGAACTTCCCGATCAGGACTTCTTTGCCGTCTCGCGCGAGGAAAACCGCGCGGCAAGGCGCGTGCTCACGGACTGCCTCGACGAGCTTCATCTTCCGTATCTGCCCAGCCAGACCAACTTCGTTTTCGTGCATCTCAAGACGGGGCTTGAAGAATTCACCCGCAGCATGGAGCAGGCGCACGTGCTCGTGGGGCGGGCGTTTCCGCCAGCGCTTGAGTGGTGCCGCATTTCGGTGGGCACGCGCGAAGAAATGGCATTTTTCGCCGACCTTCTGAGGCAGTTCAGAGCGCAGGGCAAGGTTTAAGGCCGCCTGGGCCAGCAGGCCGCATTCAAAACAACCACAAGGAAAACAAACGGTGATCCTTTGACGACATCGACGCGTCCGGCCAATTCGATTCTCGGGCAGCACTTCACGATTGCGGGACAGCTGCGCTTTTCGTTTCCCCGCATGCTCATGTCGCTGTTCATCATGAGCTACATGGTGGCCGACGGCGTGCTCATCAGCCGCTACATGGGGACGGTGGCGCTTGCCTCGCTCAACATGATCTTTCCCCTGGCGATCTTTCTGGGCTCGGTCGGCATCATGCTCTCGGCGGGCGGCGGCTCGGTTGTCTCGCGCAGACTGGGCGCGGGCGATGCGCACGGCGCCGACCGGGCGCTGAGCACGCTGGTCTACGCCGAGTGCGCCTTCGGCGTTGTGGTGGGGCTGCTGGGCATTGTGCTGCTGCCCGTGCTCCTTGACCTTTTGCGGGTAAGCGAGGAGCAGTACGCCTTTGCCTACGACTACCAGGTGGTGTGGCTTGCGTTCATGCCGTGCTTTTTGCTGAGCGTGCTCTCGCAGACCTTCTTTACCGTGGCGGGCTACCCCAAGATCGGGCTGACGGTGTCGATTGCCTCGGGCCTTGTCAACGTCGTGCTCGACATCGTCTTCATGGGGCCGCTTGGGTGGGGCATGACGGGCGCAGCGCTTGCCACCGTCATATCGTGGATCGTGGCCGCAGGCGCCGGCGCCGTCTTTTTTGGACGCGCCTCGGCTCCCATTCGTCTGATCCGGACGCGGCCTGATTGGGCGGCGCTCAAGGGCGCCTGCCGCAGCGGCTTCTCGGAGATGGTGGGAAGCCTCTCGTCGTCCGTGACGCTCTACCTCTTTAACGCCGCCTTCATGCGCTGGCTTGGCGTCGAGGGCGTGGCGGCCCTGACGATCGCCTCGTACTCGACCTACGTCTTCAATTCGATCTTCTACGGCTTTTGCGAGGCCACGGGCCCCATTCTGGGCTACAAGTACGGCGAGCAAAACTGGCCCGAGCTCGCGCAGGTGGCAAAAAACAGCTGTGTCATCATGGCCGTCTTTTCTCTTGCGGCCTACGGCATGTCGGTGGTGTTTTCCGCTCCCGTGCTTGCTTTCTTCACGCCGCGCGAGTCGCCCGTGTTTGCGCTGGTGCTGGAAAACTTCGGCTACTTTGCGCTCTCGCTTCTTTTGCTGTGCCCCAATATGTTTGCGGCCTATCTTTTTACGGCCATGGGCGACGGCAGGCGGGCGGCCGTCATCTCGTTTTGCCGCACGTTTCTTTTCACCGTGCTTGCCATCGAGTGCCTGCCGCTTTTAATTGGCGAGCTGGGGCTGTGGCTGGCGGTGCCGGTGGCAGAAGCCCTCACCTTTGTTCTGAGCACAACGCTTGTTTTGCGCAACCGCCGCCGCTACGGCTACGACGGCAGACCTGCGCTGGTTGTAAACCGCGACTGAAGGCGACCGCGCCCGGGCTCCCGGGCGCGGGGCCCTGAAAGATCAGGCTTTTGCGCGCTTTTTGCCCTTTTGCGGAGCCGCTTTCGGCGCCGTATCCGGGGCCGCTTCCGGGGCCGTTTCCCGGGCCTCATCCAGGGCCTCATTGGCCGCCGTGCCTTCGATCCAGGCCCGGGTGAGCTTGACGGGCTTGATGGCGGCTGTGGCCGAGAGCGTCTTTTCTTTTCCAAGCAGCAGGCTCCAGGCCATCAGGGCGTCGTCGCGGAAGGCGTGGATGAGCATCTCGTCGCCTGCGCCGTAGCGCGCGAGGATGTCCTCGAACGTCTCGGGCCGGATGCGCACGCCGTCGACGGCAATCAAAACGTCGCCCGGCGCAATGCCGATCCACTGGCCCGCTTCGCCCTCGTGCACGGTCTTGACCACGAACCCGGCCTCGGTCGTGCGCCCGGTCAGACCAAGCAGGGCGCGCACGGCGGGCAGCTCGGTTTTTCCAAGCGTGATGCCAAGGGGTTTGAGAGCGGCGGCGTAGTCGATCTCGGCCGTGCTCTGCGTGAGCTCGGTAAGTAGGTCCGTCAGGTCAAGGCCCGTGGCACGCAAAATCACGTCGCTCACGTCCTCCTCGCCAACGCCGCCGTAGTCGTCTCCGGCCTCAAGGAAGTCGCGCCAGAAAAGCCGCATGACGTCGTCGAGGCTCTTTTCTCCCTTTGTTTTTCTCAGAATTTCGGCGTTGAGCACAAGGGCTGCAAGCGCGCCCTGCCGGTAGTAGGAGACGTGTGCGTTGGGGGTGTTGGCCGTGGGCTTGTAGTACTTGATCCAGGCGTCAAAACTTGCCTCGGAAAGCGTCTGCGCGCGATGCGCGGCATTGCCGAGCACGTATTTGAAGTCTTCCGTGAGAAGTGCTGCGTACTCTTCATCGTTGACAAGCCCTGTGCGGCGCAGCATGAAGTTGTCGTAGTAGCTCGTAGCGCCTTCAAAAAGCCACAGCAGCCGGGTCGTGACCTCCATGTCAAAGGCGCAGTCGACGAACTCGGCGGGCTTGATGCGCTTGACAAACCACGTGTGAAAGTACTCGTGGGAGAAAAGGCCTAGCAGCGTCTGGTAGTTCTTCGTGCGCTTGAGGTCGTGCGTTGAAGGCAGGGTTTTGCGCGGGCAGGCAAGGGCGGTGCTTGAGGCGTGCTCAAGTCCCCCGAAGGACGAGGCCGTGACGTTGAGCAAAAACGTGTATTCCCCGACGGGGCAGCGGCCATGAAGCGGATCAAAAAAGCGGCACTGCGCCTCGCAAATCGTCCGGACGTCTTCAAGAAGCCTTGCGGCGTCAAAGTTGGCGTTGGTGTCGTTGATGATGATGTCGTGCCGGGCGCCGCCCGCCTCAAAGGTGAGCGCCGTAAAGTCCGAGAGCTCCACGGGCGAGTCCCAGAGCTCTCGGTAGCCGGCCGCGCGGTAAAGCCCCCAGCCAAAGCGCTCGGTGTCCGCGGCGCGCGTGAGGCTCGTGCCCACCTTCCAGGCAAGGCTTGAGGCGTGCAGATCGTCGTCGGGCGGCGTGATGTTGACGAGGATCCCTTCGGAGACGTCGATGCCGAGCGCCTCCATGAAGGCTGCGCCGGGGTTGAAAAAGCCGCGGCAGTTGTCAAGGTAGTTGCCGCGCACGCTCGCGTCCTGCGCCCAGAGTTGATAGAAAAACCGCAGAGACTCGCCGTCGGCGCATCCGGCGGTGGAAACGCGCCAGGTGCATTTGTCGACCTTGACGACGGGGACTTCCTTGTCGCCCAAAAAGGCCTTTTCCGACTGCACGCAGGCGGCGAAGTCGCGGATCATGTAGGAGCCGGCAATCCAGTTGGGAAGACGAAAGAACTGCGCCTCGGGCGTGGGGCGCGCAACGGTGATGCCGACGATGAAAAGATGGGCTTCCGGATCAAGCGGGCTGATGTCGTAGCGAAGCATGAAAAAACGCCTCAAATGAGGAAGAAGTGTGCGCGCAGGCAAAACAATCGGCGCGCGGAAAGGGACCACTTGGCGCCTGCGCACGCGCGCAGGCGCTCTTTCGAGGTTTGTGTCAGGCGAAATTATGGCGGGACTCGCGCAATGCGCGAAACCGTAGCCGGTGCCGTGCAGGAAGCAAATCAAGCGGAAAACACAGGAACCAAGATGTGCGGGCGGCTGCGCAAATCAAGCGCAGAGAGAGCGCAAAAGGAGCGCAAAAGGAGCGCAAAAGAGCCGGGGGCAGGGGCAGGCGCGAAAAATTTTCTCAAAAGGCCTTGACAAGAGAAAAATTGATCTTCATAATGCGCAACCTCGCTTGAAGAACAGCACTGCTGATTGCTTCAAGCAGCAAGTCAGAGCAAACCGCGAGGGACGCTCTTTTTTCTTGCCGCAAGCCGGCGAGAAAAACAAAAAACGAAAAATTTTTCGAAAAGGACTTGCAAAGCGTTTCGAACTCCTGTATAGTTCGCAACCTTGTCGCCGCGAGGCGATGAAAAAAAAAGCTCTTTAAAAACTTGAAAGACGAACCGATAAGTGTGGGCGTCAAGTGAGATGCGAGTCCAAACAGACTCAAAAA
>DYBN01000053.1:24943-29460 GCA_019418605.1 Sutterella sp. | reverse complement strand
CCAAACAATCTCTTATGACAAAATTTTTAGAAATTGTGTTTGCTAGTTAAAACCCCTTTGCAGAGTCGCGCAGTTCTTCACCGGGCGGACGAACCCAACTCAAGAAGTATGTTTTTAGCCACCGCCTGCTGAGCCGGCGACAAGCGGCAGCGTCTCCGAAACCGACGCAAATCCACCCTCCGCGCCCAGTTCAAGTAGACTCTCCCTTGTGTCTCCCGCTCTGAGCAGCTCGCTCATCGGGCTCAAGTCCAGTCTCTTCAATGAGCTGGCCTCTGCGGTGTCGAAATTGCAATCGCCCGCAGCGACATCTATGGCCTCGAGGGTGAAAACCTTCGGGGCTTTGCTTTTTTAAGGCGCAAAGACTTGAAACGGCCTCAAACGTATGCCTTGCGCCACATCAACCACCTTAAAAATTCTTGTTTTTCAAGGGCTCCAGCCTCCTCAATACCACTGCGTGCTCGACGTCGTCTTCAATCAAGAATTGCCGTGATGCCGCCGCAGCATGAGCGCTTTTTTGGAACACTTGCTGCGCACGGTGCTCCCCCCGCCCTTCTCCCAATGTCAGCCGCGAGAGCCGGCGCAGGCATTTGATACACTCAGGCCATCTCGTTTTTTCAACAAGACTCAAGGCCCGCCGCCCATGGCCATCCCGCGTTTTTACTGCCCCGAGGCGTACTTTGCGCCCGGCTCCAAAGTCATCCTCCCCGACGACGTGCGCCATCACGCAGGGCGCGTCCTTCGCATGCGCGCGGGCGACGCGGCGTGCCTCTTTGACGGCAGGGGAAACGAATGCACCGGGCCCATTCATTTTGAAGGGTCACAAGCCTGGGTCGACGTTGAGACTGTCGCCGCGCCCGCCGTGGAAAGTCCCCTTGAGATCACGCTCGTGCAGTCGCTCGTGAGTCCTGAAAAAATGGACTGGATCGTGGAAAAAGCCGTGGAGACGGGCGTTGCGCACATCGTGATCGTCCCCGCGCAGCGCTCGGTCACGCGGCTAGCGGGCGAAAGGCTCGCCAAGCGCCTTCTTCACTGGAAGGCCGTCGTTGTCTCAGCCTGCTCGCAGTCGGGAAGAACGCGCGTGCCCGACGTGCGGTTTTGCTCTTTTGAAGAGGCCCTGCAACTAAAGGCCGACGCGCGCATCTTTCTTGCCCCGTCTTCGAGCGAGCCTCCCCGGATTGCAAACGCCGGGAGCTTTGTGCTTGCCGTGGGCCCCGAAGGGGGCTTTTCGCCCGAGGAAATTGAGGCGGCAAAAGCAGCCGGCTGGCAGTGCGCCCTTGTGGGTCCGCGCATTCTGCGAACCGAGACGGCGGGGATCGTCGCCGTGTCGCTGGTTAACGCCGCAAGCGGCGACTACCGCTGGCAGTAAAGGAAAAGCGGGCAAAACCTCTTCCCGCCTCCCATTTTTCGTTCCCCGCGTTTAAGGCTCCCCAACAAATCAGGCTGCGCGCTCAAGCACGCGCGCCAAAAACGCGTCGACGGCGTCCAGGGCCGCAGGCAGGTGAAAGAGCGTGTGCGGCGCTCCCGGAAGTAGCACGACCGCGGCTTGCGACATGCCGGCAAACGTGCGGGCGGCGTGCCCCAGCGCCGCGGGATTGGTCTGGTAGTCCGAAGACGCGCCAAAGTACTTGTCCTCGGCGCTCATGATGTTGAGCACGGGGCGCTCGGGATCAATCGCCGTGCCGTGGCGCTCGACAAAGTAGTTGTCTTCGCAGGACCAGGAGAAAATCATGCGGCCGGCTTCCGGCACGGGAGCCTTCTTTGAATCAAAGCGCGCGGCCGCCACGCCCCCTTCGCTTGTGCCCGCCACGACGTAAAGGCCGTTGAAAAAGGTAAGTTCCTGCAGACGGCGCGCCGCATGCTGCAGTTCCGCCAGGCGCATGGCGTGAATTTTTTCGTACACCGCCGGATCAACGGGCGAGGTGTAGGCAAGCCTTCCTGCCGTTGCCATCGAGTCGGGGGCCACAAGCGCCCAGCCGCGGCGCGCCAGGTGCTCTCCGAAGGCTTCGATTGCGGAGGTGATGCCGGAGCTGCCGTGCGCCATGAGCACCACGGGCGTGCCGGGGGCGACAACTGAAAGATCCTTCAAGCGGCTCTTCACGACGCCGCCGTGGCAGGCAATGACAATAAGCGCATTGTCAAACGTCGCCGCAAGCGACTCCTCGGTGTGCGCCTCAAACCCTGCGAGCACCTCTCCGGCATAGTCCGTCATTTGGTTTTCCCTCCTGCGTTTTTGTTTTGACGGCGCCCCTTCGGTGAGGGGCGCCGTCGGTTTGGCCGTTTGCCTCAGGACAAAAAGAGCGACACCACAAAGAGCATCACCACGTAGCCCACAAGGCAGGGAATGGCGGTGCGCTTGACCATCGTCAGGGGATTGACCTTGGCAAAGCCCGCCACGATGATGATGACGCCCGCCACGGGGCTCATGGCGCGCAGCATTTCGGCCGCCGTGTGCATCATGAGCATCATGGAGACACCGTCAACGCCCAAACCCTGCGCGACGTTGGGAACGATGTGCGCAAGGCTCGTAAAGGCCGCCACGCCCGAGCCCGTCAAGACCGTCACCACGCCGATGATGGCCGAGAGCACCACGCCCATGCCCGTACTGCCAAGCCCGAGGTTTTGTGCGCCGGAGAGCAGCAAGTCGACGATGCCGACGTTTTGCAGTCCCTTGGCAAAGAAGGCGGCCACGAAGATCAGGCCCACGGTGCTCGTCAAAATGCTCCCCATGCCCTTGAACATGGCAAAGGAGAGGTCAAAGGAAGCCTTGATGTCGCGCCGCACGAGCACGTCGACGACAAAGGCCAAAAACCAGCACATGAACATCGCCGTGGGCACGCTCAGCGTCACGGTTTTAAAGACCATCTTGTTGAAGATGAGCAAAAAGATGATCGGCAGCACCGGGAAGACGGCGTAAAAGGCGGGGGCCTTCTCAAGGTCCCTGCGCTTGGTTTCAAGCTCTCGCATGTCGGCCACTTCGCCCGTGCCCTCCTTCTTGTCGAAGTAGTACTGCACGAAGACGTGGGCGATGGCCATCGCAAGAATCGTCGGCACGGCCATCGGCAGCTGATAGCGCACGAGGTACTCGATGGGCTCGAGGTTTACGAGCTGCGCGGCAAGGTTTGCCGTGCCGGAAGCCGGTGCGTAGCCGATGGCAAGCACGCTTGCCACGACGGCCGCGGCCGAAAGGGGCGAGCAGCCCACGCGGATCACAAGCGGATAGACCGTCACCACCATGAGCATGGCAAGGCCCGCGGCCGACGTGATCACAAGGCTCAAGCAGTGGCCGAAGATGAAGACCGCCGCGAGAATGATGTAGGGGTTTTTGATGTAGGAAAGAGGAGCCGTGCAGACCGTCACAAATCTGTCGGAAGCGCCGATTGCCTGCATGTAGGCGGCAAAGCCGCCCGAGACGAGGATGATGAACCCGACGCCTGCGACCTGCGAGGTGCTGATCGTCTTTAAGAGTTCAATGAGGTCAAAGCCGATGAAGCCCGTGCCGCCCTTGGGGATGAGGCTCTCAAGGCCGCCCATCAGCGCGAGCACATTGAGCACGAGGCCGCCCAAAAACAGCACCATGTTGACCTGGTACTTCTTGACGATCGCCCATCCGGTTAGAAAAAGCACGATCACGCCGAGCCATGTAACGGTTGTCGACATGCAGGGTTCCTCCTATTGGTCTGACGCGTCCCGGTCAAGCATGCGGACGGATCGGTTTTGTTTCCTTCTTTTCTTTGTACTGCTATGAAAAACCAAACCCAGGAGCGCGCAAAACTCTCATTGCCGCCGCGGCGCAGGCCGCGCGGGCGGCGTTATGGGGACGCCGCATGCTTCCTTTGCGTACAGTACACGAAAGCAGCCGCACCGACGAGAAAAACGGGGATGCTCAGCCACTGACCCCGAGATAATCCCAAGAGCCCGAGCCCGAGGTAGCCGTCGGGCTCGCGGAAGTACTCCACGATAAAGCGCACGACTGCGTAGCCCATGCAAAAAAGAGCCCCCGTCGTGCCCGCCGCGCGCGGCTTGCGCGAGTAAATCCACACGACGGCAAACAAAAGGACGCCCTCAAGAAGCGCCTCGTAAAGTTGCGAGGGATGCCGGGGCAAGAGCGAGCCCGAGTGCTCGAAAATCATCGCCCAGGGCAGAGACGGGTCGGCCGCGCGCCCCCAGAGCTCGCCGTTAATGAAGTTTCCAAGGCGCCCGAACATCAGCCCCGGGGGCACCAGGGGCGCCGCAAAGTCGGCCACGGTCCAAAAGGATTTTCCGCGGCGCAGGCAGAAAACGGCGATGGCGGCGATGCTGCCGAGGATCCCGCCGTGCGCGCTCATGCCGCCCTGCCAGACCTTGAAGACGTCCAGGGGATGCGCGAGGTACCACTCGGGCTGATAGAAAAGACAAAACCCGAGCCGCCCGCCCAGAATCACGCCCAGGACGCCGTAGAAAAGGAGGTCCTCCATGTCCGAGGCAGACATCTGCCGCCAGGCGTCATTGGCGCGGCGCCGTCCCAAAAACCAGAAGAC
>DYBN01000053.1:17246-24933 GCA_019418605.1 Sutterella sp. | reverse complement strand
ACGGCAAAGCCCAGCAGGTACATCAACCCGTACCAGCGCACCGAGAGCGGTCCGATGGAAAAGGCGACGGGATCAAAGTTCGGTGCGTACATGTCGATGGGTGCGGTGCATCAAAACGATGCGTGTATGGATTGAAACATGGACCGGGCAAGGCATGCAGCCCAAAAACCTTTCTCCCGCCCGGTTTGGAAAGAGACAAAAGAATCGATCGTAAAGAGACGAAGGGGACTTTAAAAGCGCTCGTTTTCAGCAAGATAGCGCCACTTTCCCGGCGGCAGCGCCCCGAGGCGCACGCCTCCGATGCGCACGCGCTTGAGTCTGACGACTTTAAGACCCACGGCCTCGCACATGCGCCTGATTTGCCGCTTTCGTCCCTCAACGAGCGTAAAGCGGATTTCGCTCTCGTTCATTTGCTTGATGCCCGCGGGCAAAAGCGGCCTGCCGTCAAGCACAAGGCCGCTGCGAAGAAGCGCAAGGCGCTCCCTGCTGATAACGGGAGGCGTGGAGCCGTCGGCGTTTGCGACGCGCACGATGTACTCCTTGTCGATCGTGCTTTTTTCTCCAATGATGGCCTTCGCCACGCGCCCGTCCTGCGTGAGCACAAGAAGCCCCACCGAGTCGATGTCAAGGCGCCCGGCGGGCACGAGGCTTTTGAGCTGCTCTTTTTCAAAGCGCCGGGCGCTCTTGTCGCCCGTCCAGTGATTTTCCCGGGTCACGAGCACGCGCGCGGGCTCATAGCCGTCTTCGGCCTGGCCGCTCACATACCCCACGGGCTTGTTCAGAAGAATGGTCACAAGCCTTTCCTGCGCGCGACGCGCGGCCTCGCGCACCTCAATGCGGGAGGCGGCCGTCACCTTCTGCCCGATCTGCGCGACGGCGCCGTCAACAAGCACCCAGCCCGCGGCAATCCACTCCTCGGCCTCCCTGCGGCTTGCTAGCCCCAATTCGCTCATGCGCTTGGCTAGCCGCACGGCTACGTCCGTGCCCGCCGGAGAGCCCATGCGCGCCGGCGCGCGCGAGTCCTTGACGGCAGCGGGCCTTGCAGCTCCTTTTAAGGCATCGCCCGCAAAGCCCTGTGCACGGGGCTTCCCCCGGGGCTTCCCCCGGGGCTTCCCCGGGAGCTTTGCGCCTGCGCCCTGGCCTGCAGCCTGCGGGCGCAAAGGGGCGCCCGCACGCGTTTTTTGCCTCAGCGACAATCAGTCCACCCAGCCCAGCAGGCAGAACTCCATCACGCCCTTTTGCGCGTGAAGGCGGTTTTCCGCCTCGTCAAAGACCACCGACTGCGGGCCGTCGATCACGGCGGCCGAGACTTCTTCGCCGCGGTGTGCGGGCAGGCAGTGCATAAAAAGCGCGCCGGGGTTGGCCGCGGCCATCACCGCCTCGTTGACGCAGTAGTTCGCAAAGTCGCGGCGGCGCTTTTCGTTTTCTTCTTCAAAGCCCATCGAGGTCCAGACGTCGGTCGTGACGAGATCGGCGCCGCGGGCGGCCTCCACGGGATCGCGCATAAGCGTGTAGTAGTCGTCTCCGGCAGGGATGAGCGACGTGTCAAGCTCATAGCCCTCGGGGATGGCGAGATTGATGTGAAAGCCCAGAATCTTTGCCGCCTCAAGCCAGGAGTAGCTCATGTTGTTGGCGTCTCCCACCCAGCACACGGTGCGGCCCTTGATCGAGCCCTTGTGCTCCATGAAGGTCATGATGTCGGTCATGATCTGCACGGGGTGGTATTCGTTGGTGAGGCCGTTGATGACGGGCACGCGGCTGTTGCGGGCAAAGGCCTCGAGCCTGTCCTGCCCGAAGGTGCGGATCATGACGAGGTCGACCATGCGGCTCACCACGCGCGCGGTGTCTTCAATCGACTCGGAGCGCCCGAGCTGCGAGCCCTGGCTCGAGAGATGAATGACGCTGCCGCCCATCTGATAAAAGCCCGACTCAAAGGAGACGCGGGTGCGGGTGCTCGCCTTTTCAAAGATCATCAGGAGCACCTTGCCCTCAAAGGGACGGTAGGGCGTGCCCGCCTTCTGCTGTTTTTTAATCCAAAGCGCACGGTCGAGCATGTGGTTGAGCTCGTCGGCGGTGAAGTCGGCAAGCTTGAGGAAGTGGCGAATCGTCATGGTGTTGGGGTCTCGCTCAAGGAAAAGAATGTCCGGCCGGGCCGCGCCCGGACCGGATGTCACGGTCAAACAATGCACTGCGCCCGAAAGGGAGCCGACAGCGGCAATGATCGAGGCGGCCTCAGGAGAAGAGGAGCTTTCAAAGGCCGCCTGCGGCCAAAGGCGCGGCCACGCCTCCCCGTTGAGAGAGGCCGGGCGCGGATTTCTGACGTATTTTAGGCAAGTCTCGCAAGGCCCAAACCCATTTCCCCGCATATCCCCGCTTTGAAGACCCGCCGGCGGCGCCCAAGGCGCGCGACAGCGCGCCTCAAGGCAAGGCCCAGGCCCTGAGCGGGCGGCTTGTGCGAAAAGCTTGCCGCCCCATGACGATGGTCTTGTTTTACTGCATCGTGCCCGTGCCGAAGACTTCCGAGTGAATCTGCTCTTTGGCAAAGCCAAGAGAGGCGAGCGCGCCCTGCACGTCGTTCATAAAGCCCACGGGGCCGCAGAGATACACGTCCGAATTTTTATCGAGCCCCAGTGCGGCAAGCTTTTGCGCGTCAAGGCGCCCTGGCTTCATGCAGGTGCACGCAGGCCCCTCGGGCATGACGGTGAGGTAGATGTGCGCCTCGCCATTGACAAGCTTTTGCATGTTTTCATGAATGTCGCGCTTTAAGGGCACGTGGTCCTTGTCGTGGCTGCAGTGAATGAACACCACGCGCCGCTTGGAAGACGTCTGCGCAAGGTAATCGAGCATCGCCGCCATGGGCGTGATGCCGATGCCCGCCGACAACAGCACCACGGGCGTTTCCTTGTCCTCAAGCCAGAAGAGCCCGGTCGGGGCCGAGACGTCGATCACGTCGCCCTCCTTGAGGTACTTGTGCAGGTGCGAGCTCATCGCGCCTTCGGCGCCGTCGGCGCCCGGCACGCGCTTGACGCTGATGCGAAGCCCCCGCCCGGGGGCCCAGGCGCGGCTTGCCGTGTACTGGCGCGGCTGCACAATGCCGCGGTCCTTGAGGTAGGCGCGAACCGAAATGAATTGCCCGGGCTTGTAGGAAGGAATGCTTCCGCCGTCGGCGGGAACAAGGTCAAAGCTCACCACGTCGGGCGTCTCGTCGGTGCGCGAGGCAACTTTAAAGGGGCGCCAGCCCGACCAGCTGTTTTCCGTTGCGGTCTGCTCGGCGTAGATGCCGCTTTCAACCGAGACAAGAAGGTCGGCCAGGGCCGCATAGGCCGCCGCCCAGGCATCGATCAGCTCGTCGCTTGCCGCGTCTCCCAATACCTCCTTGATCGAGGCCAGCAGGTGGCGCCCGACGATGGCATAGTGCTCGGCCCGGATGCCGATCGTGCAGTGCTTGACGGCGATGTGGCGCACGGCCGGCATCAGCACGGCTGGGTTTTCAATGTTTTCGGCATAGGCAAGAACCGCCATGGCAAGCGCCTTTTGCTGCTGGCCGCGCGCCTGGTGCGCCGTGTTAAAGACGTTGCGCAGCTCCGGATTGCCGCTCAGCATGCGCTTGTAAAAGTGCGTGGTGAGGGCAACGCCGTGCTCGCGCAGCACGGGGACGGTGGCCTTGATGAGCTCAATCTGACGGGGGGTCATGGTCGTCGTCATGGTCGGTTCTCCAGAAATAGCAGGCTTGAAAAATTTGGCAAAGAAGGCAAAGGCACAAGGCTGCGGCGGCTCCCTTCAGGGCAAAAACGATGCAAAAGTCTTCAGAGAGCCGCACGGGGCCTGTGCGTTGGCTTAATTATGCATTTTTTATACATGTTTTTCAAATGCCTGTTTTGGGCGCAAAAAAAAAGCGGGGGCCGCCCCGCCGCGAGTCTTTGTCGTCCGCGCGCGGCGTCCCGCACCGGCATCAAAGCCCTCGTCAAGCTCCCTGCGCCAGTCAAAGCGCGGCAGGTCCTTCTTTTTGGACTTGATCACGCGCGTGCGAAAGCGCGCATTGCCGGCAAGCGCGGCGGCAACGCGATTGCGCGGGCGCGGCGCTTCAAGCCGCAGGGTTTGGCCGCCTGCAGCGCCGGAACTTTCAAACAGACGCTCGGCGCGTCGTTTTTCTCTTTCAAGGCGTCTGGCCTTGTTCTTGCGGATGCGCTTCATGGCTTCTCCTTGTTTGATGCTCATTTAGAGGACTTTTCTTCCTGCCCTAAACCGGGGGGCTGAATCCGGACACAAAAAAGGGCCCCGGCGTTTAATCATGCCTGAGTGCTGCGTCAAAAAACGCCGCACTCGGACACCATCAACGCAGGACCCTTTGCCGTGACCCAAGGAGCATCACCGCCGCACCACCCGCAGGGCCAAAGCCTCGGGCCGGCGTTGATTCCCTGAGCCAGGAGAGAGGTCTTGGATTAGTCCTTGACCGCAATCATCACGTTGGAAGCCTTGATCACGGCATAGGCTTCGCCGCCCACCTTCAGGCCCAGGTTCTTGGCCGACGTGGTCGTAATCGAGCTCACGATGCGCTCCTTGGCTTCGGTCTCGATGGTGACTTCGGTCGACACGGGACCTTCCTTGATTTCAACGATGGTGCCCTTGAGGCAGTTGCGTGCGGAAAGCTTCATTTTCATTCTCCAAATTGGAAAAGTTGGAAAGGGAAATTTCAAACACCCGCGTTATACACGATTGCAACCGCACTGAACATGCCGCCTGCTGGCGACGCCCGTGCGCGGCACGCCCCGAGGGCACTCCGGCCGTCCAAATTCTGAAGTCATGCACCAATTTTGTGCACAACAAATCCGCAAATTGGCACCTGTTTGGTGCGTTTTCGTGCAAATCCCTGCCTCTGCAGCTTGATCGACAAAGGTCTTAAGCATTTTCCCTCTGTCCCGAGTTTCCAAAGAAATCCGATTGAAACTAGTTGAAACCTTCTAGATTGTCTAACTGAAAGCACCTAGAGAAGTGCCGCACAAAGCCCGTTTTTCATGTTTCTCCCCCGCAGGGGGGCTGCCTGCTCCCAAAAAGGCCAAAACTGGCACGACGATTGCATAAGAAAGTTTGAGCACGGCGGCGTGCACACCTCGGGTGCGCGCGCAGCCTTTTCGATGGACTATCCAATCGCTACCTCTTTTTTCGCATCGTTCGAAAAATCCTTCACTAAGGAGCTTGTCATGACTTCTGCTTCTCGTTTCGCCCTTGCCGCCGCTGCCGCCGCCCTTTTGGCCATGAACGCGGTCTCGGCAGCCGAACTCACCGGTACGCTCAAGAAGATTCAGGAAACGGGTTCGATCACCCTGGGCTATCGCGAGAGCTCCGTGCCGTTTTCCTATCTTGACGCCGACGGCAAGCCCACGGGCTACGCCTTTGCGGTGTGCCAGAAAGTCGCCGAAGCCGCGCAGAAGGAATTGGGCCTCAAATCCCTTGACGTCAAGTACCAGGCCGTGACCTCGGCCAACCGCATCCCGCTTATCCAAAACGGCACGGTCGACATCGAGTGCGGCTCCACGACGAACTCCCTGGTGCGCCAGCGCGAAGCCGCCTTCAGCACGAGCTACTTCGGCATTCAGGTCTCGGCTGCCGTCTGGAAGTCAAGCGGCATCAACACCATGAAGGACTTAAACGGCAAGACCATCGCCGTGACCTCCGGCACCACGAGCGTGGCGCTCATGAAGAAATTTGAAAAGGAAAACGGCATCCGCGTGCGCTATCTGATGACGAAGGACTTTGCCGAATCGATGCAGCTTGTGGCCAACAAGCGCGCCGACGCCTTCGTGCTCGACGACGTGCTGCTCGCTGGCCAGATCGCCAACCTCTCGAACCCTCAGGACTTCAAGATTCTTGACGCGGCCATCTCGGTTGAGCCCTACGGCGCCATGTTCCGCAAGGACGACCCGCAGTTCAAGGCCTTGGTCGACAAGACCGTCACGGGCATGATCAAGTCGGGGGAACTTGCCAAGCTCTACACCAAGTGGTTTGAGTCCCCGATTCCGCCCAAGAACGTCAACCTCAACTTCAAGATGAACAACTACACCAAGGAACTCTTTGCCAACCCCTCGGACAAGGGAATCTAACTTTCCTCCCGGGGAAGGCGAAAAGAAGGCCGTCAAACTTTTTCCGGGACGTGCTCTTTAGAGCTAGCGTTGAGCCGTCCCGGTTTTTTCTCATCAATTGAATTCCCGCAGTCCGGGCCGCGCAGCTTTTTTGAAGCGTCAGCTCAGCTTCAAGGGCGCGCCGGACTGAAAAGAGGAAAACCGTATGGCTTTGAACTTCAATCTGGACTCGTTGTTTGAGCCCGCGCTTCTGGCCGACATGCCCTGGTGGCGCTACATCCTCGAAGGGGCCGGCTGGACCATCGGCCTGATGCTCTCGGCCTTTGCCCTGGCCCTTGTCCTGGGCATCATCGTGGGCACCCTGCGAACATCCAAAAACCGCGTCGTGAGCATCATCTGCGAGGGATGGATCGAACTCTTTCGCAACATCCCGCTCATCGTGCAGATTTTCGTGTGGTACTTCGTCGTGCCCGAATTCATCCCCTGGTACAAGCAGTGGATGATCACGGTCGACCCGGTCTACTCGCAGTTTCTCACCGCCTTCATCTGCATGGGGTTCTTCACCTCCTCGCGCGTGGCCGAGCAGGTGCGCGCAGGCATTGCCTCAATTCCCAAGGGGCTGCCCAACGCCGCCAAGGCGCTTGGCATGACGCAGGTGCAGACCTACGGCTACGTGATCATTCCTCTGGCCATGCGGCTCATCGTGCCGCCCTTGACGAGCGAAGCCATGAATCTTGTCAAGAACACGGCCGTGGCGCTCACGATTGGGCTCCCCGAGCTCACCATGCGCGCCAACGAGATGGGAGAAAACACCTTCCAGTTCTTTGCCGCCTACGTCTGGGCGACGCTGATCTACATCGTCATCGCGCTGGTCGTGAACGGCTTCATGCGCTTTGTCGAAACCAAGAGCGCCGTGCCCGGCCTCATTCTCGCCAAGTAGCAAAGGAGGCCCGACATGATTGACTTTGCATCCATTACGGGATCCTGGGGCTACATCCTCAGAGGCGCGGCCTACACGGTTGAACTCACGGTCATCACGGCCGTGCTCGGACTTGCGCTCGGCACGGGGCTTGCGCTGTGCAGGCTCTCAACCTCAAAGATTCTCTCGGAGTTTTCGCGCCTTTACACCAACCTCATGCGCGCGGTGCCCCTGGTGCTCGTGCTCTTTTGGTTCTTCCTTCTCATGCCCGAAGTTTTAAAGGTCATCTTCAGGCTTGACCACCCGGTGATGATCGGCGCGGACATGACGGCCATCATCACGTTCGTGCTCTTTGAGGCGGCCTACTTTGCCGAAATCATGCGCGCGGGCATTCAGTCGGTGAGCAAGGGCCAGATGTCGGCTTCGATGGCTTTGGGCCTCACCTACGGGCAGACGATGCGCTACGTGATCCTTCCGCAGGCCGTGCGCAACATGCTGCCGGTGCTGCTGACGCAGACCATCATTCTCTTTCAGGACACGAGCCTTGTGTACGTCATCAGCGGCAACGACTTCATGGGGGCGGTAAGCAAGATCGCCCAGCGCGACGGACAGCTCATCTTGATGTACAGCTTTGCGGCCGTCTGCTACCTCACGATCTCGTTTTCGCTCTCGATGCTCGTGCGGCGCC
>DYBN01000053.1:0-17236 GCA_019418605.1 Sutterella sp. | reverse complement strand
ATGTCGGCTCCGGCCCGCGCTTAAGGCCGGCCGCGCTTGAATCGCACCGAAAAAAAACACGCAAGGGCCGCCCGCAAACAACTTCGCAGCTTCCCCTGCGCAGGGCGCGGGCCTTGAGGCGGGCGGGCGGTCTCTGGAAAAGGCGGTTACAGAACCCATTTAAGGACGATAGGGATGATTGAAATCAAAAACGTGAGCAAGTGGTACGGCGACTTCCAGGTGCTCAAAAACTGCTCGGTCAACGTCGACAAGGGCGAGGTGGTCGTGGTCTGCGGCCCCTCGGGCTCGGGGAAATCGACGCTTATTAAGACCGTCAACGCGCTTGAGCCCTTTCAGCAGGGCGAAATTCTCATCAACGGCATCTCGGTCGGAGACCCCAAAACGGATCTGCCCAAATTAAGAAGCCGCGTCGGGATGGTTTTTCAGCACTTTGAGCTCTTCCCGCACCTCTCGATCCGGCAAAACCTGGCGCTTGCGCAGATGAAGGTGCTCGGACGCGGCAAGGACGAGGCCGAGGCGCGGGGCTTGAAGCTTCTTGACCGCGTGGGGCTTTTAAAGCACGCCGACAAGTACCCCGGCCAGCTCTCGGGCGGTCAGCAGCAGCGCGTTGCCATCGCGCGCGCCCTTGCCATGGACCCGGTGTGCATGCTCTTTGACGAGCCCACCTCGGCCCTGGACCCGGAAATGATCAACGAGGTGCTTGACGTCATGGTGACGCTTGCCAAGGAAGGCATGACCATGATGGTGGTCACGCACGAGATGGGCTTTGCCCGCAAGGTGGCCGACCGCGTGATCTTCATGGATGCGGGAGAAATCATTGAAAACCTCCCGGGAGAAGAATTTTTCAACGCCCCGCACACGGACCGCGCGCAGAAGTTCCTCTCCAAGATTCTCAATCATTGAAGAGAAAAAGAAGCGCCCGAACCCGGCCCTTGCACCATGCAGGGCCCGATCCGGGCGTCGCTCTTTTGGGGGCGCCGCGCCCCCATTTTTTGCGGTTTGTGCTTTCCTGGCCTATCGCCGCAAAACCGCCTCAAAAAGCGACCACTCGTGCCAGCAGCCGGCAAGAAAGACGTCGGTCATGCGCGCTTTCTCTTCAAGAGAAGCGTCCCGCGCAAGGCTCTCTGCGACGGCAAGAATCTTGATGCACGAGGCGTGCGCAGCCTCCGACCCCATGCCCTCGACCCAGGCGCGAAAAGGGTTGCCATCGATTTTTGCGCCCGGGCGCAGTTTCCTGCCAAAGGCATCCCACAACCAGAAGCAGGGAAGCACGGCCGCCACGGCCGCAGCCAGGGATTCGCCTTGCGCACAGGCCTCTTCAAAGTCGACGTAGCTTTGCAAGGCGCCGATTGCGGCGGCGTTTTGCGGAATTTCGCCCTCAAGGTCCTTCACGTACGACGCCGTCCAATCCCGCATGTCCAGCGTCTCCTGCGCCCAGGCGGCAAAGGCTTCGCTCTCGCCTTTTAACCCCCTCTCCCGCACGAGCCGCCCGGCAAGAGTCTCGAGCACGGCTGCGTAGTGCGCAAGGTAGATGAGGTTTTGCTGCAAAAAGAGCACGAAGGGGCCTTTTGCGAGCGTGCCCGCAAAGACGCCCGACACAAACGGGTGCCGAAGGACGGCCGCAAGCGGCGTCTCGCCCAGTTGAACGGCGCTCTCCACCCATGAATCGTCCGCGGGAGCGCCGGCTGCGGCTGCGGGAAGCACCGCGCCCGCGAGCGCCGCCGACGTCAAAACAAGCGCGCTCCTGCGGCTTACCCGGGCTTTAAAACCCGTCCGGTCGGTGTTTTCATTGCGCATTTGCGCGCTCCGTGAGAACGGAAAGTCCCGAGAGCATCTTTGAGAGCCGCTCTTCGTCAAAGGGAAGATATTCGGCCAGCGTCAAGCCTGCGATGTCGCTTGCCTTTGCAATCGTCTCGAGAACGCCCGAGAGCTCCTGCATTGTCATGCGCCCGCCTCCGGAGCCGTCTCCCACGAGATCCTTGTTGGCGAAATAGGTCGAGTGAAAGAGCGCGGGATCCAGCACGTCGATGTCAAGGTGCACGAAGACGTGCGCAAAGCGCGAGGCAAACGCGGCGATCTCCTCGTTTGAAACAAAGCTCTCGGTCTGCACGCGAAAATTCACGCCCAAATCCGTCAGAGCCTTCTTTTGGTAGTCGTGCAGTCCCTGCAGGCCCACGTAAAGGACGCGCTTGGGATCAAAAAGGCCGTTTTTCATCGTCTCGCGCAGCGCCGGAGCCCCGCCTCCGAGCATCGAGCCCAGCACCATGGCGTGCGCAAACGGGTAGTCGTCTTCGGGCGTTGAGACGTCGGGGTGCGCGTCAATCCAAATGACGCCCGCGTCCGGATACAGGCCATGCAGGTAGTCAAAGCCCGCAAGCGACACGATGCAGTTGCCGCCCACCGTGATGAGGCGATCGGGCTTTTGCTCTTCGAGCACGGCCTGCGCGGCCGCAATGCCTTCGAGCACCTCGCGCCGGCTGCGGATGCCCTGCGTTTGAGCCTGATCCTCCTCACCCGGGGCGGCCGTTTTGACTTCAAAAAGCGGCTGATCGGGGTTGTCGGGCAGCATGTGCGCCAAAAGCTTTGCCCCGAACCAGTAGGTCGTGAGTCCGCCGCTCACAAAATCCGGATACAAAAGACGGATGGTTTTCATTTTCGTTACACACCTCAAAATCAAAAATCGTGCCTTGCTGCCCGCAAAGCGCCGATCCTGCGCGAAAAAAAGGGCCCCCGGTGAGGAGCCCTTTTGGTGCAAGGCTTAGCGGCCAAGCGCCTTTTCAATGAAGCGCTTGACGGCCCCGGCGTCTGCGTCGAGCACCTCCACTTTCTGCGGGCGGGATTCGAGTCCCTCGTAGGAGGCGGGCACGGCCGGATCAACGCCCGTTGCCTCGCGAATCGTCTCGGCAAACTTGGCCGCAAGCGCCGTCTCGAGCACCAGCATCTTGACGCCCTCGCGCTTGTGCGCGCGGGCGGCATTAAGGCCATCTGCCGTATGCGGATCGATCATGACGCCCTCGCTCTTATAGAGCTCCGCGATGGCGGCAAGGCGCTCGGCGTGCGTGCTCTTGTGCGAGACAAAGCCGCTTTCGCGCACGCGCTGCATCTCGTCCTTGGAAAGCGCAAAGCCCCCCTTTGTCTCCACGTCCTTCCAGAGCGCGCGCACGCGCGCGGGATCGCGTCCGACAATGTCAAAGATGTAGCGCTCGAAGTTGCTGGCCTTCGAGATGTCCATCGAGGGCGAGCTCGTGACAAACGTGTGCGCGGCGTCGCGCACGCGGTAGGTCCCCGTGCGGAAAAATTCGTCCAGAACGTCGTTTTCGTTTGTCGCCACCACAAGCCGCCCCACGGGCAGCCCCATGCACTTGGCAATCCACCCGGCGAGCACGTCGCCGAAGTTGCCTGAAGGCACGGCAAAGTCCACAACCTCGTCGGGCGAGTCCGCGGCCTGCAGCCACCCCTTGAAGTAGTAGACGACCTGCGCGCTGATGCGCGCCCAGTTAATTGAGTTGACCGTGCCGATGCGGCATTCGTTCTTAAAGGCGGCGTCGCGCCCAATGGCCTTCACAATGTCCTGCGCGTCGTCAAAGGCGCCGCGCACGGCGATGTTGAAGATGTTGTCGTCGATGAGCGAGTACATCTGCGCGCGCTGAAACGCGCTCATGCGCCCTTCGGGCGAGAGCATGAAGACGCGCACGCCGGCGCGGCCGCGCATGGCGTATTCAGCGGCCGACCCGGTGTCGCCCGAGGTTGCGCCCAGGATGTTGAGGTCGCTGCCGCGCTCAGAGAGAAGCATCTCAAAGAGCCCCCCGAGGTACTGCATGGCCATGTCCTTGAAGGCCAGGGTCGGGCCGTTTGAAAGCGAAAGAAGCCCGAAGCGACCGCCCTCAATCCAGTGCACGGGGGTGATTTGAGAAAAATCGTCTCCCTGCCTGCCGTTTGAAAACCGCTCGGGCACGTAGTTGCGCGCCAAGAGGTCCTTGAAACGCGCGGGCTCGATGTCGTCGGCAAAAAGCCGCATCACCTCAAAGGCAAGCTCCGCGTACGGGCGCTCGCGCAGCGCCCAGATCGACTCGGGGGTTGTCTGCGGATAGCGCGCGGGGAGATAAAGCCCCCCGTCGGGCGCGAGGCCCGCAAGCACGATGTCGCTGTAGCGGCTGCCGCCTGCGGCCTCTCCGCGGGTTGAGATGTAGTGCATCGGCTCAAAGCACTGTCCGGTCATGAGCGCGTTCTCCCTTTTTTTTGCATGCCTTCATGCGTTTTGTTTGTTGTGAGAGGGGGCTTTTTAAGCCTCCCTCGTCAGTTCCCGCGTCAGTTCAATTCTTCCTTACGAAGCATCACCACCTTGCCCTCGACGCTCTCCAGGGCCTCGATGGCGGCGATGGCGCGGTTGACGTTTCCTTCGATTGCGCTGTGCGTGAGAATCACGATTTCGGTTCTCGCCACACCGGGATCGGACTCCTTTTGCACCATCGTTTCAATGGAGATGTTGTTGTCGGCAAAGATTCGAGCGATGTCGGCCAGAACGCCCGGCTTGTCGGCAACGCCAATGCGCACGTAGTAAGACGACACCGTCTCGTCCATCGCAAGCCACTTCGCCTCCTGCGGGGCCAGCGCGGCCATGCGCTGCGCGATGCGCTGCGGATCGACGCGCTCGCCGTTCATGAGCCGCGCGATGTCGACAAGGTCTGCGACCACGGCCGAGGCCGTGGGCTCGGCCCCTGCGCCGCGCCCGTGGTAGAGGGTCGTGCCGACCGCATCGCCCTTGACGACGACGGCGTTCATGACGCCCTCGACGCTTGCCATCAGGCGCCGCTTGGGCACCAGCGCCGGATGCACGCGCAGTTCAATGCCTTTTTCCGTGCGCTTGGTGATGCCCAAAAGCTTGATGCGGTAGCCGAACTCCTCGGCGTAGCGGATGTCTTCGGCCGCAAGATGCGTGATGCCCTCAACGGTTGCCGCCTTGAAGTTGACCGGCGTGTGAAAGGCGAGCGCACTCAAAATCGTGATCTTGTGCGCGGCGTCCACCCCTTCAATGTCAAAGGTGGGATCGGCTTCGGCGTAGCCCAGGGCCTGCGCCTGGGACAAGGCCGTCTCAAAGGAGACGCCCTTTTCGCGCATCGTGGTGAGGATGTAGTTGCTCGTGCCGTTGATGATGCCAACGACCCATTCGATGCGGTTGGCGGCAAGCCCCTCGCGCAGCGCCTTGATGATGGGAATGCCGCCTGCGACGGCCGCCTCGTAGGCGACGACCACGCCCGCGCGCGCGGCAGCCGAAAAGATTTCGTTGCCATTGAGCGCCAAAAGCGCCTTGTTGGCGGTCACCACGTGCTTGCCCGCGGCGATGGCTTCGAGCACGAAGGTCTTGGCGGGCTCAATGCCGCCCATGACTTCGATCACGACGTCGATTTCGGGATCGCGCGCAAGGCTCATCACGTCGTCGGTGACGGCCACGTCTTCAGAAACAACCGAGCGCGCACGCGCAAGGTTGCGGCAGGCAACGGCCTTCACCTCAAGCCGCGAGCCCGTGGCCGCCAAAAGATCGGCGGCGTTGCGCCCCAAAACGGCATAGGTGCCGCCTCCCACGGTTCCAAGGCCCGCAAGCCCGATTTTGATGACTTCCTTCATGCTGCCTTCTCATAGTGTGCGCCAAGGCGTGCGCGCCGGCGCGTTTTAGCGTTTGCCGCGCGCTTTTTGCATGAAACCGCAAGGGGCGCGCAAAGCCGCCGCCCGCAAAAAAGGCGGCGGGCACACGGAAAGCCCGGAAGTCTCCGGACTCTCCTATGCTCTAAGTTTTGGTTTTCAGGGATACGGCCCTTTAGGAATTCTTTTGCCCGTGCGGCGCATCCGGATTGATGAGCCCGTCCTGGCGGAACATCTGCTTGATGCCGTGCAGCGCCTGCCGCGTGCGGTACTCGTTTTCAATGAGCGCGATGCGCACATGATCGTCGCCGTACTCGCCAAAGCCGATGCCGGGGCTCACCGCCACCTTTGCCTTTTCAAGGAGCTGCTTGCTGAATTCGACGGACCCCAGGTGCAGATAGGGTTCGGGAATTTTGGCCCAGATGTACATCGAGGCCTTGGGCGACTCCACGGGCCAGCCGATGTCGTTTAGGCCCTTGACGAGGATGTTGCGGCGCTTGGTGTACTTTTCTCGCACGGCGTCCACGCAGCTCTGATCGCCCTCGAGGGCTTCGATGGCCGCCACCTGAATCGGCGTGAAGGTGCCGTAGTCGTGGTAGCTCTTGATGCGCGCAAGCGCATGCACGAGATCCTTGTTGCCCACCATGTAGCCGATGCGCCAGCCCGCCATGTTGTAGGACTTTGACATCGTGAAGAACTCCACGGCCACGTCCTTGGCTCCGGGCACCTGCATGATCGAGGGCGCCTTGTAGCCGTCGTAGCAGATGTCGGCGTAGGCCAGATCGTGCACGACCCAGATGCCGTAGCGGCGTCCGAGGGCAATCACCTTCTCAAAGAACTCCAGATCGGCGCACTGCGCCGTCGGGTTGGAGGGAAAGCCCAGAATCATCATCTTCGGGCGCGGCACCGTCTCGACGATGGCGCGCTCGAGTTCGCTTAAAAAATCCACGCCCGGAATCATCTTCACCGAGCGCACGTCGGCGCCCGCGATCACGGCGCCGTAGATGTGAATCGGGTAGCTCGGATTGGGCACGAGCACCGTGTCGCCGCGGTCCGTGCAGGCAAGCATCAGGTGTGCGATGCCTTCCTTGGAGCCGATCGTGACGATCGCTTCGGTTTCCGGATCGATGTCGACGTCGAACTTTCTCTTGTACCAGTTCGAAATGGCCTTTCTCAGGCGCGGAATGCCGCGCGAGACCGAGTAGCCGTGGGTGTTGTCGCGGCCTGCGACCTCAATGAGTTTGTCGACGATGTGTCTCGGGGTGGGGCCATCGGGGTTGCCCATCGAAAAGTCGATGATGTCCTCGCCGCGGTGGCGCGCCGCCATCTTCAATTCGTTGGTAATGTTGAAGACATAGGGCGGAAGACGCTTAATGCGGGCAAATTCTGTATTCATACCTTCAAGCTCCAGGCTCTCGGCAAACGAAAAAAACATAAAAAACAACGGCCGCAGGGAAACGACAAAGGAATCGACCACCCGCACCGCCCCAAAAAAGGGGCCGCAAAGCGGCCGCCCGCAAAGGCGGGCGCGCTTCCTTGCTCGCAGACTGCGGCAACGTACACCTCGCTATTAAAGCATGTTTGCCGCAACTTGTGAAAGCCCGAAGAATCCCGCGCAGAGGCCTTTTTACAGGCACAATGCGAACAAAAGCAGAGCGCGCGCAAAAAGGGGGACTTGAAAGCACACCCCGGGCGTGCGCCCCTCATGCACCTTTTTGAAATTTGTTGTTTGGAGAATCCATCATGTACAAAATCGGCGAGAGCGCAGCCGACGTCAAGGGCCCCTCGACCAAGGGCGAGTTCGACATGCGCGCGCATGCCGGCCGCTGGGTCGTGCTCTACTTCTACCCCAAGGACAACACCTCGGCCTGCACGCTGGAGGCGCGCGACTTTTCGGCCGCCAAGGACAAGTTTGATGCCGAAGGCTGCGACATCGCGGGCGTCTCGCGCGACAGCGTGCGCACCCACGAAGGGTTCTGCGCGCGGCAGGACCTTTCCATTGAACTCATTTCGGACAAGGACGAGGCGCTTTGCACGGCCTTTGACGTCATCAAGCCCAAGGTCATGTACGGCAAGCCCTGCCGCGGCATCGTGCGCTCAACGTTTCTCATCGATCCGGCGGGCGTGATCGTGCGCGAGTGGCGCGGCGTCAAGGTGCCCGGGCACGTCGAAGAGGTGCTCGCCGCGCTGCGCGAATTGAAAGCCGCATAATGAACCACACAGGGCTGATGCGCCCCGCCTGATTTTTTTAAAGCGCCTGAGGGCGGCCGCTTCTTTTGGCCCCCTCTTTTTGTCTTTGCTCTTTTTGCTTTTTTGCCCAGATGTCCGCACTTCCCCGCACTCTTCCCGGCTACCTCGCCGCAGCCAAGCTCGGCCCGCAGTTCATGAAAAACTTCTACTGCACGACTGCAAAAAATGCGGTCTTTGAGACCATGCCCGAAAAATTGCGGCGCGCTCTCGCTTCGCGCATCAAGGTCGTGCCGGGCTTTGACGCCATGCCGGGTGCGGTGCGCACCGCGCAAATCCGCACCGTGTTTCAAAAGGCCGTCTGGCACTATGACGGCCTCTTCTGGGTCAATGCCCTGGTGGGCGAAGCCGGGGAGCATCTGAGGGCCGCGCTTTTGTCTACGGCCGCCTTCGGTCTTGATCCGGACGACATCGTGGCGCAAAGCCTCGCACACGAAGTCGCCGACCGCGTCAAGATAGAAGCCGACCGCGCCGACATCGAGGACAACATCTGCCGGCGCGCTCGCGCGCGCAGCATCATGCTTGACATCCCCGAAATCGAAGCCTTCTGCGAAGAGTGCTTTGTTAAGGCGCAAGCCGACTTCTCCTTGCTTGAGAAGGCGTTCGGGACCTTTAAAAAGACCGGGGAAAATGCTGCTGCGGCGCCGTTAACCTGCCGCGACGGCTCGCGTCTTTTTCCCGAAGGGGGCCTTGAAGAGCGCGTGTTGTCCTTTGCCTGGCACGCCCTTTTAAACTGCACCAAGCTTCTAAAGAGCCCGGCGCACATCGAAGCGGCCGCCGCTCCCCTTGTTCGCGCCGTCATCGACTACGGCGCCAAGGCCCGGGACTTTGATCCCGCGCCCCTGCCCCGCGTCAAGGGCGCGCGCATTCACGACCCCTATTGGGAGAAAAAGGCCAAGGAGGGGCCGGCGGCCCTCCATCGCTTCCGCCGGGTTCCTTCGAGCCCCAAGAGGCGCCCGTTGTCCGCGCTCTACGATCCTCTCACACAGCACCTGGGCTCGGGCGATACGACGTCGGCCATATTTACCGATGAACTCGACTTTGACCACGTCGGGGCAATTGCGACGCCCGCCGACCTCGAACACGCCCTCAGCCACGAGATGCCCGTGGGCGAGATCGTGCTTTTATCTTCAAGCGACGGGCTTGCGGCTTCGCGGCAGCACGCCAAAGTCTCCCGCACCTACGCCACGCTCTACGTGCCGGCCTTCTTTTCAAGGGTTGGCCCGACGCATCGAACCCTTACGCCCATTCCCGCGGTCGTCTCCGAGAGCGTCCCGCACACGCTGCAAATTGAAAGCGCGCGGGCAACCCAAAATCTCGCCGCCGTCTGGCTCACGGTCAAAAGCGAGGCCTTTGGCAAGATCACGGCGCTTTGCACAAGCTGGATCGATCAGTGCCTCAAGCTTCGCCTTAACACCCCCTATCGCGCGCACCTGGCGCTTTGGGCCACGCACATTGAAAAAATCGAGCCCGCCGAAGGCGAAACCGTCAAAACGGGCGTCGTCTCCTTTGATCCCGACACCTATGAGACAACCGTGCGGCTTTACGCCGGAAAGCCCGGCGTGCGCACCAAGCCCGCGGCCACCGTCATGCAGGTGATGCACGCGCGGGTCTCGACAAAGAGAAACACGCCCGGGATCGACCTTGCCGTCGAAGCCCGCGAGCTTGCGCGCGCCGGGATTGCAAACAACGCGCTCATCGAAGTTCGCGGCTACCTTTTGTGCCAGAACTTCCTCACCCCCGAGGCGCTTGAGACCAACGCCTTTGCCGATACGATTGAGAGCCGCAGGCGCATTCCGTCCGCGTTTCTTCCCAAGGACCTGCCGCGGGCCGAGGACCTTTGGAAAAAGGCCTGCGCGGCCTGCGGCATGCCCGAAGACGACCCTGACGCCGCAAGCTTTGATTCGTCGAAACTTTTTCGCGAGTTCACGCCTGATCCCGCCGACAAGGCGCCCGAAGCGATCCGCGGCTCGTATGTGCTCAACGACAGCACCTGCTCAGGCGTCGAGCCCGAATTTCTTCCCGCGATCAAAAAGCTCGCGCGCGCCCAAGCCCTGGAGGGGGCTTTAAAAGGCGACGCCTGGCTTTTGTCTCACTTTCTTTTTGAAGCGGCCAGGGGCGACGCGCGCTATCGCGCGGCAGGCCTTTCGCTGCTTCTTGACGCCATCCTCGCCCAGGCTCTCGCCTCCGGGTCCGAAGCCGCCTACGAGGTGATGGCAGGCGCTGCCGCCCGCAATTGCCTCTTTGCCGAAGACCTGTTTCTGAGAGCCACGCACTGGTTTGCGGAGCACTGCCTAAACGGCCGGGCGCTTGCCCTGCGCGTGAAACTGATGCTCGGCGACACAGACTTCTCGGAGCTCCCCGAAGAAGGGCAAAGCCTTGCGGGAATCTTTGTGTTTCAGGCCGCTGGCGGCAGCGCCGACCCGCGCGTCCTGCCGCTGTTGGCCCGCACCACAAGCATGGGGTGCTACGGCGGCACCCTAAACCCGGACTATGCACTGATGTACCTGAGAGTCTCGTGCAGGTACAGACAGATCGCGCTCTATCTTGAGGCATGTTTTCAGCTCTGGGGCTCCAAAATGTGGGAGCTCACGTTCGAAGAGCGCCTCAAAGCGCTTGTCGATCGTGCGGCCACAGGCCAGGTGCAGGACGTGGTGTTTCTTGTCACCGCGCTTGAAGTCGAAAGCGGCTTTCCCACGCACGACATCGACGACTACATGATGTTGCCCGGGCCCGTGAACGACGAAACGCGCCCGCCGCGCATCAAGCTTGCCATTGCCGCGATGCGGCTGCGCCGCTGGGTGGGAGAAAGCTCGCACAACACCCGCACGCTCTCGACTCTTGAGTCTCTCATTAACGGCGACTGGCGCGTGCTCGGCTCGCGGGACGAAGTCGAACACGCCGTCAACAGCTTTGACTTGTGGGCGTTTTTAGGGCGCGAGCTGCGCACGCGCGGCCGCGAACTGCTTGAGTCGGCCGAGAAGACGGACATCGAGCAGTTGGGGCACGCCGCGTTCTGGGGCTGGCTTCTTGACAAGAGCTACCTCGACGCGCACCCCGGGGCCGATCTCGACCGCATGATCGAGAAAGACCCGCAGGGAGTCGAGCAGGCCCGGCAGAGCATGATGAGCCAGACTGAATTCATCTTCGCGCACAGCACGCCCTTCGTGCCGCAGCTGCCGGCAACGGAAAACGAAGACCTCTCCTACGCAGGGATGATCATGCGCTACGACACGCTCGACGCCCCGCTTGATAAAGCGGCGCTCTTGTGGACGCTCTACGTACCGAGCGACATCGCAAGCGACAAAACGGTGCCGCTGCCGCCGTGCGGCCCGTACTTTTCCGAGGCAACCCGTGCACGCTTGAGCCCCCTGTCGCTCTTGACCGAAGAGGATGAGTCAAGCGGCTGTCCCAGAGTGCAGTTTGTCGACAACAAGGGCCAGGCGTCAAACCTTTTGTGCTTCTACGACATCTTCTGGCCCTACGCGTGCCAGCTCTACAAGTCGGCCGAAATCTTTGAGGCGCGCCTCTACATCGTGGGGCGCACCGCCTTGTGGACTGAGTGCGACGAGGACGACAAAAACGACGAAGACGAAGACCCGACGGGCGCTCTTTTTGGCGGCCGCATCAAATGCTCGGTCAGGGGGCTTGCGACGATCGTCTCCTTTGAGCGCGACTGGTGCGAAATTGCCGGCATCAGCTTTGACAAGCTGCTCCTCAAAGTCAAGGGGTTCGAGAATATCCTCGAAAACAGCACCTTTGTGCTTTATCAGGCCTCGTTTTCACGGGACAAGAATACGGACGTCGGAAGCGAAATCATCTTCTCGGGCATCCTCTACGGCTACATGTACAAGACCGACGACACGCAGGCAAAGCGCATGATGCTCAATTAAGAAAGACCAAACTTTCCTTCGTGCGAAAACGGGCGCCTTTCGAGCGCCCGCTTTTGCCTTTTAAGTTTGCGCGAGTGCGCCGTCAGGCGCACTCAAATCTCTTCAAGCCCGCTTTTCGCACACATCGTCAGGCAGCAGCTTGCCGGGGTTGAGAATCCCCTTGGGATCAAGCGCGCGCTTGATTTTCTCCATGACTTCGAGTTCGGCAGCGTCCTTGAGCGCGAGAAAATGCGCGCGCTTTAGCTGCCCGATGCCGTGCTCGGCCGAAATCGAGCCGTTGTGGGCTCCGACGCACCGATAGACGATCTCGCGGATTCCCTCTTCGTTTTCAAAAGCAAGCGCAGGCGGAATCGAGCCGATGTTAAAGTGCAGGTTCCCGTCTCCCAGGTGCCCGAAGATGGAAGGATCAATCCAGTCGTAGGCGGCGTTAAGGGCCGCCACGGCCTCCTCCACAAAGGCCGGAATGTCGGAAATCTCAATGCTCACGTCGTTGTGCAGATTTCCGCCCACGTGCGCGTCCGCGCTCGGAATCGACTCGCGGATCGCCCAGAAGGCCTGGCTCTCCTTCAAGGAATTTGCAAGAAACGCGTCGACCACAAGCTCCTTTTCAAAGGCCCCCTCGAGAATGCTCTCCAAGGGGTTGACGCCCGGGTCGCGCGAGTACGAAAGCTCAATCAGGCACCACCAGGGGGCAGACGAAACATCGCCCGGCACCGTCACTGCATCAATGGTTTTTCCGACGCGCTCGATGCACTTGGCCTGCATGAGCTCAAACCCCGTCAGAGCCGGGCCCGCGGCGTTTTTCACGAGTTCCAGCAAGCGCGCGGCACCCGCAACGTCGGAGACGCCCGCAAGCGCCGTAAAGCGCGCCTGCGGCAGCGCAAAGAGCTTGACCACGGCGCGCGTGATGACCCCGAGCGTGCCTTCGCTTGAAATAAAAAGCTGCTTTAAGTCGTACCCGGTGTTGTCCTTTCTCAAGCCCCGCATCATGTTGAGCACCCGGCCGTCGGCTAAAACCACCTCAAGCCCGAGCACGAGCTCGCGCGTGTTGCCGTAGCGCAGCACCGCCGTGCCCCCGGCGTTGGTGGCGATGCACCCGCCGATGCAGGCCGTGCCTTCGGCGGCAAAACTCAGCGGAAACAAGCGCCCGGACTGCGCTGCAATCTCGCGGGCACGCTCGAGCACAACGCCCGCTTCAAGCGTCATCGTGTCGTTGATCGCATCAATGCTCTCAACCTTGTTCATGCGGGAGAGCGAAAGCAAAATCGCGCGGCCCGAGGCGTCGGGCGTGCCGCCCCCCACGAGACTCGTGTTGCCAGACTGCGGCACCACGGGCGTGTTCGTCTCGTAGGCAAGCCGCATCACGCGCGAGACTTCGTCAGTAGACCCCGGGCGCACCACGGCAATCACCTTGCCGTGAAAGCGGTTGGTCCAGTCAACGAGATAGGAGGCGACGTCAGCGTCGTCGACGAGCACGTTTTTCTCCCCCACGATCGCGGCAAGCCGCGAGAGAACCTCTCGCGCGTCAATGGGGGAGGCCTCCTTCAAACTTTCTTCTTCCTGCATGTTGTTTCCCAAAAAATTCCCTTGTGTCAGTGTTTGCCCCAGCGATTTAGCGTGACGCCCGCGCTGCTTCTCGTGCGCATGGGCCGCCTTGACTGAGGGCGGGCACAGATTTTTGTGCGGCTTCTTTTAAGCAAAGCTGCCCGAGAGAAGAGCAAGCACCCGGTCGCAGGCGCTGTAGTCGCCCGCCGGAGCCTGCGCAGGGGCGCCCGCGCGGGCAGTCTGCCGCGGCTTGACGCCTTCGGCCTTGCGGATTCTCACCGAGCCGTCTTCGTCAATGGAAAAATCAATGGCTGAAGCGCCCGCCGTCAGTCCAAGAAAATCACGGACGTTCTTGGGAATCGTCACCTGCCCCTTGATCGTCAGTCTGTTGCTCATTTGTGTTGTCTCCTTTTAGCCGGTTTTCGTCGATTGCTGCAACGGGCCCGGCAAGTCGGCTTAAATCCACCCGAACTGGTGAGGTCAAAAAAATTTTCACCACAAAAAAAGCCGCCTGAACCATCTCGATTCAGACGACCTTGTCGACCCGCTTGAGTTGCCTTTCTCGGCCACATCCGCTGTCATGAGCGTCTCCACCTTGCCCGGGAAGGCAGGTTGGCGTAGGCGCGCCGTGGTGAGCCGCGCCTACCTCGAAATGCGTTTTTTATCTTACAGGGGCGGCAGGCCCCGTGCAATAAGGCGATCTACCTACAAAGCTCACGCCTTCTAGCCCTGCGGCACGAGCTTTTCAAGTCCCCCCATGTAGGGGCGCAGCACCTCGGGGATCGTGACCGACCCGTCGGCGTTCTGGTAGTTTTCAAGCACCGCGACAAGCGTGCGGCCCACGGCAAGGCCCGAGCCGTTGAGGGTGTGCACATAGTGCATGCGGCCCTGGGCGTCCTTGTAGCGCGCGCCCATGCGGCGGGCCTGGAAGGCCTCGCAGTTCGAGCACGAGCTGATCTCGCGGTAGGTGTTCTGCGCAGGCAGCCACACTTCGAGGTCATAGGTCTTGGCCGAGCCAAAGCCCATGTCGCCCGTGCAAAGGAGCACCTTGCGGTACGGGAGCCCCAGCTTTTGCAGAATGTTCTCAGCGCACTGCGTGAGCTCTTCCAAGTGCTCGTAGCTGTCGTCGTCGCGCACGATGCGCACCATCTCGACCTTGTCGAACTGATGCTGGCGGATCATGCCGCGGGTGTCGCGCCCGTAGGCGCCCGCCTCAGACCTAAAGCACGGTGTGTGCGCGGTGATCTTGATGGGAAGGTCGCTTTCCTTGAGAATCTTGCCCGAGACCGAATTGGTAAGCGTCACCTCCGCCGTCGGGATGAGGTAGAGCGTCTCGCCCTTTCCTTCCTGCCCGCCCTTTTTGGCCGCAAAGAGGTCTTCCTCAAACTTGGGCAGCTGGCCGGTGCCGCGCAGCGTCTCGGCCGTCACGATGTAGGGCGTGTAGCACTCGGTGTAGCCGTGGTGCGTGGTGTGTTCATCGAGCATGAACTGCGCCAGAGCGCGGTGCAGGTGCGCCACCTGCCCGCGCATGTAGCAAAAGCGCGTGCCCGAGAGCTTGGCCGCCACGTCAAAATCTAGCCCCAGAGGCGCGCCAACATCCACGTGATCCTTGATGGGGAAGTCAAACGTGCGCGGCGTCCCCCAGCGCATCACTTCAACGTTGTCGCGCTCGTCGCGTCCGACCGGAACCGAGGGGTGCGGCAGGTTCGGGATGCTCATCAGGAGGTCGTTTAAGCGTTCGCGGCAGCTGTCGAGCTGTGCGGAGAGCGCGTTTAACTTTTCGGGGATGGCCGCGGCTTCGGCCATGTAGGCCGAGGCGTCTCCGCCCGACTTCTTGGCAATCCCGATCTGCTTGGAGAGCTGATTGCGCAGCGCCTGCAGCTCCTCGGTCTGCACCTGCACCTGTTTGCGCTCGTTTTCAAGCGCGTTGAATTCTTTTTCGGGGAAGTCAAACGGACGGGTCTTCAACCGGGCGATGACTTCAGGAAGCTGCTTGCGCAGCATGTTAATGTCGAGCATACCTACCCTTAGTCTGAATACAAACAGCAGCCTTGCGGCGCGAACCTTTGCGCCTGCGCTGCAATCGAATCTGTTAATTTTCGCCCGTTTGAGGGCAAAACCGCAAAACGCAGGCAAGGCTTTTACGCGTTAACCCTAGGTTCGTGCGTTGCCTGCGGTGCCTCTGCGCCAAGCGCCCTATCGCTTGCGTCCCTCGCCCCTGGCGTGCGCCTCGTCGTTGAGCGCCTTAAAGCGCGCTAGCCTCTCGCGGATTCTTGCCTCCACCCCGCGGTCGGTGGGCTCGTACCAGCGGCGCCCTTCAAGGCCCTCGGGCAAATAGATTTCGCCTGCGGCAAAAGCGCCCGGCTCGTCGTGGGCGTAGCGGTACCCTTGCTTGTAGCCCAGCTCCTGCATCAGGCGCGTGGGAGCGTTTCTTAAGTAAAGCGGCACCGGACGCGTGCCGTCTTCCTTGATGAACTGACGCACGCTGTTGTAGGCCGTGTAGACGGCGTTGCTCTTGGGCGCGGCCGCGAGATACACCACGGCCTGCGCAAGGGCAAGCTCCCCTTCGGGCGACCCCAGGCGATCGTAGATGTCGGCTGCGGCAAGCGCAATGTCGGCTGCGCGCGGGTCGGCAAGCGAAATGTCTTCGACGGCCATGCGCATCAGGCGCCTTGCGATGTAGTGGGGATCGCACCCCCCGTCGAGCATCCGGCACATCCAGTAGAGCGCCGCATCGGGGTCGGAGCCGCGCACGCTTTTGTGCAGCGCGCTGATCGTGTCGTAGAAGTTTTCTCCGCCCTTGTCAAAGCGTCGCACGGTCGCTGGCAGCGCCTGCCGCAGAAAGTCGGCCGTGATCTCCTTTAAGCCTCGATCCTGAGCCATGCCGCAGGCCACTTCAATGGCGTTCAAACACCGGCGCGCGTCGCCGTCGCACAGTTCAATGAAAATTTGCCTGGCGTCGTCGGTGAGCGTCATCTCCGGGTAGCAGCGCGAAAAGGCCCTTTCAATGAGCTCTGCGACCTCGTCCGTTGAGAGGCTCTCCAAGACATAAACCGCCGAGCGGCTCAACAGGGCGGAGTTCACCTCAAAGGAGGGATTCTCGGTCGTGGCGCCCACAAAGATGAAAAGCCCCGACTCGACGTGCGGCAGGAACGCATCCTGCTGGCTTTTGTTAAAGCGGTGCACCTCGTCGACAAACACAAGCGTGGGCTTTCCCGTCTGCTCGCGCCGAATCTGCGCCATGTCCACCGCCTCGCGGATGTCCTTGACGCCGCACAAAACGGCCGAAAGGCTCACGAAGGGCAGATCAAAAGCCTGCGCCATGAGCCGCGCAAGAGTTGTCTTCCCCACGCCCGGCGGCCCCCAGAGAATCATGGAGTGCGGTCGGTGCGTCTCAAACGCCACGCGAAGCGGCTGCCCCGGCCCCAGCAGTTTCTTTTGACCGATCACCTCATCGATCGTCTTCGGGCGCAGCCGCTCGGCCAGGGGCTCAAACATGGGCGCAACGGCCGGGCGCGAGAGGCGGGCCTTGGGAATTGCCGCGCGGGCGGCCGCCTCACGCGCGCCGGGGCGCGCTGCCGCTGCCTTGGGTTTAGTTGACGGCATATCGCCGTCGCCGTTCAAGGCGCTGAAGAGATCCGGTTCCTGCGTCATCGTCATAAGGGAAAAAAGAAGCGTCGATGCATGCCCGCCCTCGAATCCGCCCCATGATGTCCGCGAACTCGAGAAAAAAGCAGACTCGGACGGAGTGTCTAAAAAGGCGAGGTGGTGTGTCGGGACAAAGTCCCCGAGGCGCCGCGAATTCTACCGCGCGGCAAGTCCGGGCCCGGAAAAGACAAAACCCCCGGTCTGCTGATGCAGTCCGAGGGTCTTGCAAATGGAAGAGCCTGGCAGTGACCTACTTTCACTGG
>DYBN01000052.1 GCA_019418605.1 Sutterella sp. | reverse complement strand
CCGTGCGCGGTCTGTCCGTATTCGCGAGACTGCATCTGACGGAGGCCTTCGGCAAGAAGTGCATCGGCCTCCTGCGGCTTGCGGGCAAACTTGATCTCAAAAACCCAGCGCTGATCTCCAACCTCAAGCTCCAAATCGCTGCGCCCGTGCGCCGTGTGCACCTCGACCTGCGGGAGCATCGCCGCCCCGATGAAAAGCACCTGCAGGAAACTTCGGCACGCCGCTTCGTCGGTCACGGGATAGCGCGCATAGTCGATGGCGTTGAAGACCAAGTTGAGGACTCGAACGGTCTCCTTGAGGTCTCCCTCTTGCAGTGCCTGCTTTAGCTTGAGAATCTCGATCCTGCGGCGGTCGGCGCCGTGCAAAAGCTCCCCGGCATAGAGCCTTGCCATGGAGCGGCGCACCTCCCGGTTGGGATAGCCAAGGCTCAGGTAACCCTCTGCAGGCGCATCCTTGATGGTGAGGTAGCCCGCCTGCGTGAGCAACGCGGGCAGCGAGAGTGCATCGTAGTGCCGCGCCGCCTCCAGAACATCGGTTTCAAGCAGCAGCGGCTCATCAAAGGCCGTCGGGTTTTCGAGCTGATGGTTCTGCAGATAATTCACGAGCACGGAAGGCTGCCCGCCGCTTGCGTACCAATAGTTTTGGAACCCCTCGCCGGGGTTGTCCAAGAAGTTAAGCACCGACCAGGGACAGTAGACATGCGTGCTTGCCTTGCGGTCAAAACAAAAGCCGTCGTAGTTGGCCCGAAGGCTCTCCAGCAAAGCGCGTTCGGTGAGTCCAAGCTCTTGCGCCGCCCTCTCCAGATACGGACCAAAATACGCAAGAATTTCCTCTTCGGTATAGCCCAGGAGCGTGCCGAATTCCGCCTGCAGGGAAATGTCCTCCAAGTTGTTGAAGCCCGAGAAGATGCCGGTGTTGGAGAGCTTCGTGACGCCCGTCATGAAAAAGAACCGCAGACAGCGCGACTGCGCCTTGATCGTGGAATAAAACTGACTCAGCAGGCCCTGAATGAATGCAAAAAGATCCGGCTGATGAAGGCTCGCTGTCAGGGGCGCGTCGTACTCGTCAACGATCAGCACCAGTTCATTTTCTTGCAGACTTTGCAGCCAAACGCTCAGCTGTCCGACCAAGTCTGCGTCCTGCGCGCAGGAAAATCCCGCCATGCCAAATTGCCGCCTGAGCAGATTTTCAAACAGAGTTTGAAACCTGGCGGCGTTCCCGAACCCGTTGAGTTCAGAAAAGTCCAAACGAACGACGGGATAGGTTTTGTCCCTCCAGAGTGATTCAATGGCAAGCCCTTGGAAGTCGCGCAGACCGTACTCAAAAAGCGAGGCAAAGGTGGATGCAAGAAGCGACTTGCCAAAACGCCGCGGGCGGGCGAGGAATACCTTTGACGACCCACGGCGACACAACGCGTAGATCATCTTCGTCTTGTCGACGTATCTGTCGTTGTTCTTCCGAATGCTTGTGAAGTTCGAATTTCCCAACGGAAGGTCTTGGATATTTACCAAAGGCATGGAAACCCTGCGTAAAGCGGAGAAAAATCAGCTTCTTTCCATTTTATCGGCACAAGCCGCATCGGTTTTGTCTTGCAAGCTCTCAACTCCTGACGCAATGCTCGCCGCACGCAGTCGCCCTTCTGATCCTCATGTTTCTTGAAGGGCTCGAGCAAAACGAAGACATCCGGTAGCAATGTTTGTGCCTGCGTGCAACCGAATTTTTAGCGGGATCGGCGTCTTTTGGCTCCTTTTCGCGGCGCCGCCTCCTGCTCGGCTTCATCGCTTTCCTGCGCCTTCATTTTCTCGAGCTGCTCGACGATGAGATCCGGATCAGCCGAGCCGGGAACACCGTGAATGACGTAGGCGTCGCTTGCCCACTGTCCGAGATCAATCAGACGGCAGCGCTCGCTGCAAAATGGCCTGAAAGGGCTGTTGACGTCGTACTCATGCAGCTTGCGGCAAGTTGGACACTTCACCATCATGGCAGTCGATTCTCCTAAATTTAGCGAAATTCCTGTTGAGCCAGTCAAAAGGCGTTTTTCCAAGGGCCCTTTGCCAAGTCTGAAGCAATGCACACGCTCCTAACAGCGCAGTGCAATGCCCTGCGCGCCGCGGCTGCAGACGTCCTTTAGCTTTTCAACAAACGCCCGCCCCCGGGGCGCCTCCCGGGCCTCAAGCACGACGTAATAGGGCAGTCTCGGCATGGTGATTGCCTCTGCCGTCTCGGGGCCGGCAAGCCCGAACACCACGTCCTGCGCAAGCCGGTGCGAAGCATCCTCGGCACGCGCAATCATTGCAGCCCGCTCGTGCAAAAGCGGCAGATCAAGGGCCTTGGCGCAGTCAAGCGCAAAACCCGACTCACCATAAACCGCAGCGCGCAGACTGCGCCCCAAAAGGGCGCGGGCCTTGTCAACGTCAAAGGGCAGAGCGCGCATGCACGCTTGTGACTCATCCGTTGCAAGAACAAGCACGTCGGGCAGCTCGGCGCGGTGCACGACGATCTCGACCATCGGCAGGAGCTTTCTCATTGACCGCAAGTCGGACAAAGAGACAAGCGCCACCTCCTGCCCCTCGCGGGCAACGACGGGCGCGCTCACGCAGTCGACGTCGCGGATGCGCAGAAAGTGCACCCGCACGTGCCCGTGGGGATAGACGTGCTCCATGACAAACCAAGGCTCGGGCGTGCAGCGCTCGATGCCAAGCTCTTCAAAGAGCTCGCGCGCGCAAGCCTGCGCTGGCGTCTCGCCGGGCTCGAGCTTGCCGCCGGGGAATTCCCAGAAACCCGCGCAGACCTTGCCCGCCGGGCGCGAAGCAAGAAGCACGGCGCGGGGCGCCTCTTTGTGCGAGTCATTGTGCGAGTCGGCCTCACCCGCTTCCCGTGCCTTGGGAGCCTCAACAACAATGACGCCCACGGCCACTTCAATGATGCGATCCAATCCCGCCGCCCTCCGGTCAGATTCGGTCACTGTTGGTCAATGTTGCTCAACCGGCCTTGAGCTTCTCGCGCGAGGCGACCATACGGGCAAACTGCCCCGCCACGCGCCCGCTTCTGCCGCCGCGCTCGATGGCAAACTGAAGCGCTTCAAGGCGCAGGCTCTCGGAGTCGCGCAGGGCCTTCTCTACGCCTAGCATCTCAAGGCTCTCGTCGATCACCGCAAGGTACTGCTCCTGCGAGAAGGGGTAAAAACTGAGCCACAGGCCAAAGCGCTCGGCAAGCGAGAGCTTTTCTTCCAAAACTTCGCCCGGGTGCAGCTCCCCGTCTTCGTCGAGGTGCGCGCCCAGATTGTCGCTTGCGGGCTCGGGCATGAGGTGGCGCCGGTTGCTCGTGGCGTAGACCACGATGTTGTCGCCTCCCGCGGCAACCGAGCCGTCAAGGGCTGCCTTGAGCGCCTTGTAGCCGCCCTCGGCAAACTCAAAGGAGAGGTCGTCGCAAAAGACGATGAAGCGCTCGCTTCTGCCGCGCACGGCGCGCACGATCTCAAAGAGGTCGCACAGATCCTCCTTGGAGACCTCAATCAAGCGCAGTCCCTCGGGGTAAAAGCGCGTGAGGCACCCGCGAATAAGAGAGCTCTTGCCCGTGCCGCGCGCGCCCGTTAACAGCACGTTGTTGGCGGGCAGCCGCCGCACAAAGGCCTCGGTGTTGCGCACGATGAGGTTTTTCTGCCGCTCGATGTGAAGCAGCGTGTCAAGGTCAACCGCGGCGAAGTGCTCGACGGGCTCCAAGGCCCCCACGTCGGTGCCGAGCACCCGGCGCCGCACCCAGCGGTACGCGGGCTGCGACCAGTCAAAGTCTTCGGTCCTGCCGGGCATCATGGCAAGAAGGCGCCTGAGCGCCTCGGCAAAAAGTTTTTCAGTCTCCTCAGTCAACCTTCTTCTCCCGTTTGCGGCGCGCGCAAGGGCCTCCGCTCGCGGAGCCCCTTCTGCGCACCGTGTCGATAAATTTGTGCGTTGCCTTTAGCTTCTGTACTCGGCGTTGATGCGCACGTACTCGTGCGACAAGTCGGTGGTCCAGACGGTCTCGGAGGCGCCGCCGCGCCCGAGATCAATGCGCACGACGATTTCGGGCTTGGCCATCACGGCCACGCCCTCTTCCTCGCGATAGTCCGGATGGCGCCCGCCCTTTGAAGCAACGAGGACGTCATCGAGCCACAGCGACACGCCGCGGCTGTCGAGGTCCGCGATGCCAGCGTTGCCCACCGCCGCGAGAATGCGCCCGAGGTTGGGGTCGGAGGCAAAAAAGGCGGTCTTCACAAGGGGCGAGTGCGCCACGGCGTAGCACACCTTCAGGGCCTCGTCGTTTGTGCGGGCGCCCTCGACCTTGATCGTGATGAACTTGGTGGCGCCCTCGCCGTCGCGGATCATGCTCTGGGCAAGCTTGGTTGCCACCGTGCTCACGGCCTCGATGAGCGCGGCGGCTCTCGGATCGGTCGTGCTCTCAATGGGGGACATCGCGGCCCTCCCCGTGGCAATCAAAACGAAGCTGTCGTTGGTGCTCGTGTCGCCGTCGACCGTGATGCGGTTAAAGCTTCTGTCGGCCGCCGCCTTGACCACGTAGGAGAGCACGTCGCCCGAGACGGCCGCGTCGGTCGTGATGAACCCGAGCATCGTCGCCATGTGCGGCTCGATCATTCCCGAGCCCTTGCTGATGCCGGTGACGGTCACGAGCGTGCCGTCGATGCAGGCCTTGGTCGAGACGGCCTTGCAGACCGTGTCGGTCGTCATGATGGCCTGCGCGGCTTCTAGCCAATGGTCGGGCGCCAAATCGCCAAAGGCCGCCTCAACGCCGGAGAGGAGCTTCTCCATCGGCAGCGGCTCCATGATGACGCCCGTGGAAAAGACAAGGGTCTGTTCCACGGGGCAGCCCGCAAGGTCGGCCAGTTTTTGGCAGGTCAAGCGGCTGTCGCGCAAGCCCGGCTCGCCCGTGCCCGCGTTTGCCACGCCCGTGTTGGCCACAAGCGCGCGAATGTCATGCGTCATCGTCTGATGCTCGCGGCACACGCGCACGGGGGCGGCGGCAAAGCGGTTCTGCGTAAAGACCCCGGCCGCTTTGGCGCCCTCGCAAAAGCGCATCACCATCACGTCGCGGCGCCCCGGCTTGCGGATGCCCGCCATGGCCGTGCCGAGCTGCACGCCGTCGACGGGAAAAATCGTTTTGGGGTCGGGAGCGGTGAGATTGACCGACATTGCACAAATCTCCTTGGTGTCCGTGTTGGAAAAGGCCTGCGCGAAAGGCGCCGCTCTTTACTCTTGAAAGATGCGCCTCTTTCACGCGAAAAGAAAAGGATGAAAATGCAAAAACAAGGCGCGTGGACAACGCCTCAGTCAAAGGGCGGCGCGCAAAAGGTTAGTCTTTTTGCCTTCATCCCAGTGCGCAAAATACTGCCCCGCGCGGGCAAAAGGCGGCCGCCCGGCTCTTTTTTGAGGCCTTTGACTTTCGGGCCGATTATAGAGCCCGCGGGCGTGCGGGCCTTGCCGAGGCTCAACGCTGCTTTCTTTTCGCCCCCGTTGCGCCCCGTTGGCAGAAGAAAGGCGGGCGACTCACTGAGACGGCCGGAAGGCCCAAAGCGCAAAAAAAGCACCGCGCCGGCGCCGATTGAAGTCCGCGGTGAAAAACTGCGGAGCTTTCAAAAGCGCCCGGCCGGTGCTCTTTTTGCCTTCCGTGTTTTAGGAAGCGGCCTTTGAGGAAGGACTACTTGAGCTTACCGTGGCAGTCCTTGTACTTCTTGCCCGAGCCGCAGGGGCAGGGGTCGTTGCGGCCCACGTGCGAGAAGTCAAGGGGCTTTTCCTGGGGCTGCTGCCGCGCGCTCTCCACGCGCTGGTTGCCCGCGGCGATGCTCTCCTGCTGGGCCTGCTGCGCCTCTTCGGGCATCTGAATCTGCACATTCATCATCACGCGGCAGACGCCCTCGCGCACGTTGTCAAGCAGCGCCTCAAACATCCCGAAGGCCTCGCGCTTGTATTCCTGCTGGGGCTTTTTCTGCGCGTAGCCGCGCAGGTAAATGCCCTGGCGAAGCGCATCGAGAGCCGCGATGTGCTGCCGCCACGTGGCGTCAAGCACCTGCAGCAGCACGTGCCGCCCGAAGCCCACCCAGGCGTCGTGCCCGACCAGGGCCTCCTTGGAGCGCTCGATGCCCTCGGCCGTCTCGAGCAGCTTCTTGAGCAGATCCTCGTCGCCCGTGTCGTTGCTCGCCTCGAGCATGCCCTTCATGTCGATGTCGATGTTCCACTCGTTTTTGAGTTTCCCGGTGAGCGACTCGATGTTCCACTGCTCTTCGACCGTGTCGGCGGGCACGAAGCTGCGGAACAAGTCCGTGAAGTAGCCCTTACGCAGGTTGTCGAGCATCTCGCCCACGTCGCTGCTTTCGAGAATTTCATTGCGCAGGCGATAGATTTCCTTTCGCTGGTCGTTTTGCACGTCGTCAAACTCAAGCAGCTGCTTGCGGATGTCGTAGTTGCGGCCCTCGACCTTGCGCTGGGCGCTCTCAATCATGCGGGTGAGCATCTTGGACTCGATGGCCACGCCCTTTTCGAGCTTGAGGCGATCGGCGATGGCGCGCATTCTGTCGCCGCCGAAGATGCGCAGCAGCGGATCTTCCATCGAAAGATAAAAGACGGAGCTGCCCGGGTCGCCCTGGCGGCCCGAGCGGCCGCGCAGCTGATTGTCGATGCGGCGCGACTCGTGCCGTTCGCTGCCGATGATGCGAAGGCCCCCGGCCTGCACGACCTGGTCGTGGAGCACCTGCCACTGGGCCTTGAGTTCGTCAATCTTGGCCTTTTTCTCGTCTTCGGTAAGCGAATCGTCGGCGCGGATGGCGTCGACGTGGCTGTTGATGCCGCCGCCCAGAACGATGTCGGTGCCGCGGCCCGCCATGTTGGTCGCAATCGTCACCATGCCCGGACGCCCGGCCTCGAGCACGACCTGCGCCTCGCGCTCGTGCTGCTTGGCGTTGAGCACGTTGTGCGCAATGCCCTCGCGCCTGAGCATCTGGCTGATGCGCTCGGAGTTTTCAATCGAGGTGGTGCCCACGAGCACGGGCTGGCCGCGCTTCTGGCAGTCCTTGATGTCTTCGAGGATGGCGTGGAACTTTTCGTCTTCGGTGCGAAAGACCTTGTCCTGCGCATCGACGCGGATCATCTTGCGGTTGGTGGGAATCACCACCGTCTCAAGCCCGTAGATGTCCTGGAATTCATAGGCTTCGGTGTCGGCCGTTCCGGTCATGCCCGCAAGCTTTTTGTACATGCGGAAGTAGTTCTGGAACGTAATCGAGGCCATCGTCTGGTTTTCCTGATGGATCTCGAGCCCTTCCTTGGCCTCGACGGCCTGGTGCAGCCCGTCGGACCAGCGCCGGCCCGGCATCAGGCGGCCGGTGAATTCGTCGACGATGATCACCTCGCCGTTTTGCACCACGTACTGCTGGTCGCGGTGAAAGAGCGTGTGCGCGCGCAGCGACGCGTTGAGGTGATGCATGAGGATGATGTTTTGCGGCGAATATAGGCTCGTGCCGTCCTTGATGAGCCCGCGCTCAACGAGGATGCGCTCCAAGTCCTCGTGCCCCTTTTCGGAAATGTAGACCTGGTGGGCCTTTTCATCGACCCAGTAGTCGCCGTCGCCCTTTTCATCGGCCTGGCGCTGCAGCAGAGGCGGAATTTCGTTGATCGCCTTGTAGAGATCGGTGTTGTCGTCGGCCGCGCCCGAAATGATGAGCGGCGTTCTTGCCTCATCGATCAGAATCGAGTCCACTTCGTCGACGATGGCGTAGGCAAGCCCGCGCTGGCGGCGGTTGCCCGTCTCGTACTCCATGTTGTCGCGCAGGTAGTCAAAGCCGAACTCGTTGTTGGTGCCGTAGGTGATGTCGGCCGCATAGGCCTTCTTCTTGCTCTCGGTGTCCTGCTGCGAGAGGATCGTGCCCACGCTCATGCCGAGAAAGTTGTAGAGCCGCCCCATCCAGGCCGCGTCGCGGCTTGCGAGGTAGTCGTTGACCGTCACCACGTGCACGCCTTCGCCTGGCAGTGCGTTGAGATAGACGGCAAGGGTGGCGGTGAGCGTTTTGCCTTCGCCCGTGCGCATTTCGGCGATCTTGCCGTCGTTGAGCACCATGCCGCCGATTAACTGCACGTCGAAGTGGCGCATGCCGAGCACGCGGCGGCTTGCCTCGCGCACCACGGCAAAGGCCTCCGGCAGCAGGTGGTCAAGCGTCTCGCCCTTTGCGAGCCGCTCGCGGAACTCCGTGGTTTTTGCCCGCAGCTCTTCGTCGGTGAGCTTTTCAATGGACGCTTCAAGCTTGTTGATTTCTGCGCAGCGCTTGCGGTACTGCTTGATGAGCCGGTCGTTGCGGCTGCCGAAGATCTTGGTAAGAAAGGAGTCAAACATAGGTCAATTACTCAAAGCACCCCGTCAAACAAGGCCCGCCCCCTTATGGCAGACGCACAAAAAAGAAGGCGCAAAAACGCCCCGCCTTCTACCCGGCCCTCCAAACAGAGGAGCCGCACGAAGGCGGGCGCGGCAGTCCCGGCCGAAAAATTCTTCAAAGATGGGCGGACAGGGACGAACAAGGGCGCGAAGGCGCAAAAATGCGCGCGGCATCCCCCTCCCCGCAAAAATAGGAGCGGCTTATCCGCGGGCAGTGCATTATAAACGAGCGCCATTTTGCGCCGCCTGCGGCGCAACGCGCTGTTACAGATGCCGCGCGGCGCGCTCTCTTTCGTCTGCAAGCCGGGCGAGAAAGCTTTTCAACTCTGCGGGCGTGCGAAGGCCGAGCTTTTTAAAAATCTCGGCGCGGTGCCGCTCGATCGTGCGGGGGCTGCGCGAGAGCCTCTCGCCGATCGCGGCGCTTGTGAGCGCCTGCGCCACAAGGGGCGCGAGCTCCTTTTCGCGCTCGGTCAAAAGCGCGTAGCGCCCCTCGGGGCTTTCCTTCATGCGCACCAGACGCCTTCGCTCCTCGGCCGCCGCGGCTTTTTCAAGGGCTTGCGAGAGCTGCGCCGGATCAACGGGCTTGGTTAAAAAGTCGCACGCCCCGCGCCGAAATGCGCCGATCGTCAAGTCAACGCTTGCGTAGGCCGTCAGAAAAATCACGGGCATCCCCGCGCCCATTTCTTCAAGCATCTGCTGCAGCTGCGATCCTTGAAGGCCCGGGAGCTGCTCGTCGAGAACGAGGCAGCCGGGGCACTTTAAGCCGGAGCATCCCGCGGTATGCTTTACGAGAAAGAACCCGTGCGGGTTCAAGGTCTGACGAGCGCTTCCCGCGCGGGCCTTGGCTGCCTGCTTTTTTGCGGCTGCCCGCCGCCCTTTTTTTTCCCTATTTTGATTTTGCCTGCCGTCCGATGACCGAAGAGATCAGACTTCGCCGCTACACTCCCCGCTCCTTTGCGCAGATTACCTTTGACGGCACGCAGGAAGCCTCGATTGCCGAGGCGCTCAAGGACGCGCGCCGCATTTCGCGGGCCATCGCGCCGGCCCTAAAAAGTATCCCCTTGGGCGTGGATTTCTCAAAGCTTGGCAACGTACGCCGCCGCGACGGCAAGATTTGTCTCTTTGTGCGCACGGCGCTGCAAAAAAGCAAGCTGCGCCAGGTGCTGCCGCGGGTGAGCGAGCTCATTGCGCGCGCGGGCTACTTTGAGCCCGTTGAGATCGTCATTCGCCCGGTTGGTGAAGAGATTGAATTAAGAAAAAACGAGGCCCTGGGCAAGGAGCGGCAGCTCTCGGAAGAAAGCTGCAGAAAACTTGCCGCAGCCGCAGGCGGGCTTGACGCGTCGCCGTTAAAGGACGCGCTACTTTCTCTTGCCTCTTCAGGCCAAAGCCGCAAGAAGGCGTAAGGCGCCAGGACGCCGCTCTTTTGGAGAGCCTTTGGGCAAGTCTTTGACGGGCCCTCAGGCCTTGCAGCTGACGGCGTCGATATTGTCAGGCGAAGCCGCGACAACCTTCGTGTCGGGATAGGCGCGCTCAAAGGCTCGAATCGACGTCGTTTTTCTTTTTGGATCGACCGTGCAGTCAAAGGCCGAAACGCGGCCGTTGAGGACTTCCAGAAAATCAACTTCGTGCTGCGTGCGCGTGCGCCAGAAGTAGATCTCGGCGCCGTCGCACAAAAAGGCGTGGTGCTTTACGCGTTCCGTCAAGAACAAGTTCTCCCAAAGTGCGGCGGTATCAGTCCTCACGGGCAGCGGAGAGAAGTTTCGGATGACGGCGTTTCGAATGCCGTTGTCGTAGAAATAGATCTTTTTGCCAAGCTTGATCTCCGTGGTCGGATTGCGCGAGAGCGACGGCACGACCTTGATGACAAAGCAGGCTTCAAGCGCTTTTACATAGCGCTCGATGGTCTTGTTTTCAATGCCAAGGTCGCCAGCCATTGACCCGTACCTCACCACCGAGCCCGCCTTTGCCGCAAGGTATCTCACGAGCTTTGTGAGCTGCGCGGGCTTGCGCATTTGGGCAAGACAAAAGACGTCCTTGTAGAGGACGGCGTCGGCGACATCCATCAGATACTGCTGCGCATGCCGCGGGTCATTGACGACGGCGGGAAGACAGCCGTAAATCATGCGCTCTTGAATTTGCCGCTTGACCTCGATCCAGGACGTGTTCGCGGCGAGCTCCGCGAGCGAAAAAGGCCGCAGGTTGAACGTATCAAAGCGAGCGGCGACCGGCTCCCCAACGTCCCCGGCAAGGTCCAGCGCTCTTGAGCCCGCGACAAGGATGTCGGCTCGTCCGGCGTCAGCCATGCGCTCGAGAACACGGCCGATACCGGGGACCAATTGCGCTTCGTCGATGATGATGCAGGGAAAGTCCTGGGCGAGCTTGCGTGAGGACTTCGAATCGGAGAGCAGCGCCAGATCGTTGTCGTCGGCTCCGGTGAGAATCAGGTGCTTTTTTCCCGCAACGAGTCGGGCGAGCAGCTCTGTTTTGCCAACGAGCCTCGGCCCAAGAACGATTTTGACTCGGCCGGCCGGACCGGGAGACAAAAGCACGCTCTCGAGCTACCTCGGGATATAGGGAAACATCGGCGTTTTTGGCATCGTAATCCCAAAATGTTTAACTTTTTTGGGATCGTAATCCCAAATTGTCGATGTTTCACCTTTTTTTACGCGGATTTTGAAGAGGCTTGTTGCGCGCTTGATGCGTGAACTTAACCTGCCTTCGCCGCGGACTTGCCTGCAATACGCCCGAAGACAATCGCCTCGGCAATGGCGTTGCCGCCCAAGCGGTTGTTGCCGTGAACGCCGCCCGCAAATTCACCGGCGGCGTAGAGGCCGGCCATGGGATTGCCTCGAACGTCGATCACCTGCGCCTTCGTGTTGATCCGCACGCCGCCCTGGCAATGGTGCACGCTCGGCCACTGCGCAACGGCGTAGTACGGCCCTTCCGTCATCGGCTTCATGGCATCGGTGATCGGCTTGCCGAACTGCGCGTCCTTCTTCTCATCAATCGCCTTGTTGTGCTTCTCAACAGACTCGCGCAGCGTCTTTGCCGGCACCTTCATCGCTTCAGCGAGCGCTTCGATCGTTTCGCCCTGCATGACGCGGCCCGAAGCGACGAATTTATCGATCTCGGCCTGATCGGTGAGGTTGGAGAAGACGGCTTTGTTGAAGACGCACCAGGTCTGCTTGCCGCCGGTTGCGATTTCGGCCTGCGAGACGACGTCGCGGCGCTCGAGTTCCGAGACGAAGCGCTCTCCTTTCTGCGAAACATAGATTGCGCCGAACCCAGGGAACTGGATGGGAAAGAGCGCCGGGCGGTCGATCATGCCTTTCGCGGGCTCGGCCGTCGGAAAGAGCTGAATGAAAGCCAGATGAAGCGCATCGGCTCCTGCTTCGAGCACCATCTCGAGCGTATCACCCGTCGCGCCCGGCTGATTGGTCGAGTTGTACGCCGCCGAAAGCGTCGGCACGTAGCGCATGCGGAATGCGACGTCCCGCGCATAGCCGCCCGCGGCAACGACAACGCCTTTGAGCGCCCGGATGTTCTTGATCTGCCCGCGCGCCTTCACTTCAAGGCCGACGATCCGGCCCGTTTCAGGATCCTTCCAAAGCCGCACGGCTTCGTGGTTCTTGAGCAGATCCGCGTCCTTGAAGCCGTTCTTTCGGGCAATGGCTTCAACCGCCTGAAGGTAGCGCGCGCCCGTGGCCATGTGATCTCGATAGGCGGAATGCCCGCCGACGCGGCCAAGTCCGTTATTGAGCTTCAAGCCGCCTTCTTCGAGCATCCAGTTCATGCCGTCCGGCGCCTGATCAACGAGCACTCGGACAAGTTCGGGGATGTTGTAGAAGTCGCCGCCCTTGAGCGTGTCGTTGTAGTGAAGATCGGCCGAATCGTCGCCGAGCTTGTACTTCTCGCGCAAATGCAGATTGTCCGTCCAGCATGCATAGCCGCCGCCCGAGATGGCGGAATTGCCGCCCGCGGCGCGCATCTTCTCGAGTACGACGACGGACGCTTTGGCCGCGCAGGCCTCTGCCGCGGCCGACATGCCGGCCAAGCCGCTCCCAATGATGACGACGTCCCGGGTCAGGTCCCACTTGGCTGGCAAAGCAGGCTTCTGCGAGGCGCAGGCTGCGCCGGAAAGGCCGGCAGCCGGCAGGGAGCCAAGCGTCAGAAGCATTGAGCGGCGATTCATTTCGAGCATCGCAGATCTCCTTGGGGATCCGCGCAGAGTCCGGCGACTGCAAGCACGCGCCGTGCCTGCGCCGCCCCTGCGCAAAGTTGATTGGATGAACTTGAATTCCCTCCCCAATCTCCTTGCTACAGCCCAAATTGAGGCGGGATTTTGTGTACCGAAATCTAAAATTCCTTGCAACTGCAACAGTTTAGCGAAACCGGTTTGACGCCCTGAAATTCCTCGGAAAGCGTGCAATCGTTCAGATTGCACGCGGCTGAAGCT
>DYBN01000051.1 GCA_019418605.1 Sutterella sp. | reverse complement strand
GCCGGGGATCGCGCAGATAGCGGCGCACGGTATTGCGCGCGACGTTGAGCTCGCGTGCAATCGAGCGAATCTTGTGGCCCTGTTGACCAAGCTCTCTGATCCGCTGGGAAAGATCAATGTCGAGCAAATCAAGCTCCTCCATGAGTGAGTGGGTTATATATACGTCTATCTAGTCGGATGTTCTTGAGACCCAATATCATAGAGGAGAATTTTTTGTCTTGCAATTGATACAAACACGGGAGTGTTGTCTACACAAACGAAACAAATTTTCGGGTAGTCACCGTCGGCAGTTACAAAAAAAGCGCCCTCGTCGGCGCCTTGCAGTCACCCATGCCAAAACCAGTCTCGTTCTGTCCGCGGATCTGGATCAAACTCACTTAAAAAAGCGGGTCAAGAATACGCGTCCAAAGTGGGGCATCTTGCGTCCGTCAACACTGTTAGAGACTACGCAATAAAAAATCAGGAAGGGACAGTAATCCGCCTGATTGACAGCGTCGATGTGGAAAACATTGAATCGGGACCTTCCTCTGCTGTACCTAGCGGAAATGCGGGAGCAGAAGAAGCGCTTCTTTCAGAGTCCCAAAAACTGCCGTCCTCTGCCCGCTCAGGCGAACCGCACAGCCTCAGTCGAGAAACTCCCCGTGCAATGAGTTTATCAGAGCTTCTCGGAGGACATTTCCGAGAAGATGGTAAGGGCCTGTTTGGGTGTTCCGCGTCTAGGTCGTCGTTAGGGACTGCGCGACCAAAAAGGGCAGGAAGAATAGGCATCGCACACCACCGTGAATTTCCACTGAAACGTTACTGAAAACTCTAGATTGACCCATTATTTGAGGTCAATCAATTTCAAGGCAATCCCTTGCATTGCAAGGCTGGTTACCTTTTTTTATGAACTTGAAATATACACCATTTTGTGCTAAATTTATTCGTAATATTGTAACGAATACATTTTGCAATATCCATGGGACATATTTATCGCAATCTGCAGGCCATTCCGGTCCCCGCGGATGCCCACATCAACGGCTACGACAATCGCGTCTTTCAGGAGTACAAGCGCAACGGCGTTCGATGCAAGCGCTCCATCGGCGTGCTTGCCAATGTCGAAAAGAAAACGATGCTCCCAAATGAAAACTTCAGGCGCTACTACCCGGATCTGTGGGCGCATCACTACGGCGAAGTCGTTCCGCCGGCGAGCCGGATCTGCATGGGGCTTTACGGCGCCACGCTCGGCATTGGTCAGCAAAGCGGCCTGTATTCGCTTGTGCAGGACGCCTTCGGGCCCCGGAACGGCAACGCGATCATGGACTTCGCGATGTACTCCATTCGCGCGCGAAGCAGTACGGCTCAGCCCTTCCCCGATGAGATGAAGGATCAGTTGCTCTTCTCGCGCAAGCCTTTGAGCGACGCTTGGTTCTCCGATCTTTTCTCCCACGAGATGACGCGCGATCAGATGCATGCTTTTCGAACCGCATGGCTGAAGCAGTGCGCCGAACGGGGCACGAAGAAGGTCTGGATCTGCATCGACGGATCAAACAACGACTGCGCCGTCCGAGACAGCGAGCTGGCGCAGCGCGGGAAAGCCAAGTCGCACAACGACACCGACATCGTCAGCTACATGTGGGCGGTTGACTCTGAAACCGGCCTGCCCATCACGTGGTTCGTCAACAAGGGCGGCATGCCCGACTGCAAGGCGGTGGATGAAGTCATCCGCTTTCTGGCGTCGGCCAACATTGCCGTGGAGGGCTTCATCTTCGACCGAGGCTTCGGCTCTCAGACAGTGCTTGATCTCGTCAAGGAGAAGCAGAAGGAGTACATCGTCATGCTCAAGAGCAATACGAACGGCTTCGTTCAAATGGCTCTGAAGCATGCGGACGACATCCGCTGGAACGTCCGGCACACCGTGTCCGACGACGGCATCTTCGGCATCACTGACACCGTCAAGCTCTTTGAAAACAGCAAGGAAGAGATGTGCGTTGCGCTCTTTTTCGTCGGCATGGGAAACGCCACGCGCTTCATCAAGCTGATGGCGAAAATCCGTCAGGGCGCCGCAAAGCTGCGCCAAGTCATCGCAGCCGACCCGGAAAACCTGAAGATCAGTGTTCCGGCAGAGCTCAGAAGCTATCTCAAGCTCGTCAAAGAGAAGGACGAAGAGACGCAGGAGGAACGGATTGTCGGCCTGGAATACGACTACGACGCCTGGCAGAAAGCCTCGGAGAGCTTCGGCTATCACGCGATTGCCTCTTCTCAGAACTTGAGCGCCGAGGCCATTCATGCGCTTTACCAGCTGCGCGACGTTTCAGAAAAGCAGTACGCCGCCCTCAAGTCGCAGCTCGCAGGCGACGTGACGCGCGTCCACTCGGACGACGCGATCAGAAGCCGCTTTGCAGTCTGCTTCATTGCAAGCATCATCCGAACGGAGCTGCTGCTCGAATGCAAGCGCCGCGGACTCGACATCAACGTGGTGCTCCGCAAGCTTGACGACGTGCACATGACGAGGATGGCTGGCGGAGAATATGAGGCCGTCCGCACGCATTCGACCGACGTCGCATCGCTTCTCTCCAACTACGGCTTCAAATTCGAGCAGCTTAAGAAGCTTGCGGAAGAAGTCAACACGACGAACGTGCGTATCGACAACGACCTGATCCGAACGATTCCCGAAGCAGCTCCCACGAAGCGAGGCCGCAAGAAAGGCAGCAAGAACAAGAAGACGCTCGAGCGCGAAGCACGTGAAGCAGCGCAGGTGGCGGAAGCCGCCGCTGCCGGGAATGCCGAGGAAAAGAAGGAAGAGCCCAAACGGCGCGGCCCGGGCCGTCCGCCGGGTAGCAAAAACAAGAAAACGCTCGCGCGAGAGGCCGCCATCGCGGCCGGCATACTGGTGCTGCCGCCCAAGCGCAAGGCCGGCCGACCGAAGGGAAGCAAGAACAAGAAGACGCTCGAACGCGAAGCGCGAGTCAAGCGGCTTGCTGAAGGGAGAAGAGGTCCAGGACGCCCGAAAGGGTCTAAAAACAAGCCGAAGAATCCCGGCTCAGATTCGACGAATTGAGGCCCGATTCTCAAAAATATTCGGGCCGCTGAAAGACGGTTTGAAGCGGCCCGCGTAACATTCTGGTGGAAATTCACGATGAAATAGAAAACCCGCCGGACTACAAAACGGACGGCGGGTCTTCAGACATCCTGACCGATACGGCGCCAGCGATCCGTCTACCAGCAACCGAAACCCAACAGGATCATACGATCAGTTTATCAGAGCTCGCAGGCGGGCGCGTTCCTTGCGTCCTCGCAGACGGCAAGTAAGTTGTCCAAAGACCTTCAGCTCCAAAAACCCGACTTTATGAGCGAAGCATAAAGACAACAGGCGCGGTTTCCGTCTAGCAACAGGGCGTATGCACCACACATTTATAGGCTAATTTGGTAGGAACCATAATTCATATATATATTACAGATACATAGCACCCGGCTCGCCAGAAATTGAGTATAATAAAAATATTACTAATATCTTACACTCATGAAGCCTGATTACGCCAAGTACCCCCAGATCCCTCCCAATTGCAGCCTCAACTACAACGCCAAAAGCGACCTCTATCAGGTCTACAGGGAGCAGCGCATCAAGAATCTAGATACTGGTGCGATCAAGGTCGTCCGCGAGACGATCGGCTCCATTCGCAACGGCGTCTTTACCTTCGGCCAGACGTACCTCAAGCAGGAGGAAATACGCCGCAAGGACGCCGAAATTGCCCGGCTCAGGGAGCTTGTCGCCAAGCTCACGAAGGGTACGGATACAAGGCTTGCGGAACAGACGGAAAAGCAAGCCCCGCTCGTTCAGGACGCCATCAAGACTGCAACGATTGATTCCTCGCTTGAATCCCGGCGAAAATCAAGCATCGTCGTACCGCTCTCTGATATTGCTCTCGTCTCGCTCATGTCCGCTCTCTGCGGCAAAAGTGATGCCCAGAGCATTGCCGACTTTGCCAAGAACCACGCCGAGTTCTTCAAGAAGTTCTTCAAGGGATTCAACAGCGTCAACATGACTCGCGACACGGTGCGCCGTGCGCTCCTGCTGGCTAAAACCGAAGCCATGGGAGATTTCTACATGAGGCTCACGCAGGCCCTTGTCAAAACGGGCACTGAAAGAGTTATCCCCGCCGACGGTCAAGCTGTCCGTGCCACAGGAACTCGAACAAAGGAACACGCAGAGCTCCGCGGCGCTTCATATCTGATGAACGTTTTCGATGCGAGTACCCGCGTTTGCCTGGCGCATCGCCTCATCCCCAAGAAAACAAATGAGATGACGGTCGGCCCGCAGCTGCTTGCGGGTCTTGACATCAACGGCGCCGTCGTCACCGCCGATGCGATGAACTGTCAGGTGCGCTTTGTCACGACCGTACTCGCCGGCGGAGCCGACTATCTCATCAGTCTCAAGGGCAACCAGGACAAGACCAACAGCGAGGCGTACAACCTGTTCGCGACAACGCACGAAGATCAGATCGTGACCTACAAGCAGGATGTTGAATGCGGCCACGGCCGTATTGAACAGCGCACCATCGACGTCATCTCCGGCCGGCTGGCAAGCCCCATGCTCAAGCAGAAGTGGGAAGGGCTTGAAAGCGGCAGCTTCGTGCGGATTCGCAAGCAAGTCATCATCAAGAAGACGGGGCAGACAACCGACGAGTACAGCTACTACGTCACTTCACTGCCTTGTGAGCAAGGCTGCGGCGAGCACATCCTCTCGATTGTCCGCGCCCATTGGGCCATTGAGAACAATCTGCACTGGATTCTCGACGTGTACTGGAATCAGGATCGAATGCAGGCCACCAACGGCAAGTACATCAGCAACCGCAGCCTGCTCAACAAGCTTGCGCTGGCATTGCTTGAGCACTATCGCGTGTGGCTCTATGACAAGGGGCTGTTGCCGGACAACCGTGACATCTCTATCCCGGCCCTCCAGGCCCGGTGTGCCAACCCCAAGTCCGCCATAGAGTGCTTGGCCGCTGGATTCAAATATATCTAATCGGGTTGGACGCTCATGCATGCGCCCTGATTTGGTCATGGAAAAATGCGGGGTCTTTGCGTATAATGCGGCCTTCCCGCAAATCGGGAAAGTGTTGGCCTGCCTTCGTGTAGTCGGCAGGTGAGTAAATCGCACGCTTGCGGCTCTTCCGAGGTGTGAACCACCAGGTTGCTTCATTGACCACGGCCGCAGCGTTAGACATTAACCTTGGAGATAAAAAATGTCCGTCAGCATGCGTGAAATGCTTGAGGCTGGCTGCCACTTCGGCCACCAGACCCGCTTCTGGAACCCCAAGATGGCTCAGTACATCTTCGGCGCCCGCAACAAGATTCACATCATCAACCTCGAGAAGACGGTTGAAAAGTTTGCCGAAGCCCAGAAGTTCGTGCGTGAACTCTCTGCCCGCGGCGGCAAGATCCTCTTTGTCGACACCAAGCGCGGCGGCCGCGACATCATCGTCGAGCAGGCTCAGCGCGCCGGCTGCTGCTACGTTGATCAGCGCTGGCTCGGCGGCACGCTCACCAACTTCAAGACGGTCAAGCAGACCATCAAGCATCTCAAGGACATGGAACAGACCATCGCCGACGGCGGCCTTGAGAAGATGAGCAAGAAGGAAGCCCTTGACTTCACGCGCGAAATCGAAAAGCTCAACAAGTCGATCGGCGGCATCAAGAACATGACGAGCCTGCCCGATGCGCTGTTTGTGATTGACGTCGGCTACCACAAGATCGCGATTCAGGAAGCCGCCAAGCTCGGCATTCCCGTCGTTGGCGTTGTCGACACCAACCACAATCCCGACGGCGTTGACTACGTGATCCCGGGCAACGACGACTCGGCCCGCGCTGTTGCGATCTATGCAAGCGGCATTGCTGATGCCGTTCTCGCCGGCAAGGAAGACTCTGCGACGGGCGAAGAAGAGCAGCACGAAGAGTTCGTCGAAGTCGAAGAAACGCCGGCGGCCTAATTTAGGCTCGTTCGAGCGTCCGATCAGACGCAAGCTGCACGCCGGCATTGAGTTTTGCGCGTGCAGCACGGTAGAGGAAAGGGCGGTCGAGTTTGATTCGATTCGCCCTTTTTTCTCTAGGCAAAGCATCACCCAATTACTTTGAAAATTTCTCTTGGCAATTAATAGGAGCAAAACAATGGCCGTTATTACCGCCGCGATGGTGAAGGCTCTTCGCGAAAAGACCGATGCCCCGATGATGGAATGCAAGAAGGCTCTCACCGAAGCTGATGGCGACGCCGCCAAGGCCGAGGAGATCCTGCGAGTCAAGCTCGGCAACAAGGCGAGCAAGGCTGCCGCGCGCATCACCGCCGAAGGCATCGTGGCCGTCTACGTCTCTGACGATGGCAAGACCGGCGCCATCCTCGAAGTGAACTCCGAAACCGACTTCGTGGCGAAGAACCCCGAATTCATCCAGATGGCGCAGGACGCCGTGCGTCTCGTCGCCGAACAGAATCCCGCCGATGTGGCCGCGCTCGGCGCGCTGCGCCTGGGCGACAAGTCGCTCGAAGAAATCCGCACCGCTCTCGTGGGCAAGATCGGCGAAAACATGACCTTCCGCCGCTTCCAGCGCTTCGAGGCCCAGGGCAAGCTGCACAAGTACGTGCACGGCGGCTCCAAGATCGCGGCCCTCGTTGACGTGGTCGGCGGCGACGACGAGCTCGCCCACGACGTTGCCATGCACATTGCCGCTTCCAAGCCCAAGGCGCTTGACAAGAACGGCGTTGACCAGAACCTCATCGAAACCGAGCGCCGCGTCGCCATCGAGAAGGCGCGCGAGGCCGGCAAGCCCGAAGCGATGCTCGAGCGCATTGCCGAAGGTTCCGTGCAGAAGTTCCTGAAGTCCGTCACGCTGCTCGATCAGCCCTTCGTCAAGGACGACAAGCAGACCGTTGCCCAGCTCCTCAAGAGCAAGGGCGCCAGCGTTGCCGCTTTCGGCCTGTACGTTGTCGGCGAAGGCCTCGAGAAGCGCAACGAAGACTTCGCGGCTGAGGTTGCGGCCCAGCAGGCTGCGGCTGCGAAGGCCTAACAGACATTTTGGGCCGCGATGCTCGCGGCTCAAGGCAAAGCTGCCGATGCTTGCCGGGTGATCCGTGAGGATTGCCCGGCTTGTTGTTTTTTGGCACCGAACGTGCGAAGATTAGGTAATTTTGATTAGGCGTGATTCCGCGACAGCGGGTCATGCGATTTTTTGCGTCCTTAGAGACCAGAGAATGGAGAAAAAAATGCCCGACCAGTGCAGTCATCCCGTGCCCAAGTACAAGCGCGTTTTGTTAAAGCTCTCCGGCGAAGCGCTTATGGGGCCCGATCAGTTCGGCATCAACCGCACAACGCTTGCCGACATCGTTGAAGACATCAAGCAGGTGCTGGCGCTCGGCGTGGAAATGGGCATTGTCGTGGGCGGCGGAAACATCTTTCGCGGCGTGGCGCTTGGCGCCACCGGCATGGACCGCGCCACGGGCGACTACATGGGCATGCTTGCCACCGTCATGAACGGCATGGCGCTGCAGGATGCGCTGCGCAACGCCGGAGTGGAGGCGCGCGTGCAGAGTGCTCTCACACTCTCGCAGGTGGCCGAGCCTTATATCCGCGGCCGCGCCCTGCGCTACCTTGAAAAGGGGCGCGTGGTGATTTTTGCCGCAGGCACGGGCAACCCCTTCTTTACGACGGATACGACGGCGGCGCTTCGCGGGGCCGAAATCGGGGCCGAGATTGTCCTCAAGGCCACCAAGGTCGACGGCATTTATTCGGAAGACCCCAAGAAGAACCCGAATGCCGAGCTCTATCACGACATCACGTTCGATGAAGTCATCAAGCGCGACCTCAAGGTGATGGACGCAACGGCATTTGCTCTTTGCCGCGATCAGAAGCTGCCGATCAAGGTCTTCTCCATCGTCAAGAGGGGAGCGATGCGCCGCGTGGTGCTCGGCGAGGACGAGGGGACTCTTGTGCACTCCTAAGAAACAGGCAATAATGAGCGTTCGGGCGCAGAGAGACGCCGGCTTTTTTCAGCGCCGGCTCTGCTCCTGATGTTGCTGATCAGACGCTTTGCCTGCATGTGCGCGGGTATTTTGCCGGAGGGCTGCAGCCATCCGGCTCTGCGAGAGGACAGGCGCACTGCCGCGGGGAGATTAAAGACCTTCAACCGACGAGACTCCGACGGCAGGCTGTAAAAATCTTTGAAGGTGCATTTTCCTTATGACCACGATTGCAGAAATCCAACAGCAAACCGAACACAAAATGGGCCGCACGATCGAGACCCTGCGCGAGTCCTTTACGAAGCTGCGCACGGGCCGCGCCTCGACGGGCATTCTCGAGTATGTGACGGTTGACTACTACGGTTCCCCGACTCCCTTGAGCCAGGTGGCCAATCTTGGCGTTGCAGATGCGCGCACGCTCACCATTCAGCCCTGGGACCGCAAGATGATTCCGGTCATCGAGAAGGCGATTCTCGCAAGCGACCTGGGCCTGAACCCCGCCGCGATGGGCGACATGATCCGCGTGCCGCTGCCTCCGCTTACCGAAGAGCGCCGCCGCGAGCTCACCAAGGTGGTCCGCTCCGAGGGCGAGGACGCCAAGGTGGCCGTGCGCAATCTTCGCCGCGACGCCAATGAAGCCGTCAAGAAGCTTGAAAAAGCCAAGGAAGTGAGCGAAGACGACATGAGCCGCTCGGAGAAGGAAATCCAAAAGCTCACCGACAAGTATGTGGCTGAAATCGACAAGCTGGTTGCAGCCAAGGAAAAGGAAGTGATGACGGTTTAGGCCGTGCAGCCTTCCGACAGCATCGGGCGTCCGCCGACGAGTTGATCTTCGCCATGGCGGACGTTTCTTTTTTGGTTTCTTCACTTTCTCTTTGACTGGGTTTTGATTTTCCATGACCGCACCCAATCATGTTGCCGTCATCATGGACGGCAACGGCCGCTGGGCTCAGAAGCGCTTCATGCCGCGCATCGAGGGGCACCGCCGCGGCATTGCAGCGCTTCGCACGCTGGTTGAGACCGCGCGCAGACTCTCGATAGCAAACCTTTCGGTCTTTGCGTTTTCCAGCGAAAACTGGCGCCGGCCGGCCGATGAAGTCGAAGGCCTCATGCGGTTTTTCATCGCGGGTCTGCAAAAGGAGGCGCGGCCGCTTGAACAAGCGGGCGTTTGCATGCACGTGGTCGGTGATCGGAGCGCCTTTTCCGATGAACTCAACGCGGCGATCGACGAAGCCGAGGCAATCGGCAGCCGCGCGAGCGCCATGCACTTTAATATTTGCCTCAATTACGGCGGTCGCTGGGACATCGTGCAGGCCGTGCACAAGCTTGAGCAGTCAAATGAGGCGGTTACGCTCGAGTCGCTCGAGGCAAATTTGTCCATGCCCTGGTCCGGACCCGTGGACCTGATGATCCGCACCGGAGGCGAGAGGCGCATTTCCAACTTCATTCTCTGGCAGGCTGCCTACGCCGAGCTGTGGTTTACTGATGTCTTGTGGCCCGATTTCACCGCGGAGGACTTTCAAGAGGCGCTGCGCTGGTTTGAGGGCCGCGAGCGGCGCTTCGGAATGACGAGCGCTCAGGTCAAGCCTTAAGGCCAGTGGCCGGCGCGCCGTCACAGGCTTGTCAAGCCGCAAAAGACAACATCAATTCACTTGAGTCGACAAACGTTAAAGGTGCATATCCATGCTGCGAACCCGGGTCATTACGGCAATTGTCCTTTTATTGATCGTCGTCGGTGCTTTGGCTGTCGGCGACAATGCCTTTCTTGCGGTCATGGCGGCCGCGTTCGGGCTGCTCGTGCGCGAGTGGCTTCAGATGACGGGGCTCTCGCATCCGGTGAGCTGGGGCGTCGGAATCGTGCTTGCGGTTGCGGGCGCCGCGGCTGCGTTTATGGGATTTTCGCCGTCGGGTCCGGTGTTTCTTGCGCTCATTCTTTTTTCAACAGCCGTCTGGTTGGCGATTCTCGGCGTTGTCTACGTGGCGCGCGCGAGGGGCTTTGCGATTGGGAACGCCGCGTCGCGGGTGATGTGCATTCTTCTTGCGCCCGCGGCCTGGCTCTCGATCGTCTGGCTGATGCGCACGGGCGGCTGGCCCTTGATGCTTTCGGTCTTCGTGCTTGTGTGGCTTGCGGACGCCTTCGCCTATTTTGCCGGGCGCCTCTTCGGCAAGCACCGCATGGCGCCAGCCATCAGCCCGAAAAAAACGTGGGAGGGGGCGCTCGGCGCCTTCGTCTGCGTGCTTGCCGCGGCTTTTGCCGCCTGGGCCTGGCTGCCGCACGAGCAGGTGTTTTCAAGCCTCATTCTGACGCGCGCGGGCGCCGGCGCCGGCATCATCATCGTCTTGCTTCTGACGGCCGTCTCGATTGCGGGCGACTTGTTTGAGTCGGCTTTAAAGCGCCATGCCGGCATCAAGGATTCAAGCAACATGCTGCCCGGGCACGGCGGCTTCTACGACCGGCTCGATGCGGCCACGGCCGTGTTTCCCTGCGCCGTGGCGGCGCTTCTTGTGATCTGACCGGGCGGGAGAAGAATCAACCCATGGATGCGTGCGTTTGTTTTTAAAAGACAACAGTGCCGTCCTTTATAATTTCTCAATTCATGAACCTGCGCGCGTTGACAACTTTTGCGCCCGGCTTGCGGCGCTGCGGGCGTCCTGCGCGCGCTTCTGCAGTTCGAGCTTAGCAATGACTAAATACGTATTCGTCACCGGCGGCGTTGTCTCCAGTTTGGGCAAGGGCATCGCCGCCGCTTCTTTGGCCGCCATTTTGGAGACGCGCGGTCTGAAGGTCACGATGATCAAGCTGGATCCCTACATCAACGTCGATCCGGGGACCATGAGTCCGTTTCAGCACGGAGAGGTGTTTGTGACCGAAGACGGCGCCGAAACCGACCTTGATCTCGGCCACTACGAGCGTTTCATCAGCTCGAAGATGCACCGCTTCAACAACTTCACCACGGGCCAGATCTACAAGAGCGTCCTCGAAAAGGAGCGCCGCGGCGAATATCTCGGCAAGACCGTTCAGGTCATTCCCCACATCACCAACGAAATCCAGGCCTTTATTGAGCGCGGAGCCAAGAATGCCTGCGACGGCGAGTGCGACGTTGCGGTTGTCGAAATCGGCGGTACGGTGGGCGACATCGAATCGCTGCCCTTTGTCGAGGCCGTCAGGCAGCTCAGTTTCCGCGTGGGCCGCGGCAACGCGTGCTTCATGCACCTGACGCTTTGCCCCTGGGTGAGCGCAGCGGGCGAACTCAAGACCAAGCCCACGCAGCACTCCGTGCAGAAGCTGCGCGAAGAGGGCGTCTATCCCGACGTGCTGCTGTGCCGCGCCGACCGCGAGATTCCGGAAAACGAGCGCGCCAAGATTGCGCTTTTCTGCAACGTCCCGATGGACTGCGTCATCAGCGTGGTCGACGCCAAGACGATCTACGAGGTGCCCCTGATGCTGCACGCGCAGCACCTCGACGACATCGTCTGCGAGCGGCTGCAGCTGCAGACCAAGCCCGCCGATCTTTCGCAGTGGCGCGAGATCGTGCGCCGCATTCGCGAAACCAAGGGCGTGGTGCGCATCGGCATGGTGGGCAAGTACGTCGACTATGCCGACAGCTACAAAAGCCTCAACGAGGCCCTCGTGCACGCCGGCATCCGCACCGAGCAAAAGGTCAACGTCGAGTTGATCGACTCGGAGGAAATCGAGCGCGACGGCTGCGCAGCGCTTGAGGGCCTTGACGCGATCTTGGTGCCTGGCGGCTTTGGCAAGCGCGGCACCGAGGGCATGATCCGCGCGATCGAATATGCCCGCGTCAACAAGATTCCGTTCCTTGGCATCTGTCTTGGCATGCAGACTGCGGTGATTGAGTTTGCGCGCCACGTCTGCGGCTTGGGCGGGGCAAACTCCACGGAATTTGACATCAACACGGCGCATCCGGTTGTGGCGCTCATCACGCAGTGGACCGATCGCTCGGGCAAGGTGGAGACGCGGGATCAAAACAGCGACCTCGGCGGCACGCTTCGCCTTGGCAGCCAGCGCGTTCCGGTTGTTCCGGGCACCCTTGCAAGCAAGATCTATGGAGACGCGGTGTGCGAGCGGCATCGTCACCGCTATGAGGTCAACAACACCTACGTGCCGCAGTTTGAAGCGCGCGGCATGGTGATTTCGGCGAGAACCCCGACGGAGAATCTGCCCGAGATGATGGAACTCAAGGATCACCCGTTCTTTGTCGGCGTGCAGTTTCACCCCGAGTTCACGTCGAACCCCCGTACGGGACATCCGCTTTTTGAGGCGTTCGTTCGCGCCGCCATGCAGTACCGCGACGAGCACCAGACGGTCTCGGCGGACAAGGCCGCAGCCTAAAGGAGTGACAGCCAAGTGAAGCTTTGTGGTTTTGAAGTCGGCAACAGGGCTCCGTTTTTCCTCATCGCCGGCCCCTGCGTGATCGAAAATCAGCAGATGCTCATCGACATTGCGGGGACGGTCAAGGAGATCTGCGACACTCTCGGCATTCGCTACATCTTCAAGGCGAGTTTCGACAAGGCCAACCGCACGAGCGCCAAAAGCTTTCGCGGCCCCGGCATCGACGAGGGCTTGAAGATGCTCGACGAAGTGCGCCGCCAGGTGAGCGTTCCCGTGCTCACCGACGTGCACACGGCCGAGCAGGTGCCTGTCGTGGCCTCTGTTGTCGACGTGCTGCAGACGCCGGCGTTTTTGTGCCGGCAGACGGACTTCATTGAGGCGTGCGCGCGCTCGGGCAAGCCCGTCAACATCAAAAAGGGACAGTTTCTTGCCCCGCACGACATGCTCAACGTGGTCGCCAAGGCGCGGGAGGCTGCCGCTCAGGCCGGGCTTGAAACGGACAATTTCATGGTGTGCGAGCGCGGCGCCTGTTTTGGCTACGGCAATCTTGTGAGCGACATGCGCAGCCTTGCCATCATGCGCGAGACAAAGGCCCCGGTGGTTTTTGACGCCACGCACTCCGTGCAGCTTCCAGGAGGGCAGGGCACGAGCTCGGGCGGCGAGAGGCGCTTTGTTCCCGTTTTGTCGCGCGCTGCCGTTGCAAGCGGCATTGACGGAATCTTCATGGAGACGCACCCCAACCCGGCCTGCGCCTTAAGCGACGGCCCGAACTGCGTGCCGCTGCACCGCATGGCCGATCTGCTCGAAGACCTCGTGCGCATTGACCGCGTCGTCAAGTCCTTTGACTACCTTGAAAACGATTTCAACTAATACTCTTTAGAGCCTGATGCCTGCGCCGTGCGCCGCATCCTTTTGGGGCGTCGCGCACGGCAAGAGAGCGGGCGGCTCCTTTTCTTTACCCATTTAGGAACAGTCATGAGTGCCATCATCGATATCGTCGGCCGTGAGATTCTTGACAGCCGCGGCAATCCCACCGTCGAAGCCGAAGTGTTTCTTGAAAGCGGCGTGCAGGCCCGCGCCGCGGTGCCTTCCGGCGCCTCGACGGGCGTGCGCGAGGCCATCGAGCTGCGCGACGGCGATCCCAAGCGCTACGGCGGCAAGGGCGTGCTCAAGGCGGTCGAACATGTCAATACCGACATTGCACAGGCTCTTTTGGGGCTTGAGGCCTCTGATCAGGCCTACATCGATCACGCGATGATTGCCTTGGACGGCACCGACAACAAGTCTCACCTTGGCGCCAATGCCATCCTGGCCGTCTCCATGGCCGTTGCCCGCGCCGCGGCCGAAGAGTCCTGCCTGCCGCTGTACCGCTACTTCGGCGGCATGGGGGCCGTGCAGATGCCCGTGCCGATGATGAACGTCATCAACGGCGGCGCGCACGCAAACAACAATCTCGATCTGCAGGAATTCATGATCATCCCGGCGGGCGCGCCGACTTTCAAGGAGGCGCTGCGCTACGGGGCGGAGACGTTTCACGCCTTGAAGAAAATCATCAACGGGCGCGGCATGTCGACCGCCGTGGGCGACGAGGGCGGCTTTGCTCCCAAGTGCGGCAGCCACGAAGAGGCCATCGAGCTCATCCTCGAGGCGATTGAAGCCGCGGGCTACAAGCCCGGCGAAGAGATCGCCATCGGTCTTGACTGCGCTTCGAGCGAATTTTTCGAAGACGGCAAGTACGTGCTTAAAAAGTCGGGCGGCAAGGTGCTCGAGGCCGGCCAGTGGGCCGACATTCTCGAGCAGTGGGTTGCCAAGTATCCGATCGTGTCGATTGAAGACGGCATGGCCGAGGGCGACTGGGACGGCTGGAAGATGCTCACCGACAGGCTCGGGTCCAAGGTGCAGCTCGTGGGCGACGACCTCTTTGTGACGAATCCGGCGATTCTGCGCGAAGGCATCAAGCGGGGCGTGGCCAACTCCATCCTTATCAAGGTCAACCAGATCGGCACGCTCACCGAAACGTTTGAAGCCATTGAGATGGCAAAGCGCGCGGGCTACACGGCGGTCGTTTCTCACCGCTCGGGCGAAACGGAGGACTCCACCATCGCCGACATCGCGGTGGGGCTCAACGCGGGCCAGATCAAGACGGGATCGATGAGCCGCTCCGACAGAATGGCCAAGTACAACCAGCTGCTTCGCATCGAGGAGTATCTGGGTCAGAGCGCGGTCTATCCGGGAAAAGACGCCTTCTACAACATCCGCCGGTAACGGCGGCCTTGAAGGGGGCATCGGTGGTCCGGGCGGCTTTTTTGCAGGACGGAGCCTGACGCGGTGCGTGCGCGGCATATTCTGTATGTGATTCTCTTCGTGCTTGCGGTGGTCATTCAATGGCCGCTGTGGTTTGGCAAGGGAGGAATCGCGCGCATGCACTCGCTTGAGGCCGAGCTTGCGGCCATTCGCGAGGCCAACGACCGGCTGCGCGCCGAAAACGACGCCGTAGCCGCCGAGATCGAGTCTCTTGAAAGCGGCAGCGGCGCCGTCGAGGAGCGCGCCCGGATGCGGCTTGGGATGATTCGCGGCGACGAAATTTTGTTTCGCCTGGTGCCGCATGGCGAAAAGCCGGCCGAAAAGCTTCCGCAGATTGAAAAAAGCGCAAAGCCCCAAATTTTTGCGCCCAAACGCTCGGACCTGTATATTGAGGGCGCTGTCGCTAAGCCGGAACCCGAGCCCGCGGGGCGGGAAAGTGTTCTGGAAGGGCAGACGATACAGATTCATTAACGAGGAGTTTTTGTAAATGGCTCAGCAGTACATTCAGCAGTTGACCGTGTTTTTGCGCGGGGGCCAGAATGTTGTGGTTCCCTTCAACGCTGAAAAACCCGAAGTGCTCAATCCCCAGATTGACGCCTTCATCAAGGCCATCGGCGACAAGACGAAGAATCAGGGCAACTTTGTGTTCCAGGGCGCCCGCGTGGTGCTCATCCACTTGCCCGATGTCTCGGGTCTCGACGTGGTTAGCCTCGTGCGCAAGGAGGCTCCTGCCGAGGCTGCAAAGCCCGAGGCGAAGGAAAAGAAGTAAGACATATCGCGGCACGCGCCTTTGCCTTTTGAAGGCGGCTCTTGGCCAAATTTTCTTAAGGCGCAAGGCGACGCGACATGGCGAACCGGCCGTGCGCGCTTCAATTTTTTGAAGCGCCGGCCGGTTTTTTTTTCATGCCCGCAGAGCTGCCTGCGGCAAAGTTGCTCCCGGGCCGTCTTGAATTCGTGGGTTTCCGCCCCCATATGGGGCCAATGGAAGGAGCGCAAGTGTTCCGGGCCCCTTGCTTGCGGCGAAAGGTTTTTGCCGCGCTCTGCCTGAAGGGCCGGTTTTTCAGCTCCGGTTTGATACATCGTTATGGATGCGCGCGGCCCCCTGGCAAACGGGTGCCTCGCGCATTGCTTTAGGGACAAGAAGATGGCCGCAGAGGTTCATGGTTTTCAAACAGAAGTCACCAAGCTCTTGAATTTGCTTGCGAAATCGCTCTACTCGAACAAGGAAGTGTTCCTGCGCGAGCTGATTTCCAATGCGTCCGACGCGCTTGACAAGCTGCACTTTGTGTCGCTCACCGACAGCTCGCTCATTGCCGAGGATCCCGAACTTAAGATCACGGTCAAGGCCGACAAGGACGCCCGCACGCTGACGGTCTCCGACAACGGCATCGGCATGACGCTTGAAGAGGCCAATACGCACTTGGGCACGATTGCCAAGAGCGGCACGGAGGACTTCTTTGCCAAGCTCTCGGGCGACGAGGCCAAGGACTCGCAGTTGATCGGCCAGTTCGGCGTGGGCTTTTACTCGGCCTTCATCGTGGCCGACAAGGTCACCGTCGTCTCCCGCTCGGCCTATGCAAAGCCCGAAGAGGGCGTGCGCTGGGAGTCCGAAGGCGCGGGGACCTTTACGAGCGAGACGGTGGTCGTTCCCGCGCGCGGCACGTCCGTGACGCTGCATTTAAAGGCCGATGAGAGCGAGTTTCTTGAAAGCTGGCGGCTGCGCGAGGCCATCACGAAGTACTCGGACCACATCGCCGTGCCGGTGATGCTCTGGGAGGAGCAGTATCAGGCCCCGGAAAAGGAAGGCGAAGAGGCCAAGAGCACCTGGCAGTGGGTGCAGGTCAACGAGGCCAAGGCGCTCTGGACGCTCAATCCGCGCGATGTCAAGGACGAGCAGTACAAGGAGTTCTACAAGCACCTCACGCACGACTTCGCCGATCCTCTTTGCTGGGCGCACAACAAGGTTGAAGGCGACCTTGAGTACACGTCGCTGCTCTATGTGCCGAAGAACGCGCCCTGGGATTTGTACTCGCGCGAGCAGCAGCACGGCCTGAAGCTTTTCGTGCAGCGCGTCTTCATCATGGATCAGGCCGAGCAGTTCCTGCCCAACTACCTGCGCTTCGTGCGCGGCCTTGTGGACACGAACGATCTGCCGCTTAACGTTTCGCGCGAACTGCTCCAGGAGAGCCCCGTAACCGCCAAGCTCAAGAAGGCCCTCACCAAGCGTGCGCTCGGCATGCTCGAAAAGCTCACCGAGGACGAGGAGAAGTACGCGGTCTTCTGGAAGAATTTCGGCGCCGTGATGAAGGAGGGCCCCGTTGAGGACTACGGCAATCGCGAGACGATCGCCAAGCTGCTGCGCTTTGCCTCCACGCACAACGACTCCGACGTGCAGAACGTGAGTCTTGAAGACTACATCGCCCGCATGAATCCCGCGCAGAAGAACATCTACTACCTCGTGAGCTCAAGCTACCAGCAGGCAAGCACCTCGCCCTACCTTGAGACCTTCCGCAAGAAGGGCGTCGAGGTGCTCCTGATGTGGGAGCGCATCGACGAGTGGCTCATGGGCAACATGCGTGAGTTCAAGGACAAGAAGTTCATTGCGGTCACCGCTAGCGACCTTGAATTGGGCGATCTGGCCGACAAGGACGAAAAGGCAAAGACCGAGGCCGCGCAAAGCGAAAACAAGGCGCTCATCGAGCGCTTCAAGGCCGCTTTAGGCGACAAGGTCGAGGACGTGCGCGTCTCCGAGCGTCTTTTTGACACGCCAAGCTGCGTTGTCTCCGATCAGGGCCAGGTGCTCACCGCACAGATGCGCCGCATGCTCGAGGCGGCCGGGCAGCCTGTTCCCGAGCAGAAGTTCATCCTTGAGATCAACCCCGATCACAAGCTCATCAAGAAGGCCGGGGCAAGCGACGATGCTTCCTTCGGCAAGTGGGCGCAGTTCATCTACGATCAGGCGCTGCTTGCCGAGCAGGGGGCGCTCAAGGATCCCAACGCGTTCCTCAAGCTGATGAATGAACTGATGGGCTGACAGATAAGAGAACTTGAGCGGCTTGCTTCAAACCCGCTGAAGCGGCCCGAGAGCCGGCGCATCCGAATGGGAACCGAGCGTTTCCTGCCGGACGCCGGCTTTTTCTTTGTCTGATAACTGCTAGGCTTGCCTTCTTGTTTTGGACTTCTTTTGGCGTTGATTTATGTCGCTTGCAGCGGTTTTCTCGCCCGAGGGTGCGGCGGCGGTGCTTTTGGCCGTCGCCGCCGTGCTCTTTGTTTTGGTTTTGATCCTTTTGGTGAATCTGCTGGGAGCGCGCCGCGAGGGGCGCGAGGCGCTGCAGGCCCTTGTTCAGAGGCAGCACGCAGCCGATGATGCCCTTCTTGAGCGCATCTCCCAGATCAAGGATGATCTTGCCCGCACGACGGCCGCGCAGAGCACGCACTTTGCCAATTTTCTGCAGATCGAGCAGGCGGGCCGCGACAGCCAGGAAGGGCGCCTAGAGCGGATTTCGGAGCGGCTCGCCTCGGGCCTGCAGTCGATGCAGCAGCTGCTCAGAGCCGAGCTCACGGACATTCGGGCAAGCAACGACAAAACTCTGGCCGACATGCGCCGCACCGTCGACGAGAAACTGCAGACGACGCTCAATGCGCGCATCAGCGAGAGCTTCAAAACGGTCGAAGAGCAGCTCTCGCAGGTGCACAAGGGCCTTGGGGAGATGCGCGAGATGGCCCGAAACGTCGACGGGCTGCGGCGAGTGCTCACCAATGTCAAAACGAGGGGCGTCTTTGGCGAAATGCAGCTCTCGCTCCTGCTGCAGGAAATCCTCACGCCCGAGCAGTACTGCGTCAACGTCGCCACACGGCCCAACTCAAACGAGCGGGTGGAGTTTGCCGTGAAACTGCCCGGCGCCGACAAGGACGCGCCCGTTCTTTTGCCGATTGACGCCAAGTTTCCTCTTGAGGACTACCAAAGGCTTGTGGCCGCAAGCGAAGCCTGCGACGCGGCGCAGCAGGCCGCAAGCCTCAAGGCGCTGCAAACGCGCATTCTGACCGAGGCGCAGAAAATCCGCGACAAGTACGTCGAGGTGCCCTACACGACGGAATTTGCCGTGATGTACCTGCCCGTTGAGAGCCTCTGGAGCGAAGTGCTCAGGGTGCCGGGCCTGGTCGAGCGCGTGCAGCGCGACTATCACGTCGCAGTCACGGGCCCTTCGGCACTTGCGGCATTTTTAAACAGCCTTCAGATGGGTTTTCGCACGCTTGCAATCGAGCGCAAGAGCGCAGAAGTCTGGCGGCTTTTGGGCGAGATCAAGTCCGAGTTCGGCAAGTTTTCCGAGGCCGTGGCGACGATGCAAAAGCGGCTTGACGGCGCCCGGACGGCCTTGGAGAGCGTGCGCACCCGCACCAACGTGATGAGCCGCAGGCTTCGGGGCGTTGAAAGCGGCGGCGCGATCGAAATCGCTCGCGGCGCAGAAGGCGGCGACAAAGAGCCAGAGCCGCAGTAATGCTGTCATTTTTGGAGCATTCCCGCCTTGAGGCTTGAGGGGCTTTTCGTGCCGGGCCGAAAATGGCCCTGAGCTACAATGCCGCCCGGTTTTTTTTCAAACGCTTCACCACAGTTTTCTTCTCTGATGCCCAAACACGACAAAACGACGTCTACGCCCGATCTTTTTGACTTTGCAGCCGACAGGCAGCCGGCGAAGGCCCCGCAGGAGGGGGCCGCCGCAGCAGCCGCGCACGAAGCCGAGCCTGCGGTTTTGCCCGGGGCCTCGGCGCCCGAGACCGGGCAAAAGCAAGATTCCCAGGACGGGCGCGGGGAAGGGCAGGTTGAAGGACCTGTTGAGGGGCGTGCCGAAGGGCTTGAAGACAAAAGCAGTGCTCCCGCGGGTTCAGGCGCGGCTTCGCTTTTGCCCGAGGTGTTGAGCGACGATGCGCCTGTGCAGACCGACGAGGGGCTCACCCTTGCGCGCTACGCCGCGCAGGCCTATCTCGAGTACGCCCTCTCGGTCGTCAAGAGCCGCGCGCTGCCCGACGTTTTCGACGGCATGAAGCCCGTGCAGCGGCGCATTCTCTACGCGATGGACCGCATGCGGCTTGCGCCTCCGGCCAAGGCCGTCAAGTGTGCGCGCGTCGTGGGCGACGTGCTCGGCAAGTACCATCCCCACGGCGATCAGGCGGCCTATGAGGCGATGGTGCGCATGGCGCAGGACTTTAGCCTCAGGTATCCCTTGATTGACGGCGAGGGCAACTTCGGCTCGCGCGACGGCGACGGGCCGGCGGCGATGCGTTATACCGAGGCGAGGCTCACCAAGATTTCCGAGCTGCTGCTCTCTGAACTTGACAGCGGCGACGTCGATTTCGTGCCCAACTACGACGGCGCCTTCAAGGAGCCCACGCATCTGCCGGCGCGGCTTCCCTTTGTTCTTTTAAACGGCGCAAGCGGCATTGCCGTGGGCATGGCCACTGAAATTCCTCCGCACAACCTGCGCGAGGTGGCGCAGGCCGTGCTGCTGCTTTTGAAAAAGCCCGATGCGGGAATTGACGACGTTTTGGCTGTCCTGCCCGGGCCCGACTATCCGGGCGGCGGGCAGATCATCACGTCCGCAGAGGATATCCGCCAGATCTACAAAACCGGGCGCGGCAGCCTGCGCGTGCGGGCGCGCTATCACTTTGAAGAACTGCAGCGCGGACTCTGGCAGCTGGTGGTCGACGAGCTGCCGCCGGCGGCCAACGCCGAAGGCGTGCTCTCGCAGATTGAAGACCTCACCAATCCAAAGACGAAGGCAGGCAGAAAAACGCTTACGGCCGATCAGCAGGCCGACAAGGCGCTCGTGCTCTCAATGCTCGACGGCGTCAGAAACGAGTGCGACAAAGACACCAAAATGCGGCTTGTCTTCGAGCCCAAATCCTCGCGCGTCAACCGCGAGGACTTCGTCAACCTGCTCTTGTCGAAAACCTCGCTTGAGAGCAATGCGCCGATGAATCTCGTGATGATCGGCACCGACGGAAGACCGCGGCAAAAGGGGCTTCTTGAAATTCTCCGCGAATGGCTTGCCGCCCGCATGCAGACGGTGCGCCGCAGAACAAAAACCAGACTTGAAAAGGTTGAGCTGCGGCTTCACATCCTGCAGGGCCGCGCGCTTGCCGTCGACAACATCGAGCGCGTCATCGAAATCGTACGCTTTGAAGAGGACCCCAAGGCCAAACTGATGGAGGAATTTCACCTCACCGACGCCCAGGCCGAGGACATTCTGGAGCTGCGCCTGCGCCAGCTTGCCAACCTTGAAGTCGAGCGGGTGTTAAGCGAGATGGACAAGCTCAAGGCCGAAGCGGCCGAACTCTCGCGCATTCTGGCCGACGAGCAGGCCCTCAAAAACGTCATCGCGCGGGAAACGCGCGAGGCGGCCAAGCTCTATGGCGATGAGAGGCGCACGCTCATTGAACCCGCCGAGCGCGCCGCGCTTGAAATTTCCGCGGCAAGCGAGCCCGTGACGGTGGTCATTTCCCAGCAGGGGTTTGTGCGCAGCCGCAGCGGCCACGGCCACGATGCAACGCTTATGAGCTTTAAACGCGGTGATGCGCTTCTTGCCTCCTTTGAGTGCAGCAGCACCGATACGCTCATCGTCGTGGGCGGCAACGGGCGCGTGTACTCGGTTGCGGTCGATCAGCTGCCGTCGGCCCGCGGCGACGGCAAGCCCATCACGAGCTTCATTGACTTTGAGGCGGGCACCGGCATTGCCGGCTATCTCGTGGGACCCGACGAGGCGGGGGTGGTGCTTGCCACCTCGGCCGGCCTCGGGCTTGCCTGCACGATCAAGAACTTGAAGGCGCGCGTGCGCGCGGGCAAGACCTTCATGATTCTTGAAGACGGCGCAAAGATGATTGCGCCGGCGATTGTCAAACCCGCGTGCACGATGCTTGCCTGCCTCTCGGCCGAGGGACGCATGCTCGTTTTCGACTTAAAGGAGCTGCGCCGCTTGTCCGACGGCGGCAAGGGCGTGCGCCTGATGGATCTCAACGCGGGCGAGACGCTGCGCGCGGCGCTTCCCGTCTCGCCCGAGGGATTGATGGTAAGCGGCGTGCGCGGCCGGCAGGTTCGCACCAAAAAGCTCGTTCGCGGCGACTTCGAGCGCCTGATCGGGCACCGCGCGCGCAAGGGCAAGGAGCCCGAGGTGCGCTTTGAGATCGAATCGATCGAGGCGCTTGAAGCCGACGCCCCGGCCGCGGCCGAACAAAAGTCAGCGTCGGCCGACGACGATGAGATCCCGGGCCTGCTTGGCTAAACTCACGGGGAGGCCGCCTTCAGCGTGAAGGCGGCGCGGTTTTATGGCGAACGCAGACGGCACACGAAGATGACGCACGCACCCTTCAAGGATTTTTCCAAACGGCTCTCGACGCGCCTTCTTGCGCTCACGGCCGTCTGGGTCACGTTCATCGTGCTCACCATCGGCTACACGATGGCCCTGAGCTGGCGCATTGAGGACGCGGCCCGCACCCAGAGCATCGTGGGGCAGCTCCCCGGGCAAATCTACCGCATGGCGATTTTGGTCGACGCCCGCTATCCGCAGATCAATTTCGACGCCGAGATGAAGGCCTTCGACATGTCGCTCAATATTTTCGACATGCCGGCGGCAAGAGAGTTTTTGAGCACTTCAGAAGAGTCCGAAGCGGCGCTCTCGGAATTCAAGACGCGCTGGCAGGCCGATGTCCGCCCCCTTTTGGTCGAGATGCGCTCGCACCATCTCTTTACCCAGAGCCCCGTGATCGAAGGGTACGTGCAGCGGCTCATGGCGCTGCAGGACGTGATCAGCCAGAACCGCGCGCATTTTCTGCGCGTGCAGCGCTGGCTGCAGATATTTCTGGTAACGGCGGCCGTGGGCAGCCTTTTTGTCATCATGTGGTTGCTGCTTGTCTGGGTGATCCGCCCCACGGAGCGCCTGGGGCAGGCCATGGACAAGGTCATGCAGGGAAAGTTGAATGCCCGGGTGGAGCTCACCGGCAGCACCGAGTTTGAGGCGATCGGCCGGGGCTTTAACCGCATGGTGGGGCGGCTGCAGGATCTGGTGGAAAACCTCGAAGCCAAGGTCAAGGAAAAGACCGAAGCGGTGGAGGTGCAAAACAGAAACCTCTCGCAGCTCTACGAGATGACGACGTTTCTCGGGCAGCAGCACTCGGTCGACGAGCTCTGCGAGGGGTTTGTCTCCAAGCTCATGCTCTTTACGAAGAACAACGGCTGCGCGGTCTACCTCATCAACCGCCGCAGAAAGCAGGTCGAGCTTGCGGCAAGCTCCGATCTGCCGTCGGAGGCCTTTGCGGCGCTTACCATCAATCCGATTGCAATCGACTCGGTCGAATCGGTTTTCAAAAGCGACATGCCGCTTCGGATCACGGTCGACATGCCCGAAGACTTTCTGCCCGAGCTGCGCTTCGGGGGCAAAAGCGGCTATCAGACGGCCTACGTCTTTCACATCCGCAACGGTCTCAAGGACATCGGCTTTTTCGTGATCTACTTCAGGGATTTAGTGAAGCTCCCCACGCAGACCTACCGGCTCTATGAGAATTTCGGCACGCACCTTGGCGTGTCGATTGACAACGTGCGGCTCATCGACCGCGATCAGCAGTATGCCGTGATCCAGGAGCGCACGCTCATGGCGCAGGGCCTGCACGATTCGATTGCGCAGTCGCTCTCGTTTTTGAACCTGCAGGTGCAGCTGCTCGAATCAGGGCTCAAGAATTCGGACAAGGCGCTCGTTGACGACACCGTGGCGCTCATCCGCACGGGCGTCATGGAGTGCTACGAGGACGTGCGCGAGCTGCTTCTTAATTTCCGCGAGAGGCTGCACAAGGAGAGCTTTACCGAGGGCATTGCGACCGTGATCGATCGCTTTGAGACGCAGACCAAGCTCAAGGTGCGGCTTGTCACCTCAGGCTCCGGGCAGGAACTCACCGACAAGCAGAAGCTGCAGGTGATCTTCATCATGCAGGAGGCGCTTGCCAATGTGCGCAAGCACTCCAAGGCGACGCAGGTGCAGGTGGCAATCAAGAATTTCGACGACTTTGAGCTTGACGTGAGCGACAACGGCATCGGCATCGACGAAAAGATTCTCAAGGCCCGCAGCAAGCGCCACGTCGGGCTCAACATCATGCGCGAGCGCGCCTCCCGGATCGGGGCCGTCGTGTCGGTGGAGACGGTCTCGCCCGCGCTCTACCGCACGGGCACCACGGTGCGCCTAGTTATTCCTGAAGCTGCAAGAAAGGACGTTTTCTAAAGGAGCGTTTGCAGACTCATGCGTTTTGCCGTCATCTACCCCCTCATCGCGCTGTTTATTTTCGCAAGGCTCATTTGGCCCGCCTTCGGCAGCACGAAGGCGCGCGCTCTTTTGACGCTTGTGGTCGTCCCGGGCGCGCTTTTTCCCGCCGTCGTGCGTTTTTTCGGCGGCTCCATGGTCGCGCCCGTGCTGCCGCAGGCGGTGATGATTGTCGGGGGCTTTCTGCAGGACGTGACGTTTTGCGTCTTTGCTCTTCTTTTGATCCGCGAAATCCTAAGCATCCCGGCGCGCATTCTGGGCGTGCCCCTTCCTGCCTTCGGGCGCAGCAGGGCTCTGGCCTCGGCCATCCTCGTGCTGGGCGTTTTCGGCGCCGGCCTTGGGCTTTATCAGGCCTGCGGCGCGCTTGCCGTGCACCACGTCGACGTTCGGGTGCGAAACCTCGATCCCCGGCTTGAGGGCATGAAGATTGTGCAGCTCTCGGACCTTCACGTCTCAAGCGTTTTTAGAAGTCCGCGCGTGCAGAAAATTGTTGATGCGGTCAATGCGCAGAAGGCCGATCTCATCGTGATCACGGGCGACATCGTCGACGGCACGCCCGAGACGTTCGGGGCCGACCTGGCTGCCTTGCGCGAGCTCAAGGCTCCGCTTGGCGTCTGGGGGTGCGAAGGCAATCACGAGCACTACGTCGACTACGAGGGCTGGAAGGCCTTTTTGCCCAAAGTCGGCGTCAACATGCTCTACAACGAACACCGCACGCTTGAAATGAACGGCGCACCCGTCGTGGTGGCGGGCATGGTCGATCTCAACGGCTATCTGCGCTTTGGCAGGGAAAAGCCTGATGCGCAAAAAACCTTTTCAGGCGCCCCGCAAAAGGCCCTGCGCGTGCTGCTGCTGCACCAGCCCAAGGTCGCCCCGCGCGTTGAGGGCAGGGCCGATCTGATCCTTTCGGGACACACGCACGGCGGGCAGGTCTTTCTTCTTCACCCCATTGTCTCTAAACTCAACGACGGGTTTGTCAAAGGGCTCTATCGTCTGGCGCATGACGCGGCGCTCTACGTGAGCCCGGGCACGGACGTCTGGAACGGCTTTCTGCTGCGTCTGGGAACAACGGGCGAGGTGACGGTTTTAACGCTCAAATCAGGCAGCCCTGAGGCCTCGGGAGAATAAAAAATGGAAAACATCGCCCTGCTCGGCGCAACGGGCTCGATCGGCACGAGCGCGCTTGACGTGATTGCGCAGTACCCGGAGCGCTTTCACGTGCGCATTCTCGCGGCCAACAACAACGTCAAGAAGCTCGCGCAGCTCGCAAGCGTCTGGCAGCCCGAAATTCTGGTCGTGGCCGACGAAGAGGCCTACAAGCCGCTGCTTGACGAACTCAAGGCGCTCGGCATGACGCACATGCACGTGGTGGCCGGCGCCGAGGCCGTCCGGGCGGCCGCCTGCGATCCCGAAATCGACACCGTGATTCAAGCCGTGGTGGGATCGGCGGGCGTGGTGCCGAGTTTTGCCGCCGCCTCTTCCGGCAAGCGCATTCTCATGGCCAACAAGGAGAGCATCGTCTGCGGCGGCGACATTCTCATGAATCTCGCCAAAAAGACCGGCTCGCGCATTCTTCCGGTCGACAGCGAGCACAACGCGATTTTTCAGTGCCTGGAGGCGGCGCGCCCCGAGGAGCGTGCGGAGGCGAGGCTGTGGCTTACCTGCTCGGGCGGCCCCTTTCACGGCAAGCCCGAGATTGATCTAAACACCGTCACGCCCGAGATGGCGCTTGCGCACCCGACCTGGTCGATGGGGCGCAAGATCAGCATCGATTCGGCAACGCTCATGAACAAGGGCCTTGAGGTGATCGAAGCCCATCACCTCTTTGACAAGGCTGCGTCCGAGATCAGCGTCGTCATCCATCCGCAGTCGGTGGTGCACTCGATGGTGGAGTTTGCCGATCGAACGGTGCTCGCCGAACTGGGGCCGGCTAGTATGAAAAACCCCATCGCCTATTGTCTGGGCTACCCCGATCGGCTCGTCGGAGAGAAAAAGCGCCTTGATCTGACGGCGCTCGGCAGCCTTCAGTTTTCCGCTCCCGACACCAAGCGCTTCCCGCAGCTGGCCTACGCCTACGAGGCCGTTGAGCGCGGGCAGGCGGCCGCGGTCGTGCTCAATGCGGCCAACGAAAAGGGGGTCGAGGCCTTTCTTGCGGGCAAGGCCGCCTTTACCGACATTGCAAGGCTGTGCCGCGCGATGCTCGACGATTTTGACGACGCGCCGCTTGCCGGTTTGTCGGACATCGTGGCCCTTGATGCGCGCACGCGCGAGCGCGCAGGCCTCTGGCTTGAAAAGTCGCTTTAAGCGGCTCGCGCAACTCTGAAAAAGAGGCCTTCTTATTAGGGATATTCCTAGGCTTTGCCGACAAGCCCTGTCTTCGGGCCTTTGACCGGCATCGTCCCTTTTTTGCCCTGTATTTGCAGGCCTCTTTGCGCTCTTGCGGATTCGGGGGCGCTTCGTAAAATACCAGTACTTGTGTTTAAGAGCCCGGTTGGACCCAATATGGTGTTGGCCGGGTGTTTTTTCCCCGCTTGCCGCCGCTCTGTCTGCGGCCGGTGTGCCTGGACTCGTTTTGTCTCTTTTTCTTGAGTCCGCAGCCGCGTTCGGGGAAGTGAGACTGCATAACCAAAAAGAAAAGGTGAGGACCGTGCTGAGGGTCGTTAAGAAAGACAATTCCGTTGAAAGCTTCGACGCAAACAAGATCATCGCCGCCGTCAAGAAGGCGGCGTTTCGCTGCGACAAGGTGATCGATCCCGATCATCTCACCCAGATCGCCGACGAGGTGCACAACCGGCTCCTCACCCGCGACTCTGTTACCGTGGCCGAACTCCATGAGCTTGTGATCGCCGTGCTTGCCTTCCTGCAGTACAAGGACGTGGCCGACGCCTATGCCGAGTACCGCTACTACAAGACGACCTACGCGAAGACCTTCGAGCAGCTGCGCCAGGACGCCGACGACGTGCTTCGCCTGGGCGACAGGGAGAACGCAAACTTCGACAGCTCCCTTGTCTCGACCAAGGGATCCCTCATCAAGGGCTATCTCACCAAGAGCCTCTACAAGCAGTTTTATCTCTCGGGCAAGGAAAAGGAGCTCATCGAGCGCGGCGACATCTACATTCACGACATGCGCGACATGATCCTTGGCTGCATCAACTGCTGCCTCTTTGACATCGGCAATGTCCTCAAGGGCGGCTTTGAGATGTCCAACGTCCAGTACACGGAACCCAAGACCGTGCTGAGCGCCCTGCAGGTGATCGGCGACATCACGCTCGTGGCCACGGCCCAGCAGTTCGGGGGCTTTACCCTTGCCGAGCTCGACAAGGTGCTGCTGCCCTATGTGTTAAAGAGCGAAAAGGCCGCCGTCTCCAAGTACCTTGACATGGGCATCGATGAGCCCCGGGCGATGGAGTACGCGGGCAAGGACGTGGTGCGCGAACTCGAGCAGGGCTTTCAGTCGCTCGAACTCAAGCTCAACACCGTGCCCTGCAGCCGCGGCGACTTTGCCTTTACGACGATCACGTTCGGGCAGTGGAATCCCGAGAAGTACGACGAGCGCGAAAAAAGCTGGCTTTACATGATCGGCAAGATCATGCTGCAGGTGCGCCGCAACGGCCACGGCAAGGACGGCAAGCCCGTGGTGTTCCCCAAGCTCGTGTTCCTCTACGACGAAAAGCAGATCGCTGCCGACCCTTTCAGCGCCGGCCTCTTTGACGAGGCGGTGAAGACCTCGACGCAGTGCATGTACCCGGACTACCTCTCGCTTTCAAGCGATTTCGGTTCGGTTTCTGAAATCTTTCAGAAGTATGGCGCCGTCACCTCTCCCATGGGGTGCCGGGCGTTTCTGTCGCTGTGGAAAAACGAAAAGGGCGAGGCGATCACGATCGGGCGCTGCAACATCGGCGCCGTGTCGCTCAATCTGCCGATCATTCTGAAGCTTGCGCAGCTGCGCGATCCGCAGGGCTGGCAGGAGTCGTTCTGGAAGCTCCTTGACGAGCGGCTTGAGGTGATCCGCGCCTTTTTCTTAAAGCGCTACGACATCATCCGGCATCAGAAGTGCTCGAGCAATCCCCTGGCCTTTACGCAGGGCGGCTTCTACGAGGGCACCAAGAGTCCGGACGATACGGTGGGCGATCTGGTGCGCTACATGACGGCCTCCTTCGGCATCACGGCCTTCGACGAATTCACCTACCTCTGGAGCGGCAAGCGGCTCGTTGAAGAGGGAGGGGAGATTTCTTCGCGCGTGCTGCGCCACTTAAAGGAGAAGCTTGCGCAGTTTAAAAAGGAAGACGGCTACCTCTACGCCATCTACGGCACGCCCGCCGAGAGCCTGTGCGCCACGCAGGCCAAGCAGTACGACAAGTTCTGCCGCGAAGAGGGCATCGACAACGTGTTTGCGCACACGCCGCACTACAGCCCCGAGTACTTCACGAACTCGTTTCACGTCAACGTCACCGAAGAGATCACGCCCTTTGAGAAGCAAGACCGCGAGTTCACCGATTTTCATCTGTGCGAAGGCGGCCACATCCAGTACGTGCGCCTCGACAACCCCGAGAACTATCAGGCGGTCAAGGCGATGATCGTGCGCGGCATGAAAAAGGGCTTTTATCAGGGCGTCAATTTTGACAGCGTCTACTGCGGCGACTGCGGCACGCACAGCACCAACGTGCTCTTTAAGTGCCCGCACTGCGGCAGCGCCAACCTCTCGGTCATCAGCCGCGTCTGCGGCTATCTTGGCTACTCCAACGTCAACGGCATGAGCCGCATGAACGACGGGAAGATGGCCGAGATCAAAAACCGCGTCAGCATGTAAATAGAGTCGCTCTATGAACTACGTCGGCATCAGCACGTTTGACACCGCAAACGGTCCCGGAGTGAGAGTTTCTCTCTTTTGCTCGGGGTGCCGCTTGCACTGCCGCGGGTGCTTTAATCCCGAGAGCTGGGACTTCTGCGCGGGCAAGCCCTACGACGCGGCGGTGGAGGAAAAGATCCTCGCCGCGCTCGAAGACCCTTTCGTTGAAGGGCTGAGCCTGCTCGGGGGCGACCCGCTTGAGCCCGAAAACGAGCCCGTGCTTGCCAATTTGTGCCGCCGCGTGCGGGAAAAGTTCGGCCGCACCAAGACGATCTGGCTGTGGACGGGCCGCCGCTATGAGCAGGTCAAGAACATGGCGATCTTCGAGTACCTCGATGTGGTGGTCGACGGACCGTTCGTGGAGCTCCTCAAAGTGGAAAAACCCGGAACCTGGTTTGGAAGCTCCAATCAAAGAATCATTTCCTTGCAAAATTCTTGGGCTGCGGGCGCCTTGCCCGCCGCACAAGCCGACCGCGCTTAAGGCACAATTGCGCGAGCGCTTTCACCGCCGGCGACTGAAACAATGCCGGGGGCTTTGAGCTTGCCGACACGAAAAGGGATGAAGGCCGCAGGGCGCTTTCGTCCCTTTGTCATCTTTTATTCATCCAAACGGAATCCGCAGCGGAATTCAAAGGTTTTCTTCTGATGGTCGCGCTTGTTGCCTTCATCGTCACCCTTTCCATTCTCGTCGTCATCCACGAATGGGGCCACTACATCGTCGCGCGGCTTTGCGGCGTGCGCGTGCTTGCCTATTCACTGGGCTTCGGGCGCGTGCTCTTTAGCCGCACCGACCGGCATGGCTGTCAGTGGCGCCTCTCGGCCATCCCCTTTGGAGGCTACGTGATGATGCTCGAAAAGGACAGCCTCGAGAAGGCGCGCGAGCAGGGCATCAACGTCACGGAAAAAGAGTTCCTCGAGCAGAGCTTTGACGCAAAGAGCGTCTGGCAGCGCTTTGCCATCGTCTTTGCCGGCCCCTTCATGAACTTCGTGCTTGCCGTCGTCATCTATGCGGCGATCGCGATGGTGGGCACCTACGAGCCCTCGACGCGCCTCGGCGAGGTTCCGGCCGCCACACAGGCCTACGAGGCGGGCGTGCAGCAAGGCTGGCGCGTCACCGACGTCAACGGCAACGCCGTCAAGACCTTCAACGATCTGCGTCTTCAGATCGTGGGCTATCAGGGCGAGCCCGACGTGCGCATCGGTTTTGTTGATGAGGGCGGCGTTCGTCATGCAGCCGACTTTGACCTGTCGGCCTATTCGGGAGAAATGAATCAGGGGGACGCGGCCGCGCACCTGGGGCTTCGTCCTTATCTTGGCAGCATCGTGATCGGGCGCGTGGAGGAGGGCAGCGTTGCGCAGGCCGCAGGCCTTCTTGCGGGCGACACGCTCGTCTCAATTAACGGCGCGCCCGTTGTCTCGGCCCAGGCCTTCATCGGCGAAGTGCGCAGAAGCGCAGGAAAGCCCGTCGTGCTCGAAGTCAAGGGCGCCGACGGCAAGGCGCGCGACATCACGCTTGTTCCCGCCTCGCACACCGATGAAAACGGAGAGGTTGTCGGCCGCATCGGCGCCGTTTTGGGCGGCATGCCCGACCTTGTGCTCTCGCGCGAGGGCTTTTTCGGGGCCCTGGGCGTCGGCGTTTCCAAAACCTGGGACATGATCGAAGTCACCGGGCGCGTGCTCAAAAACATCGTGGTGGGCACGGCGAGCACGGACAATATTTCGGGCCCCTTGATGATCGGCGACGTCGCAGGGCAGGCGGTGCAGTTCGGGCTTTTGAGCTATTTGCTCTTTCTAGCCATGATCTCGGTCAACCTGGGACTTTTAAATCTCGTGCCGGTGCCGCTTCTTGACGGCGGCCATCTGCTCTTTTTTACAATCGAGGCGCTCACGGGCCGCAAGCCAGGCGAGCGCACGATTGCCGTGAGCCAAAAGATCGGCATGCTCTTTGTTTTGTTTTTGTTTGTCCTCGGCATGTCCAATGACTTGACGAGAATCTTGGGGTAAACTCTCAAAAATTTTTGCCTCTGTGCCGGCGCTTGGTGCGTGTGGGTTTACTTCGCGCATTCAGGCGCCTGATTACTACAGAAAAGCCAGTTACACAAACATGAAGGGAAAGCTTCTTCTTCACGGCCTTGCCGCTGCCGTGCTTGCCGCATACTCGGCCGGTGCGCTCTCGCAGGTCTTCACCATCCGCGACATTCGCGTCGAAGGCATCCAGCGTACCGAGCCCGGCACCGTGTTTTCGCACCTGCCGTTTCGCGTGGGCGACGAGTACAACCCCGAGCGCGGCAGCGAAGCCATTCATTCGCTGTATGCCTCAGGGCTTTTCCGCGACATCGATCTGGCCGTTGAAGGCGACGTGCTCGTGATCAACCTGGTCGAGCGCCCGGCCGTGGCCGACATTGAAACGAGCGGCATCCGCGCCTTTGATGCCGACGGCGTCGAAAAGAGCCTGCGCGACGTGGGCCTTGCCGAAGGCCGCATTTTCGACCAGTCGATTTTGGATCGAGCCGATCAGGAGCTGCGCCGGCAGTACCTCTCGCAGGGCTACTACGGCGTTGACGTCAAGACGACCGCCACGCCCCTTGAGCGCAACCGCGTGCGCATCACGATCAACGTCGACGAGGGCGCCGCGAGCTCCATCAAGCAGGTGCGCTTTGTGGGCAACACGGTTTTTGACAGCGACGAGCTGCTCGACCAGATGCAGCTTGCTCCCAAAAACTGGATGAGCTGGTACACGAGGCGCGATTTGTATTCTCGTGAAAAGCTCGCCGCCGACCTTGAAACGATCCGCAGCTACTACCTCAATCAGGGGTATCTTGATTTCCGCATCGACAGCGTGCAGGTCTCGGTTGCTCCCAACAAGAGCGACGTCTACATCACGATCAACCTCACGGAAGGCAAGCAGTACAGAATCGACAAGGTGACCCTGGGGGGCGACCTTCTCAACCTCAATTCCGAAGTTGAGCCGCTGCTTACTTTCGAGCAGGGCGAAATCTACAACGCCGAAAAGATCAACCAGATCAGCCAGCAGATCGTCGACAAGTACTCGCGCCTTGGTTATGCGTTTGCCACGGCAACGCCCAACCCCGTGCCGGTGCCCGACAGCGACCTCGTGCAGATCGTCTACACCGTGGACCCGGGGCGTCGCGCCTACGTGCGCCACGTCAACATCACGGGCAACACCCGCACGCGCGACGACGTGATCCGCCGCGAAGTGCGCCAGTACGAGTCGGCCTGGTTTGACAGCGACGCCGTGAAGCTCTCGCGCGATCGCATCGACCGTTTGGGTTATTTTGATTCCGTCACGGCCGATCCCAAGCCCGTGGAGGGCACGCGCGATCAGGTCGACCTTGAGATTGCCGTCAAGGAACGCCCGACCGGCTCCATTTCGCTTGGCGCGGGCTATTCAACTTCCGACGGCGTCATCCTCTCGGCGGGCTTTGCCCAGGACAACGTCTTTGGTTCGGGCAAGTCGCTTGGCGTTGAAGTCAACACCTCGCAAAGCCAGCGCACCTATGCCTTGAATTTCGGCGAACCCTACATCACGCCCGAAGGCATCAGCCGCAACTGGACGATTTACGACAGACGCGTCGACCTCGATGAGCTCGACGTCACCAACGTCGCCTACGAGACGATCGGCGCGGGCATCAACTTTGGTCTCCCCGTCACGGAACTTGACCGCGTCTTTGTCGGCGCGCGCTTTGAAATGACCTCGGTCGACCTGCGCGGTGATGAGTCTCTTGCCGGCTACACGGACAACGTCTCGCCTCAACGCTACTGGGACTATGTCGACGAGTACGGGGATGACCCAAAGGCGGTGTTGCTCACTTTGGGCTGGTCGCGCGACAGCCGCGACAATGCGCTTGCTCCGACCCGCGGCCGCTATCAGCGCTTGTCGGCGGAATTTGCGCTTCCTGCGCTTGACCAGCGCTACTACCGCGCCACCTACCAGGTGACGCAGTACGTGCCCTTGAGCAGAGCCTGGACGCTGGGTCTGAACATGCAGATCGGCTACGGCGACACCTACGGCAGCAAGATGTACCCGTTCTTCAAGAACTTCTATGCGGGCGGCATCGGATCCGTGCGCGGCTTTGAGAGCTCGTCTCTGGGCCCGCGCGACACCAACGGCGACAACCTGGGCGGCGATCGCGAGTTCGTCTTCTCGGCCGAACTGCTCACGCCGCTGCCCGGCGCCGACCGCACGCTGCGCGGCCTCGTGTTCCTCGACGGCGGCTATGTCTGGGGTTATGAGCGCAACAACGTCAATGGCTCTTACACCCGCCAGGATCTCGACTTCAACGATCTGCGCTACTCGGTGGGCTTCGGCATTGCCTGGATTTCGCCCTTGGGCCCGCTGAAGTTCTCGCTTGCCTTCCCGCTCAACGAAAAGGAAGGCGACGATACGCAGCGCTTCCAGTTCCAGATCGGCACGGGCTTCTAAAGCGGAAAACCTTAAGGAAACGATATAAACAGCATAAAAGGGGGCTGAAGGCCGGTTTTAGCAAAGAGCATTTACTTTTGGGCTAAGCAAAAAACAGGACAAACCCCTTAATATGCGTACCAAAGCTTTACACGCGGCGTCTTGACGCAAAATCAGGCGCTCAAGTTTTTTAGGAAAAAGAATCAATGTTTAAGAAGGCTTTGATTGCGGCAGCGAGCGCCGCACTGCTTTGCGGCGGCGCGGTTGCTGCCGACTTCAAGGTGGGTGTGGTGAGTCCCGCCCGCATTCTTTCTGAATCGGCGCCTGCCGTTGCCGCTCAGAACAAGCTCAAGAACTACTTCAAGACGCGCGAAGACGAATTAAACCGCGACATCCGCGAATTCCGCACCCGTGCGCAGAAGTTTGAAAAGGACAGCCCCGTGATGACCGAAAGCGAGCGGCTCAAGCAGCGCCAGTCGCTTGCCGAGACCGAACGCGACATCGCTCGGCGCCAGCGCGCGCTTGTTGAAGAGCGCAATCAGCGCGCCAACGAGGAGAGCCAGATCATCCTTGCGCGCGCCAACAAGATCATTCAGGACATCGCCAAGAAGCAGAAGTACGACCTGATTCTTCAGGACGCCGTGTGGGTGAGCCCGAAGGTGGACATCACCGAGCAGGTGATGAAGCAGCTCAATACGCCTGCCAAGTAAGAGGGGCGGGCCGCAGTCCACATGCGGCGCGGGCCCTTGAAAATGCCTTGAAAAAGAGGGCGGGCCGTCTGCGGGCGCACGCCGCCGTCAGCGAGAGCGTGCGCCAGGCTGCCGCGGCCGTTCATCATCAAGGAGCAAAGCGCCCAGCGTTACCCCGTTGAGCGCTTTTGTCGTATTTATGTGTGCGAGATGACCATGTTCAAGATTTCCGACCTTATTCATGCCGTGGATGTCCGCTCGGGCGGCAGACTTGCAAGCGAGCCGCTTGCGGGCGCTGAGAATTGTTCCGTCACGGGGTTTGGGCCCATTGAATCGGCCCGGCCCGATCAAGTGGTTTTTCTTGCGCAGGCCAAGCTTCGGCAGGCGGCTGCGGCTTGTGCCGCGGGCGTTCTTGTGATTTCTCCCGCCGACAGACAAGAGATGTTTGGCGAGAAGCTCCCTGCGCGCCCGGTCGTCGTGACGGCAAACCCCTACGCGTGGTTTGCCTGGGCCGTTCAGGCCATGCTTGAAAAGCCCGCTCCCGAAGGACGCATTGAAGAGGGGGCCTTTGTTGACCCCGCCGCCAGGGTCGACCCCACGGC
>DYBN01000050.1 GCA_019418605.1 Sutterella sp. | reverse complement strand
CGAATAAATGTCTAAAACTGCGCGGATGGAAGATTTGTCAGTTTTGGACAAACGGGGCAAAGTAATACCGGCGTTTCTCATGATCTTGCCTCCATCGCGGATATCAATGAGAACTGATTCTGAGTTATAGCAAAATCAAATAATTGCCGTCAGCCGAGAATTTGTTCGTTCTTCATCCTCTTGGCAGGCAAGGTGAAGACGCTCAAAGAGCACACGGCATCTCGGTCGAGATTGCCGAGCCTGCCTTTGACTCGGATGAGGTCCTCTCAGGCTTACGAGAGCATCGCCTGCACTCAGCGCAAGTCAACCGGCGGCCTGATTTGCCGCGAGGTCACCGCCAGGCAAAAGCAAATGGCCGTCGCCTGCGGCTGCCGCGGCGTTTTTTGATCAGCCGCATGTGTAATCAGACGCGTGAATCTCTATTTATGCCGGCACGGCCGGCAGCTGCGTGAGATTGCGCGTTCCGGGGAGCCGCACGTTGTCCATGGCGGCGGCAAGCGCCTGCATGGCCGCTGTGCGGGGAAACGACTTGCGCCAGACAAGCACGACGCGCCGCTTGGGGATCGAGGGCTTTTGGAAGGGAAGAATCTTGATGTCGGCCGACTCCTTGTAGTAGGCAATGGAGGAAGCGGGCAGCACCGTGACGCCCAGACCTTGCGCGACCATGTAGGTGATCGTCTGAAGCGACGTCCCCTCAACCGTGCGGCGGCCGTCCCGGTCGCCGTGCATGTAGTCCGAGCAAAAGTCGAGGATCTGATCGCGAAAGCAGTGCCCGGACCCCAAAAGCAGCATCGGCTCGCTTGTGAGTTCTTCGCGCGTGATGAAGCTTTTTTGCGCAAGACGGTGGTGTGCGGGCACGGCTGCGACGAACTCTTCGTCGTAGAGCGGCTGCATCATCAGTCCGGGCTGGGAAATGGGAAGGGCCACGACGGCGCAGTCAATCACCCCCGTCTTCAACTGATCGAGCAGCGCGGCGGTAAAGCCTTCGGAGAGAATAAGGGGCATCGAGGGCGTGCTCTTGTGCACGCTTCCCACAAGCTGCGGCAGCAGATAGGGCGCGATGGTGTAAATGACGCCTAAACGCAGCGGGCCGCTTAACGGGTCCTTGCCCTGGGCCGCGCATTCGCGCAGCTTGGCCGCGTCTTCCAGCACGCGCTGGGCCTGTTCGAGAATCACCGCCCCGATGGGCGTGATGGTCAGGTCGGAGCTGCGGCGCTCAAAGATCTTCACTTCGAGCTCGTCTTCAAGTTTCTTGACGGCCACCGAGAGAGAGGGCTGCGAGACGTGACAGGATTCGGCGGCGCGCCCGAAGTGCCGCTCCTGGGCAACGGCCAGAATGTATTTGAGTTCGGTTAGCGTCATAGGTGCACCTGCTCTGAAGTGGAAAATAAAAGGGATGGTGGAAGGGCGTTGTTTGCCGATTAAGCCTCGAGATAGTCCGTTTGGCCGCTAAACCAGCGCCGCGCGTGCAAAAGAGCCTTGTCGGGATCAGCTTCAAGCCAGCTCTGCGCCATGCGCCGCGCCGCCTCAAGCAGTTCGCCGTCGGTCTGCACGTCGGCAAAGCGCAGCGCCGGCACGCCCGACTGCCGCGCTCCCATGAATTCACCTGGACCGCGCAGCCGCAGGTCTTCACGCGCAATGGCAAAGCCGTCGTTGGTCTGCCGAATGGTGCGGATGCGCTCGCGCCCGGTTTGGCTCAATTGCGGATCAAACAAAAGGATGCAAAAGCTCTTGACGCTGCCGCGGCCCACGCGGCCGCGCAATTGATGCAGCTGCGAGAGCCCGAAGCGCTCGGCGTGCTCAATCACCATAAGCGACGCGTTAGGGACGTCCACGCCCACTTCGATCACAGTGGTCGCGACGAGAACATCAATCTCGCCCTTGGCAAATTCGCTCATGCGCGTGTTTTTGTCTTCGGCGCTCATGGCTCCGTGCACGAGCCCGATGCGCATGCCTTCCAAGGCTTCCATCAAAAAGTCGGCGCGAAGCGTGGCGGCCGTGAGATCGGCTTTTTCGCTTTCTTCAATCAGGGGGCAGACCCAATAGCACTGGCGACCCTCTTCGACGGCATGGCGCACGACGGCAACGGCGTCCGTGAGCCGCTCAAGCGAAATGGCCTTTGTCGTCACGGGGCTGCGGCCCGCAGGCAGCTCGTCGATGACCGAGACGTCGATGTCCGAGAGGTAGCTCATGGCAAGCGTGCGGGGAATGGGCGTAGCCGACAGTGCCAGGAGGTGCGCCATTTTTCCGCTTGCGCTTGAGCAGCGCATTTTCAGGCGCTGATTCACGCCGAAGCGGTGCTGCTCGTCGACGATGGCAATGCCGAGATTTTCAAACTGCACGGCGCTCTGGATCAGGGCATGGGTGCCCACGATCATGCGGGCTTCGCCGCTGCGGATCATTTCCTGGCGCTGCGCCTTTTCCTTTGGCTTGAGGCTGCCCGAGAGCCAGAGCACGTCTACGCCTAGCGGCTCGAGCCAGGCGCAAAGCTTCTGGTAGTGCTGCTCGGCAAGAAGCTCCGTGGGCGCCATGAGGGCGGCCTGCGCGCCGCTGTCAAGAGCCCTGAGGGCTGCGAGAGCCGCCACAACGGTTTTGCCGCATCCGACGTCGCCCTGCACCAGACGGTGCATCGGGTGCGTCTTTGCCATGTCCGCAAAAATTTCGGAGAGCACGCGCTTTTGTGCACCGGTCAATTCAAAGGGAAGCGATTCCGAGAGCCGCTGGGCCAGCCCCGCGCCGCCTCCTGCAAGCGCGGGCGCAGAGAGCATGCTTCGCATCTGCCGGCCGTGATTGAGGGAAATCTGCTGCGCGAGCAGCTCGTCAAACTTCAGCCGCCGCCAGGCGGGCGTGCGGCGCTCGCTGTAGAGCTCGGGATCGGCGCCGGGCGAGGGGTGGTGCAGCTCTTTAATCGACTGCGCAAGGCTCGGCAGGTGCAGTTCGCTCAAAGCGGCTTGAGGAACCAAATCAACCAGGTCGACGTCCAGAATGGCACGGTCGATTCGCTTTCTGAGCCAGGCCTGCGTGATGCCTTCGCCGGCCGGATAAATCGGCGTCAAGGTCGTGGGCAGCGCCTCGCTGCTGCTTGAGACGGCCTTCACCTTGGGGTGCACGATTTCAGGCAGCCCGCTGAAGGACTGCCGCACAAGCCCGTAGATGCGCAGGTGCTTTCCGGGAGCAAGGAGCTTTTTCTGGCTGGGATAAAAATGTATGTGCCGCAGCTGCAGCGTGCCGCTTGAGTCGGCCACTTGCGTCACAAGCTGCATCGTGGCGCCCTGGCGCAGCTGGCTTGAGACAACGGTGGCTTCAATTTGGTAGGCCTCTCCGTAGCGCACCTCGGCAATGGGCGTGATGCGCGTTTCGTCTTCGTATCGCAGCGGCAGGTGCAGGACGAAGTCCCAGTCTCGCACGAGACCAAGGCGGGCCAGGCGCTCGGAGAGCGGGGGCAGCTTTTTGCCATTTTGCGCGCCCCGGGCGGGGGACGCCTGCATGGATTCGGCAGCAGTGTCAGCCATGATGCTTTGCCCACCGGCACGGTGGGAGGAGAAGGAAAAAGGTTTTCCTTATTGTATAGATCAAATCAATGAAGAAAGAGAATTCAATCGTTGTTTCCTAATCGATTAGACCACTTTGGCGGCGGGAAGTCGCCGGTGCGCAAAGCGAAAGATGATGACAAAAGAAAGGAATACTCAATTGTGGGTATTTTTGATAGTTTCAAAGCGGCCAAAACAGTTGACCAGCGTCAAATCAGATCGTGTGAGTGGGAAAAAAGGGCCTGAAAACAAGGGAACTAGGCGAAGTACCCTAGGGTTCGTCCCTATAGTGCTTCAGTAGTACAATCCCTAGACTTCGAGCAAACATTTCTTACATGTACCTTAGCGCCTTGCGCCGGGCGCTTTTGCCGCATGCAGGACGTGTTGCGGATTTTTTCGCGGCATTGGCCGAAGACAGACGTTTCGGCCCGGAATCTCAATTGCCGCGGCGCCGGCCGCTGTTGCGTGAAGCGACAGGCCGCCTGCCGAGAGTTCCTCGCATCTGCAGGCACAACATCTGGTGTTGTTTGTGTAAACCGACGCCAGGGAAATTGGCCTAAATCATGGAGATTCACATTGGCGTGCACGCGGATTACCTCCAGCGGGATAATATCGCGCGTAAATCCCACAGAGAGACTTTGCGTCGCAGGACGCGGAGGGCTTTTTTGTGGTCGAGGAAGGAATTTTTTGACCCTGCTGCAAACGGGTGAAACCCGCGGTATCGCTAGCCGCGGCGTGCTCGTTGAGCGGATCCAAATCGGATCAAGGAGACCATAAAAAATGAAAATCATCTACACCGACGTACTGGTGATCGGTGGCGGTCTGGCTGGTCTGCGCATGGCTGTTGCAGCCAAGCGCCGCGGCCACGACACCATCGTTTTGTCGCTGGTGCCCCCGAAGCGTTCGCACTCCAAGGCGGCTCAGGGCGGCATGCAGGCATCCATCGCCAACGTGATCAAGGGCCTGGGCGACAACGAAGACATCCACTTCGCTGATACCGTGCGCGGTTCGGACTGGGGTGCCGATCAGGACGTGGTCCGCATGTTCGTGAACACCTCCCCGAAGGCGGTGCGCGAACTGGCTGCCTGGGGCGTGCCCTGGAGCCGCATCACCCCGGGTGACCGCCAGGTCATCATCAACGGCGAGAAGGTGACGATTACCGAACGCAAGGAAGCCGCCGGCCTCATCAACCAGCGCGACTTCGGCGGCACCAAGAAGTGGCGCACCTGCTTCGTGTCCGACGGCACGGGCCACGCCATGCTCAATGCGGTGAGCGACCGCATCATCGCCGAGCACGTGCCCGTCATTGAGCGCGTTGAAGCCCTTTCTCTGATTCACGACGGCAAGCGCTGCTACGGCGCGGTCGTGCGCGACCTCATCACCGGCGAGCTGATGGCCTATGTGGCCAAGGCGACCGGCATCGCCACGGGCGGCGCCGGCAAGCTCTACCGCGTGACCACCAACGCCCAGATCTGCGAAGGCGGCGGACACTCGCTCGCCCTTGAAACCGGCGTGGCCGGTCTGGGCAACATGGAAGCCATTCAATTCCACCCGACCGGCATCTTCCCGGCCGGCATTCTGGTGACCGAAGGCTGCCGCGGCGACGGCGGTCTTCTGCGCGACGTCGACGGCCACCGCTTCATGCCCGATGTGGAACCTGAGAAGAAGGAACTTGCTTCCCGCGACGTGGTCTCCCGCCGCATGGAAGAGCGCATTGCTCAGGGCAAGGGCGTCAAGAGCCGCTTCGGCGAACACCTCTGGCTCGACATCACGCTGCTTGGCGAACATCACATCAAGCACAACCTGCGTGAAGTCTATGAAATCTGCCACTACTTCCTCGGCGTCGATCCGGTGAAGGAATGGATCCCGGTGCGTCCGGCCCAGCACTACACGATGGGCGGCGTGCGCACGAACTACACGGGCGAATCCCGCCAGCTCAAGGGCCTGTTCGCCGCCGGCGAAGCCTCCTGCTGGGATATGCACGGCTTCAACCGTCTGGGCGGCAACTCGGTTGCCGAGACCGTTGTGGGCGGCATGATCGTGGGCGAATTCATCGCCGACTTCTGCGAGAAGCCCGAAAACGGCATCGACATCCCGACCTCTGTCGTCTATGACGCCATCGCCAAGGTTCAGAACGAACTCGACGGCTTCATCAAGAACTCGGGCACCGAGGACATGGTTGCCATCCGCAAGCGCATGCAGGATCTGATGACGAGCAAGATCGGCATCTTCCGCAAGGGCGAGGACATGGAAAGCGCCGTCTCCGAACTCGAAGACCTCCTCAAGAAGACCTACAAGGTCTCCTGCAAGGACGTCGTGGGCAACAACCCCGAGCTCGTGTACGCCTACCGCACCCGCAAGATGTTGAAGCTCGCTCTGACCGTTGCCTGCGGCGCAGCCGCCCGCAAGGAAAGCCGCGGCGCTCACTTCCGCGAAGACTACCCGGTGCGCAACGACAAGGATTGGCTCAGCCGCACGATCGCCACGTGGAAGGAAGGCGATACGCTGCCCACGCTCAGCTACGAGCAGCTCGACATCTCCAAGATGGAACTCCCGCCGGGATGGCGCGGATACGGTGCCAAGAACTACATCGAGAATCCCGAATCGGCCAAGCGTCAGGCTGAGATCGACGAGATTCGCGCGAAGATGGAAGCCGAAGGCGCCGACCGCTTTGCGATCCAGGACCGCATCATGCCGTTCCACAGCCTGTTGCCGAAGCGTCTGCAGGGCCGCAACGAGCGTATCGATGAACCCCTTCCGTAATTAAAAGGAGCTGACTTAAATGAGTACTCAAGTTAAGAAGCAGCACCGCATGCTCAAGATCAGCATCCTTCGGTACAACCCTGCTGATCCCGCAAGCGTGCCGCACATGCAGACGTTTGAATGCGAGGAAGCCGATTCCATGACGCTGTTCATTCTTCTGAATGAACTTCGCGACACCCAGGATCCCTCCCTGCAGTTTGACTTCGTGTGCCGCGCCGGCATCTGCGGTTCCTGCGCCATGCTGATCAACGGCAAGCCGGGTCTGGCCTGCCGCACGCTTACCCGCGACCTGCCCACCGAGTTCACGCTGGCTCCGCTGCCCGCCTTCGAACTCATCGGCGACCTGTCGGTCAACACCGGCAAGTGGATGCGCAACATGAGCGAACGCATGGAAACGTGGGTTCACATGAAGACCGAAGAGGTCGACCTGCGCAAGAAGGAAGAGCCGATGGATCCGCAGCTTGCCGAGGACATCTACATTCTCGACCGCTGCGTGGAGTGCGGCTGCTGCATCGCTGGCTGCGGCACCGTTCGTCTGCGTCCGGACTTTGCCGGCGGCGTTGCGATCAACAAGATCGCCCGCTTCCGTCTCGATCCGCGCGACACCCGCAATGACGCCGACTTCTACGACGTCATCGGCGATGACTCCGGCGTGTTCGGCTGCATGTCGCTGCTTGCCTGCCACGACTTCTGCCCGAAGGATCTGCCTCTGAAGACGCAGATCGCCTTCATCCGCCGCAAGATGGCCGAGCAGGGCGTCAAGAACTACGACAAGGTTCTGCCCACGCCCAAGACCAAGAAGGCCATCCCGATCAAGGCTGCGTAAGCAAAGCTGCGATCGTTTGGATCAGCCTTGCCCCGGTCAAGCACCTCGCCAGCCGGGGCGGGCGGACAGGCAAATGGGCGACTTTTAAAGCGCCCGGTGAGAAAGGAGGACTCCGTTTGGAGCGCCTCCTTTTTTTCGTCTTCAAGGCGGTGGAAATCGGTCTCGGGCTTTCGAGCGCATTCCAGAAATTCAGAAACCCGGCTGCGGCGCAGCACCTCGAGCAGATGCTTCTCCTACGCATGATCCTTTGCCGTCTTTCAAGAGTGCGCACGCTTCGGGCGGGGGGAGGGGAAAACGAGGCGCACCCCGTTAGAACCCCTCGCGTGATCGCCTGCTTCTTCGGGAAACTGCGGATTCGTTGACTATCATCAAGGTAGGAAAGAAATTCTTACATTTGGCGCGCTGCTCTGCGTCCGACAAGCGCAGCGCGCCTTTTTTCCTAGGAAAATCAAGGGTCTTGCCGGCATCTCTTCATAAGAGGATCGACCTAAGACAAATGCCCTAGGAGAAATTGAGGTCAATTTTGATCGAAATCTAGTTTCCTAAGTAACCATCCTTAAAACTAAGTAGTAATATCTAACGCAAGAACGGTTCCGGGGCTTGCAGTTCAAGTCTCGGAGCCGGGCTTTGAAGTAAAAATCTCCGGCGGCGCCAGACCACGTATTTGCATACGGGCGCTTCCGGGCATCTCGAACAAATAAAACATTTGAGGAGCAAACACAATGTCTCGTTTTGAAAGCGATTTCCTGGGTCAGCGCGAGATTCCTGACGACTGCTACTACGGCGTCCAGACGATGCGCGGCAAGGATAATTTCCACATCACGGAAATGCCGATGAGCCAGGAGCCGTACTTCGTCATCGCTTTCGGGTATGTGAAGAAGGCTGCTGCTCTTGCCAACAAGGAACTGGGCACGATTCCGGCCAACGTTGCCGACGCTCTGATCTGGGCCTGCGATCAGCTGATCGAAGGCAAGTACCGCGATCAGTTCGTGACCGACTGGCTGCAGGGCGGCGCCGGCACCTCCACGAACATGAACACCAACGAGGTTATTTGCAACCTCGCTGCTGAACACCTCGGTTCCGTGAAGGGCGACTACAAGCTCGTTTCTCCCAACGACCACGCCAACTTCGGCCAGTCGACCAACGACACGTATCCGACGGCTCTGCACCTTGCCCTCCTGCTTCGCAGCCGCGTTCTTCTGAAGGCTGTTGAAGACTTGGTCGGCGCCTTCTACGCCAAGGCCGAAGAGTTCAAGGGCGTTCTCAAGATGGGCCGCACCCACCTGCAGGATGCTGTTCCGATGACCCTTGGCCAGGAATTCCACGGCTGGGGCTTCACGATTGCCGATGAACTCAAGGTGATCCGCGAAGCGCAGGAACACCTCAAGGTCGTCAACCTCGGCGCCACCGCCATCGGCACCTGCGTGACCGCTCACCCGGATTATCCGGCTCTGGCCGTCAAGAAGCTCGCCGAAATCACCGGCATCGACTTCAAGAACAGCGAAGACCTGATCGCCGCCACGAGCGACTGCGGTGCGTACGTCGCCCTGTCGTCGGCCATCAAGAGCCTCGCCGTGAAGCTCACGAAGGTCTGCAACGACATCCGCATGCTCGCCTCCGGCCCGCGCTGCGGTCTGTCTGAGATCAACCTGCCGCAGCTGCAGCCTGGCTCTTCGATCATGCCGGGCAAGGTCAACCCCGTGATCCCCGAAGTCACGAACCAGTCGTGCTTCCTCGCCATCGGTCTTGACACCACCGTGATGCTCGCTGCCTCCGCCGGCCAGCTGCAGTTGAACGTGATGGAGCCCGTGATCACGTTTGCTCTGTTCACCTCCATGCGCGTTCTCTCGAACGCCTGCAACGCTCTGCGCACGAAGTGCGTCGACGGCATCACCGCCAACGCCGAGCGCACCGCTCAGATGGTGATGAACTCCTGCGGCATCGTGACGCTGCTCAAGCCCCATCTCGGCTACTCGGTCTGCTCGGCCATGGCCCACGAGTGCTATGAGACCGGCAAGTCGCTGCATCAGGTTGTTGTTGAAGAGCGCAAGCTCCTCACGCAGGAAGAGTGGGACGCCACCTTCAACCTGCAGAACCTGATCGCTCCGAAGTTCGTCCAGTAATCCACCTTTTAGGGTGATCAAGCGGCCGGTCGGTTTTGCCGGCCGCCTTGAGGGGCTCACCCCCAAATTTCAAACAAAAATCGTATGAGCTGCCGCGGCAGGACGCGGCAGTCGTACCCTTTTTGTTTTTCAAAACCACAACGAAAACATCAAACCATCTTGGAGATATCACCATGGATATCATGCTCATCCTCGAGGTGATTGTGCTTCTCGGCGCAATCTTCATCGGCGTGCGCCTGGGCGGCATCGGCATCGGTTATGCCGGCGGCGCCGGCGTGCTGGTCCTCGGTCTGTGCCTCGGCATGAAGCCCGGCAACATTCCCTGGGACGTGATCCTCATCATCGCCTCCGTGATCTCGGCCATTTCGGCCATGCAGCTCGCGGGCGGCCTTGACTACCTCGTGCAGATTGCCGAACGCATCCTGCGCAGCAACCCGAAGTACATCAACTTCCTCACTCCGGTCGTGACCTATGTCCTGACGATCTTCGCCGGCACCGGCCACACCGCCTTCTCGATGATCCCGGTTATCGTGGAAGTCGCCAAGGAGCAGAAGATCCGCCCGGTCTGCCCGCTGTCGATCGCCGTGGTCGCCTCGCAGATCGCCATTACGGCTTCTCCGGTTTCGGCCGCCGTGATCTACATGTCCGGCGTCCTTGAGCCCTTCGGCTGGAGCTACCCGATGCTGCTCGGCATCTGGATTGTGACGACCTTCGTCGGCTGCATGCTCACCGCGCTCGTTATGACCCTCATCCAGAACATGGACCTCGACAGCGATCCGGTCTACCGTGAACGTCTCGCCAAGGGCCTCGTGAAGGCGCCCACCGGCCAGACCCACTTCGAGCTCAAGCCCCATGCCAAGCTCTCCGTTCTGATCTTCTTGGTCGGCGTTCTCTTCGTCGTGCTCTATGCCTCCGCCATCAGCCCGGCCGTCGGCATCATCAAGAACGTCATCGTCGGCCGCGACGCCGCGATCATGAGCCTGATGCTCTTGGTCGGCATGCTGATCACGGTCGGCTGCAAGATTGAACTCGGCGACATCGCCGGCACGAGCGTCTTCAAGTCCGGCATGGTGGCCATCGTCTGCGTGCTCGGCGTTGCATGGCTCGGCGACACCTTTGTGTCCGGCCACAGCGCTGAAATCAAGGACTTCGCCGCCGCGACGGTTGCCCAGTACCCGGCTCTGCTTGCCGTGGTGTTCTTCCTGGCTGCCATGCTGCTGTACTCTCAGGCTGCAACGGCCAAGGCCATTACGCCTGCCATCGTTGCCGCTCTGGGCATCAGCGCCGCCAACCCGGGCGACTCCTACATGCTCGTTGCTTCCTTCGCCGCTGTTTCCGCTCTGTTCGTTCTGCCGACGTACCCGACGCTTCTGGGCGCCGTGCAGATGGACGACACGGGCACGACCCGCATCGGCAAGTGGGTGTTCAACCACGCCTTCTTCCTGCCGGGCGTTCTGGCCATCGTCTTCAGCGTGGCCCTGGGCTTCCTCGCCTGCGCCATCGTGTAGTGAGCGAACTGCTTTGAGGGCGTCCTGAATCACCCTCGCAAAAAAGCAAAGCTTCAAAATCCCGCCCGATTCCTCGTCAAAGGGGAGTCGGGCGGTTCTTTTTATGGGATTACCCTCACATTTTGTCCACGAACGATTTGCCGCCCGCGGGCTTTGCAACCGCCTGAAACACTTCGCCGACGGTTTTTAAGTTTTGGGCAGGAAATCGCGTGCTAGCATCAACGCCTATGACTGAAATTCTGCGATCCATCCTGCTTTACGCCATTCCCGTGATTCTTGCGATCACGCTGCACGAGGCTGCGCACGGCTACGTTGCCAAGCGCCTGGGCGACAACACCGCTTGGGTGCTCGGACGCGTGACCTTGAATCCGCTCAAGCACATCGATCCCATCGGGACGATTCTCGTGCCCGCCATTCTTCTTGCTGGCGGCATGCTCACGGGCCTGGGCGGCGTGATGTTCGGGTGGGCCAAGCCCGTGCCGGTTAACTTTTCTCACTTGAGAAACCCCAAGACCGACATGATCTGGGTGGCCCTCGCGGGGCCCGCAAGCAACTTTGCGCAGGCGCTTGTCTGGGCGGCTCTGGCCAAACTTGTCGTGATTGCCGCTCCGGGCAGTCTTTTTGGACCTCTGATTGAAATTTGCTACGGCGGCATTTTGTGCAACATGGTGCTCATGGCCTTTAATCTGCTGCCGGCGCTGCCCTTGGACGGCGGGCGCATCGTGGCCGGGCTCCTGCCCTGGAAGTGGAGCATCAAATTCGCCCAGACCGAGCGCTACGGATTGTTGATCCTGGCGGTGATTATTTTCTCGGGACTTTTTGAATACTTTGCGCGCCCGGTTCTTGATTTTGCGCGCTGGATCTTTTTCGCCGCGGCGGGCTCTTGAAAGAAGAGCGCTCCGCTTGATTTGAAACCCTTTGTTTTTAGTGGGGGGGCGTGCATGGCTCGCGATACTTCGACGCTCGACGATCCGGTGAGCGCCTGGCTTGCGCGCTTTGCCCCATTGATCAAGCCCACGGACAGAGTGCTTGAAATTGCCTGCGGCAACGGCCGCAACACGCGGCTTCTTGCCTCGATCGGCTGCCGCGTGACGGCCGTCGACGTCAACCCCATGCCCCGGGACTTTGAGAACGTCGAGTTTGTTCAGGCGGACCTCGAGCACGATCCGTGGCCCTTTGAAAAGAATGCCTTTGACGTCGTGGTCGGCATTCACTACTTGTGGCGCGCGCGGTTTGCCGATTTGTGCGAGAGCCTTGCTTCGGGCGGCCTCTTTTTGTACGAAACGTTTACCCAGGAGCAGTTTCTCGAAGTCGGGCGCCCGAAAAACCCCGAGCATTTTCTTCGCACGGGGGAGCTTTTGGAGCTTGTGCCGCACGCTTGGCGCATCCTTGCCTTTGAGGACGGCCTGACCGAGCACGGCGCGTTTTATCAGAGAATCGCCGCACGCAAGTGCTTGATAAAAAATATGCTGGCCCCACAAGATGTTCGACTGTGCCAGCCGCGATAGAATCAAAAATTAATGCTGTGACACCCAAGGGCAGCGGGTGCAGGAATGCCGCCCTGTATTGGATGTAAAACTATGACCAACCAAAACGAAGCTTTGAAGACTCCGGGCGATGGCGCCGATCTCAACCAGTGGCTCGAGTACATCTCCGGGATCAATCCGAAGCCCATGGAACTCGGACTCGAGCGCATGAAGACGATGATTCAGCGCATGGACATCGACTTCGCCTGTCCGGTCATCACCGTTGCCGGCACCAACGGCAAGGGGAGTACCTGCGCGATGATCGACAGCATTCTGCGTTATGCGGGCTACCACACGGGCGTGCACACGTCCCCGCATTTGATCCGGTTCAATGAACGCGTGGTGATCGACGGCGCCGAAGTCGACGACGCGCGCATCATCGAGGCCTTCAAGGAGGTCGAAAAGGCCCGCGGCGACGTGCCTCTGACCTACTTCGAGTTCACGGGCCTGGCCGTGCTGCATATTTTCCGCAGAGCGGGCTTGGACGCCGTCATTCTTGAAGTGGGCCTGGGCGGGAGGCTCGACGCGATGAACGCGGTGGAGCCCTCCTGCAGCGTCGTCTGCAGCATCGACATCGATCACTCGAACTACCTCGGGTCGACCCGCGAGGAGATCGGGCTTGAAAAAGCCTGCATCTACCGCACGGGCAAGCCCGCGATCTGCACCGATCCGAATCCGCCCAAGTCGCTGCTTGAGCACGCGCACATGCTCATGTCGCAGCTCTATGTCTACGGGCGCGATTTCCACACCTACAAGCACCACGGGCTCTTTGACTTTGAAATCGACATGTTCCGCCCGACGCCCGAGACGGTCGACTGGCGCAACATCCCGATGCCGGCTTTGAGCGGCGCGGCGTCGCTGCAAAACGCAGCCGGCGCCCTGGCGGCTCTTGCCACGCTCAACGCCGATCTGCCCATTACCCGCAGCGCGGTGGTCGAGGGCCTTGAAAACGTGCACATTCACGCCCGCTACGAGACGATCAAGGAGGCCGACGAGGAGGGCGCAAGCGTCACGGTCGACGTCGCGCACAACCCGCAGGCAGCGCGCGTGCTGGCGGCGAACCTCACCGCAAGCGGCGACCCCAACGTCGAGACCTGGGCCGTCTTCGGCATGCTGCGCGACAAGGACATGCAGGAAGTCTCCCGCACGCTTCTGCGCCACATCGACCGCTGGTTCGTGACGGGACTGCCCGGCACCCGCGGGGCGTCGCTTGAAGAGCTCATGGGCTCGATGAAGGCCGCAGGGATTGACGAGACGAAGATCGCCTCCTTTGCGTCGGTTGACGAGGCGCTGCGCCAGGCGCTCTCCGAGAGCGCCCAGAGGGAAAAGGGCAGCGTGCGCATCGTCGCCTTCGGCTCCTTTGTGACGGCTGCGGCCGCCTACGAGTCGCTGCGCCACAACCTGCGCGAGGGTTCGGGCCCGGCGAAGTAAACATTTAAACTCCTTTGACGGCTCCGGCGGTGCAAAATCCCCCGGAGCCGTTTCCTTTTTGTGATAATTTCGGGCAGAATCCCTCGCGCGCACTGCCTGCACGAAAATGCGGCCGGTTTGGGAAAAAACCACAGCCGCGAACCGTTGATTTCACCTGAATCCGCCTGACGGCGGGCTGTCTTGAGCCCTCCGCAGGGCGGGCGTTCCCGTTTGTTTTTTGCCGTCTTCGGACGGCGCCGCCAGCAGCTCAAGCACGAGCCTGGCCATCGTCTGCACCTGCTTCATGATCGACAAGTTTCAAAAACTTTTCGGACCGAATCCGCCGCGCCCGGCCGCGCCCGGCGTCGACGAAGTCAACTACGGAAGCGCCCCCGAAGACGATGCGCACCGCAAGCAGGTCGCCCGCATTAAAAACAAGCGCAGGCTTCTGGGCATTCTTGTCCTTTTGATGGCGGCGGCCGTCGTTGCGCCAAGCTTTTTTGAGCCCAACGACTACTACGCCGACCGCGGCGCCAAGCTTGAGATCCCGGCGCTGCAAAACGAAGAGCCCGCCAAGGTGGTCTCGCTTGCTCCTGAAAAGGCAAAGCCCCTGCCGCAGACGCCGGTGCTCCCCAAGGCGCCTTCGTCGGCTGCGAACCTGTCTTCGGCCAACAAGGTAAGCGAAGGCGTCAAGCCCGCCCCGCGCGATGAAGAGTCGTCGGCTGAGGCCGCAGCGGGCAAAAAAACGGCGCAAGGCGCGCAAGGCAATCAAAAAGCAGCCTCCCAGCAAAAGGCTGCAGCGCAAAAAAGCGCCGCACCCAAGGCGCAGAGCGCGAACAAATCCAAGAATTCCTCCCCTGTTCCTGCAGCCGAGCCCATCCGCGCCGTTGCCAACGGGCGCTATTTCATTCAGGTCATTGCCACGAGCAACAAGGAGTCCGCGCAAATCCGCGCGCAGAAACTGCGCGAGCTCGGGCTTCCCGCTTATACTGAAATCGTTCACCGTCGCGGCACCGACTTGTGGCGCGTGCGGGTGGGGCGCTTTGCTTCCGAGCAGGAGGCCAGGCGCGCGCTCGACGTCCTTGCCTTCAACGCCATTGAAAACGGCGGCGTCAATCAGGAACCTGCGGGCAAGAAGAACTGACTGCTTCAAACCAAAGTTTTTAGATGAACGAAGTCGACTGGGTCATTCTGGCCGTGCTGGCCGTCTCCACCATTGTGGGCGTGAGCCGCGGTCTGGTGCGCGAAATCCTTGCCATCGTGGGCTGGGTTCTGGCCATCCTGCTTGCGCTTAAATTTGCGCCCGTGGTGGGCGAGGCGATTCCGTTGCCGTCGCTCTCAATCCTTGTGCGCACGGCCTTGGGCGCCGTGCTCGTCGTGGTGGCAACGCTTCTTGTGATCGGCTTGTCGGGCAAGATTTTTGCGCATCTGATGGCGGCTGCGAGCATCACGTTTGAAGACCGCGCAATCGGCGCTGTTTTCGGGCTCATCCGCGGCATCGTGATCGTGTGCACGTGCGTCTTCGTGCTCGGGCTCACGTCGGCCACGAAAACCGGCTTGTGGCGCAATTCGGTTTTCATCGTGCCCTGCGAGCACGTCATCGACTTCTGCATGCCGTACATGCCGCAGACGATTGTGAATCTGCGCCGCGGCAAGGGACTCGGCATCTGATCGTTTTGAATTTTTCTTTTTGCGGCAAAAGCCGGACAAGCCTCTGTAAACGGCGCCCGGCGCGCAAAAAGGCCCGGGCCTGACGGACGCCTGACCGTCCGGGCCGACAGCAGCACTCAGGCGGAGACAAAAGAAAAAAATTTTTCCCAAACCCAGGATTGAGGACACTAAAGAACTATGTGCGGCATTGTCGGCTTGATCAGCTCCAAACCGGTCAATCAGCGCGTCTACGATGCACTGCTTTTGTTGCAGCACCGCGGCCAGGACGCCGCGGGCATCGGCACTCTTGACGACGCCCTGACGTTTCACGTGCACAAGGCCATGGGCCTGGTGCGCGACGTCTTCAGAACGCGCAACATGCGCGACTTGACCGGCAACGCCGGCATCGGGCACACGCGCTACCCCACGCAGGGATGCGCGAGCTCCAACCAGGAGAGCCAGCCCTTTTACGTCAACGCCCCCTACGGCATTCTCTTTGCCCACAACGGCAACCTCACCAACACGGCAGAGGTCAAGGAGCAGCTCTACCGGCTTGACAGGCGCCACATCAACACTTCGAGCGACTCCGAGGTGCTGCTCAACGTCCTCGCCGACGAGCTCATGAAGGTAAGCCAGCCCGGGGTGGAATTCTCGCCCGAGCTTGCCTTCAAGGCCGTGCGGGGCGTGCACAAGCGCGTCAAGGGCGCCTACGCCGTCGTGGCCTTGATTGCAGGGCAGGGGCTGCTCGCATTCCGCGACCCCAACGGGATTCGCCCGATTTGCTTTGGCACGCAGCTGCAGCCAGACGGAACGAAAGACTATCTCGTGAGCTCGGAGTCCGTGACGATGGTGGGCCTTGAGTTTCAGTTTGAGCGCGACATTGCCCCGGGCGAGGCGGTCTTCATCAACATGAAGCGCGAGTTCTTCAGCGAGCAGTGCGCCGAGAACCCGCAGCTCAATCCCTGCGCCTTTGAGTACGTCTACTTTGCCCGCCCCGACAGCCTCATCGACGGCATCAGCGTCTACGGCGCGCGCCTGCGCTTGGGCGAATATCTCGCAAGCGAAGTGGCCGAAAAGATCGACCTCTCGGAAATCGACTGCGTGATGCCGATTCCCGACTCAAGCCGCCCTGCCGCGCAGCAGCTCGCGCAAAAGCTGGGCCTTACCTACCGCGAGGGCTTTATCAAGAACCGCTACGTGGGCCGCACCTTCATCATGCCCGGCCAGGAGATGCGCAAAAAGAGCGTGCGCCAAAAGCTCAACGCCATGCCCGTTGAATTCAAGGACAAGAACGTGCTTTTGGTCGACGACTCGATTGTGCGCGGCACGACCATGCGCGAAATCGTGCGCATGGCCCGCGAGTCCGGCGCCAAAAAGGTTTTCGTGGCCTCAAGCGCTCCGCGCGTGATGTATCCCAACGTCTACGGCATCGACATGCCCACGCGCTCGGAGTTAATTTGCGGGCACGGCCAGTCGCCCGAAGAGGTTGCGCGCTTAATCGGCGCCGACGCCGTGATCTTTCAGACGGTGGACGGCTTAAAGAGCGCGCTGACGGATCTCAACTGCGACATCACCCGCTTTGACTGCTCGTGCTTTGACGGCGAGTACGTCACGGGCGACATCACCGACGCGTACCTCGATCAGCTTGAGGCAAGCCGCAACGCCCCGCAGCCCAAGGCGGCTTCGGGCGAAGACTAATCGGTATATCCCGCAGTCGCCCAACGCACCTCCCGGTTCCCGGTCTATAACAACGGCTTGGGAAACCGGGAATTTTTTTGCCATGACCATCGACGCGGCGCTCCTTCACCGCATGCTTCTTACTCTTGCCGCGGGGCTTGTCGCCGGGCGCATTTTCGTGCGCCTGCACGTGCCCGCCGGCCTCATGATCGGCGCGTTTGCGGGCGCGGCCGTCTTGGAGGCCACAAGCGGCGCGGCCTGGATGCCGCCCGAGACGCGCACGCTGGCGCAGATTCTTGCGGGCGCCTACGTGGGCTGCACGATGGAGAGAGACGACGTGAGAAGGCTTCGCACGATCCTGCGGCCGACTCTTTTGATGCTTGCGTCCTTTCTCACGCTGATGCTTGCTTCGGGCACGGTCATTTATCTTGTGAGTCCCCTTGACCTGAAGACGTCCCTGATGTGCGCGATGCCCGCGGGCGTTAACGACACGCCGATTATCGCCGCGGACATGGGAGCCGATGTGGCAAGCGTCACGATCCTGCAGCTCGTGCGGCAAATCTACGGCATTGCGGTGCTGCCCATGGCGGTCGTTGCCTTTGACAGGGTTGTGAGCAGAAGGGCGGGGACGGGCGAGAGAGCCGCGCACGCGCCGATTGAGGGTGCCCCGAGGCACCTCTCGAGCCAGCGCTCGCTTTGGTCGACGGCCGCCGTGCTCGCGCTTGCCGCTGCTGCGGGGTTTCTTGGGAAGGCTTCTCACATCCCCGGCATGCCCTTTACCTTTGCCATCGTCGCCGCGCTCATCATGAAGCTCGGGTTTGACTACGCGTATCTGCCGCGGGCGGTGCGCAAGTTCTGCCAGCTCATTGCGGGCTGCTATCTTGGCAGCCTCATCACGGTGCAGGAGCTCGCCTCGGCCTATACCTTGATCGGCCCCATTGCCGTCGTGCTCTTTTTCTACACGGCAAACTGCGTGGTAAGCGGCGCGCTGCAGCGGCGCTTTTTCGGCTACGCGCGCACCGAGGGCATGATGATCGAGACGCCCGCCGGGGCGGCCGACATGGCGCTTATCCTTGAAGACCTCAAGATCAAAAACACCGACATCATCGTCATGCACGTGGTGCGCGCGACGACCGTGATTTCTCTTTTTCCGCAGATCGTCAACCTCATCTGCTGGGCCTTTGCGTAGCGCTTTTGCCCGAAAGCCGCCGGGTGAGGCTCTTCACCTTAATCGTCGCGGTGGCGGTTGCGCCAGCGCGCCTTGATGCGAAGCGCGACGTCTTCGATTTGCTTCTGGCACACCTGCCAGTTGGCCTCGACCTGCATGGGCTCTTCTTCGCAGACGCCTTCAACGGCCAGACACTCGAAGTTGTGCACGCCGAGCTGCTCAAAGACCGCACGCACGGCGCGATCGGCGTGATTGAGGTCTTCCTTGGTGCCGCCCGGCTGGTAGCCGGAGCTCCCCGTGCTCTCGAGGATGACGACGAGCTTGTTGTGCAACAGGCCGTAGACCACGCGAGGGTAGCGCTGCTCGTCGACCGTGAAGGTCTTTCCAAGGCGCACGATGTTGTCAATCCACGCCTTGAGCGGGGCGGGGACGCCAAAGTTGTACAAGGGGCAGCCCACGACGATCACGTCGGACTTGAGCACTTCCTCGACCAGGGCGTCGCTTTCCTTGAGCCGCTCGACCTGCTCGGGCGTGCGCTTGTCCTGAGGCGTGCGCGAAGCCGATATGAAGGAGGCGTCGATCATGCCCGGAGGCGTGGCGGCGACGTCGCGCTCGACAAAGGTGACGCCGCGCCCTTTGAGGCAATCCTTGAGAAGCCGCGCCATGCGGCGCGTGTACGAACCCTGTGTTTCCTTTTTCGGCGCGACGGCCTGAGCACTGGAGTGAATCAAGAGGACTTGAGGCATTTTTTTCTTTTTTGTTTCCTGCAAACCAGCCGGGCCGCTCCCTGCGTCGGACGCCGGCTCAAGGTCCGTACGATAGCAGGCAAAGACGGCCGGAAACGTTGCGGGAAAGGGCAATCTCGCAAGGAATTGTGACGGGCTGCAATGAGAGGCATTTCAGCTCCCGCACAAGGCAAGGGCTTGTCATTGACGCCGCGCCGGGCCTCAAAGGCCGCCGGGAGAGCAAAAAAGAAGCCGGGAAAATGCAGGATTTAAAAGCCTCCTGCGACAGGCAAAGACGCTCTTGATCCGCCGCCAATCATGCAGAGGGCGTATCAATGCGAAACGAACGGTTACAAGTTCATCCGCAAGAAAAGAGGATATAAAAGGGCTTGCGGCAAGAAAAACCAGGAAAGGGAAAGGAGAAGGGGCAGGGGCAGGGGCAGGGGAAAAAGAAAGGCCAGGGGCGGCATGAAAAATTGTGCGCCCCGCCCCATCGTCACGCAAGGCTAGACGCGGATGGCGCAGGCCATGGCGTTGATTTCATCGTCCGTGAGCCCCGCCTCGCGCGCCTCGCCCCGCCAGTTTGAGAGCGCCTCGCGCACCTCGCCGATAATTTCCTTGGCGCGCTCCACGCCGATGCCCCAGAAGGGCGCGGCGCCCGCAAAGGCATTGAGGTCAAAGGCCGAGCACTGCTCGTCCCATGTAAGGCACAGGTGCTCGATTGAGGGCGAGGGGTTGATGTCAAAGGCGGGCGCGAGGTGCCAGCCCGACTCGGTGAGCAGAAAGCCGTGGTTGCGCAGGTGATCGTCGCCGTCGCTGATGGCCATTTTGAAGGCCACGCGCCGAAAGAGCTGCTCGACTTCGGGCGTTTTGTCGCGGCAGATGCGCTCGATGATCATGAGGATCTCGAGGTAGCTGCGCGCCTCGTGATTTTTGTCGGCGCCAAGAAGCGCCCGCGTTGAGAAGTAGTGCCGCCTGCCGCGAGGAGACCGGTCAAAGCGCCGCGTGATGAAAATCGTGCCGTCGATGAGGTCAAAGGGGGCGACTTCGATCCCCGCCATGAGCGCAAGCCGCGTCATGACGTACTCCCAGGCGCCCATGTTGCGGGTGTCGTGAATCGAGGGGAGCTTGGCAATCCATTGCGCGCCATCGCCGTCCTCAAATCCGATCTTGGGGCGCGAGCCGCCAAGAGCGGAGCCAGCGCGCACCAAAGGTTCAAGCGTTGCGGCCGACAACAGCCTTTTTTCTTCAAAGGCGCGGGTGAGTTCCGCGTAGGCCGCGAGTTCGCTTTTGCGCGGCAGCATCGCGGGCGAGACGCCCACGAATTCATGCGGATTGTTTTCCGGGCTAAAGCGCAGGGCCCCCATCCGCTCGCTGTCGGCAATCGTGGTCAGAACCTCGGTTTCGGTGAGTTCATGCGGGGCGCGCTCGTCTCTGCGCGCGCAGGCACGCTCGTAGCGGTCAAGGACGCTGCGGCCCCAGCTGTCCGGCAGCGAATCGGTCATGAGCGCAATCGCCGCCGGCGTCTCGGGCAGCGTTTCGAGGGGATTGAAGCGGCGCGACTCTTCGGTGCCGTTCCAGGAGCCGTAGAGTTCAAAGCGGCCGTCGGACAAGCGCATGCGGCCGATGGCAAGCGCCTCGGGCGTCTGATCGTCCTGCGACCAGGCGCTTAAAAATTCATGAGCTTTGAGATTGATCATTTCTTGTTCTTTTTGTACTGCTTGGTTGTTCAACTTGTTGTCGGCGCGCATCTTAGGCGCATTTTGTGAAGCCGGTGTGTCGGGAGCATGTCAGAGCCGTGACGGGCGCTTGAGGCTCCTGCAGGTTGAAAAAAGGCGGGGGCAGGCTGGCCGCAAGGGCAGAGAAGGCAAGAGAAAGCTCGTCCCAAGAGGGGGCGCGCGGAGGGAATGAATATGAGCGCAAAAAAAAAGCGGCTCGTCTGCTCAAGAAAGTCTTGCAGCAGACGAGCCGCCGGGGCTCCAAAAGGAATGACCGGGCTTCAGGGGCGAAGCCGCCCCTCACTGCGCCGGTTAGGCAAGTCCGGTGATTTTGCCGTCCTTGACGTCGATGTTGAAGGCGGCCGGCGCTTTGGGCAGACCCGGCATGCGCATGATGGCGCCCGTGGTGACGACGACAAAGCCCGCGCCCGCGTTAAGGATCAGGCGCTGCACGGGGAGGTCAAAGCCCTTCGGGGCGCCGAGCGCTTTGGGATCGGCCGTGAGCGAGAACGGGGTCTTGGCGATGCACACGGGGAGGTTGCCAAAGCCCATCGACTCGATTTGCTTCAGGTCCTTGACGGCGGCCGCCGACATGCTCACCGAGCCCGCGCCGTAGACGCGGCGGGCGATCTTTTCGACCTTCGTCATGACGGGGTCGTCGGCTTCGCACGCAAAGTTCAAGGGGGCGGCGGGTTCTGCGCAGGCTGCAAAGACTTCGCGGGCCACGCTCTCGGCACCCTTGCCGCCTTCGGCAAAGCCGTCGCTCACGGCAAAGCGCACGCCGAGCTCCTTGCAGCGGCTGCGCAGCACCTCGATTTCGTCTTCGGGGTCGTTGGCAAAGTGGTTCATGCTCACCACGATGGCCGGGCCGAAGGCCTTGAGGCTGGCCACGTGCGCCTCGAGGTTGCACATGCCGGCCTTGAGCGCTTCCATGTTGGGCTTGCCGATTTCGGGCAGCGCCACGCCGCCGTGCCACTTGAGCGCCTTGAGGCTCGTGACGAGCACCACGGCGTTGGGCGTGAGGCCGCACTCGCGGCACTTGATGTCAAAGAACTTCTCGGCGCCGAGGTCGGAGCCGAAGCCCGCCTCCGTGATGGCGTACTCGCCCAGGGCCATCGCCGCGCGGGTCGCGGCCACCGAGTTGCAGCCGTGGGCGATGTTGGCAAAGGGGCCGCCGTGGATGAAGGCGGGCGTGCCCTCAATGGTCTGCACGAGGTTGGGCTTCATGGCGTCAAGCAAAAGCGCCATCACGGCGCCCGTGGCGCCGAGCTCGCCGCAGGTGTAGGGCGTGCCGTCGAGTTTGATGCCGAGCACGAGGCGGTCCAGGCGCTTTCTCAAGTCCTCTTCGCCGTCGGCAAGGCACAAGACGGCCATCAGTTCGCTGGCGGCCGTGATGTCAAAGCCCGTTTCGGTGGGAACGCCGTTGGCCGTGCCGCCCAGACCGTCGACGATGAAGCGCAGCTGCCGGTCGTTGACGTCGAGCACGCGGCGCCAGGTCACTTCCTTCAAGTCGATCTGGCGCTTGTGGCGCGCATTGTCGATTAAAGCGGCAATGAGGTTGTTGGCCGCGGTGATGGCATGAAAGTCGCCCGTAAAGTGCAGGTTGATCGACTCCATGGGGAGCACCTGGGAGTAGCCGCCGCCCGCAGCGCCCCCCTTCATGCCGAAGACGGGGCCAAGGGAGGGCTCGCGAAGCGCGAGCACCGCCTTGGTCCCCAGGCGGTTCATTGCCTGCGCCAGAGCAATCGAGGTCGTGGTCTTGCCCGAGCCCGCGGGCATGCCCGAGGTGGCGGTGACGAGAACGAGCTTGCCTGCGCCCTTGCGCTCGCGCTTGAGGCTTACCTTGGCCTTGTCCCAGCCGTAGGGCTCAAACTCGGTGTCGTCCAGGCCCCATTCGTGGGCGAGATCGTCGATGCGTTTGAGTTTGACCTGCTGGGCGATTTCAATGTCGGAAAGCATTGATGTGCTCCTGTCTAAAAGGTGAAAAAAACAAAAAACCTGAAAAATCGGTGTTCATCGAGCCGAACTTGCGGCAAGGCCGGCAGCTTGCATGGCAGTCAAGTCCGCCTGAAGTTGCGCGAAAAAAGCCGAACTCAAGCCCGCCGCAGCAGGCGAATTCAAGGCAAAGGGGAAAGGCCCTGCACGCACGAAAAAAGGGAAAAGGACGGCACGCGCGAACAAACGAAGGAAGGCTGCTGAGGCCTTCCTTGTCGCGAGCGCATGATGCTCGATGATTGGTGCGGCTACTATGCCACAAAGTTGATTGCTTTGGAGATTTTTTACTTTCTGAAGATGAAACAAATCCCGACAAAGCAAAAATGGGGAGAAGACGTCGTCGGCGCCTGCGGCCCGACACCAGGTCAAACTTGACAGGAAACCCAAAAGCTGCAAAAGCGATGGAGGTATAGGGGAGAAGAGGCCGAGGCCCCAAGGGACGGGGAGGAAACTGCGGGAAGGTTCGAACGAAGCTTCAAGAGTAGTCCCGGCCGGCCCCTCAAAGGGAGCTGCAGCGCCGCGACGGGCGCCTTGCTTTTCAAAGCCGCTCTAGATGAGCGTGCAGACCGTGCCTTCGCACACTTCGCCGATGCCCCAGCCCAACAGGCGCAGACCAACGACGACGGCAAGAGCGATCAACAACCAGACCAGAAGCTGCTTTCCATTCGGAGTCAAACGCGTCAACATGGCAACCTCCTTTGAGAGGATGCTCCGGCAGTCCTGATGTTGCCTAATTGCAGGATTCCAAAGTCTCTCAATGTTGTTTGTTTTCTTGCTTTGATTATCGCACCATTAACCGAAACTTAAGCGAAGTGTGTAGAAATGTTTCCCGAAGGCTGCCTTTGGAGGCCTTGTTGAAACGGCGTTCAACACTTTGATTTAAAAGAGAAAATTTCGGTTTTCAACAGGCTGAACATAGGTTCAGCGGAACTGAACATCGTTCAATAATTGAAAGCAAATGTAAAAGTTCGCCCCAAGCTCAGAAAAAGAGAGACAGCAATTTCTCGATTGTTGGATTGACACAACAAATAAAGTCTCTCTGCACCCTTCACAGCGGGCGAAAAACTCGGGCAAACACGAGTTTTCAGCGCGGGGCAGGGCGGCCCCGGGCCCCGTATAATCACGGGCATCGAAAAATGGGGGAAAGTCTGAAAGAACAATGCAGCTTTCGCCCTTTGCCGGGGAGGCCGGGCGTTTCCCGCTCCTTTTCGGCGTGAATTCACAGAGAGAAAAGTTCCCATGAAGATTCTTGTCGCGGTCAAGCGCGTTGTCGACTACAACGTCAAGGTGCACGCGCTGCCTGACCACTCGGACGTGGACATCGCCACGGCCAAAATGTCCATGAACCCCTTCGACGAAATCGCCGTCGAGCAGGCGGCGCGTCTGAAAGAAGCCGGCAAGGCCGACGAGATTGTGGCCGTGAGCATCGGGCCGGAGAAGACGGTCGACACGCTGCGCGTGGCCATGGCGATGGGCGCCGACAGGGCCCTGCATGTTGCTAGCGACGCCAGGCTCGAGCCGATTCACGTCGCGCGCATTCTTGCCGCCGTCTGCCGCAGGGAAAATCCCGACTTGATCCTCATGGGCAAGCAGGCCGTGGACAACGACGCGGGCCAGGTGCCGCAGATGCTCTCGGCCATGCTCGACATGCCCGTGGCGATCAACGCAAGTGGCCTTGAGCTTGAGGCAAGCCGCATCAGCGTGCTCCGAGAAACCGACGCCGGCCTGATGCGCGTTGAAGCCGACCTTCCGGCCGTCGTGTCGGCCGACCTGCGTCTGGCAGAGCCCCGCTACGTGACGCTGCCCAAGATGATGAAGGCAAAGAAAAAGCCCGTCGAGACGGTTGCCGCAACAGAGCTCGTCGAAGACCTGGGCGCATCGCTCACTCTCCTCAACGTCATTGATCCTCCGGCGCGCGAGGCGGGCGTCAAGCTCGAGAGCGTCGATGCGCTTGTCGATGTTCTCAAAAACAAGCTCAAGCTTCTCTAATCCCGACGCGAGGTTTATTCAAAATGCCGATTCTTGTCATTGCTGAAAACGACAACGCCTCGCTCAAGGCGTCGACGCTCAATACGATTGCTGCGGCCGCCCTGGTTGATCCGGCCGCGGTCGACGTGCTCGTGTGCGGAGAAAACTGCGATGCGGCAGCCCAGGCCGCCGCCGCTGCCGCGGGCGTGCGCAAGGTCTACAAGGCCGACGCCCCTGAACTTTCCCACCGCCTGCCCGAATTCATGGCGCAGGCCGTGCAGGCGGCGTTGAAAAAGGACGCCTACACGCACGTCTTCTTTGTCTCTTCGACCACCGGCAAGGCCGCCATGCCGCGCCTTGCGGGCCTTTTGAACGTGGCGGCGCTCACCGACGTCTGCGGCGTTGAGGCTCCCGATACGTTCAAGCGCTACATCTACGCGGGCGGCGTGCTTGCGACGGTGAAGATTTCTTCGTCTCCGGTGATTGCCACCATTCGTCCGACCGCCTTTGCCGCCGTGGCGGCCGAGGGCGGCAAAGGCGGTCGGACGAATGG
>DYBN01000005.1 GCA_019418605.1 Sutterella sp. | reverse complement strand
CCGCCGGCCTTCGGATCGAGGCTTTTTAATGGGTTGTCGGGACAAGCGGCTGCACGTCGGCCTGCGGAGCGTGGCACAGCGTGCATTCGTGACGCGAAGGCGCCATCACAAGCTTGCCGTCGACCTTCGTCCAGTGCGTGGCCGGCATGGAGGTGGCCTGTCCCTTGACCTTGGCTGCGCCGATCTTGTCCGTATTGCCGTGGCACATCATGCAGGGATTGCTCTCGGGCGTGATTTTCATCGTCGAGACGTCGTGCGGAATCATGGCCGGGGCGCCCAACTGGGTTTCGCGGTACTGGCCCGCGCCCATTTCAAAGGCCTTGGGCGTGGGCGTTTCAAAGGGCGAGGTCTTCTCAAGACTCGTCTGGTTGATGTCGATCGGCTGCGTGGCCGAGCAGGCCGCGGCAAAGGAGGCCGCGGCAACGGAAATCAAAGCGGTGACGATCAGGGATTTCATGATGAGTTACTCCTTGACGGAATGCGGTGTCGGGGTGCCGGCGGGGCGTGCGCGAAAACGCGGAGCAAAAACGATGGCGTTTTCAGGACACGCGGCGGCGCACCGGCCGCAGCTTGTGCATTCGCCCGAGGCGATCATGCCGCGCGCTGCGGCGTCCTTGAAATTGATGACCTGCGGTTCAGGACAGACCTTGATGCAGTCGGCGCAGCGCGTGCAGCGCTCGTCGATGAACAGGGGCTTGATCAGGCCTGCGCGCCCCACGATCGACCAGAAGGCTCCGAGCGGGCACAGGTGCCCGCACCAGCCGCGGGAAACAAGCAGCGTGTCAAGCGCGAAGACGCCGAGCACGCTCGCAACAAAGCCCATGCCGATGCCCCAGATGGCTTCACGCCACAAGAAGGCCTGCGGACTGATCCACTCGAAGGCGGCTGCGCCCGTGACGGCCGAGGCGATCAGGGCGCCCAAGGCAACGCCGTAGCGCACCGAGCGGTGAATGCGAAGACTCTCGCTGCGAATGCCAAGACGGCCTCTGAGCGAGGCGGCTGCATCGGTGACGATGTTCATCGGGCAGACCCAGCCGCAGAAGGCGCGCCCGCCGGCAATGACGTAGACGGCAAGCACGATGAGCGAGCCCGTTGTCATCGCTAGCTCCGGGGCGTGCCCCGCGCAGAGTTTTTGCAGGAACGCAAAGGGGTCGGCCAGGGGAAGCGCGCCGGCAAACAGGCTCGACGAAAAGTCGCCCGACAAGAGCGGCTCTCCGAGCAGCGTCCAGCCCAGGCGCGCCGTGCCGATGAAGAGCCCCAGAATGCTCAGCTGCACCACGCGGCGCACGACCGAAAGCAGCAACAGCCGCCGAGCGGCATTTACGCGCGGCGCTCCGGGCGCGTTCTTTGCTGATTCTGTGTTTCTTGCACTCATAAGAGCGGGTCGTCCATGTTGTTGAGAAAGTCAAGTCCGCCGGGAGCCTCGTTTGCCTTGGGCGCCGCATCGGGCGCGGGCGCGTGCGGCGCCTGCGGGTGATGCGGCTGCTCGGAGAGCCATCCCAGACGGTAGTGCTCGCCGATGCGGCCCAAAAACGACTTTCGATCGAGAATGTTGATCGCGGGGCGCTGCGTCGGGCAGCTCCAGGTGCACAGTCCGCACCCCGTGCAGTCGTCCGGGTGGATGACGGGCACGAAGACGGCGTGGCGCGAGAGCTGTCGCGGGTGCGGATCGAGCGTGATCGCCTCTCCCTTGACCGGGCAGATGCGAAAGCACACCTCGCAGCGCAGGCCCTGCCAGCTCAGACACGAATTGGGGTCGATCGCCGCAATGCCCATGCGGGCCTTGCGGATGTCGTCAAACTCCCGGTCAAGAGCGCCCGAGGGGCACACGCGCACGCACGGAATGTCCTCGCACATGTAGCAGGCCGTTTCGCGCGGCGTGAAAAAGGGCGTGCCCGCAGGGGCCGGATCCCCCAGACGCGCAAGCTTGAGCGTGTTGTAGGGGCAGGCCTTGACGCACAGGCCGCACTTGACGCATTTTTCCGCAAATCCCTCGTTGGCTCCGGGCGGAATCGGCGCAAATCCCTGGGATTTGGCGTCTTCGACCAGAGCCGAGAGACCGCAGGCGGACAAGGCGGCAACGCCCGCGCCCTGCAGCGCGGCGCTCAACACTTCTCGGCGGTTGGCTTTGATGGTCATGAATGCAGCAAAGTCGATGGATGTCCTGAACCGGGAACGGGCGCAAAAGACTGTCTTGCGCCCGCTCCCATCGGGCGTGACTTAAGCGCGGGTGACGCGCACGGCCGACTTCTTGTAGTCGGGTTCGGCCGAGATCGGGTCCGTGGCGTCCACGCACAGCTTGTTGGTCTGCACGGACTCATCGAAGAAGGCCATCCAGACCGTGCCGCGCGGCATCTTCATGCGGCCCTGCGTCTCGACGAGCGCCTTGATCGAGCCGCGGCGGCTCGTGATCTGCGCGACGTCGTGGCGCTTGAGGCTTCTCGCCTCGGCGTCCTTGGGATGCATGTAGATCACGCACGAGGGCGCGGCGCGGTGCAGCTCGGGCACGCGGCGCGTCATCGAGCCCGTGTGCCAGTGTTCGAGAATGCGGCCCGTGCACAGCATCAGGTCGTACTTCTCGTCGGGCTTTTCCACCGGCTCGGCAAAGGGCCTGAAGAAAATCTTGGCGCGTCCGGGCAGGGGCTTGGGCGTCTTGTCGGTGACCCCGTCGAGGTTGCCCTGCGGGATTGCCTTCATGAGCTTGCCGTAGAACTCGAAGTCGCCGTTCTTGACATAGGGATCGTAGGCGGCGTTGAAGCGGTAGGCGGTCTCCTTGCCGTTGACCACGGGCCAGGTGAGGCCGCGCACCTTTTCGTCAAGGTAGGTGTCGAAGTCGGCCAGATCGTGCCCGTCGCCGAGCGTGAACTGACGGTACTCGGTAAAGATCGCCTTCTCGGGGAACCAGTCGAGGCCGAGCACCTCGGCCGTCGAGTTGATCGCGCCCGGGTACTTGGCGTCGGGCCACTTGGCCTCGTGCGCGGCGGGGGTGTTGGCAAAGAGCACGTCAAAGAGCGTGGCTTCGGGGCTGATGCCCAGGGCTTGAGCCTTCTCGAGCACGCTCGGGAGCACCTTGCCGTTGGAGAGCTTCTTCTCGCCCCAGCATTCGCTCACCTTGAAGCGCTTGGAGAACTCCATCATCATCGCGATGTCAGAGCGCGCCTGACCGGGCGGCGTCACCATCTGCCGCCAGCCCTGCGTGCGGCGCTCGGCGTTGCCGTACAGGCCCCACTTCTCAAAGATCATCGCGGCAGGCAGGATGAGGTCGGCGACCTTTGCCGAGAGCGTCGGGTAGACGTCGGCCACGACCACGAAGTTTTCCGGCTTGCGCGCGGCTCTAAGCCAGTGGTTGGAGTTGGGGGCGGACTGAAAGATGTTGACCACCTGCGTCCACAGGAAGTTCACGGAGCCGTCTTCAAGGCCGCGCAAAAGCCCCATGATGGGCTTGCCCTGCACGGGGTTGATGGTGCCCTCGGGCACTCCCCAGAGCTTTTCGGTCTTCTTGTGGTGCGCCGGATTGCCGATGAGCATGTCCGAGGGCAGGCGGTGCGAGAACGCGCCCACCTCGCGCGCCGAGCCGCAGGCCGAGGGCTGGCCGGTAAGCGAGAAGGCGCCGTTGCCTGGACGGGCGTGCTTGGCCGTGAGAAGGTGCAGCGCGTAGATCAGCTCGTTGATCCAGACGCCGCGCACGTGCTGATTGGCGCCCATGCACCAAAACGAGAGAATGTCGGTGTCCCTCGAGCAGTAGATGTCGGCCAGGGCGACGAGCTTTTTCTTGAAGCTCTCGAGCGACTCGTCGGGGTCGCCCTTGGCGAGGTTGGCAACGAAGTCAAGCGTGTAGGGTTCCAGCCCGCGGCGGTACTCGTCAAAGGAGATGTGCCAGTGGTTGCCGGCGGCTGCGGCCTGCTTTTGCTCAACGACCGTGCCCGCCTTGCGGCGCTGTCCGACGGCTTCGGCCTCCGAGAGCACGATTTTGAGCTGCTTGGCCTGCGTGTCCTTTTCCTCTTCGAAGGCGAACTTGTCGGTGGGGCGCATGCCGTAGCCGATGTCGACCGTGCCCGTGGCGAAGATGCAGTGCTTTTCGATGAAGTCCTGGTCGTAGGCCTTGCGGCGCACGATTTCACGGGCGAGGTAGTTGGCGATGGCCAGATCGGTGTTGGGCTTGAAGATGATCTCGATGTCGGCCATGCCCGAGGAGAGGTTGGTGTGCGTCGTGAGGTTCACGATGCGCGTGGCCTTGTGCGTGAGCTTGCGGTCGGTGACGCGGCTCCAGAGCACGGGATGGGCTTCGGCCATGTTGTTGCCCCAGAGCACCATCGTGTTGCACTTCTCGATGTCGCCGTAGACGTTGGCCGGTTCGTCAACGCCGAAGGTCTGATAGAACCCCACCACGGCCGAGGCCATGCAAAGGCGCGCGTTGGGGTCGATGTTGTTGCTGCGAAAGCCCGCCTTGAGCATCTTGCTCGCAACGTAGGCCTCGGGAATCGTGTACTGGCCCGAGCCGACGATTGCCACTCCTTCGGGCCCCTTTTCCTGATAGACGCGCCTGAACTGCCGCTCCATCTCGTCGAAGGCTTCCTGCCAGGAGACGGCCTCAAAGCGGCCGTTCTTGTCGAACTTGCCGTTGGTGCGGCGCATCAGCGGCTGCGTGAGGCGGTCCTGCCCGTAGAGAATCTTGGCGTTGAAGTAGCCCTTGATGCAGTTCAGCCCGCGGTTGACGGGCGCATCCGGGTCGCCCTTGGTGGCGACGACGCGTCCGTCGAGCGTGCCCACCTGCAGGCCGCAGCCCGTGCCGCAGAAGCGGCACACGCCCTTGTGCCAGACGATGCCCGCGTCGGCCTCGCCCGCTGCCTGGGCGGCCGCCTGCGTCACGGGCAGTCCCACGGTCATGGCCGTGGTGGCCGCAACGCCCGCTTTGAGAAGTTCGCGGCGCGAGATGGGAATGACTTTTTTGGTCATGGTTCTTCTCTCCTGAAGTGGCTGTCCGGCCCGGTTTGTGCGAAGAATTTTTTTCTTCGTCGTCTTCGCCCGGCTGTTGGAAGACCGGGCTGCAAGCGGTGCGCGGACAAAAAGGTTCGGGGTGAAAGAAAAAAGAAAAAAAGAAAGCGGGGGGATCAGGGCGCCCGCGGCTTGATCTCTGCGGCCGGCCCGGGATTTTCCGGGCTTTCGCCGCCGTCATCCTCGCGGTGCACGACAAGGCTCACGTCAAGGACGCCCTCGAGCTGCTGCAGGCTGCGAAAGCGCTCGGTTTCGGCTTCAATGGATTCTTCAGCGATGACGACGACAAAGCGTCCGCTTGCCTGATCGCTCTGATGGACTTCAATGCCGGGCGCGGCCTCAAGAAGGGCCTTGACGCGGGCAAAGTGTTCGGGTCTGCACGAGACAAGAACGCCGGACAAGAACATGGGATTTACTCTCTCCTGTGGTGCGCCTGCGCCCCTGTGCGTGCGTGTGCTGCGTCAAATTTTTTTCCCAAAGCGCGGCTTCAAACCGCGCTTCGGAGGGCTTGCTTTTCATGGGGGCGCTGCGACTAGGCCAAGCAAGGCATCCTTTCGGATGCATGTGCATCGCCTAATCATATCGGAATGCAAGGAAAATGCAAAAATCGTTGAAAATGCAGGGCTTTTTGCATGCACTCAGCGAATAAATAGCAGGTAAACCCTTACCTATTTAGTGATAGGTCAAGAAGAAAAAGTTGCGCTCCAAACCGCTCAAAAGCTTTGGAACGGTGCGTGCGGGCCCGCGCGCGGCGGCGTCCCCGGCAAGGGGCTTTGTTCGCTTTGCAAGGGGCTTTGCGCGAAGCCGCGCAAAAGGCGTTTGACAACGACGGGGAAGCGACGAAGCAGGGACGGGGAAAAGGCGGGGAGGAAGGCGGGAGGAATGGCGCAAAAAAAGCAAAACAAAGCGGAGCCACCGCTTTGGTGCAGTGCTCCGCCTTGCCTGGTGCCTCCCTTTCAGGGGAAAGGGAGTGTCGTGACTAACCCACCCGATGTTTAATGTTTTTTCTTAGTAAGTTGCCCATAGACCTTCAGGCCCAAAAAGAGGGTACAAAAAAGCGAGGCC
>DYBN01000049.1 GCA_019418605.1 Sutterella sp. | reverse complement strand
CTGCGAATTTAAGGGCGCGCGGGCGGCTGAAGCTTGCGAGGCGCTTGTTTTTCAACGAAATTTTTGCCCTCGTGCATTGACACGAGGGGCGCTCGCGTGCCATAATCACACCCTTTCCTACGCAGGGGAAAGGGGATGCGCGCGTTGCGATCCTGCCCGCAGGGGTTTTCCGGCGGCTCGAGCACGGCTTTGCATCTCGTGTAAAACAAAAAGGTTTCGTCAACCGGTTGAGTCCGGGAGCGAAACGGCGAGGTTATCTATCCATGTACGCAATCATCAAGACCGGCGGCAAGCAGTACCGCGTTGCCGAAGGTGAATTCATCAAGGTCGAAACGCTCGATGCCGAGGAAGGCGCCGAGGTCGTGCTCGACAACGTGCTGCTTGTGAGCACCGACGAGGGTCTCAAGGTCGGCACCCCGTGCGTTGAGGGCGCCACCGTGACGGCTACCGTCACCCACCACGGCCGCCACGACAAGGTGCGCATCTTCAAGTTCCGCCGCCGCAAGCACTCCATGAAGAGCGCCGGGCATCGCCAGAACTACACCGAGCTCAAGATCACCAAGATCCAGGCTTAATTGAGAAACGTCAGCTCTTAGGAAGTAACAACAAATGGCACACAAGAAAGGTGGCGGTTCCACCCGCAACGGTCGCGATTCTCAGGCCAAGCGTCTGGGCGTCAAGGTTTACGGCAACGCAATGATCAACGCCGGCGGCATCATCGTGCGTCAGCGCGGCACGCAGTTCCATCCCGGCGACAACGTCGGCATGGGCCGCGATCACACCCTCTTTGCGAAGGTCGACGGTCTGGTCACCTTCGAAGTGAAGGGCCCCAGAAACCACCAGTTCGTCAAGGTGGTTCCGGTCGCCGGCTAATCGGATCAGCTTTTTTGCGGACGTCTTTGCCGCTTGTGCGGCAGCTTGAGACATCCGCAGAGGCCAAGCCGAAAAAACAATGAAGCCCTGCGGGGGAGAGCATTCTCCTTGCAGGGCTTTCTTGTCGGTGTGGCACAATCCTTCGAGCGCGTCTGGGCTTGGCCCGGGCGGCCTTTATTTTGAGGAGGTCACGGACGTGAAATTCGTAGACGAAGCCCGTATTGAAGTCCAAGGCGGCAAGGGCGGCAACGGGGCGGCGAGTTTTCGCCGTGAAAAATTCATTCCCAAGGGCGGTCCCGACGGCGGCGACGGCGGCCGCGGCGGCAGCGTGTATGCGCTTGCCGACCGCAACATCAACACGCTTGTCGACTATCGCTTTACGCGCAAATTTTTTGCCCCCAACGGTGAAAACGGGCGCGGCGCGGACTGCTTCGGCGCGGGCGGCTCGGACATCGTGCTGCGCATGCCCGTCGGTACGGTCATCGTCGATGAGGAAACGGGCGAGACCGTCGCCGACCTCACGCACCACGGCGACAAGAAGCTTTTGGCCGCCGGAGGCAAGGGGGGACTCGGGAACCTTCACTTCAAAACGAGCGTCAACCGCGCGCCGCGCCAGTTCACGCCGGGCGAGCCGGGGCAGTACCGCGCCTTGAAGCTGGAACTGAAGGTGCTCGCCGACGTGGGACTTCTCGGCATGCCCAACGCGGGCAAGTCGACCTTCATCACGGCGGTCTCCAACGCCCGCCCCAAGATCGCCGACTACCCCTTTACAACCCTGCACCCGCATCTGGGCGTGGTGCGCGTGGGACCCGAGCAGAGCTTTGTCGTGGCCGACATTCCGGGGCTCATCGAGGGCGCAAGCGAAGGCGCGGGCCTGGGACACCTCTTTTTGCGGCACCTCGCGCGCACAAGCCTGCTGCTTCACATCATCGACTGCGCGCCCATCGACGACTCGGTCGATCCCATTGCGCAGGCAAAGGCCTTGGTTGAAGAGCTCTCCAAGTACGACGAAGCGCTCGGGCAAAAGCCGCGCTGGGTGGTGCTCAACAAAATCGATCTTGTGCCCGAAGAAGAGAGACAGGCCTTGATTGAGCGCTACCGCACGGAGCTCGCTCTCGAGCGTCCCGTCTTTGTGATGAGCGCGGCAACGCGCGAAGGCACCGAGGAGCTCGTAAAGGCCATCGCCCAAGCGCTCGATGAAATGCGAAGCAGCGAGCGCGCCGTGCAGGAGGCCCGGGAAGACGTGCGCTTTTCAAGCGATCGGGAAAACCTGGGCGAAGATGAAGTGCAGGGCCGCACGGGCGGCGAGGCTGAAGTGATCAACTGATTACATAGACAAAAGGGATGCGGCTCGCAAAAGGGTCTGCATCCTTTTTTTTCATGCCGGCGGCATGGAGACGACCCGGCGGCACCAACAGGAAAGAGGCAGACAATGCAACGAAGTGTTCTCGAGCAGGCCGCGCGCGTCGTGGTCAAGGTCGGAAGCGCTCTTGTCACCAACGACGGCCGGGGGCTGGATCGCGAGGCGATCGATCGGTGGGCTACGCAGATCGCGGCCTTGCAGCACGCGGGCAAAGAGGTTGTGCTGGTGAGTTCCGGCGCCGTCGCCGAAGGCGTGCTGCGGCTTGGCTGGGAGCGGCGTCCCGCCCGTCTGTGCGAGGTGCAGGCCGCCGCGGCCGTGGGCCAGATGGGTCTTGTGCAGGCCTACGAAACGAGCTTTGCCCGCCACGGCATCAAGACCGCTCAGATTCTGCTCACCCACGCCGACCTCTCAAACCGCGAGCGCTACCTCAACGCCCGGGATACGGTCGGAGAGCTTTTAAAGCTTTCGGTCGTGCCGATCATCAACGAAAACGACACGGTGGTCACCGACGAAATCAAGGTGGGCGACAACGACACGCTCGCCTCTCTTGTGACCAACCTGATCGAGGCCGACGTGCTGGTGATTCTCACCGATCAAAAAGGGCTTTATTCGGCCGATCCCCGCAAGGATCCGAAGGCGACCTTCATTTCGGTTGCCACGGCCGGAGACCCCGTACTTGAGACGATGGCCGGGGGCGCGGCGAGCTCTTTATCCAAGGGCGGCATGATCACCAAGGTGCTTGCGGCCAAGCGCGCGGCCCGAAGCGGCGCGGCGACCATCATCGCCTCGGGCAGGGAGCCCGATGTTTTGGTTCGCTTGTCCAAGGGCGAGGCCATCGGCACGCAGCTCAACGCTACGCACGCTCCGCTGCACGCGCGCGCGATGTGGCTAGCCGATCAGCTCAGAAGCCAGGGCTCATTGCTTTTGGACGCCGGTGCGGCAAGGGCGCTCTTGGAGAAAAAGACGAGCCTTCTGCCCGTGGGAATCCGCGCCGTCATCGGAGAATTCGTGCGAGGCGACGTGGTGACGTGCCTGACGCCCGAAGGAGAGGAGCTCGCCCGGGGGCTTGTGAACTACTCGTCTTCGGAATTGCGCCGCATTCAGGGCAAGCACACCGAGGAGCTAGAGGCAATTTTGGGGTATGCGCCGCTGCCTGAGGCCGTCCACCGCGACAACCTTGTGATGCTGGTGAAAACCAACGGCGCGAGCACGAAGTAGGCTCGCGGCGCCGCCTCGTGACTTGATGCGGCGGCGCCAGGAAATGAGCTCACAAACCTTGCAGGGCTGGCTTTTCAGCACACAGCTGCCAGCATCTTGACAAGATCCCTGGCGATCTTTTGCGCCACGGGCGGCAGATCGTTGCCGGCGTACTGCAGGCTTCCGGCAATGGCGCTTTTGACGTCGCTGCGGCGCAGCTCGTCCTCGGCAACGGCCTCGTCGCCAGCCTCGTTGCTGATCTCGGCTCGCATCTGCGAGGCGGCTTCTTTAAGAGAAGCCGGCGGCACGATGCCTTCAAGCTCAAGCAGCGCCTTCCGCTCGCCCTTGTGCAGCTTGGCAAGAATTGGCTCCACAGTCTCGAAGTATCCGTGGAAGACGTGCTCGATTGTTTCGGCGGTGAGCCGTCTTTCGGTTGCATCGTGCCTTCTTGCGGTCAGGTACAGAATGCGGTTTTGCGCGAGGACGTAGAGCTTGAGCAGAATTTCCACAATCCCAAAGGAGCACGCAAAGAGCTTGTCCTCAATCTCCTTGGGGATGACTTCCGGGTCCTGCCGCAGCATGCTGCAGCGCCAGAGCTCCGTCACAAAGGTTTCCCATTCCCGGCTCCCTCGAGACAGAGGCTCCCATCGAACAAGGCCGTGCGTTCCAAAGTATCGCGCCGTGTGCGCGTTGCCCGTCAAAAACTCGTAGACCTTGGGCGTGCCCACAAACAAGAACGGTACGCGGAGCGCGTGCGAGAGGTTGACGACGAAATTGAAGAGGGCTTCGCTCTCCTTGCTGTTTGAGAAGAGGTTCTGGATTTCGTCGATCACGATGATGCCGACGTAGTGCACGGCAAGGATCTGCACCAGAGTTGACTTCAAGGTTTCAAGCGGCGTTCGATCGGTAATGTGGATGCGCTCTTTGCAGCTGTTGCCGGTCAGGCGATCGACTTCGGCAAGGATGCCGCGGCACAAGGCGTTGACGCCGCCCTCTCGCGGGCACTCAACGCGCAGGCTGGTGATCTGCAGAAACGGTCCGCCGTTCTGTTCGCGGCTGTGCTCGATGAGCTGCGGGTACATCGACAGGATGCGCTCGAGGCTTCGTGTTTTTCCCGTGCCGGGCGCGCCGATGAGACTGACCGTGAGCTGCTCCTGCGCTTGTTCTGCAAAATTTGCCGTCTTCCCTGCGCTTTGCAGGCGTTCGCGGGCATTGTCGAGATACTCGGCGCGCCCGACAGTCAGAGGGTTGCGCAGGTCATACCCTTTGCGGATCAGCAGATCAATGGTCGCAAAAAGCGCGTAGTGCCGTTTCGCGGGCACAAAGAAGTTTGTCGGCAGCTTGTTGAGCCAGGCCGCGCACTGCGTCCGTGAAGCGACGGCGCTCGGAGACTCCGGTCTCTCGGAGAGCTTTGCCAGCACCTGTCTTGGCATCCACTCTACATATTCCGGCAGGGCTTCAATCAGCGGGTTGTTCCTGTGCGCTGCAATTGCCGCCGGTCGGTAGCTGGCTTTGTAGATCTGCATCTTCAGTCAAATCGTCAGAGGCGTCGGAGAAATTCGCAGAGAGCCGCCCGCCCTGTGCCGTGCGAGGCGTGTCTCGTCTGATGCAGTGCATTGTGCCCTGAATTTTCGCCTCGGCGCCGCTGCATACGGCGTCCTGGGCAAGCAAACACAGAGGCTCGCGATGGGGCGCGAGGTCGAAGACGCCTCGGGGCTGTGAGCTACACACCTCCCTGATAGCCGTTTTGCCTCCAAGCCTCAAAAACAGTGACGGCAACGGCGTTGCTCAAGTTAAGCGAGCGGTTTTTGGGCATCATCGGCAGCCGGATGCGTTGGTTTTCCGGAAAGCTCTCGCGAAGCGCCTGCGGCAGCCCCTTCGTCTCGCAGCCAAAGACAAGCCAGTCGCCCGGGGAAAACCGCACGGTGGAAAAGATCGACGAGCCCTTTGTCGTCATGGCAAACATGCGCTCGCGCGCGGGCTTTTCCTCCTCCAGAAACGCCTCCCAGCTCTTGTAGGTCTTCATCGTCGTGAACTCGTGATAGTCGAGCCCGGCCCGGATGAGGTGCTTGTCGTCGACGCTAAAGCCAAGCGGCTCGATGAGGTGCAGCGTGCAGCCCGTGTTGGCGCACAGGCGAATGACGTTGCCGGTGTTGGGCGGAATTTCAGGGTGAACGAGTACGACGTGAAACATGTCAAACAAAACTACTGGTCATGGGTAAAAGACAGGGGCGCCCGCGCTTGGCGGCACGGCGTCGCGGGTGAAGAGCAAGGAGCAAGAAAGAGACGAAAAAAGGCGCGCGGCCTCTTTTGCCGGCCTATTCGATGTCGTCCTTGCTTGCAAGCAGCGCTTCGCGCATCTTTGAGAGCGCCTTCTTTTCAATCTGCCGCACGCGCTCGGCCGAGACGCCGAGTTCGGCCGCAAGCTCCTGCAGCGTCTTGGGTGCGGCGTTGCCCTCGTTGTCTTCGGCAAGCCACCGCGCGCGAATCACGCGCTGGCTGCGGGGATCGAGCGAGGCGATGGCTTTTTTGAGCTGCTCGCGCGCGAGCGTGTCGCGGTTTTTCTCTTCGAGAATCGTCTCGGGCTCGTCTTCCTTGCGCGAGAGCCAGTCAATCGGAGCCATGGAGTGACCCCCGTCATCGTCGTCGTCCGTGCTGCGCCCGTCAATGGAGGTGTCGCCGCCCGACATGCGCGCCTCCATTTCGCGCACCTCTTCGGGCTTGACGTCAAGCGTCTGCGCAATGCGCTGCGTCTCCTCCGTGGTGAGCGTCTTGTCGCTTTCCTTCATCTGGCGCAGGTTGAAAAAGAGCTTGCGCTGATTTTTCGTCGTGGCCAGCTTGACGAGGCGCCAGTTGCGCACCACGTATTCCTGAATCTCCGAGCGGATCCAGTGAATCGAAAAGGTCATGAGCCGCACGCCGCGGTCCGGGTCGAAGTGCTTGATGGCCTTCATGAGGCCGATGTTGCCCTCCTGAATGAGGTCGGCGTAGGGAAGTCCGTAGCCGAGGTAGCCGCGCGCGACTGAAATCACAAGCCGCAGGTGGCTCAGGACAAGCTGCTGCGCGGCGGCAAGGTCCCCCTCGTCGCGCAGCCGCACCGCCAGATCGTGCTCTTCTTCGGAGGTGAGAATCGGCGCCGTGTTGGCCGCGTGGATGTAGGCCTCAAGGTCGCCCAACTGCGGGATGACCGCAGGCAGCCTTGCGGGCTTGTAGGGGACGACGGCGCCGGCCGAGTGCGCACGCGTTTTGAGGGCCCGGCAGGAGGAGAGCTTGCCGTTGTCCGCCTCCTTGACGTCGGCATCGATGTCGGCGGGCGGCATTTCGTCTCCGTCCTTGTCGAGCTCTTCGATGTCTTCAATGTCTTCAATGTCGACCGGGTCGTAGACGTCGGTGATGTCCTGATCGTCGTCGTGCATGCGCGTGGGTTGCTGGCAAAAAAGAGAAACCGCGGAAGAAGAAAAGCTAAAAGGGCTCAAATGTGCCCAAAAAGGGCCCAAAAAGGGCCAAAAAAGGGCGTGAAGCGGACGGCCGGCGGGGGACGCTTCGCAAAGGACTTCCTCTGCGCAAAGAGATCTCAGGGCCTTTCGCCCCGAGCCTCCCGGCAAGGCGCCTTGAAGCATCCGCGGATTGCGGCCCCCCATTGTAGACCCGGCCTTGGGCGAATTGCCCTTTGTCCGGGCGGGCGACGGCGGCTACTGCGGCGAGCGGTGCATGCGCGTGATGGCGTCTGAGGCGGCAAAGGATCCCACAAGGCCTCCGAGGATGGAGGCGGCGGCCACATAAAGCAGGCACCAGTCGGGGGCGGGCATGCGCAGCGTGATCTTCACTCCGTAGAGCGAGGCAAAGTCGGCAATGGGCTGCGCGAGCATGTGAATGCCCAGGGCCGTGATGCCAAGCGAGAGGGCCGCGGCAAGCATCAGGGTCAGCACGCCTCTCCAGCAGTAGGGGCGCTTGATGAAGGAGCGCGTGGCGCCAAAAAGGTAGAGCGCGCGGATTTCATCTCTCTGTGCGTTCGTGGTAAGCCGCACCGAGGCAAAGATCACGAGCACCACGAGGAAAAAGACGACCGTGCCGAGAATCATCAGTACGACGCTCAGAGCCTGATAGAGCGAGGCGAGGTGCCGCGTCCAGCGGTCGTCGTAGGCGACCGTGTCGGCGTTGTCCATCTTGCGGATTTCGTCGGCGGCCTGCGCGAGCTCTTCGCTCGTGGCGCCGTTGACGGCCGTGGCGATCACGATGTCGGGCAGGGGGTTGCTCTGCGAAACTTCGCCCTTTAATCCGAGCGTTTCGTTTACAAGCGACAGGGCGTCCTTTTTGTCCATCACCTGCACGGAGTCGATGATGGGGATGTCGGCAATTTTTTGCGCGAGCTGCTCGACCGAGGCCTTTCCTGCGCTGCGCTCGGCAAAGACCGTGATCTCGGTGCGCGTGGGCACGTCAAAAATGGGGTTAGACAGCGACAGCGCAAGCGTTCCCAGAAAAAACGGGATGGTCAGGGCAAGGCCCGCCAGGCACAAGGCCATCAAAAAGAGGCCCTTGTACTGGAAAATCGCCCGCGCCGTCTGCCGGCAGGCCCAGATGCGGCTGCTGATCAAGCTCATCGTCAGGCGCCTCTTATCCGTTGAGCATGATGGGGCGGCAGGCCGCCGTGTCCGGGTAGAGCTCGATGTGCGAGGCCACGATGACCGAGACGCCGGTAAGCGACACGTTGCCGAGCAGATCCATCAGGTGCTGCGCGTTGTCGATGTCTAGATGCGCGCAGGGTTCGTCCGCGAGCACGACGACAGGGCGGTTGACGATGGCGCGCGCAAGGCACGCGATCTGCTTTTGCCCGGCCGAGAGCGCGGCCGGGTACTTGCCCGCAAGGTCGTCGATGCCGCACTCGGCCATCGCCCGCTCGGCGCGGCTGCGCGCCTCCTTGTAGGACTCTTCGGCGGCAAGCGCGGGCAGCATGATGTTTTCGGCGATCGTGCGGTCTTCAAGCAGCAGGCACTCCTGAATCATGATGCCCATCGAGCGGCGCACAAAGAGCATCTGCCGCTCGGTGAAGTCGTTGATGCAGTCGCCGGCCACGAAGACCTGCCCGAAGCTCGGGCGCTTCAAGCCTGCAATCATGTTGAGCGCCAGGGACTTGCCCGAGCCCGTGGGGCCCTGCAGGCACACGAACTCCCCGCGGGTCACGTTGAAGGTGATTCCGTTGATCTGCCGCACGCCGTTGCGGTCTTCAATGCCCGCATTGATGAGCTCGATTAGAGGAACGTTGACGCCCTGGGTCATGGTGTGCCTTGGCAAGTGCGAAAAGCCGCCAGGTCAGTCCTGTCTGCCGTTGAGAACGAAGCGGAAGTTCACGCGCGACCACACGAGCTCCTCCTGCTCAAGGAGGTACCCCGTCAGGGGATGGCGCTGTAGCCACTGCGCGTCCACATCAAGAGTAAAGACCGTCTGCTCATGCTCGCGCGACTCGGTGAGCTTGAACTGCGGCAGGTGCACCGTGCGGCGCGCATGCGCAAAGATGACGGCAAGGCGCAGCGCAAGGATCATGCGCACGAGCGTGGGGTTGGAAAGAGCCTGCTCGACCTTTCTCAAATTGCCGCGCTGCGCGAGCACGATCGTGCCCATCGTCGTCTGATCGAGCTTGGAAAAACCCGGCAGATCCGAATTCATCAGGATGTACTGGCTGTGGCGGTGGTAGCCGCTCGGGCTGATGAGGCGGCCCGTTTCGTGCAGCGTTGCCGCCCACTGCAGGAGCTTGCGCGCAGCGTGCGAGCCTTCCGACGGATCAAGCTCGGTAAAGAACTTGTCGGCCAAGGCCGCCACGCGCGCTGCCTGCTGCTTGTCCACGCCCGAGCGCTTGGTAAGCGACGCTACCGTGCCGTCGCGCGCGTCGCGCTGCTCGCGCCGGCCGAGCATGTCGTAGAGCAACCCCACGCGCAAGGCGCCCGAAGCAGGCCGCATTTCCTTGATGTTAAAGGAGTCAAAGACGGCGCTTAAAACGGCAAGGCCCCCCGCGATCACCTCGCGCCGGTCCTCTTTAAGGCCCGGAAAGCGCAGCTTCTTGACGTCGCCCGCGTTGATCATTTCGCGGCGCAGCTCCTTTAGAAGCGCGGGCGTCACGACGCCGTTGGTGAGGCCCGAAGCTTGTCCGATGTCGGCCACGGCGCCGATCGTGCCGGCGCTGCCGTAGGCGGCGTCCCAGTTTCTCTGCGCAAAGATGTTGTGGGCCTCTTCAAATTCGGCCTGCGCCGAGAGCTGGGCGTTTTTAAGAGCCCGCGCCGTGATCTTTCCGTCGGGGAAGAATTCAAGGGAGGTGTTGACGCAGCCCACGTGAAAGGACTCGCACTCCTTGGCGATGAACCCGCAGCCGACGATGAGTTCGGTCGATGCGCCGCCGATGTCGACCACAAGCCTCTTTTCGGCCGAGGGAGGCAGCGTGTGCGCGCAGCCCGAAAAGACAAGCCTTGCCTCTTCGCGGCCTGCGATGATCTCAATGGGGTGCCCGAGCGCCTCTTCGGCCTTGGGCAGAAATTCGGCGGAATTTTTCGCTACGCGCAGAGCCTGCGTGCCGACGGCGCGGATGTGGCTCTCGGGGATTCCCTCGAGCTTTTCGCGAAAGCGCCGCAGCGCGCCCAGGGCGCGCTCCTGGCACTCGGGCGTGAAGGCCCCGTTTTCGTCAAGGCCGCCCGCAAGCCGCACCGTCTCCTTCCAGTAGCTCTCGGTGATGATCCGGTCGCCGTCGATGCGGCCTACCTCCACGCGAAAACTGTTGCTGCCAAGATCGACGGCGCCCAAAAGCTGCCCGTTTGCCAAGGTCTGATCCGAAGAGTAGTCCGTAGTCATGGTCAAACACGAAAAAGACAAAAGTTCAAAGCGTTCTCTTTAATTCTGCACTGTTTTTAAGAGCCATCAGCCTCAAGCCCGACCAGGGCGTTTGCAAAGGCCCGCGCGTCAAAGGGCTGCAGATCGTCGATCTGCTCGCCGACGCCCACAAAGTAAATGGGCAGAGGCTTGTCGCCGCGCTCGGCGGTGATGGCCACCACGACGCCGCCCTTGGCCGTGCCGTCAAGTTTGGTGATGATGAGGCCCGTGAGAGAGGCATAGGCGTCAAAGGCCTTGACCTGAGCGAGCGCGTTCTGTCCGTTGGTGCCGTCAACGACAAGAATCACCTCGTGCGGGGCGCCTGGCATCGCCTTGCCCTGCGAGCGCCGGATGCGCCCGAGCTCCTCCATGAGGTTGGCCTGCGTGGGCAGGCGCCCGGCCGTGTCGGCGATGACGACGTCCATGCCGCGGGCGATGCCCGCCGAGACGGCATCGAAAACAACGGCGGCAGGGTCGCCGCCGTTTTGCGAGATGACTTCAATTTTGTTGCGCTCGCCCCAGACGGCAAGCTGCTCGCGGGCCGCGGCGCGGAAGGTGTCGGCCGCGGCAAGAAGAACCTTCTTGTCGCGGGCGGCAAGCCACTTGGCAAGCTTTCCGATGGTGGTGGTTTTGCCCGCGCCGTTGACCCCGGCCATCATGATCACCAGGGGGCGGGCCGCGTCGAGATCAAGGGGCTTTTGCGCGGGCGCAAGCATCGAGGCGATTTCATCGGCAAGCGCCGAGCGGACCTCTTCGCGCGTCTTCAAGCCCTTTAACTTCACCGTGTCGCGCAGACGCTGTAGGATAGCGGTGGTCGGCCGGTAGCCGATGTCGGCGGCAATGAGCGACTCCTCGAGCTCTTCAAAGAAATCCTCGTCAACGACGCCGCCCGAGAAAAGACCGACCAAATTCACGCGGGTGCGTGCCAGGCCTTCCTTGAGACGCGAAAAAAATCCCATGGCTGATCAGAAAAAAAGTACAAGCACGCGCACGGAAAAACGCGCGCCGCGCTCGTCAAAGAAAGGTCGTTTGAACAATCCCGATAGTTTAGCAACCCGCTTGGGCTCAAGGGGCGGCAGAAGCGCCGGCCCCGGGAGCTCCCGGGGGGTGGTGCGCATCGTGGGCGGGCGCTACAAGCGCACGCCCGTGCCGGTGGCCGACAGAGAGGGCCTCAGGCCCACGCCCGAGCGCGTGCGCGAGACGCTTTTTGACTGGCTGCGTCACCTTTTTGGAACACTCGAGGGGCTGGTGTGCTGCGACATGTTTGCCGGCAGCGGCGCGCTGGGGCTTGAGGCCGCAAGCCGCGGCGCGCGGCGCGTGGTTTCGCTTGAACTCGACCGGCGCGGCGCTCTGGCGCTGCGAGCCGTCGTCGACAAGCTCAAGGCCGCCGACGTGCTCGAGGTGGTGCAGTGCGACGCCTTTGTCTGGCTTCAAAGGAATCAAGAGAAGTTTGACGTCGTCTTCATCGACCCGCCCTTTGCCGCGGGGCTGCAGAAAAAAGCCGTGGCGGCGGCCCTGGGGCATCTTGCCGCCGGGGGACTTATCTACCTTGAGTCCGACGCCGACTACGACGAGGAGGCGCTCTCAGAGATGGGTGTCAAGAGCGTGCGCGCAGGCCGCGCCGGAGCCGTGTTCTACCGGCTCGTGGCTCCGATTGCGGACGCGCGCGGCTCTTAAAAAAATCACTTTCGCAGCACGCTTGCCGTCTGCAGCCCCACCGAGAGCGCAATGAGCGCGAGCCCCGCCCAGAACGACCAGTTGAGAGCGCGGGCTTCGTCAAAGAGGATCATCGCAAGAAAAATCGAGTAGACGGGCTCGAGGTTGTAGCTCAGATTCACGGTGAAGGCCGAGATTTTTTCCAGGGCCTGCAGCTGCAGCAGATACATGCCGATCGTAAAGACGCTCGCAAAAAGGATGAGCCAGAGCCCATCGGCCGCCGTCGGTACAAGCCTTGCCTGCGGGGCAAGGAGGGCGTAGAGGATGGCGGCGGGAAGCGCCGCGGCAAAGGCGCCTGCAAGCTCCCACGCAAGAACCGTGAAGGCGGAGAACTTTGCGCGAAAGCGCTTGAAAAAGACCGCCAAAAGCGCCGCCGTCAGGCCGCTTGCCAGGCCATAGACGATTCCCAGACGGTGGCGGGCGTCAAACTGAAAGACAAGCGCAATGCCCGCGATCGTCAAGAGCGAAAACGCCACTTCCCTGAGGCAAACGGCGCGGCGCGCGAAGAAGGGTTCGATGAGCGCCGTGAAAAATCCGACGGAAGAAAAGGCCACGACGCCCACGGAGACGTTGGAGGCCTTGATGGCGGCATAAAAGAAAATCCAGGAGAGCATCAAAAGAGCTCCCGTGGCGCACATGCCGGCGACGTCGCGCCCAGCGGCCGCGTCAAGCGGGTGCGGACCTGCCTTGCGCGAGCTCTTCCAGAAAATGATCGCCCAGAGCAGTGCGCAGGCAAGCGCAACGCGCCAGAAAACGAGCACGGCCGCGGGCAGGTCGATGACGCGGCCGAAGATTCCCGTAAAGCCCGCGATCAGGATCGAGAGGTGCAGGACGACGAAGGCGTTTTTCATGCGGATGACTCAGACGGTCTGCGCCGGAAAATCGCATCAGGCGCGCAGCTCCTGCGCGGCGCGGGCTCTCCTGCGGGCGGTTTTGCGAGGCGCTTTTTGCGCATTAGCCTCGCTTTCGACGCCCTCGGGGGAGGCCGTTGACGCAGCCTGGCGTTTTCCTTTGGGAGACTCGAGCGCAAAGAGCTCGGCGAGCTCCTTGCTAGAGAGTTCGCCAATCCAGGTTTCGCCCGCGGCGACCGTCAGGTCGGCAAGTTCGCGCTTGTCGGCGAGCATCTCGTTGATGCGCTCTTCAAAGGTGCCCGCCGTCACAAAGCGCAGCACGAGCACGTCGCGCCGCTGCCCGATTCTGTAGGCGCGGTCCGTGGCCTGCGCCTCAACGGCGGGATTCCACCAAAGATCGTAGTGGATGACGGCCGAGGCGGCGGTGAGGTTAAGCCCCGTGCCGCCCGCTTTAAGCGAAACGATCAAAGTGCGCACGCTGCGGTCGGTTTGAAACCGATCGACCATGCTCTGGCGCCTGGCAAGCGGCACCGCCCCGTTGAGGAAGTCCACGGCTTCGCCGGTCGCGTTGGCGATCCAGCGCTGCAGTCTCTCTCCCATTTCGCGGTATTGCGTAAAGATGAGCACCTTGCGCTCGGCGTCTTTGCAGCGCGCAAGGGTCTCGAGCAGCGCCTGTCCCTTGCCCGAATCCGGAAGCGCGGTTTCGGTCTTGAGGTACTGCGAAGGCGAGTTGCAGATTTGCTTTAGGCTCGTGATGAGTTTGAGAACCGTCCCAAGGCGCTTGGTGCGCGCCTGCGAGGAGGCAAGACCCTCCTTTGAGGCCTCTTCATCGACTTTCTCGATTTTGCGCATGGCCGCATCCAGCGTCTTTTGATAGAGCGCGGCCTGCTCGGGCGTGAGCGTCGTGAACTGATCGATGCTGTTTTTCTCAGGCAGATCGGCAATGATCGACTTGTCGGTCTTGACGCGGCGCAGCATGAAGGGAGCGGTAAGCCGCCTGAAGGCTTCTGCCGCGTGCGCATCGTGCGCCGACTCAATGGGCGCGGCGAAGGTGCGCGTGAAATCCTTGATCGAGCCCAGAAGGCGCGGCTGTACGGCCTCAAAAATCGACCAGTACTCAAGCAGGCGGTTTTCAACGGGCGTGCCCGTCATGGCGATCGTCTGCGGAGCTTTGAGCGCGCGAACGGCGACGCTTTGCGAGGTGCTCGAATTCTTGACGGCCTGCGCCTCGTCGAGCACCAGCAGACGCCAGCCGTAGGCGGCAAGCGCCTCGGCGTCGCGCCTGAGCGTGCCGTAGCTCGTGAGCGTCACGTCGGGGGCGCTCTCCTTTGGCGGCAGCGCCCGATCGGGGCCGTGGTAGAGGCCCACCGTCAGCGAGGGAGAAAACTTGGCGAGCTCGCGCTGCCAGTTGGTAAGAAGCGTCGTGGGAACAACGACGAGCACCTTGCTGCGCGAGAGCGCCCCGTCTTCCTTCAGGGCCGTCAGCGCCGCAATCACCTGCAGGGTTTTCCCAAGCCCCATGTCGTCGGCAATAAGTGCGCCAAGCCCGAGCCTGAGGTTTTTCATAAGCCACGAGAAGCCGCGCTGCTGATAGGGCCGAAGCACTGCGGCAAGCCCCGCCGGAGGCGCAACGTCGGCGACCTGCGTCATGCCCTTTAACTTTTCCTTGAGCTCGTCGGAGAGCGTCACCTGCGCCCCTTCGTACTCTCCCATGAGAGCGGCGCGCATCTTTTCAAGGTACGTGGGCTGCGGCTGGTTTTTGACGGCGTCGATGATTTTTGCAAGCGCATCGCCCTCGATGTAGACGAAGTCTTCGCCCATGCGCACGACTTCTCCGGCGTGGGCCGCGAGCGCCTCGAGCTCTTCGAGCGTGAGCTTTTTGTCTCCCAGAGCCGCCTGCCAGTCAAAGCGCGAGAGCGCGTCCTTGCCCAAAATGGCGCCGCCCTTGCTCTTGCCCGCGCTCACCGAGGCCGCAAGGCGCGGGGTGACGAGGTGTTTCAAGGACTGCGGCAGCATCACCGTGACGCCAAGCACCATCAAAACGGGCGCGGCCTCAAAGAGAAACTCCTTTAATTCGCCCGGAGTGAGCGTAACGGGCTTGCCGCGGCTTGCCGGGATGCGCTCAAGAATCGGATAGGCCTCCGAGAGCGTCTTGATGACGCTCAAGACCGCAAAGCAATCGGCGCTGCAGGCTTCATCGGTGAGAAGGCGCCTGAGCATCACAGGACGGCGCAAATCAAGCGGTGCGTGCTGCCCAGCCGAGGACTGCGCCTGCCCGGCCTCGGCCGCCTCTGTTTCGTCTTTGGTTTCGTCGGCTTCGATTGCGGCAAGCGCATCGCCCGTGACCTCGCGCGCCAGAATGCCGAAATTGAGCTTGACGCCCGTGGCGTGCGAGCGCGCGGTGAGAACCGGCCGCCAGGGGTAGCCGTCTGCAATGAGAAAGGCGCGAAAGTAGCGCGTGATGGCCTCGGCAAAGACTTGCGGCGTCCGGCCGTCCAAAGAGCTCACGTCGAGGGCGGCCGCAATGACGGTTTGGGGCGCGGGGCTGTCGCTTGACTTGAGAATGTCGCCGTTTGCCCCGGCCATGAAGTTTGACAAGAGCGCCGTGAGCATCCAGACGACGGCTTTCTGCGCAAACCGCGGGTCGTCGGCTTCAAGCAAAGCCGCTTCAAGCGAAGCGGGCGTCAAAAGCGACGCAAGCCAGGGGCCGGCGCCGCGGGCAAGGTCGTCAATCAGGCGGGCCGTGCGGGGCTCTCGCATCATGGGCATCCACCAGATGCGCGGGCAGGCGCCTTCTTCGGCTTTTTCGCGCAGCATCGGCACGGGGGTGACGGCGCGCGCGGCAAGAAGGGCGCAGGCTGCTCGTGCGAGCGCTTCAAAGCACTCCGTCTCGGGCGCGAGATCAAAGAGAATGCGGGCAGGGATGGAGCACGCCGTCCGGGCAAGGGCGCCCTGCAGCTTTTCAGGCACCACTTCAAGCGTCTCCTTGCGGGCGCGGGGGCGCTTGTAGGCAAGCTTGAGCCCGATGACAGGGTCGATGCCGTGACGGCAGTCAAAAACGGGCGTGATGCGTGCGTTTTCAGCGATTAGTTTTTGCTTGAAGCCGGCCGCCTCGCACAACTCGAGCAGGGCGGCGCTTGTCTGCTCTTTTCCTTCGTCAGCCTTTTCCTGCAGTGCTCTGACAACGGACTCAAGCGGCACGGCGTGCGCAAACGCGGACGCTTTCCTCAACATGCTCTTGATGATGCGCGCCTGGTCTTCGGGCGTTGAAGGGCGAAAGCGCGCGGGAAGAAGCCGCGCGAGCACTTCCGACATGTCGGGCAGGGCGCTTAAGTCGATGCGGCGCAGCCGCGCGAGCGCCTCCTCTTCGGAGAGCGCGGCAATCGGCGCTCTGCCCGCCGTGAGCGAAGAGAGGATTTCCGAGGGCGTGCGCGGCTTTTCCTTTTCGACGCGGGTGATGTCGACGCCCGCTTTTTTCATCTCCGCCTTGAGGTCGACGCCGCGGGTGAGGAAGACAAGAAACGGGTTGCCGTCGATTTGATCGAGCAGCAGATAAAAAAGCGCGGCGATGTGCTTGCAAAAGGGCGAGGAATCCGGGCACGAGCACTGCGGGTGCAGGTGCTGCCACCTTGTGGGGAAGAGCTCGATTTTCCGGCTGCGGCACAGATCCAGAAGCTGCGGCGGCAGGTTGCCGTCGAGAATTTCGGCCACGAGTTCCGGGTCTTCGCGCACGGCGGCAAGAAGGCGCTCTTTTTGGTCGTTCTTCAGGGGATCAAAGGAAAAGCTCACCTCGTAGGGGTAGTAGGCGCTGCCGTCAACGAGCGCCGTCAGACGCAGGGTGCTCGTGTCAAAGCTAGCCTGCCGCACGCGGCCCGACTGATAGTAGCTGCGGCCGCGGCCGAGCCGGTTTTCATTGGGAACGTTGGAAATGGCCGCAAGCCATGCGGCGCCCCACCATGTGTTTCCGTACGTCTTGCGCTTTGCCATTAAAAAGCTCTCTTCATTTGGAGGTGTTGTTTTTCGCCCTGAAAGAACGAAATCAAGGATCGGTCAGAATGGAACGCAGGGGGGATTTCGGGCCGTGCGGTCCGGCGGGGCGGCAAGTAAAGAAAATGCGTTTCGGTAGCGCCGGCCAGGCGTTCTCCCGCGCGCGGGACAGACATTCTATCGGCCTCCTTTTGCAGTGATTGGCGAGGAGACCGGCGCAAAGAGCGGCATGAAGGCAGACTACGGACCGCCTGCAAGTTGCCCGCGTTGGAAGAGCTCTCGCACAGCTAACGCATAAGCCTCCCTAAAAACTTCGCCCCAAGCCAGGAGCCCAAGAAAATCCGGGTCTTTTTCCGTGATAGTGTTGCTATGCCCCATCAAGTTTCGGCAGTCTTTCGGCATCTTTTGGCCCGCGCTGAATAGCCCGGTAAAGAGACAGTCGTAAAACTCACCGCCGTGACCGAGCCGCAGTGCCGTAAGTCTCAAAGGAGGTAGTCATGCCAAGTTCAAACCCCATCAATCGCGCACCACAAACCCCCCCCCCTCCCCACTAAAACTCTTTTTCTTGCAGTTTTAGCGGCCTTCGCCGCTTTACCCGCTGCTGCAGTTCAGTACGAAGGGCCGCTCAAGGCAAGTGACTCAGACGGCACGGCATTCGAGGCCATCCGTACGGGCAGTGCCGAAGAGGGCTTCGTCTACCACTTCCAAGACGGCGACGTCATTGACGGCAGCACGACCTACCCAAATTATGTGGTTGGCGGTCAATGGGGCTCCGATCTGACGATTGAAGGCGACATCTCGCTCAACGCCACTGTCTCGAGTGGTGATTTTGTCTACACGAAAAACGGTCTCTATGTGTGGGTTGGTAACGAGGAGGAGCTTTACACCGTCCGTACTGACAATCTCAGGATCAACATCGACGTCACCGGAACCAACACGAACGGCAACCAATCGGTCTATGCCAACGGGATCTACAACACTTGGGGCGTGACTGAAGATGTCGCCTCTCTTGAAATTGATGTCGCCGCTCACGGCGACAACGCCTATGTAGCGGTAGCTCAAGGCGTTATCACGAACAACGGCGGAGATGTCACGATAGCGAGCGGCACCATCAAAGCAGTTGCCGAGAACGATGGGTATGCAGCGCAGGCTTTCGGCATTTCTGCAGAAAGCCACTCCGATCGGGGCAACACGATTTCTTCCACCGAGGCGCTGGTCATTACGCTCTCGGCCATTAATACATCAACGGATTCAAACAGCAGTTCCACGGCACGCGGCGTGAACAGCAATCAGGATGACGGGGCCCCCGTCAACGAGGTAACGCTGGCCGATACTGAAATTCATGCGAAATCACAGGCGGCTGCAGGGATTGCTGAAACGGTTGGCATCTACAGCGGCAATCGCTCGCGCGTCACCGTCGGAAACGGATTGATTGATGTTTCCGCAACGAGCACCAGCGGTAACGGCGCAGCATACGGACTGTATGCAGACGCAGGTTCGGAGCTGCTCCGCAAAGGCGCCGGCGACATCCAGGCGACGGGCTCTGACGTTGCCGTCGGCATCTACGCGGACGGCGGAGAACTCGAATACGGCGGCGGCACGGTTACCGCAACCGCGAGTCGGGACGATTCGATCGCAGTCGGCATTTATGCAGGTGAAGAAGCCCGCATTTCGCTTCTTGGCAATACGGACGTTAATGCAAGCAGTGCGCTCGGCGGGGCCGGAGTCGTGTCGATTGCCACGGATGCCGGAGTCGGCTTCAACGGCGACTGGCGCGAATTCACGGGTGATCTGCTCATCATCGGCACTGCCGGTCTCGGCATGAGCCGAACGGAGGCCGAGTCCTACACGACCGACGAAGACGCCGCAGCGCTTGTCCTTTATGCAGGCACAACGCTCGAAGGCCGCTACATAGTCGGCTCCGACGCTCAGGCAGACGCGGCTGCTTCGGGCAGTTCGCTTGATCTTCTGGCTGACGGAACGCTTGTCATCGTTGCTGCCGAGGGCTACGACGGCCGTTCCCCGCTCGTGACGGTTGACCATGCCTCTGCCGAATCGACCTCAGTCGTTCGGTTGGTGAATTCTGCGCGCGTTGAGGGCGGGACGGTGGTGTTTGAAACTTCCGGCACCGAAGCGCCCGAGGGCTATGTATTCGAAACCGACAATCTCCTCACTGAAGTTGTCGGGAACCGCCTTGTCAAGAAGTCTGCTGAGGACGTCTTTGGGAGCGGCCTGCTGATGCCGAACGTCGTTGAGGCGGCGCTTTCGGGGGCAACGGGCACCGGTGCTGATCGGATCATTGCACTTACGTCTGATTCCTACACGACAGCAGCGTCCGGGAAGATGCTCAATCGCATTGCACTCATGGGCGCCGCCGGCGGCGCCCAAATAGCGGCGCTTAACGCATCCGTAATGGCCGACGAATCCATCATGCGGCACGGGGCCGCCTTCGCAACCAAGGATTTTGAACCGGGTCGTGCGAACCTTTGGGTCGATCTTAACGGGTCGTTCAGCCGGGCGCATGAATTCAAGGCTGGCGCAGGCAGCTACGGTTTCAAGAGCGATCTCGCCGGCGGCATGCTGGGCGCAGACTATGCCCTCGACGGCGGCGTAGTGGGTGCGGCATTGAGTTTCGGCACGGGCTCCGTTCGCGGTCAGGCTGCCGCGTCTGGAACAAAGAACGAGGTCGACTATTGGGGAGTGCACCTTTACGGAGCTTGGGACGCCGGCATCTTCAACGTAATCGGTTCGGTCGGCTGGCTGCAGACGAAGAACGACATTTCGCAGAGCGGCTTCAAGGGCGAGCCTGACGTGTCGGCCATTGTTGCGTCCGCCCGGCTTGAGAGAGCATTTGAAATCGGTGCCGGCTACGTCGCAACGCCGCATATCGGCGTGCGGTGGACGCACATTGACTTGGACGACTTCAGCGCCGGCGGCTTCGACTACCGCGGCGAAACCGCAAACCTTGTGGCTTTCCCCTTCGGCGTTGCATTCTCGAATGCCTTCGCGACGGCGGGCGGCCTAGATTTCATGCCTTATCTCGATCTTGAAATTGCGCCCATGGCAGGCGACAAGTCGGTTGAGAACCGTGTAGGTCTTGTGGGAAGCACGGCCGAAGACATGATCGATACAAGGATAGCGAGCAGCGTCGTCTATTCGGCAAAGTTCGGACTTACCGGCTCGGTCGGGGAATCGCACGCGTTCAGTCTCTACTACGGCGTTTCGGCCGGTAACGGAGACTATGTAGCGCAGTACTTGAAAGCCGGATATCGCTACGCGTTTTGACGGTTGCGGGGCGGACTTCAGCATGGAGCCCGCCCCTTTCCTTGGTCGCCAGGAATGGGGAAGGCCAGGCAAACCGAATCTAAAATCGTATGCGAGGGCCGTGGAGCCCTCGATGCCGCGCGGGCGGGGTTGTTAAAATAAACGGCTCCAAAAAAGAAAGCCGCTCCTGCGGTTTTCCCATTCTTTTTCGTTTGCCCGCACAAGAGGCAGGCGCAACGCTTTCCAGACGCAGCCATGGTTCAGGCCATCTACCCGGGGACGTTTGACCCGATGACGCTCGGGCACGAGGACGTGCTTGAGAGAGCGCTCTCGCTTTTTGGCGAAGTGATTCTGGCGGTGGCCAGGAGCGCGCGCAAAAACCCTCTTTTTTCCTTTGAAGAAAGACTTGATCTGGCGCGCGAACTCACCCGCGGCAAGGCGGGCGTCACGGTCATCGGCTACGAGGGACTTTTGTGCGACGTGGTGCGCGAGCACGGCGTGCGCGTCATCGTGCGCGGCGTGCGGGCGGTGAGCGACTTTGAGTATGAGTTTCAGCTTGCGGGCATGAATAGGGAACTCGCGCCCGAGGCCGAGACCGTGTTTTTGATGCCCGCGCTTGAGCATCAGTTTGTAAGCGGCAGCTTCGTGCGCGAAATCGCCTCCATGGGAGGCGATGTTTCGAAGTTTGTCTCGCCCCTGGCCTTGGAGCGGCTCAACGCCAAATTTGAGCGCCGCTAAGGAAAAGAACGCCAAAAAAGCCGCTTTTTCACGCAGAGCGGAACTTTGTATTAAAGCAGCTAAGGAACAACAACACCGTGTCTTTGATCATTACCGACGAGTGCATCAACTGCGACGTCTGCGAGCCCGAGTGCCCCAACGAGGCGATCGTGATGGGCGAGGAGCACTATCAGATCCGGCAGGGGCGCTGCACCGAGTGCGTGGGCAGCTACGAGTCGCCGCGCTGCCAGGCCCTGTGCCCGATCGAGGGCTGCATCGTCGTCAACGCGGCCCGCGGCGAAACCCGGGAGTTGCTCGAGCGCAAGGCCGCCCGACTCAAGCTCGGTCGCGGACTTGACGCGCTTTTGGCGGGCCGCAGCGCCTAAACACCCTTTTTTAAACGGCGCCGGCTGCTTTTGCCGCAGGCGCCGCCGCAGTCAAAAAACAAAAAAGAGAAAAAACAACAGCAGCCCGGGCGCAAGCTCACGGGACTGCAAGGGCCCGGAAGCCCGCGCCCAAGGCGCCCAAAGGAAATTAAAACGGAACCCAACAGGAACCCAAAAAGGAACCGCAAGGAACAGTCATGGAACCTTATGCCGCCCAATGGTGGTCCATTCTGCCGCCGATCGTAGCCATCGGTCTGGCGCTCTTGACCAAGGAAGTCTTCTCGTCGCTGCTCGTGGGCATCTTCACCGGCACGCTCATCTACGCCTGCGGCACCGACGCCAACATTCTCATGGGAACGCTTGAGACGGCCTTCTCGCTCATGGCAAAGAAGGTCGACTTCAACATTCTCATCTTCTGCTCGCTTCTGGGGGCGCTCGTGTACCTCATCAGCCTTTCGGGCGGCACGATCGCCTACGGAAAGGCCTCCACGCGCGTCATCAAGGGGCGCCGCTCGTCTCTGGCGGCAACCACGGGGCTTGGGATCGCGATCTTCATCGACGACTACTTCAACTGCCTGACCGTGGGCACGGTCATGCGCCCCATCACGGACTTCTACAAGGTGAGCCGCGCCAAGCTTGCCTACATCATCGACAGCACGGCCGCGCCCGTGTGCATCATCGCGCCCATCTCGTCGTGGGCCGCCGCCGTGGGGTCAAGCCTCAAGGACACCGGCGCCTTTGAAAGCGACATCGGCGCGTTCATCGCCACGATCCCGTGGAACTTTTATGCGCTGCTGTCGCTTTTCATGGTGTTTTTCATCTGCTTTACCAACCTCGACTTCGGTCCGATGCGCCGCGCCGAGTACCGCGCCGTCAAGGGCATGGCCACTGAAGGGCCCGTGCAGAAGGCCGAGGAGCTGCGCTACAACCCGCGCGGCACGCTCTGGGACATGCTCGTGCCTTTGTTTGCGCTCATGATCTTTGCGGTGCTCGCGCTCATGTACACGGGCGGCTACTGGGGCGAAGACGCCAAGTACCACACCTTCCAGGCGGCGATCGGCAACTCGTCGGCGTCGATTTCGCTTGTCTTTGCCTCCTTTGGCGCGCTCATCGTGGCGCTGCTGATGTACGTGCCCCGCAAGCTCATGAGCTTTGCCGACTTTGCCGCGGGCTCGGTTGAAGGCATGAAGCTCATGCTGCCGGCAAACATCATCCTCATTCTTGCCTGGACGCTCTCGGGCGTGTGCCGCGATCTGCTCTCAACGCCCGCGTTCATGGAGCAGGTCGTCACGAGCTCCGGGATGAGCGCGATGTTTCTGCCGGCCATCGTCTTTTGCCTTGCGGCCTTCCTTTCCTTTTCCATGGGCACGGCCTGGGGCACGTTCGGCATTCTGATTCCGATCGTGGTGCCGATCATTCAGGCCCTTGACCCGTCGCTTACGGTGGTTGTGCTCTCGGCAACGCTGGCGGGGTCGGTCTTTGGCGATCACTGCTCGCCCATTTCGGATACGACGATTCTTTCGTCGGCCGGAGCCCAGTGCAACCACATGGAGCACGTCTCCACGCAGATTCCCTATGCCGTTGTGGCGGCGGGCTGCGCGGCCTTCGGCTACCTCGTGGCGGGCGTCTCGGGCGGCAGCCTGCCGCTGTCGCTTGCCGCGGCCTTCGGGTCTCTCGTCGTGATGACGTTTTTGCTCCACTATCTGGGCGACAAGACCAAGTCCTATCAGAGGATTGAAGACCACTAACCAATTCAAACAAAAAAGAGGCGCCCGGACGCCCGCGCCGGCAAAGGTTTTCCTGCCGGCGCGGCTAGAATGTCCGGGTGCGGTCTTTTTTCACGCCGCCCGATTGACGCATTTTTGACGAACGTTTGCGGCGCATTTTTTTTGCCGCCGTCCTTTTTACTTGCCTTTCGCCGCCCGCCGGGCGCTTTTGTTTTTTCGAGCCCTTGACGCCACTATGATTTTCAGACGGTTGCTGGTCAATGAGTTTGCAAGCAGTGCGGGCGGCGTCTTCACGGTGCTTTTTTCCATCGTGCTCACCATCGGGCTCGTGACGATCCTGGGCGAGGCCGCCGGCGGCAGCGTCGACTCGCGCTCGGTCTTCGAGCTGATGGTGTATTCGTCGCTCACCAACCTGCCGGCGCTTCTGGCGCTTTCCATTTTCATCGCCGTGCTGATGGTGATGATCCGCAGCTGGCAGGACAGCGAAATGGTGGTCTGGTTCAGCTCGGGCGGCCTGAGCCTGCTGCGCTGGGTGGGGCCCGTGCTGCGGTTTGCGCTGCCGATGGTGGCGCTTGTGGCCGTCATTTCGCTTGTGATCACCCCCTGGGCCAAGGCGCAGATTGAGCGCGCCTCGCAGCAGTTTGAGCAGCGCGACGACGTCAACCGCATCTCTCCGGGGCGCTTTATCGAAACCGAGGGCGGCTCGCGCGTGTTCTTCATCGAAGAGGTGAGCGAAGACGGCACGAAGATCAAGAACATCTTCATGAGCGAGCGCAACGGGCGCGGCGAGACGATCGTCAAGGCAAATTCCGGAGAAATCCGCGTCACGCCAAGCGGCATCCGCTATGCGGTGCTAAAGGACGGCCGCCGCTACGACACGAGCGCCTCGGAAGACGCCGCCTGGCGCGTGGTCGACTTCGACACCTACGAGCTGAGGCTCGAGAGCAAGGCCGATCAGGTCTACGCAAGCCGCGACGTCGAGGAATTGCCCTTGGACCGCCTGCTTGCGCTTGATACGCCTGTTGCCAAGGCCGAATTCGTCTGGCGCCTGTGCTGGCCCCTGGCGGCTTTTAATCTGGCGCTTCTTGCCATCCCCTTGTCCTACACCAACCCCCGCGCGGGCAAAAGCCTGAGCCTTGTGCTTGCCGTCTTGATCTTCATTTTGTATTTAAACGGCATTTCGGTGGCCGAGACCTGGGTTAAAACAGGGCGGGCGCCCTGGTTTGCCGCGCTGGTGGCTTTAAACGGAACGGTGTTTTTGATTACGGTGCTGCTTTTCGTGCGCCGCGTCTGGCTGCAGCGCTGGATTCCGCTCAAGGTCGTTGAGTTCCCCTACAGGGTTTTCGGGAGGCGCAGAAAGTGAGAGTCGTCACCCGACACCTGGCCAAGGAGATCCTGCTCTCGACGGGCTTTATTCTCGTCTCGCTCGTGCTCCTCATTGCGTTTTTTGACCTGGTGGGACAGGCAAAAAACATCGGAAGCCGCTATGACTTCAGCATGGCGCTGTTTCTGACGGTATTGAAGCTCCCCTCGCGTCTGTACGAGGTCATGCCGATTGCGGCTCTGCTGGGCGGCGTCTACACGCTAAGCCGCTGGGCAGCGAACTCCGAATTCACGATTTTGCGCGTGGCGGGCCTCTCGCCCATGCGGCTTGCCGCCATGCTTTTCGTGCCCGCCTCGGTGCTCATTGCCATGACTTACGCCTTGGGCGAGTGGATAACGCCTGCGGCCGACAAATTAAGGGGCGAGATGCACACGATCCTCTTTAACAGCACGCTCACCGCCCGCGGCTACGCCTCCGGCGTCTGGGCCAAGGACACGGTCGAGCCCGGCAAGGCCGGAGAGGTGACGATGCGCTTTGTGAACGTGCACAACCTCATTGCCGGCGAAGACAGCCGCACGGGGGCCTGGCGCGTTTTTGAGTTCAACGACGAGGGAGAGCTGCTGCGCATCGTGCACGCGCCGGAGGCCAACTACATCCCCAATTCGGGCTGGCACTTGAAGGACGCCACGGTCGAGACGCTGCCGCGCGTTACGCGCGACGAAAACCCCATGGTCGAGGCGAGCTCGTTCCGCAAGGGGGCCGATTTGCTGCTTCCCTCCGACATGCGCCCCGACATTCTCGGCGTTTTGACGATCAAGCCCGAGCGCATGGGCATTGCCGATTTGTGGAGCTACATCGGACACTTAAAGAGCACGCGCCAGACGACGGAGCGCTACGAGGTGGCGCTCTGGAACAAGATCTTCTATCCGATGGCGATTTTCGTGATGCTTGCCGTCGCCATGCCCTTTGCCTATTTGAACGTCAGAAGCGGGGGCGTGTCGATTCGCATCTTCATCGGCCTCATGATCGGCATCTCGTTTTACGCACTCAACAACATCTTCGCCTTCATGGGGATTCTCAACACGTGGCCCGCCATGGTGGTGGCGCCGCTGCCCTCGCTCCTTATGCTGATTCTGGCGTCAATCGCCATGTGGGCGGTGGAAAGGCGCTAGGGCGATAAGTCCCGCGCCCGCCTTCGAAGGCAGGGGAAAAGGCCGCCCATAAACGCAAAACGCCGCTTCGTGGAAGCGGCGTTTTGGCTTGGGCGCGTTTGCCCGAGAAAAAGAGTGCGGCGCGCGCCGCCAAAGCGGGCGCGCTTTCTCGCTTTAGTGCGAGAGAATCTTCGAGAGGAACTGCTGGGCGCGTTCGGAGCGGGGCGAGTTGAAGAATTCGTCTTTTTTGGCGTCTTCAAGAATCTGTCCCGCCTCCATGAACACCACGCGGTCGGCCACCTTGCGGGCAAAGCCCATTTCGTGCGTGACCACCATCATGGTCATGCCTTCCTTGGCAAGCTCGACCATGACGTCGAGCACCTCGTTGATCATTTCGGGGTCCAGGGCCGAGGTGGGCTCGTCAAAGAGCATGCACACCGGATCCATGGCAAGGGCGCGGGCGATGGCCACGCGCTGCTGCTGGCCGCCCGAGAGCTGGCCGGGGTACTTGGGCGCGTGCTTTAAAAGCCCCACGCGGTTTAAAAGCTGCAGGCCGCGCTCGGTTGCCTCCTCGCGGCTGCGCCCGAGCACCTTCATCTGCGCAAGCGTCAGGTTGTCCGTGATCGTCAGGTGCGGGAAGAGCTCAAAGTGCTGAAACACCATGCCGACGTGCGAGCGCAGCTTGGGCAGATCCGTCTTGGGGTCGCCCACGTTGATGCCGTTGATGAGGATTTCGCCCTGCTGGAAGGGTTCAAGCGCGTTGACCGTCTTGATGAGCGTGGACTTGCCCGAGCCCGAGGGGCCGCAGATCACCACCACTTCGCCTTTTTCCACGCTGGTGCTGCAGTCCTTGAGAACCTGAAATGAGCCGTACCACTTGCTCACGTTCTTAATTTCAATCATCGGCATCGGGATGTCGTCCTTTGGTGAAGAAGTCCATGCAAAAAAGCGCGCGCAAAACCCCTGACGGACTGCGCAAGACAAACAATTTTAAAACAACGGCCGCGCCGCGCGCAGAGCGCTCTTTGGCGCTTTTGCACCCGCGCGCCTTCCATGGCGAAACTCCATGGCGAAACTCGGGGCTTGCGCAAAGCGGCTAAACTCGCCCAATCAGCTCAAGCATCAGTTTTTTCGTTTGATTTCACCGTCTTTGTTTGCCTCCGCCTCATGCCCCGGGCTCTCCTTTTACTTTTGTGCTCCGCGCTGCTTGTCTTTTCAGAGGCGCAGGCCGCGGAGCAGTCGACGCGCGGTGCGCCCCCTGCGCGCGAGCGCATCGGGCTGGTGCTCTCCGGGGGCGGCGCGCGGGGCTTTGCGCACATCGGGGTTTTAAAGGCGCTCGAAGAGCTGCACGTGCCCTTTGACGTGGTGGCGGGCACGAGCATGGGCTCGATGGTGGGCGGAGGCTTTGCCGCGGGCTACAGCGCCGATGAGATCCGCAGCATCACGCTCTCGGTGAACTGGCCTCGGATGTTTGCCCCGAGCCCGGATCGGGAAAAGCTCACGTGGCGCCAGAAGGAAGACGACCGGCAGGGCCTGGGCAGGGGAGAAATCGGGCTCACCCGCAAGGGCCTTGAGTTTCCCGCCGAGGTGGTGCCCTCGCAGGAGCTTGACATCTTCCTGCAGCGCGTCACCGAGCCCGTTGCTTCGGTCAACGATCTCTCCCAACTTTCCATTCCCTTTGCGGCCGTCGCCACCGATCTTGAGACGGGCGAGCGCGTGGTGCTGCAGAAAAACGTGACGCTCGCGCAGGCCATGCGCGCCTCGATGTCGGTGCCTGGCGCCTACGCTCCCGTGCAGTTTCACGGGCGCCTTTTGGTCGACGGGGGGCTCGTCGACAACCTTCCCGTCGGGCAGGCGCGCGCGATGGGCGCGCAAAGGCTCGTCATCATCAACACGGGAACGCCCTTGGGGCGCCGGGAGTCTCTCTCGAGCATCGTGGGCATCATGGGGCAGGTGGTCAATCTGCTCACCGAGCAGAACGTGCAGGCTTCCAAAAAAGAGATCGGGCCCGGCGACATCTACATCGAGCCCGATCTCACGGGCATCACCTCGGGCGACTTCATGCGCGCCGACGAGATCATCGCGCGCGGCTACGCGGCCGCCATGGCCCAAAGGGAGCGCTTGAAGGCCCTTGCCGTGCGCACGGATCAGTACGCGGCCTGGGCGCAGGCGCGAAGCGACGAGATGCAGCGCCCGCGCGAGCACATGCTCTCGGGCGTTGAAGTGGCAGGGCTTGAAACGGTCAACCCCGAGCGCGTGATCTCAAACATCGACATCGACACAAGCAAGCCCGTCTCCAACGACGAGGTGGCCGAGGCCGCGCGAGAGCTCTGGGCCACGGGAGACTTTCAGGGGGTGCCCTTTCGCTTTGAGCCGGGCCCCTACGGGACGGAGGTTCTGGTTTTTGAGCCCACGGAAAAAGACTACGGCTACTCGGTGCTGCGCTTTGGCGGCAACCTGCAGAGCAACTTTGCGCAGTCCAACACCTTCAACGTGATGCTCTCGCACACCTGGGGGTGGCTCAACGGCTGGGGCGCGCGCTGGACAAACCTCGTGCAGGCCGGAGAAGTCAAGCGGCTTTCCTCGGACTGGATGCAGCCCCTGGGCGCTTCAAGCTCGTTTTTCATTCAGCCCAAAGTGAGCTACGAGTGGGAGCCCTTTGACGTCTACAGCGACAACGGCACGGCCATTGCGCGCTATCACAACGAAAGGCTCGATCTGGGCCTTGCCCTGGGCTACGACCTCGGGCGGTTCGGGCGCGTCACGGTGGGCGGCGGCTGGATGGACAACCGCACCAAGGCCGAGATCGGCACGATTGATCTCAATGCAAGGGCCGATTCGGCCTACGGGCGGATCACCTTCGGGCTCGATACGCTTGACGATGCGAGCTTTCCCAAAAAGGGGCTTCTTGTCGACGCCTCGGTCTGGAAGGCCATTTCGCCGGACTCCACCCGCATGGAGACGATCAACAGCGTGGCCTACGACGTCAACGTCTGGAAGCCCTTTTCTCTGGGGCGGCGCACGACGCTTCTTTTGTCCGGGCGCTACGCCCGCGCGCCGCAGGCGGGCAACTTCAACCTCGGGGGCGTCTTCAACTTGTCTGGCTCGCCCTACGGGCGCTGGGCGGGCAACCGCCTGCACCTTGCGCGCGCCATGCTCTATCACGACGTCAGCCGCAGCGTGGACATTCTGCGCATGCCGGTCTATATCGGCGCGAGCGCGGAAATCGGCCGCGCCTACGACGGGGGCGGGGATGATTCGCAGATCTGGCAGCCGGATCGATCCTGGAAGCGCGCGGCGAGCATCTATGCGGCAGTCGACAGCTGGTTCGGGCCCCTTTATCTTGTCGCGGGCCGCACGTTCGGCGAGGAGTCTTCAATCACGCTCTACTGGGGGCAGCTGCACTAGTCTGAGGCGGCCGTGCGGCCTGCGCACGCCGCGCAGCCTGGCATTTTGGCGATTTTGAACGTCTGAATCTGCCAGGAGAGGGTGTCGAGCATCAGCAGACGCCCGGCAAGCGAGTCGGCTCCGGCGGCCCACTTGAGGACTTCTTCTGCGGCGATAAGTCCCGCAAGCCCCGTGACGGGGGCGAGAACGCCCACGGACGAGGCCTTGACGTCGGAGGCCGCATCCTCATCGTCGGGAAACATGCACGCATAGCAGCCGCAGTCGCTGCGGCTGAAGTCAAAGAAGGCGACCTGAAGGCTAAAGCGAATGGCCGAGACCGTCACAAGCGGCTTGCCGAGAGCAAGCGCCGCGCGGTTTGCCGCGTGGCGCGTGCGGAAGTTGTCCGAGCAGTCAAGAATGATGTCGGCGTTTGCGGCATGCGCGCGGATTGTCTTTTCATCGGCCCAGACGTCAAAGCCCTCGACCTTCACGTCCGGGTTGATGCGCGAGAGCGTCTCTTTGGCGCTTGCGGCCTTGTTCATGCCGATTCTGTCGGGCAGATGCAGGATTTGCCGCGCGAGGTTGGAAGCCTCCACCTTGTCGGCGTCAAGAAGCGTGATGCTGCGAATGCCCGATTCGACAAGATAAAGCGCGGCGGGGCACCCCACGCCGCCCGCACCGATCACGAGCACGGAAAGCTCGCTGATGCGCTCCTGCCCCTGCGCTCCGATTTCGGAAAGAAGCGCGTGGCGGCTGCCGCGCAAGGCGGCTGCGCCGCCCGAAGCGGGCGAGGCGGCCGGTTTCTTGACAGGGCCTGAAGTCATGCTCATCTCTATCAAGCGCGGTGCGCGGCAAGGTTTTGGCTTTTAGCGCTCGGCGCCGGCCTTGCCGGAAGTCTTGTCCTGCGCCTTCTGCTCGCTTTGGGCCTTGGCTTCCTCGGCCTTGCGGGCCTTTTCGCGCTCGGCCTTGAGCTTGGCCTGCGTCTCTTCGTGCGTGATCACGTCCTTGCCGAGCAGATAGGCCTGCGCCTGCTGCAGCGGGAAGTCCTTTTCGTCGCCGAACATGTAGCGCAGCTCGGGCATCTTGGCCTCTTCCTCGGCCTGAAGCTCCTCTTCGAGCTCGCGCTGCTCGCGGGCTTTTTCGTCAGCCTTCTTCTCGGCCTTCTTGTCGGCCTTGCCTGCGCCTTCGTTTTCTTCGTCGACCTCAATGTGGTGCGCGAGGTCCGACTCGCGGATCGTAAAGGACGGGTAGTTTCCTTCGGGCGTGTCGTCAACGGCAATGTCGGGCGTGATGCCCTTGGCCTGAATCGTGCGGCCCGAGGGCGTGTAGTAGCGCGCCGTCGTGATCTTGACGCCCGTCGTCTCGTCGCGCTTCATCCGAAGCGGCAGAATCGTCTGCACGCTTCCCTTGCCGAAGGAGCGCGTGCCCATGATGGTGGCGCGCTTGTGGTCCTGCAGGGCGCCGGCGACGATTTCAGAGGCCGATGCCGAGGCCGGGTTGATGAGCACGACCACGGGCACGGTCTTGGTGACCGCGGGCAGCCCCGCGATGTAGTCCCTGCCCGCGCTGCTCGTGGCGTAGTCGTTGTAGGTGGCCGTGAACTTGCGCTCTTCCTGCGGGTTTCTCCCGCGGGTGGAGACAACAAGGCTGTCGGCGGGCAAAAACGCAGCCGATACGCCGATGGCGGCGTTGAGCAGACCGCCGGGGTTGTTTCTGAGGTCAAGCACCACGCCCTTGAGGTGCTTTTTCTGGTTGAGCTTCACAAGGGCTTGCGCGACGTCTTCGGCCGTGTGCTCCTGAAACTGCGAGATGCGGATGTAGCCAAGCCCGTCGGCAAGCTCCTTCATCTTCACCGACTGTACCTTGATGATGTCGCGCACGAGCTTGACCACGATGGGCTTGGTCTCGCCCTTGCGGGCGATGGTAAGCACGATCGAGGTCTTGGGCTTGCCGCGCATGAGCTTGACGTTTTCATTGAGCGACAAGTCGGCCGTGGCCTTGCCGTCGATCTTGATGATCAGGTCGCCTGCCATGACGCCTGCGCGCGCAGCGGGCGTGTCGTCAATGGGCGAGACCACGCGAACGCCCGACGGATCCTTGGTGACTTCAAGCCCCAGGCCCCCGAACTCGCCCGTGGTGCTCTCCTGCATGTCCTTGAACTCCTTGAAGTCAAGAAAGGAGCTGTGCGGATCGAGCCCCTCGACCATGCCCTTGATGGCGTTTTCCATCAGCTTGGAGTCGGAGACTTCGTCGACGTAAAAGCTCTTGATGGCGCCGTAGACGTCGGCAAAGAGCTCGATGTCCTCAAGCGGGAGCGCGTTTTTGTCTTCGTCGGCCGCAAGGGCTTCAAGTCCCGTCGTGAGCACGATGCCGGCGCACATGCCGGCGGCGGCGATGGATAAGGAGCGCGAAAGGATGCTCATGGCAAAAAGTCAGGGTTGAAAAAAATGAGGAAGCGTCTCAATAAAAGGGACTAAAAGGGACGGGGAGGCCGCGCAGGAGGCGTCTTTTGGGAAAAACAACACCGACAAACAAAGCGCCGGTGCACGGTCAACGAACAACGTTGGCCGCCTCGGCGCTATTTGGCCATCCAGCGGGCCGGATCAAAGGGCTTTCCCTTGTAGCGGAGCTCAAAGTATAAGCCCGGGGAATCCTCGCCACCGGACTGTCCGACGCTGGCAATTGTTTCACCCTGCTTCACGGTGTCGCCCACGGATTTGTAGAGCGACTCGTTGTTGGCGTAGACCGAAAGATAGTTCGAGCCGTGATCGAGGATCATGAGGTTGCCAAAGCCTCGCATCCAGTCGGCGAACACGACCGTGCCGCCGGCGGTGGCGACCACGTCCTGGCCCATCTTGGCGCTGATGAGAAGGCCTCGCCAGGACAGGTCCGAGGCCGCACCCTGGCGCTTCTGGCCAAAGCGGGCGACGACCTTGCCCTTGGTGGGCATGGTGAGCTTGCCGCGCAGCTTGCCGAAGTTGCCCGTTGCGGGAGCCGCGGCGGTTGTGCGCGCGCTGCTTTTGTTGTTTTTGGCAACCTGCGTCTTTTTGCTGCTTTGCGCCTTTTCGCGCGCCTCGCGCTGCGCCTTTTCCTTTTCGGCCTTGGCAAGCGCCGCCTTGCGGGCGCGCTCCTTGGCGGCGGCAGCGGCGATCTGCTTGTCGATGCTGGCAATCAGAGAGGTGAGCTGCTGGTCGTTTTTCACGAGCTGCTCGTAGCGCTCGCGCTGGGTGTTGAGCTCCTTTTTGAGCTCGTTGACGGCGATTTCGCGGCGCGACTTCTCTTTTTCGAGGTTTTGGCGGTTTTTCTGCTCGTCGGCCTCGATGCGCGAGAGTTCCTGCTGCGTCGCATTGGTTTTGGCCGTGACCACCTCGATGTTTTTGCGCCGGTTGGCAAGCCGCTCGATGGTGCGGTCCTGCTCCCGGGCCATGTACTGCAGGATGGCCGACATGCGGGTGATGTCGTTGGGGTTGTCGCCCGTGAGCGCCGCCTGCCAGGGGTGGCGGCGCGTGTTGAGAAACTGCGCCTGCGTGATGACGGCCACGAGGTCCTCGGCTTCCGTGACGTGCATGCCCACGATGCTTGCCTCGCGCTTGAGGTCGGCAAGCTGGTTTTCCACCTCGCCCTTTTTCTCGCCGAGCTCCTTTAAAGTGCGGTTGCTTGCCGAAATCGCCTTTTCAGACTCGCGCAGCTCCTGATTGGCGCTCTCGACGCGGGCCTGCTTTTTTTCGATGTCCTTCTTGATGGTCGAAATCTGTCCCTTGATCGTGCGCTGCTCTTTTTGCAGGTTCGAGCGCTGCTTGCTTGAGCTTGTGTCTGCGGCCGCCGCGGCCTCGGGCGCCGGGGCGAGCGCGAACGCCGCCAGGAGCGCTGCGCAAAGACAGAGCGTGACAAAGCGATGGTCCATGGACACAAAAGGGAAGCTGACGGCGGACCTGTCAAGCGGGTCCGCGCAAAGCGCAACAAACAAAGAGGGCGCGCCGGGGCCGGCGGGAGACGCCGTCTTGGGGCGCCGCGCCTTGCCCCGTGCGGCGTGCACGGCCAAGTGCAATCAATCCCGACATTCTATAATGCCGCAATTGTCTGCACACTTTCTTTCGCGGCAGACGGCGGCTGCGGCCCAACAGGATGCGCGCCTTGCGGCGCGCGCGGGCTGCGGCCGCTTTTGATTGACCAACACGGATTGACTGACGTGAACCAGTTTCTGATCGACAACATCCTGCTGATTGCCATCATTCTTGTGTGCGTGCTGACGCTTGCCGCGCCCTACGTCACCAGACGGCGCAACGGCCCGATGGTCGACAACACCCAGGCAACGGAGCTCATCAACCACGAAGGCGCCCAGATCGTCGATCTGCGCGACCCCAAGGACTTCAAGAAGGAGTCGCTTGCCCGTTCGATCAACATTCCGGCCGACCGCATTCAAAACGAGTTCGGACGATTGAAAAAGGACAAGCCCGTGCTGCTCGTCGACGACGACAACCGCCGCACGCGCCTTGCCGCTCCCTTGCTGCGCGGTCTGGGCTTTCAGACCTATGTGCTGCAGGGCGGCCTCAACGCCTGGCGCGCGGCCGGACTGCCCTTCTCGCGCTAAGTTTTTTATTCCTGCCGTTTGCGCGGCTTGTCGAAGAGCCGCCAGGACGGCGCCATTTTTACGGATCCACATACCATGGCAGAAGAAAACCAGAACGCTCAGAATCCCCAGACGCCTGAGCAGGCCCAGCAGCCGAGCACCGAACCGTCTTTTCAGCTCGTGCGCTGCTACCTCAAGGACGCCTCGCTTGAGATGCCGCACGCGCCGGACGTCTTTTTGCATGCGCCCGAAGAGCAGCCCCGCGTAGACATTCAGTTCGAGGTCTCCCAGAGCGCCGTCAACGGCATCGCCACGGGCTATGAAGTCGTGGTGCGCGGCACGATCACCGTTGCCACCGAAAAGGCCACGATGTTCCTGGTCGAGGGCAAGCAGGCCGGTCTCTTTGACATCCGCAACATTCCCGAAGACGGCATGCGGCACCTGCTCAACGTGCTCTGCCCGAGCATCGTCTACCCCTATCTGCGCGCCAACCTCGCCGACCTCATCAACCGCACGGGGCTGCCGACGGTGAACCTGCCCGAGGTGAACTTCGAGGTGCTCTACCAGCAGCGTCTGGCGCGCCAGCAGGCGCAGGCGCAGCAAAACGGGGCGGCGCAGGCTGCTCCCGCGTCCGACGAAGGACACGCCTAATTTGTTTCAGGCGGCGCAGGGGGTTTGCGCGCAACGATCGCGAACTCCCGGCGCCCCTTCGAGCCAGGCCAAAAAGGCGGACGGCATCGCTTTTGCGCGCAAACAACGGTTTTGCGCGCGGCGTGCGCCGCCTTTTTTTGATGAGGCCAATTGGCTTTCCGGGCGCGTTGCGCACCGGGAAAAATGCGCTAAGCTCACGAAATGACCGGGGCCGCAGCCCACTGGCGCCCCCCGCGGTCGACACCCCACTGTTTTGGAACCTGGAAGAACTATGCAGGAAGCTGAAACCACCACGGCCAACGACGGCAAGAAGATTCGCATTGCGCTCGTCGACGACCACACGCTTTTTCGCAGCGGCCTGAAGGCGCTGCTCACCCGTCAGGAGGACTTTGAGGTGGTGGGCGAGGCGGCCGACGGGCTCGAGGGCGTCAAGCTCGTCGAGCAGGTCAAGCCCGACATCGTGCTGCTTGACCTTGACATGCCGACCATGAACGGGCGCGAAGCGCTCGCGCAGATCCTTGCCTTTGATCCGCAGATGGCCGTGCTGATGCTCACGGTAAGCGAAGACGGGGACGATCTGGCCGAATGCATGCGCCTGGGCGCCCGGGGCTACCTGCTTAAAAAGATTGACGCGGTGTTTTTGCTTCAGAGCATCCGCCACGCCGTGGCCGGCGACTCGGTCATCTCACCCGAGATGACCAACAAGCTCGTCATGAAGCTGCGGCGCGACAGCTACCACAGCACGGCGGCCGCGCCCGACATCGAATCGCTGACGCCGCGCGAGCGCCAGACGCTTGCCTGGCTTGCCCGCGGCGTGAGCAACAAGGAAATCGCCCGCGCGCTTGACCTTGCGGAGTCCACCGTGAAGGTGCACGTGCAGAGCGTTTTGAGAAAACTCAACATCAAAAGCCGCGTGCAGGCGGCCGTTTTTGCCGTCGAGCATCATCTCGACCGTCTCTAAGGCGCTTTTAAGCGGGAATTTTTTTCACTGCCGGCTGTTTTGAGGCAGCGAGGACGTAAGGAGAAAAAAGCATGAACATCGTGCAGTCTCTGAAGGCGGCGGTGATGGTTGGCGCCGCCCTGATACTGGCCGCGTGCGCGCACCCGCAGCTCGTGGACATGGGCGAGACGGTCGAGGAGGTGGCCGCTTATCTTGGAGAGCCCGACGCCAAGACCGACATGCCCGACGGCAGGCAGCGGTGGACCTATTCGATGCAGCCCTACGGGCAGCAGGTCTGGTGGCTTTTCTTTGACGACTCGGGCAAGCTCGTCGAGCGCGAGCAGGGCTTGCAGCGCAAGTACTTCAGCATGGCGCAGATCGACACGTGGACCGAAAAGGACGTCTGGGCGTTCTGGGGCAAGTGCGCTGAAAAGTACGAGTTTCCGCTCGTCAATCAGCACGCCTGGATGTACCGCTTCCTTGATGTCGGCGGCTTTTACATGGCCGTCTGGCCGCAGTTTGACGAAAGCGGCGTGCTGCGCTCGATGGACGTGACGCAGGATCCGTGGGTGCTGCAAGACGGCGACTCGATGGATTTCTAAGTCTCTTTTCGAGACATTCTTTTCGCCGGCGCGCGCTTTTTGAGCACAAGGCTCAGGGAGCGGCTCCGGCGTTTTTGTTCTCCGGCCGGACGTGCAGACTGCCTGCCGCCCGGTGTTTTTGACTTTTTTCCTTGCACGAAAGGGGCTTTTCTTTGACGGCCTATCTACAACATCTTCTGCAGCGGCGCGACGTCGCCGTTCGTGCGGCGCAGGGCCGCTGGCGGGAAATCTTCGTCTCCTGCGGAATTGACGGGCGCCTGGTCGACGGCAAGGGAAGGCCCTGCCCGCTGTGCGGCGGGCGCGATCGCTTTAGCTTCACGAACAAATTCGGCCGCGGCGACTATTTCTGCCGCAACTGCGGGCACGGAGACGGCTTTGACCTGGTGGCGGCCTATCTGCAGTGCAGTTTTCCCGAGGCGCTGCGCACCGTGGAGCGCTTCTGCGCAATCGAGCCCCCGGAATTTCCTCAAGGGAGCGCTTCGCGCGGCGAGACGGGGGGCAATACGGGCGGCGAGACGGGGGGCGAAGAGCCGGGCGCACAGAAGTCGCCCGAAGATGCCGCGCGGGAAAACATGCTTCGCATCTGGGCCGAGGCGCATCCCGTGCGGGAGGGGGACGCGGTTTGGAAGTACCTTGCGGGCCGCGGGCTGGATCCTGCGCGAGCGCACCCTGAAATCCGCACGCACGAGGGACTTCCTTATCACAGCGCCCGCGCCGACGGGGAGACGTTTCCCGTGATGCTCTCGCGCATTACCAATCACGAGGGCATCGTCATCAACCTGCATCGGACGTTTCTTTCGCCCGAGGGCGGCAAGGCCTCGGTCGAGCATCCGAAAAAACTCATGCCGGGGCTTTCAACCGCGGGAGTCGTGCGGTTGGGCGGCATTCCCGGCAACGGCGTCATTGGGCTGGCCGAAGGCGTGGAGACGGCCCTTGGCGCCTCGCTTCTTGCGGGCATGCCCGTTTGGGCTACGATCGGCTGCGGCAACATGGCCGCCATCGACAAGCTCCCCGAAGGCGTGCGGGAGGTGGTGGTGTTTGCCGACAACGACGAGAAGTACGCGGGGCAGGCTGCGGCCTACGCCTTTGCCCACCGCTGGGCCTGCCGGGGGCTGAGCGTGCACGTCATGGTGCCGCCCAATCCGGGCGAGGACTGGCTTGACGTGTGGAATGCGCGCGCAAAGCAGCAGGCCGGCGCCGCGCCCGGTGTTGCAGGTTGATCACGCGCAGCCAAAAAAACGGGCCGCGAGCGCCGCGCAGGCGCGACAAGACGCACGGGTGCGGCAAAGGCGCGGTGTACACTCTTCGCTGTGCCTGAAACGCATGAGCGGGCAGGCGGGCCCGTGCTTTTTTCGCCTTGTTTGCCAGACTTTTCCCAAAAAGTTCGTTTTCCTTGGTTTTTCGGGCTTTCCGGGAAGGGGCGTCGCTCATCGACCTTCGTTTTTTTTCTGCGTGAAGGTGCGCGTGCAGGCCGCATGGCCCATTTCCGAGCACCCGCTTCTCTGAGCAAGGAGTCCGCGGACGTGCTTTTGCCCGGGAGCAAAACCGATGTTTCTCGAACAAATCAGAAAACTCTTTGCGTGGATTTCCGAAAAGCGGATGAAGCAAAGCCGCAAGGCGCTCGACTATCCGTGGACGACGCACCAGTCGATGCGGCCCAAGGCGACGGCCGAAGACGCCGACAAATCTGCTGCCGCTGCCGCTCCCGCAGAGGTTAAAAAAGAAGCGCAGCCCGATGCCGCTGCGGCGCAAAAGCCTGCGGCAAAGCCCGACGCGGCAGTGCGCGGCAAGTCCGCCAAAAAGAGCGCCGCGGGCAAAAAGCACGCGCAATCGCCGGCAGCGGCCGCCAAATCCCCGGCTTCCACGCCCGAGTCAAAGGGTGAAGACGTCAAGAGCGCCAAACCCGCCAAACCCGACGAGGCCGGAAGGCCCGACCAAAAGGATGAGGTCGAGGAAAAGACCGCCGAGACTTCCGGGCGCCGCACGCTTCTTGCTCCCGCGCGTGAAATCAAGCGCACGATGCCCAAGCCCCCGTCCGGGGCGCTTGTTTGGGATGATGAGGATGCGCCGCCTCCCGTCAGACGCGTCGTGCACAAGATGCCGACGGTGCGGATGACGCCCGAAACGACGGCTGCGTTGGCGCTGCTCAAAGGCCGCCGCTTAAAGGACGTCAAGGCGCTTCTTGCGCCCGAATTCCCCGAGGCCGCGCAGTTTAACCGCACGGCGGCGCTTGCCGAGTGGCTCTCCAAGCACCCCGAGGCAAGCGAGTTGATTCGAAAGGCCGACAGAGAGGCCGCCTCCGCCAGGGGGCGGGCCGCAAAGGCGGCTGCGGCCGATGCGGGCGCCTCGGCAAAAGCGCCCGTGACGACGCCCGAATCCAAGGATGCTCCCGAGGAGCCCAAGGTTTTTGCCGTGCAGGAAGCTGCGCCTGAAGCGCCCAAGGATCAGGCCGAGCCCAATGTGGCGGCAAAAAGCGAGCCCAAAGAAGCGCCTCGGGAAGCCGGGGCCGCAGAAGCCGTCAAGCCGGAAAAGCCCGCAGCGGCGCGGCGCACAAGGGCGGCAAAAGATGCAAAGCCGGTGACGAAACCGAAGACGCGCTCGCGCACAACGGCAAAGGCCGCCTCGGGGACCTCGCGGCGCAGCGCCGCCGCAAAGGCGGGCGCGGAAAAGCCTGAGGAAAAAACGCCCGTGAAGACGCCGGCAAAGGCTGCGGCAGAAAAAGCGACGGTAAAAGCGACGGGAAAGTCGACAGGAAAAGCGGCGGGCAAGCGCGCCTCGGCAACTGCCTCAAAGGCCGCAAAGCCCCGCAAGAAGGCTGAGCCGGCAAAGACCGCGCAAAAAGCGCCCGAACAAGAGCCGGCGCAAGCTCCGCAAGCCCCGCAGGAGCAAAAGCAAGGGTAACGCCCTCAATTGAAAGGGCAATTGAAAAGCCGTTCGCTGCTCAAGACGTGCAGAGCAGCGGGCGGCTTTTTTCATGCCGGCCGGGGGCCGGGATCGAGGAGTCCTACTTCTTTTTTTCTTCAGGCGGAATCGTGATTTCAAGCGCTTTGAGCGAGATGTTCACCTCAAGGGCAAAGTAAAACGTTGAAAAAACGATGAGGCCCACCGAGCAGAGCAAAAACAAGAGCTTGGGCGTTTGCAGCGGCGTGTTGAACATGGCCTCGACCGTGCAGGTCAAAACAAGAAGCCCCGAGCAGGCCGCCGAGAGCACGACAAGCAAAATGGCCTTGCGCAAAAGAGCGGCCCGCTGAAACAAAAGCCGCACCGAATCGCGCATCGTGGCGCTCGGGTCGGCCGTCATTTCGAGCGACTTCAGAAGCTGCCGGACGCGGTCGGTGGTGTGCGAGTAGCGCGAGGACATGGTCATCAGGAGCAGGCCCACGCCGGAGATGAGCGTAATGGGGGTGAGCGCCGAGCTCAGGATGTAGGAAAAGTCAATGTGGTCCATGATGAAAAAAGACGATCAAGGGTCAAGGCGACGGTGAAAGAAAAAGGATCCGCGCGCCGGCAGGAAAGCCCCGGGCGGGATCCTTTGTTGTTTCCGGGGGCGGCGCCGGCCGCAGGGACTCGCTCAGGCCGCCTCGGCGGTTTTAAGAAAATCGATTTCGCGCGGCGCCACGATGCGGTGGAAGTCCTCCGTGTTGATGATGATCGAGACGTCGCGCGCGCCCGCGTTGAAGGCGATTTCTTCGTAGCGCGTAAAGAGGGTGGGGTCGGCGACGTTTAAAAGCCGCTCGTCAAAACTCACCGGAGGCACCGCGCCCAGAATGCAGCCCGTGAGGTCCATCACCTCGTCGGGGCTGCAAAGCCCCGCGCGATTGGCTCCGAGGGCGCGGGCGAGCTTTTTGAGATCAGCCTGCTGATCGGCCGGCAGCACGGCAAGCACGTACTGCTTGACGCCGCCGCCTTTTGCCATGCAAACGAGCGCCTTGGCGCCCTGGCCGAGTTCGGTGCCGCGCACTTCGCACACCGACGCGCTCGAGCGGTCGCCGGCCGGGTGATGCACGACGCGGTAGCGGGCCGCGCCCGCATCAAATTTTTCGCAAAGCTTCTCTAAAACGTTCTCAACCATGGCTTGAAGTCGCGGAAAAAAGGCAAAAGAGTGAAACAAGACGCACGCAGGGCCGGCCCTGCGGGGCTTGAAAATGGTAGGCTCGGCAATGTAGCGCGAAATTCAAGGCCGCGCATCAGGCAAAGTGCGCAGACTTGCGTCGGCCGGCCGCTGGATGTCCTCCGAAGGCCTCGTGCGCGGCGCGGCTTGAAACCTTGTGCGCGCGTCCCAATATCTACAATCGTGGAAAAGCGATTTGCGCCCGGTGCGGTGCACTTGGCGCGCTGCTTTCAAATGACTGCTGGGATTTTGTTTATGAACAATGAGCTTGCCGGAAAGTACACCGGAAAGTTTTTGATTGCTTCGCCCTCGATGGAGGATCCGCGGTTTCGCAAGACCGTGATCTTCATCCCCCGGCACAGCCCGCGCCTGGGGGCGATCGGGCTTGTGCTCAACCGCGTCGGCGGCATCACGATGAGCGACGTCTGCGAGCAGCTCAAGCTGCCGCAGACGCAGGAGACGTCGGCAACGCCCATCGGCTGGGGCGGCCCGATGAACATCACGCACGGCTACGTGCTGCACGAGCCCGACAAGGATCACGCCTGGGAGGTGTCGATCTACGCGGACAACCAGATCGAGGTGTCCGTCTCGCGCGACATCGTCCGCGCCATTGCCGAGGGCAAGGGGCCCGCGCGCTTTTACATGACGATCGGCTGCGCCTCGTGGGCGGCCGGACAGCTTGAGCAGGAAATCAGCGAGGGCGCCTGGATTGAGAGCGAGGCGATGCCGCGCATTATCTTCAGCGAGCCGCTTGAGAGCCGCTACAGCACGGCGCTGATGCTCGCAGGGCTCGATCCCTCGAAGATTCCCGACGCCGCAAGCCCCTTTACGCCCACGCAGGCGGGGCACGCTTAAGTTATGACCGAAGGCGTCGTTCTGGGGTTTGATTTCGGGCAGGTGCGCCTGGGCGTGAGCGTGGGCAATACGCTTACGCGCTCGGCGCGCGCGCTTGCCGTGCTCGACAGCCGCACCAACAAGTCCCGCTGGTCGGGGGTCGAGGATGTGGTGCGTGAATGGCGCCCCGCGGCCTGCGTGGTGGGGCTGCCGCTGCACCCCGACGGCGCCGCGCACGAGATGACCGCGCGCGCCCTTCGCTTTGCCCGGCAGCTGCAGGGGCGCTTTGAGCTTGCCGTGTACATGGTCGACGAGCGCTACTCCTCGGCGGTTCTTGAAGAGGATGCGTCAGAGGCGCCGATTGACGACGCCGCCGCGGCGGTGATCCTGCAGCAGTGGTTTGACGAGGGCATGCCCGAGAGGTCGGCGCAGGATTTGAGGGTGCGCGAAGAGGGCGGCGTCATGCGGCTTGAAGCCGCCTGAGCCGGCAGAAGACAACGGGGACGGGGTTTTCCATGCGAACGATTGCTGCGGCGCTGCGCTTTGCTTCGCTTTTTGTCTATGTGCTGTGCTGCTTGTTTGTCATTGCGTTTTTGCTGCCGGGCAGAAGCCCCGAGCAAAAGGGGCGCGTGATCGGCCGCTGGGCGAGGAGGCTCGTGCGCTGGCTTGGCGTTCGCGTGGAAACAAGCGGCGCCTTTGAGGATGCGCTCGTGCACGACTGCGGCGTCACGCCCGGCAGAATCGGGCGGCTTTTGTGCGCCAATCATTGCTCGGTGCTTGACGTTTTCGTCTTAAACGGCCTTGCGCCGTCTTCTTTTGTCGCCAAGGCCGAGATCGCGCGCTGGCCCGTTTTCGGCATGATCGCCTCGGCCGTGGGTACGATCTTTATCGAGCGCGGCAACAAGCGCGCGCTTTTGTCCATTGCAGAGCGCATGGAGCGCGCTCTCGGCGAAGGCCGCAGCCTGCTTCTTTTTCCCGAAGGGACGACTTCGGACGGCACCGGGCTTTTGCCGCTGCACGCCAATCTGATGCAGGCGGCCGCCGCCACGGGCGCGCCCGTCATTCCGATCGTGCTGCGATACAAAAGCGGGGACAAAATCACGACCCGCGCGGCCTATGTGGGCGATACGGGGCTTTTTACCTGTTTGTGGCGTATTCTGCGCACGCCCGACTTCAAGGTCGAGGTGAAAATTCTCGAGCCCGTCTGCGGCGACAACCGGCACGCCATTTGCCGGGAGGTGAGCGCGGCGATGTGCCGCGCCATCGGCGTTGTTGACCCCCTTGCCGCGGCTGCGGCCGTGCACGGCACGCCCGCGGTCCGCCCGCAGGAGCGCGGGGACAAGCCCCAGGCGGGCGCGCAGGGCGGTGAAGAGGCAGCTTCGGAGAAACACACATGATTTCGCGCATCGAGAGCTCGGTTTTTGTCGTGGGCCCTCAGGACATTGACGAACTTGAGCACGTCAACAACCGCGTCTACCTGCGGTGGATGGAGCAGGCCGCGCGCGCGGCCTCGGCCGCGGCCGGCTGGGGAAGCGAGCGGTACTTTCACGACGGCGACGGCGTGTGGGTGGCCCGCGAGCACTGGGTGGAGTACCTGCGGCCGTGCAAGCTCGGCGAGACGATCACGGTCTACACTTGGGTCGAGGGCTTTTCCGGGTGCGCGAGCCTGCGCCGCTACGCCATGAAAAATGCCGTGGGCAAGCTCTGTTGCGTGGCGGCAACGGAGTGGAACTACGTCAATTTAAAGACGCGCCGCGCCGAGGAAATCCCCGCGTCGCTGGCCGCATGCTTTGAAATCATTGATCCCGACGATGCACGCTTGAAGGATCTCGGCATCACCCGGCGCGTTCGGTTTGCGCCCTCGCGGGGCCTGCTGCGCGAAGCCGCCGCCGGCGCCGTGCCATAATCACAGACGGTTTGTTTTTCTGAATACTCGTTCAGTTTTTCGTTGATGGTTTTTTTACGGCGCTATGTCCCTTGAAGATGCTTTTCTGGAGATTCGAGACGTCACGTTCGGCTACAGCCGCCGCGTGATTCTCGACGACGTCACGCTCAAGTTCGGGCGCGGGCAGGTTGTTGCCATCATGGGCGGCTCCGGAATGGGAAAGACGACGCTGCTCAAGCTCATCGGCGGACTTCTGACGCCGCAGAAAGGCAGCATTCTTTTTGACGGCGAGGAAATTCACACGGCCGATCACGCGGCTCTTTACGCCATTCGCCGCCGCATGGGCATGCTTTTTCAATTCGGCGCCCTCTTTACCGACCTCTCCGTCTTTGACAACGTGGCCTTTCCCCTGCGCGAGCAGACCGATCTCGACGAGGAGACGATCCGCGACCTGGTGCTCATGAAGCTTGACGCCGTGGGGCTGCGGGGCGCCTCTCACCTGATGCCCTCGGACATTTCGGGCGGCATGGCGCGGCGCGTGGCGCTTGCGCGCGCCATCGCGCTTGATCCCGACCTCATCATGTACGACGAGCCCTTTGCGGGGCTCGACCCCATCTCGATGGGCGTGACCGCGCAGCTCATCCGCAGCCTCAACGATGCGCTCGATGCGACCGCAATCATCGTCACCCACGACGTGGCCGAGACCTTTGCCATCGCCGACTACGTCTACATGGTCAATGCCGGGCGCATCTCCGCGCAGGGCACGCCCGAGGAGCTCTCGGCTTCGAGCGACCCGTACGTGCGGCAGTTTCTCGATGCCGCCCCCGACGGTCCGGTGCACTTTCACTATCCGGCCGAGCCGATCGAAAAGGAATTCGGAGTGCACGCGAAATGACCGGATTTATCTACAACCTCATTGCCGGACTCGGCCTTTGGTTTATCAGGGAGATGCGCGGCATCGGGCGCATGGCGCTTTTTTCCATTGCGGTGCTGCGCCAGATTCCGGCCTCGCTCTCGCGCTTTTTCATCATCGTGCAGCAGGTGCACTTCATCGGCAACTACTCGCTGGTGATCATCTCGGTCTCGGGCCTCTTCGTGGGCTTCGTGCTGGGACTGCAGGGCTACTACATTTTGGTGCGCTATGGAAGCGAACAGGCGCTTGGCGTGCTCGTTGCCCTTGCTCTGATGCGCGAACTCGGCCCCGTCGTGACGGCGCTTTTGTTTGCGGGCCGCGCCGGAACGTCGCTTACCGCAGAAATCGGATTGATGCGCGCGGGCGAGCAGCTTGCCGCCATGGAGATGATGGGCGTGGACCCCATCCGCCGCATCATGGCGCCGCGCTTTGTGGGCGTGATGATTTCCATGCCGGTTCTTGCGCTCATCTTCTCGGCCATGGGCATTTTCGGGGCCTGGATCGTGGGCGTGGGCCTCATCGGCACCGACAACGGCGCCTTTTGGTCGCAGATGCAGGGGGGCGTGGATTTTTACACGGACGTATTAAACGGCGTCATCAAGTCCATCGTCTTCGGCGCGGCCGTGGGCCTTGTGGCTCTCTTTCAGGGCTACAGCTCGCGCCCCACGCCCGACGGCGTCTCGCGCGCCACGACCCGCACGGTGGTCGTGAGCTCGCTTTTAGTGCTCGGGCTTGACTTCATCATGACGGCCAACATGTTTTCCGGACTTTAGACATCAGACACGAAAGAGAAAATCAACATGGAACGCAAATCTCTGGAATTTCTCGTCGGGTTGTTCGTTCTGCTCGGGTTTGCCGCGCTGCTGTTTGTTTCGCTGCAGGCGGCCAATCTCGGCAATTTCAGCTTCGGCTCGACCACCTACGAGGTCTCGGCCAATTTTGACGACATCGGCGGCCTCAAGCCCCGTGCGCCGATCAAGAGCGCGGGCGTCGTCGTGGGCCGCGTGAAATCGATTGCCTTTGATCCCGAGACCTTTCAGGCCAAGGTCGTGATGGACATCGACAATCAGTACAAGTTCCCCGTCGACAGCTCGGCCAAGATTCTCACCTCGGGCCTTCTGGGCGAGCAGTACATCGGCATCGCCCCCGGGGGCGAAGACGGCAACCTTGAGCCCGGCAGCCGCATCGAGATGACGCAGTCGGCGCTGGTGCTCGAAAATCTCATCAGTCAGTTTCTGTACTCCTTTGCCGAAAAAAGCGGCTCGAGCGAATAGCGCTTCGCGGCAGACGGCTTTTGCAAGGCAAACTGCAACACAAAGAACAACGATAGGTCAGACGTGAAACACTTCAACATGCACCGTCACGCACGCCCTCTGGCGGGACTGCTTGCCGCGGCCGCCGTCCTTTTCTCGGCGGGCTGCGCGCAGATTCCCGAAGGGGCGGGCAGCGACCCGCAGGATCCGTGGGAGACATTCAACCGCAACAGCTTCGCCTTCAACGAAAAGTTCGACAGCATCGTGCTGCGCCCGATTGCCAAGGGCTACGAGTGGGCCGTGCCGCAGGTGATGCGCGACAGCATCGGCAACGTGTTCGTCAATCTGGGCGAGCCGGCCAACATTCTCAACAACGGCCTGCAGGGCAAGGGCGAGGGCGCGCTGGCCTCGCTTTTTCGGCTGATGATCAACACCACGCTCGGCGTGGGCGGCCTTTTTGACGTGGCGGGCACGGCGGGCAACCAGCCCGAAAGAAGCGAAGACTTCGGTCAGACGCTCGCCGTCTGGGGCGTGGGCAGCGGCCCGTACTTTGTCATTCCGTTCGTGGGCCCCTCGACCGTGCGCGACTCCGCGGGACTCGTTGTGGGCTACTTCAGCGAGCCCATGACCTATGCCGACAACGACTGGGTCGAGTGGGGCCTGTGGGGGTTGAAGGTCGTGGACGTCCGCGCGCGGATGCTGCCAGCCACCGACTTGCTCAAGGGGGCGGTCGATCCCTATCTGATGGCGCGCGAGGCGTACCTTGCCAACCGCATCAACGAGATTTACGACGGCAATCCGCCGCTTGAACTTATGGAAGACGCCTTCCCGGAGGATCCGATGGAAGACGAAGAAGAGGGCGGCGCCGCGGCGATTGAGGCGCCCGCTGCGGAGGCCGGCGGGGCTTCACTTTAAAGCCCCGGGGTTTTGAAAGATTTTTTGGTTAAGAGAAGAGGCCGATATGATTTCTCGCCGTGATTTGCTTGCCGCGGCCGCGGGAGCTGCTCTTTGGTCAACGCTTGGCGCGGCTGCAGCCGCTGCCGCAGGCGACGATACGGGCGATCCCGAACAGTGGGTGGTGGCGATTACCAACGACATTCTCGACACGATCCGCAGCGACAGCGGGCTTGCCGCGGCCGATCCCGAGCGCGTGCAGAAGTTTGTCAACGACAAGGTGATGCCCGTCATTGACTTTCTGCGCATGACCCGCACGGCGGTGGGCCCCAAGTGGCGTCAGGCAACCCAGGCGCAGCGCGATGAACTGCAAAGTCTCTTTCGCGAGCAGCTCATCCGCGTCTACTCCGGGGCGCTTGCCACGGTGAAGGATCAGAGCGTGAAGCTCGCCCCCAACCGCGTCAAGCCCACGGCAACCGACGCCGTCGTGCGCACGCTGCTTGTCTCCCCCGGCAAGCCCGATACGAGCATCAACTACCGCTTGAAGAAAATCGACGGTCACTGGCGCATCATCGACGTCAACGTCGAGGGCATCTGGCTTGTGAACAACTACCGCACCCAGTTCTCGAGCGTGGCCAATCAGTCGGGCATCGAAGGCCTTATCAAGTCGCTGCGCGAAAAGAACGCGGAAGTCTCCGGCACGAGCTCCGCGCAGCAGTAAGCGGAGGCCGCATGCTGGTCAAAGAAAAGAAAATTTCCTGCACCAACGCCACGGCCGTCAAGCGCGAGGTCATCGCGGCGGCCCGTGCGGGCGACGCCGTGCTTGATCTCTCGGCGGTGCAGGCGCTTGACTCCTCGGCCGTCGCAATCGTGCTCGCCTGGATTCGCGCGCTGCAGGAAAAAAACGCCTCGCCCGTTCTTCAGGGCGTCCCGGAGAAGTTGCTCACGCTTGCTCGTCTGTACGGCGTCAAGGGGCTCATCGAGCCTTTTGCGTCGGCCCCCGGCGCAAAGCAAAGCGCGCGAGGGTGAAAAAATCTGCAGTTTTTTTTGCCGCAGGCCTTGACAAGAAGAAAAAACATCTGCAAAATTTCGAACTCAATTCGGCGCATTAGCTCAGTCGGTTAGAGCAGAGGAATCATAATCCTTGTGTCCGCGGTTCGAGTCCGTGATGCGCCACCAAATTCCTGTTTTGGCGAGACTGCCCTGCAAGGCTTGCCCGAACACAAAAAGAAGCCGCAGTAGCCGTTTGGAAACTGCGGCTTTTTTTCTAGTCTTTCGCCGGCCTTTTTGCTTCTTTTTCAGTGCGGCGCCCTGCAAAAACGCGGCGCCCTGCGCCTCGGTTAAAATGCGGGGACTGGAAAAAACGGAGTCTTTACACCCATGTCAGCTGAGCATGAAAAGGTCTCGATTTGCATGCCGGACCACGATGTGAGCGGCGTTCTCTCTCAAGTAGCCGACGTGATTGATTCGCGCAAAGGGGCCGATCCGTCCGCGAGCTACGTGGCCAAGCTCTTTTCCAAGGCTCCCGACGGCATTCTCAAAAAGATCGGCGAGGAGTCGGCCGAGTGCATCATGGCCGCCAAGGACGCCGATGTCAGGGACATCATCTACGAGACGGCCGATCTGTGGTTTCATACGCTTGTGATGCTCTCGCACTACAATCTTCGCCCGGAGCAGGTGCTCGCGGAGCTTGAGCGGCGCGAGGGCACCAGCGGGATTGCCGAGAAGCTCTCCCGCAGCAGTCAGACATCTCATTGAAAAAAAAAGTAAGGCACCCATCATGCAGCTTGACGACTGTATTTTCTGCAAAATCGCGCGCGGCGAGATCCCCTCGAACAAGGTCTATGAAGACGACGACGTGCTCGCCTTCCGGGACATCAACCCCAAGGCCCCCGTGCATTTTCTGATCATTCCGAAGCAGCACATCGAGTCTCTGGCCGCGGCGCGCCCCGAGGATGCGGCGCTCTTGGGTAAAATGATTAATCTCGTGCCGCAGCTTGCCAGGCAGGAGGGGTGCGTGAACGGTTTTCGCACCGTCATCAACACCGGCCGCGACGGCGGCCAGGAAGTGCCGCATCTGCACATTCACGTGCTCGGCGGCCCCCAGCCCTGGAAGTAGGCGCTGTCTCAATCGAATTTGATTTTTACGCAGTACAAACATACTCACCCGAAGTCACCTAGGAGTTAGCAATGGGTTCTCTTTCTATCTGGCACTGGCTGATTGTTCTTGCCATCGTCGTTCTCGTGTTCGGCACCGGCAAGCTCAAGAACATGGGCAAGGATCTCGGCGGCGCCATCAAGGGCTTCAAGGAAGGCATGAAGGAGGGCGATGATCAGACGGCTGCCAAGACGGCCGCCGCGCCCAAGCAGGTTGCCTCCGAGCCCGCACAGAAGACGACGGCCGACGCAAGCGAGACCGTGGTCGACGTCAAGGCAAAGGAAAAGACCGAGGCGTAAAGCCGCTTTTCCGACGACTTTCCTGACGATTCTCTGCGGCGGTTTGCCGCAGAGCCGATCGGTCCGCCCGCACAAAAAAGGGGCGGCCGCCGCCGCGCAAAGGGCCCTTCGTTGACACGCGGGGCCCGGGTCAGGCACACGGACGTCGCACGAGGGCGTCTTCTTCTTTTGCTGCAGACGTGCTCTGCGGGCTGCAAAGTTTTGATGCAGTGCCTGCCGCAGGCGGTCTGATTTGGCTTTTTCTTCCCTTCAAGTCATTTGCGCCCCAAAGCTCAAGGATGCGGGGCGGGTGCTTTGCGACAAGATGTCCCGGGCCTTTGCCCTGAGGCGGGTTTTCTGCGGTTAAACGAGAGCTATGTTTGATTTCGGCTTTTCTGAACTGGTCATGATCGGCATCGTGGCGCTGGTGGTGCTGGGCCCCGAGCGGCTTCCCACCGTCGCACGCACGGCCGGTCAGTGGCTCGGCAAGGCCCAGCGCATGGTCCAGCAGGTCAAAAGCGACATTGAGCGCGAGGCCGAGCTCTCGGAGTTAAAGAAGATCCAGGAAGAGGCCAAGGGCGTTGCCGACGATCTCACCAAGACCATCAAGGGCGAGGCGCAGGAGATCGAAAAGAGCGTCAACGAGCTGCAAAAGGATGTCGACGCCGCGGCCGGAGAAATGACCAAGGAGTTCAACGAGGCGACGAAGTCTCCCGTTGCGGCCGACTTGGAAGCGAAGTCCGCAGGCAGCGACGGCCTTGCCTCGGCCTTTGACTCGGCGCAGACCTCGGGCGAGGCGGCCTCTTCGGGCTCCGTCGCCGGAGGCGAAACCTCCTCGGCCGTCGACGACTTCTACGGCTGGTACAGCAACGAGGAGCCCTACAGCGACGAGGAAGGCACGAAGACCACGTTCGAGCGCCGCTACAAGTGCGGTCCTTCGATTGACGAGCTCGCCGAGCAGGTCGAGCGCTTGAAGGCCGAGTTAGGCGACAGATCTCCGCAGCTTGGCGGCACCAACCGGCGCTTTGCCGTCCGCGCCCGCACCAACCGCGTGCGCATCTACCGTTAACGGTTTTGACTCAAGAGTTTTTGCAGCAAGATGGCTGACAATCCCAAAGAGCTCGAAGGGCCGGAGGATCCCGCCAACGAGCAGCCCCTCGTGGCCCACTTGATCGAACTGCGCAACCGCACCATTCGTGCGGCGCTTGCGGTGCTCATCATTTTTGCCTGTCTCTCGCCCTTCATGAAGCAGATCTTCGACTTTCTGTCGAGGCCTCTGATGGTGGCGCTGCCGCAGGGCGTCAAGCTTCTCGCTACGGGCGTGGTGGCACCCTTCATGGTGCCGCTTAAGGTGACGCTTTTCGTGGCGTTTGTGATTGCGCTTCCCGTCGTGCTCTACCAGATGTGGGCGTACGTGGCGCCGGCCCTTTACCGGCGCGAAAAGCGCCTGGCGCTGCCGGTGATCATCTCGGGCGTCGTGATGTTTGGCGTGGGCATGGCCTACTGCTACTTCATCGTCTTCGGCATGGTCTTCAAGTTCATCGCGGGCTTCTCGCCTGAGTCGGTGAACTTTGCTCCCGACATCGACAGCTACTTCAGCTTTGTGCTCACGATGTTCTTTGCCTTCGGCATCACGTTTGAGGTGCCCATCCTCGTGATGGTGCTCAACTACGTGGGGATTGCAACGAAGGAAAAGCTCGTGAAGGCCCGCCCCTTCGTGATTGTGGGCGCCTTCATTCTCGCGGCCATCTTTACGCCGCCAGACGTGCTAAGCCAGCTGCTTCTGGCTCTGCCCCTGGTCGTGCTCTACGAGGCGGGCATTGTGTGCGTGAAGCTCTTCGGGCGCAGAAAGCCGCCCGAGGACGACGACGAGGAAGAGTAAACAGGGGCTTGAAATTTGCGGCCCTTGAGACAAGAGGCGCTCCCGATTCTGCAGTGCGGCAAGCGGCAGACGGCGGGCGCCTTTTTTTGTTGCCGGCGCGCCGGGGCGCAAAGCGGGGACGCGAGAATAGCGGCGGAATGGCCGCGGGGCGGCGGTGAGAAAGAGGGGAAAAGGGATAAAGGCAGGAGAAAAGCAGAAAAGCTAAAAAAGCGAAAAGCCCGCAGCAAGACAACTTGCTGCGGGCTGGAATATGGTGGGAGCGCAGAGACTCGAACTCTGGACCGACGGATTAAGAGTCCGCTGCTCTACCAACTGAGCTACGCTCCCATGCGATTGTTCGTCTTGGTGGGTCGTGCGAGATTCGAACTCACGACCAACGGATTAAAAGTCCGCTGCTCTACCGACTGAGCTAACGACCCCCTAATTAAGGCGGTCTGCCCTAGTTCTCAGAGGAACGACGATCAACCGAGATCGGAATTATGGGCAAGGAAGAATCCTTTGTCAAGCCCTGTGCGAAGAAATTTTTCATGTTTTTCCGCCGCTGCGGCCGATCCATAGAAAAAAGTCATTCAGCCGGAACAGATTTTGTCTCAGTGTTTAGGGTTAACACTAAACATCGAGACAGGGAAAAAGCTCGCTTTTTTCTTTTTTTTCGTGCATGATGACGCTTGTCAGGCGGATGCATGATGATGGAAACACTCCTGATTCATTGGCCTTCAGGATCAATTGAGATGAAAAAGTATCAAAAATTGATCCACTTGTGAGAGGCATTTGATCCGCAAGAGTTTGTGAAATAGATAAAAACTATCGATTGGTTTGAAAGGAATTCAGCCATGGCTGCAGAAAAGAAGAAGTCCAACGTGCAGGATGTGCACGTCGAGCGCGTCAATGACGCAGAAGAACGCAAGAAGGCGCTTGCCGCGGCGTTGAGCTACATCGAAAAGGAATTCGGCAAGGGCTCGATCATGCGCATGAGCGACGCCAACCGCACCGAGGACGTGGAGGTGGTGAGCACGGGGTCGCTCGGCATCGACCTGGCGCTTGGCGTGGGCGGTCTGCCGCGCGGCCGCGTGGTCGAAATCTTCGGACCTGAAAGCTCGGGCAAGACGACGCTCACGCTGCACGTCATCGCCGAGATGCAGAAAATCGGCGGCACGTGCGCCTTCATCGACGCCGAGCACGCCCTTGACGTGGGCTATGCGCAAAAGCTCGGCGTCAAGCTCGACGAGCTGCTGCTCTCGCAGCCCGATACGGGCGAGCAGGCGCTTGAGATCACCGATGCGCTCGTGCGCTCGGGTTCGGTCGATTTGATCGTCATCGACTCGGTGGCGGCCTTGACGCCCAAGAGTGAAATCGAGGGCGAGATGGGCGAGGCGCTTCCCGGCCTGCAGGCCCGCCTCATGAGCCAGGCCTTGAGAAAGCTCACGGCCTCGATTACGAAGACGAAGACGCTCGTGATCTTCATCAACCAGATCCGCATGAAGATCGGCGTCTCCTACGGCAGCCCCGAGGTCACGACGGGCGGCAACGCGCTCAAGTTCTACAGCTCCGTGCGCATCGACATCCGCCGCAAGGGCAGCATCAAGAAGGGCGACGAGATCTACGGCGCCGAAACCAAGGTCAAGGTGGTCAAGAACAAGGTTGCGCCCCCGTTTAAGGAGACGACCTTCGACATTCTCTACGGCGAAGGGATTTCTCGCGAGGGCGAACTGCTTGACATCGGCTCCGAGCTCAACGTCGTCGACAAGAGCGGCGCGTGGTACTCCTACGAGGGCACCCGCATCGGACAGGGCAAGGACAACGCTCGCGAGTACCTCAAGCAGCACCCCGACATGGCGCTTGAAATCGAAAACAAGATTCGTGCGCTCAAGGGCATGAAAAATCGCCCGATGTCGCTAGCCCCGGCGGAGCCTGCCGCCGCCGAGGCCAAGGACGAGAAGTCCGCAAAGGCTGAAAAAGAGCCCAAGGCCGACAAGAGCGACAAGACCGAAAAGGCGCCCAAGAAGGCGCGCCAGAGCGCGCCCGACATGCTCGACGATGCCGTCATCGAGCCCGACGAGCTCTTTGAGTAATTCTCCGCCATGGCCTTTGATGCCAAAACCGGCAAGCCCCGCACGCTGCTCATGCGGGGCGTCGACGCCTTGTCCAGGCGCGACTACAGCAGGCTTGAGTTGGAGCGCAAGCTCGGCCGAGGGCTGCGCGAGGGCGAGGGTGCCGAGGAGCTTGAGGCCGCGCTTGATGTGCTTCAAAAGCGCGGCTATCTTGACGACGGCCGCTACGCAAAAAGCCGCGTGCGCGCCAGGGCCGCGCGCTACGGCAACCGGCGCCTGGCGGCGGAACTCGCCATGATGGGCGTGGCAAGCGACGAAATCAAGGAAAGCCTCAAGGAGGCGGGCAGCGAGTACGAGCGCGCCCTCGCGCTGTGGCGCAAAAAGTTCGGCGCCCCGCCCGAAGACCGCAAGGCGCGCGACAAGCAGGTGCGCTATCTCGCTTCAAGGGGCTTTGATTTTGACGTGATCTCGCGCGTGATAGAGAGCGCCGGCGACGAGGAGTTTGAAGAAGACGGCGCGCTTTAAAGAGCCTTTGAGGCGCTCTGCGCACTGCCCCAAACGGGAATGCGCGCTGCAAAAAACAAAACAAGCCCCCCGAGCGGCGCTCTCGCCGCCCGGGGTTTTTCTTTTTTGAAAGCTTCGCGGCGCGGCGCGCCTTTGTTAAGATTTTCCGTCCGCGGCGCCTTCTCTTAAAAAAAGAGCGCAGAAGGCTCTGAGCGCGCCGCAGACGGCATCACGACAGATCAATTCTCTCTGACAGAAGGTTTCATGGCAGACAATCAGAGCGGCTGGGGCTCGCGCCTTGGCTTTATCCTGGCCTCGGCCGGTTCGGCCGTCGGGCTCGGCGCCATTTGGAAATTCCCGTACATGGCGGGCAACTATGGGGGAGCCGTGTTCATGCTTCCCTATATCTTTTTTACGCTCACGGTGGGCGTGGCGCTGCTGCTTGCGGAATTCTCCATGGGCCGTGCGGGGCGGCGCGGCGCCGTGGGATCGCTCAACAACGTCTGCGGCCGCCCTTGGGGCGTCTTCGGCGGCATCGGCGTCTTTACGGTCTTTTTGATCCTGTCCTTTTACTCGATCGTGGGCGGGTGGTGCCTGAAGTACATCTGGAACTCGGTGACGGGCTTTGGGCTCGTGGACGATGCCGCAACGCTCAACGCCAACTTCGGGGCGTTTGCAAGCAATGCGGTTGAGTCCTATGGACTGCTGCTCGTGTTTTTGCTTTTGACCGGCACCGTCGTCACGCGCGGCATTGAAAAGGGGATCGAGCGCGTCTCGAAGGTTCTCATGCCGGCGCTTTTCGTACTCATGGTGGTGCTCATCATCCGCGGCGTCACGCTGCCGGGCGGCTGGGAAGGGGTGAAGTTTCTGTTTTCGCCCAAGATCGAGAATTTCAACGGCGAGGCGCTCTTTAACGCCATGGGCTTTTGCTTTTTCTCGCTCTCGCTTGGCGCAGGCACCATGATCACCTACGGCTCGTACCTTTCGCCCAAGGCCAACCTCACGGGCGCCGTGGGCTGGGTGGCGGTGCTTGCCATTATTTCCTCCATTCTGGGCGGGCTCATGGTCATGCCCGCGGTGTTTGCCTTCGGACTTGATCCGACGGCAGGGCCCGGCCTTACCTTTGTAACGATGCCCGCCATCTTCTCCAAGATGCCCTTCGGGCAGCTTTTTGCCTTTTTCTTTTACCTGTGCCTGCTTGTGGCCGCGCTCACCTCTTCGGTGTCGATGCTTGAGGCCTGCACGACGCTGCTGAGCCAGGAGTCGCGACTTAACCGCCGCCAGGCGATGCGCCTGTCGCTTGCGGGCGCGGCCGTCGTGGGCTTTCTTGCCAACCTCTCCTTTGGCAGCTGGGCTGACGTGAAGCTTTTTGGAAAGACGGTTTTTGACCTTCTGGACTTTTTAACTTCAAACGTCGGCATGCCGCTTTCGACCTTCGGCATCGCCATTGCCGCGGCCTGGGTCGCCTGGCCCGTCACAAAGCGCGAGCTGCGCACGGGCAACACGATTTCCGAGGCAAACCTCAAGACCATGCGCATCCTGATCGGCGTCGTGAGCCCGCTTTTTGTGATCATCGTGGCCGCGGGAGGCCTTTTCGGATAAAAGAGAGGAAACAAGCCCGTCCATTTGCCTTGAGCGCGGCTTTGAGGTGAAAATCGACGAAACTTCTGCAGACCCGGGGCTTGGCGCGCCTTGCCCTGCGGGATGCGCAAAATTGAAAACAACAACGCGACACAGTCTCGTTTTGGAAAAACCAGGGAGTCCGGCGCCGCGGCGCCGGAGACAACATGAAAATTCACGAATATCAGGCCAAGGCGCTCTTAAAGCAAAGCGGCGTTGACGTGCTTCGCGGCGAACTCGCGCTAAGCGTTGATGAGGCCGTGGCGGCCGCGCAGCGCCTGGGCGGCAGCCTCTGGGGCGTCAAGGCCCAGATTCACGCGGGCGGCCGCGGCAAGGCGGGCGGCGTCAAAATCGCCCGCAGCCTTCAAGAGGTGCGGCAAGCCGCCGAAGACCTTTTGGGGCACGTGCTCGTTACGCGCCAGACGGGGCCGGCCGGCAAGAAGGTCGAGCGGCTCTACGTCGAAGAGGGCGCCGAGATCGTGGCCGAGTTCTACGCCGCCGTGCTCGTCGATCGCGTCACGCAGACGATCTGCCTGATGGCAAGCGCCATGGGCGGGGTTGAAATCGAAGAAGTCGCCCGCGAGCATCCGCAAGCTGTTTTAAAGCTCTACATCGATCCCTTGAAGGGGATTTCGCACGAGGCGCTCGTTGCAATGGCTAAGACCCTGGGGCTGACCGGGGAGCTCATCGAGCGCGCGGCGCACTTTTTTGCCTGCCTCTACGAGGCCTTCGTTGCCAACGACGCAAGCCTTGTGGAAGTCAACCCCATGGCGGTGTTGAAAAACGCTTCCATCGTGGCTCTTGACGCCAAGATGGCCATCGACGACAACGCGCTTTTCAGACACCCCGAGTTCGAAGCGCTGCGCGACTTTAGCGAAGAGGATCCCCTTGAGACCAAGGCCAAGGCCGCGGGCTTGAGCTACATCGCCCTCGAGGGCGACATCGCCTGCATGGTCAACGGCGCGGGGCTTGCCATGGCGACCATGGACACGATCAAGCTCTACGGGGCCGAGCCCGCCAACTTTCTTGACGTCGGAGGGGGCGCTTCGGTTGAAAAGGTCACGGCCGCTTTCGAAATCATGCTCTCCAACCCGCGCGTGAAGGCCGTGCTCGTGAACATCTTCGGGGGCATCATGCGCTGCGACACGATCGCCGAGGGCATCGTTGAGGCCTGCCGCGCCGTCAAGCTGTCGGTGCCGCTGGTGGTGCGCATGAACGGCACCAACGAAGAAATCGGGCGGGAGATCCTAAGAAAAAGCGGCCTGCCCGTCATTGCCGCGGCAAGCATGACGCAGGCCGCGCAGGAAGTGATTGCCGCAAGCCGCGGCGGCGCTTCGGGCGCAAAACAACAGCAGGGAGAGCAGGCATGAGCATTCTGGTCAATGCGTCCACCCGCGTCATGACGCAGGGCATGACGGGCAAGACGGGCGCTTTTCATACGCGCGCGTGCCGCGCCTACGCCAACGCCGGGCAGTTCGTCGCCGGCGTCAATCCCCGCAAGGCGGGCCAGGAGATGGACGGCGTGCCGATTTTTGCGACGGTGGCCGAGGCAAAAGAGGCCACGGGCGCCAACGTCTCGGTGATCTACGTGCCGCCGGCGGGCGCAGCCGACGCGATTTTGGAGGCCGTGCGCGCCGAGCTTGACCTCGTGGTGTGCATCACGGAAGGCATCCCGGTGCTCGACATGCTGCGCGTCAAGAACACGATGCGAGATATCAACAGCCGCACGCTCCTTTTGGGCCCCAACTGTCCGGGTCTCATCACGCCAGAAGAAATGAAGATCGGCATCATGCCGGGGCACATCTGCCGCAAGGGCCGCATCGGCGTCGTGAGCCGCTCGGGCACGCTCACCTACGAGGCGGTCGCGCAGCTCACCGAGCTCGGGCTCGGGCAGTCGACGGCCGTGGGCATCGGCGGCGACCCGGTCAACGGGCTCAAGCACGTCGACATTCTGCGCATGTTCAACGACGACCCCGAGACCGACGCCGTGGTGATGATCGGCGAAATCGGCGGCAGCGACGAGGAGATCGCCGCGCAGTGGGCGCGCGACAACATGACCAAGCCCGTCGTGGGGTTCATTGCGGGCGTCACCGCGCCTCCCGGCCGCCGCATGGGGCACGCGGGCGCCATCATCGAGGGCAGCCGCGGCACGGCCGAGGCAAAGCTGCGCGTGCTCGAAGACTGCGGCATCCGCACGACCCGAAATCCGGGCGAGATTGGTGCGCTCCTCGCTTCTGTTTTGCAATGAGTGAAAACGAGAACAAGGGGTCAAGTTTTTTAGCTAAAATCAAACAACTGTGCGCGCCGGCCGGCGGCTTCTGCAGTGCATGCGGATGTCCGGGGCGCGCCCGCGCAGAAGGTTTTTTCGAGCACTGAAAAAAATCATAGGGAGAACAATCCGTGGAATGGCTTTGGGATTTGCTGGTCAACCTGCACTGGGGTGCGGTGGGCCAGATCATCATGATTGACATTTTGCTGGGCGGCGACAACGCGGTGGTGATCGCGCTCGCCTGCCGCAATCTGCCGCATGAGCAGCGCAACAAGGGCGTGTTTTGGGGCACGGCGGGCGCCATTGTCCTGCGCGTGATTCTGATCACGTTTGCCGTGATGCTGCTCGATCTGCCGTTCCTGAAGGTGGTGGGCGCAGCGCTTCTGATCTGGATCGGCGTCAAGCTTTTGGTGCCCGAAAAAGAAGACGAGCACGAAAAGATCCAGGGCTCCTCGAAGCTTCTCGGCGCCATCAAGACGATCATCGTGGCCGACTTCGTGATGAGCCTTGACAACGTCATCGCCATTGCGGGCGCCGCGCAGCAGGCCCACGACGATCATCAGACGCTGCTTGTCATCTTCGGCCTCTTGGTCTCCGTTCCCTTCATTGTCTTCGGCAGCCAGATCGTGCTGCGGCTCATCGACCGCTTCCCCATCATCGTGTGGTTCGGCGGCGGCCTTCTGGGCTGGATTGCCGGCGGCCTTGTCACCACCGACGGCTTTGTGGTCGAGCATTTCCCGAGCGCGGCCTCGTATCACTACCCGGCGGCCGTGGCGGGCGCCGTGCTGGTGGTGCTCATCGGCTGGGTGCTCACAAAGCGCTTTAAGAAGTCGCAGGAAGGGCAGCCCGCCGTGGTTGTCAGCCACGCCGAAGAAGAAAAGACAAAGTAGGGAAATTTTTCCTGACGGCTCCGGCTCATCGAGCCGGGCCCGAACAAAAGTCCGTCGGCCGATCGAGCGGCCTCGCTCTGCGGGCGGGCTTTTTTGTATCTGGAAAAAGGAAGGCGCCCCGGAAGGGGCGCGTGAGTTATGCCTGCGGATTGACTGAAGACGCGGGCTTTTCAAGGAGAAAATGCACCGGGCCTTTGAGCGCCGAGAGCAGGTCCCGGGCGTGGTGCGTGGCGCGCGCATCGGGCTGCTCCGGATCGAGCTTGCCGTCGGTGCCAAGCTGCACGCGCACGGCAATGCCTGCGGCGGCCGCGGCCTGCATGTCGCTTGGCTTGTCGCCAAACATCACCGAGCGCGACAAATCGATGCTCAAGTCCTGCGCGGCCTTGAGAATCATGCCGGGAGCGGGCTTGCGGCAATTGCAGACGCACCGCCAGGCGGGCAGCGCCTCCTTTGGGTGGTGCGGGCAGAAATAAACGCCCGCAAGAGGGGCTCCCGCTTTCTTAAAGACTTCCCGCACCTGACGGTCAAGCGCAAGAAAGTCTTCCTCGGTGTAGTACCCGCGCCCGATCCCCGACTGATTGGTGACGATGATGAGATCAAAGCCCGCGTCCGCGAGCAGGCGGGCGGCCTCAAGCACGCCGTCGATGAATTCAAAGTCTTCAAAGCGGCAGACGTAGGCGTGATCGACGTTGATCACGCCGTCTCGATCAAGAAAAGCGGCGCGGCGCATGGGTCTTAGACGAGCTCTCCGTCGGGGTAGGTGCGCGAAAGGTACTGCATATAGGCGCCCGTGCCTTCCTCAACGCTGCGAAATTGAACGTCGCAGCCGGCTTCGCGCAGCTTCGTGAGGTTGGCCTGGGTGTAGGACTGGTACTTTCCCTTGAGCGCTTCGGGAAAGTCGATGTACTCGATGAGCCCTTCGGCGACGGCTTCCTCGAGCGTGCGCTCTTTGCCCGTCAGAGAATTGACCACCGAGAGCGCCACGTCGTTAAAGGGCTGCGCGTGGCCCGTGCCGCAGTTGAAGATCCCCGAGACCGAGCCGTTCATAAAGTGCATGGCGACGTTGACGACGTCTTCGACGTAGACGAAATCGCGCATCTGCGCGCCGTTTGCGTAGCCGTCGCACCCTTCAAAGAGCTTGACGCGGCCGAGCTTTTTGAATTGGAAGTACTGGTGAAACGCCACCGAGGCCATGCGGCCCTTGTGCTGCTCGTGCGGGCCGTAGACGTTGAAGTAGCGCAGCCCCACGACGGGAGCCGTGAGTTCGTGCATGCGGCGCCGCAGCACCTGGTCAAAGAGGTACTTCGAGTAGCCGTAGACGTTGAGCGGCCCCTCGTTGGCGGGGTCTTCGACAAAGACGCTCTTGGAGCCGTACGTGGCCGCCGAACTTGCGTAGATGAAGGGGATGCGCAGCTCCTGGGCCCACTCAAAGAGCTCGAGCGTGTAGCGGTAGTTGTTCTGCATCATGTAGCGCCCGTCGGTCTGCATCGTGTCCGAGCAGGCGCCCTGATGAAAGATCGCCTCGGGCACCGGCGCGGTGCCCTTTCTGACGCGCTCGATGAAGTCGTTCTTGTCAAAGTAGTCGCTGATGGCAAGCTGCGCGAGGTTGCGGAACTTGTCGGCCTGGGTGAGGTTGTCGACGGCGACGACGTCGGTGAAGCCCGCGCGGTTCAAGGCGAGCACGTTGTTGCAGCCGATGAAGCCGGCCGCACCGGTGACGAGAATGGTCATGAGCAGGGATCCTTAGCAAAAAGTTCGTCGTAGCGCACCGAAGCGGTGCCGAGTTTGCCGACCACGATGCCGCCGGCGCGGTTGGCAATGCGCACGGCCTCCTCCATCGGAAGCCCTGCGGCAAGCATCGAGGCAAGCACGGCGATCACGGTGTCGCCCGCGCCCGAGACGTCAAAGACTTCGCGGGCCTGGGCGGGGACCGTGAGCGCGCCCTTGTCGGTGTAAAGCGTCATGCCCTCTTCGCTGCGGGTAAGCAGCAGCGCCTCAAGCTGCAGGTGTTCGCGCAGGTTCTGCGCCTTTTGCGCGAGCTCCTCTTCGGTTTTGCTCGCGCCCACGACAAGGGCGAGTTCGGCGCGGTTGGGCGTGATGACGGTCGCGCCGCGGTAGCGCTCGTAGTCGTCGCCCTTGGGGTCGATCAGCACGGGCTTGCCGTGGCCCCGGGCGAGGTCGACCATCTGCTTGATGTGGTCAAGCCCCCCTTTGCCGTAGTCCGAGAGCACGACGGCGTCGACCGATCCCACCGTCGATTCGTAGTCGCCCAAGAGCGCCGCGAGCACCTCGTTGTTGGGATGATCTTCGAAGTCGGCGCGCAGCATCTGCTGCTGGCGCGCCACGATGCGCAGCTTCACGGTGGTCGAGAGGGCGCCGTCGACGTGCAGCATCGTGCCGATGTCGGCGTTGTGCAGGAGGTTGCCGACGATGCGGCCCGGCTCGTCGTTGCCGATGACGGTCATGAGGCTTGTTTTGATGCCGAGGCTGCGGATGTTGAGCGCCACGTTGGCCGCGCCGCCCAGGCGCTGATCGCAGCGCTGGATGCGCACGACGGGCACGGGCGCTTCGGGCGAGATGCGGTTGGCGTCGCCAAACCAGTACCGGTCGAGCATGGTGTCGCCCACCACGAGGATGTGCTTGGACGCCAGAATGTCTTGCTGCATGGAAAAAACCTTCTCGGAGGCGCCGCGCGGAGAATGCGTGTGCAAAAAGCGCACGTGAGTCAAAAGAGCGGCGCGACGGGGGCTCGGTCGATGCCCGCTCTGGGGGCCGGCCGTGACGGGAAAAATTGTAGGCGGATTGTAGGCTTGAGGCCCAAGAGCCCGCAATCGGCCTTGCAGATGAGCCTGCTGCGGGATGCTCTGAAGGCAAAAAGCGCGAAGGGGCTCTTCAAAAGCGCCCGCGCCCAAATCCTGGCAGCGCGGCAGGCAAAAGAGAAAAAGCTCGAAAAAAGAAAAGCTTTCTTCTTTTGCCTGCGCGGCGCTTTGCCGCCCGGGACTACTCGGTGACGTAGGTTGCCGTGATTTTTGCGCTTGCAAGCGCCGAGGCGTTGAGCGTAAAGCCGATCACGGCGGGAGAGGCGTTGTCGGGCACGTCGAGACGTTCAACGGGCAGCGCCCAGACCGTGTAGATGTAGCGGTGCATGCCGTGTCCCTTGGGAGGACGGGCGCCGCCGTAGTGCTTAAAGCCAAAGTCGTTGGTGATGCCGCGCGCGCCCGCAGGGAGCTCCGCTCCTTCCTTGAGGCCGCGCACGTCGCCCGGGATGTCGATTGCGACCCAGTGCCACCAGCCGCTGCCCGTGGGTGCGTCGGGGTCGTAGCAGGTGACGGCAAAGGACCGGGTGCCGGCCGGGACGTCGTCCCAGTTGAGTTCGGGCGAGCGGTTGCCGCCCTCAAGCGTGTGCGCTTCGGGCATGCGCATGCCTTCGACAAGCGTCGGTGAATGCAGCTGCATGTAAGTACTCCTTCAAACAAGGCAACAGGCGGGCAGGCCGCCCGCCGTTTGCCATAAAGAAACGGTCTTGGAGGCATTGTACGGTCGCGGCGCGCGCAAAAACGCTGCGGCCCCCGCCCGCTTGCCTCGAAGAAGCCTTCTTAGTCCGTGACGGGAATGGGGAGAAAGTCGCCCTGGCAGGCGGCCGTGAGGGCTTTGAAGACGGCTGCGGCATCGTCTCGCGCGGCCGAGAGCATTTCCGGGTGCCACTGCACGGCAAGGCAAAAGGGCATGCTCGTGACGACGAGCGCTTCGGGAACGTCGTCGCCGCAGGCGCGGGCGATGATCTTGACGTCTTTTCCGGGCTTGTCGACGCACTGATGGTGGTGCGAGTTGACTTCGATTTCAGGCGCGCCGAAAAGCGCCTCAAAGTAGGCGCTTTCAGTGCTTTTGACGCGGTGCGTCACCACTTCGTAGGGCTCTTTTTGCGAGTGGTCGATGTCGGTGGCAATGTGCGAGCCGATGTCCTGCACAAGCGTGCCGCCCGTAAAGACGTTGATTGCCTGCATGCCGCGGCAGATGCCAAGAAGGGGCTTTTTGCACGCAAGGCAGTGCTCGACGATCACCCGATCGGCCTCATCGCGCGCGGGCATGGCCGCGCCGCAGGCAGCTTCGCGCGCGGCGCCGTAATAACGGGGATCGACGTCGGCGCCGCCCGAGATGATCACGCCGTCGGCTTTTTCAAGGAGCGATTCAAGCGCCGCGGGCTTTGCGCCAAGAGGTACGACAAAGGGCGTGCCGCCCGCATCAAGCACGCTTTGCATGTAGCCGTTGCGAAGGCCGTAGACGCCGCCCTCGTAGAAGGAGGCGACGACGGCAATCAAGGGAGAGTGCTGGGTCATGATTGAACAAGCCTCGGAAAGGCTTTGAAAAAGGACAAAAAGACAAATGCGGCAAGGGGTTGAAGCGCCGGCAAATCTAGCACGCTCAGGGGCCTCTTCCGGACGCGTTCGGATACGACTTCTTACCATCGGCGCGGGCTTTGGGAGCCGTCTGCCGCCGGTCCATGGGCTAGACTTTCGTCGTGCTAATAAAAACCCCTTATCCCGCGGCCGCCTCTGTACGAACGGTTTTTGGCGGCAGCGCCGGGTGTGGGCGGAAAAAAACCTATTTTCTCTGTAGAGACGTTCAAACGGATGGCAGAACCCATGACCGAGCTCACGGCAGTGCCTTTTTTGCGAGACTTCACCACGGATACGGCCAAAAGCGTCTGCGGCCTGACGGTCGACGTCGGGCGGCAGCGCATGACCACGGACGATTTGGCAGGGCTCTATGCGCTTGCCCGCGAGCGCGGCGTGCTCGAGCAAAACGCCGCCATGCGCCGCGGCGAGATCGTCAACGCAAGCGAGGGGCGCGCGGCCCTGCACACGGCCCTGCGCGATCCGCGGGTCAACGCGCCCTTTCACGCCGAAGTGCAGCGGGCGCTTGAGCGCATCTGCCTTTTTGCCGACATGGTCAGAAGCGGCCGCTACTGCGGCTGCCGCGGCGACAAGATCACCGACGTCATCAACGTGGGCATCGGCGGCTCGGAGATGGGGCCGCGCACGGTCTACCACGCGCTGCGACCGGTGGTGCCGCCCGTGCGGCTGCACTTTCTGTCGGCCGCCGACGGCGTGAGCTTTGACCGCATCGTCGGGCAGCTCAACCCCTTTAAAACCCTGATCATCGTCTCCTCCAAGAGCTTTACGACGCGCGAGACGGCGGTCAATGCCGCCGCGCTCGATCAGTGGCTTCTCGAGGCGGGCATTTCGGGCGCCGACCGCGCCCGCCACATGCTCGTCGTCTCGGCCAACCCGCAGGCGGCCGACGAGATGAACCTGCCCCACGACAACCTCTTTCCGATCTGGGAGTGGGTGGGCGGCCGCTTTTCGGTGTGGTCGGCCATTGGGCTGTGCGACGCGATTGCGCTGGGCTCGGACGCGTTTCTTGCGCTTTTGGCCGGGGCCCACGCCATGGACATGCACGTGGAGTCGGCCTCTGAAGAAGAGAATCTGCCGCTTCTGATGGCGCTTGCAAGCTATTGGAATTCGGTGGAGCTGGGCATTGCGCTGCACTGCTGCCTGCCCTACGACGAGCGGCTGCGCGTGATGGTCGCCTGGCAGCAGCAGCTTGAGATGGAAAGCCTTGGAAAGTGCACGGGAATTAACGGCGCTCCCGCGTCGCCCCGCACCGGGCAGGGCATCTGGGGCGGACACGGCAACGAGTCGCAGCACTCCTTTTATCAGTGGCTGCGCGAGGGTACGGCCAACAGCTCGATTGACCTTTTGTGGTGCGAAAAGCCCGGCCACAGGCACGCGGACCTTCACCGCGTGCTCATTGCCAACGCCAAGGCGCAGGCCGAGGCGCTCGTGACGCGCGAAAACCCCGCCTGGTTCAACGCCGTCACCACCATCAGCATCGACGAGCTTGATGCGGCGAGATTAGGTGCCCTTTTGGCGCTCTACGAACACAAAACCACGATGCTCGGCACCCTCTACGGCATCAATCCCTTTGACCAGCCGGGCGTGGAGTTCGGCAAGAAGCTCTCGCGCAAGGCCGAAAGCGCGGTGCAGTTTCGATAAAAACCCGCAAAACATGAGGCTGCCGCTGTTGCCATGACCCGCAGGATTCTCGTCATCAAGTCCTCCTCAATGGGAGACGTGATTCACGCCCTTCCCGTGGCCTGGGACATCAAACGGGCGCTGCCGGACTGCGAACTGCACTGGGTGGTCGAGGAGAGCTTCTCGGACATCGTCTCGCTTTCGCCCTTTGTCGACAAGAAGGTCGTCACGGCCTTCAGGCGCTGGCGCAAGCATCCATTTGCCTCGCAAACAAGAGAGGAATTTTCCGACCTTCGGCGCGCGCTGCGGACAGCGCGCTACGAGGCCGTCATCGACATTCAGGGGCTGTTGCGCACGGCTCTGGTGGCGCGCCTGAGCGCGGCCGAGAGCTGGGGCTACTCCAAAAACACGATCAGAGAGCCCCTGGCAAGCCGCTTTTACACGCACACGCTTGAGGTGCCCGAAAGTCTGCGGCCGGTGCGGCGCTACCGCACGATGGCCTCGCGCGTGCTGGGCTACGAAATTGACCCGGACTCGCCCCACTACGGCTTGAAGGTCAAGCCTTTGGCGCCTGCCGGCGTCACAGGCCCTTATGCGGCGCTTGCCGTCAACACGAGCCGCGCCGAGAAGCTCTGGCCGCAGCAGCGCTGGATTGAAGTGGCCTCGGAGCTTGCCCGCGACGGGCTTCAGAGCGTGCTTTTTTGGGGGAGCGAATCCGAGCGGCGGCGCGTTGAAGAAATCGCCGCAGCCGTTGACGGCGCCGTGGTGATGCCCCGCTCAAGCCTTGCGGCGCTTGCCCAGGCCATTGCGGGAGCCAACTGCCTTGCGGGCGTTGACACGGGGCTCACGCACCTGGGGGCGGCGCTGGGCGTGCCTTCGGTGGGCATTATCGTCGGCACGAGCGCCGCGCTTTTTTCGCTTGTCTCGGAGCGGGCCTGCGCGACGGTGGGCGACAAGGGCGTCGTGCCCGGCACGGTGGAAGTTTTAAGCGCGCTGCAGGCCGTGATGCACGCGCAGCAGCAATAGCAGGGGACGCAACGAAGACAATGGCGACACCGGCTCTATATCGAATGCTCACGCGCGCGGCGCTGCCGCTGACGCGCCTGTACTTGAAAAAGAGGGCGCGCAAGCAGCCCGAGTACATGGATCACTGGGACGAGCGCTACGGCACCTGCACGTATCCGTCTCCGGTGCGGCCGCGCCTGTGGCTGCATGCGGTAAGCCTCGGCGAGACAAATGCGGCTCGTGCGCTCATCGACGTGTTCTTCGAGCAGTTTCCCGAGAGCGAACTGCTTTTGACCTCGATGACGCCCACCGGGCGCGAGGCCGGGAAAAAGATTGCCGCCGCCTGGCCCGGGCGCGTGGTGCAAAGCTATCTGCCCTACGACACGTCCGCCCTGATGGGCAAGTTTTTCGATGAAACCCGGCCCGTGATGGGCGTTGTGATGGAAACCGAGGTCTGGCCCAATATGGTGGCCGAGGCAAAGGCCCGCGGGATCCCTCTCGTGCTTGCCAACGCCCGCGAGTCGGAAAAAAGCGCGCGGCAGGCTTCTCGCTTTGGCTTTGTCATGCGCGGGGCCTTTGCGGGGTTTGACGCGGTGCTCGCGCAAAGCCGAGAGGACGCTGCGCGATTGACGGAGCTTGGCGCGCAGCGCGTGTACGTGTGCGGGTCGGTGAAGTTTGACATCAAGCCCGATCGCGCGCAGGCGCAGCTTGCAGCCGAACTCAAGGCGCGCATCGCCCGGCCCGTGGTGCTGCTTGCAAGCACCCGCGAGGGCGAGGAGAAGCTTTTTGTCGATGTGCTTTCGCGCACGACCGAGAAGGTGGCCGCGCTCATCGTGCCGCGCCACCCGCAGCGCTTTGACGAGGTTTTTGAGACGATTCAGGCCACGGGGCTGCCCATTTTGCGGCGCAGCAACAACGAGGACTTCTCGCGCGCTGCGCCCATCGACGGCCCCGTGATTCTCTATGGCGACACGATGGGCGAGATGAGCTTTTACTGCGCCCTGGCCGACGTCACGATCATGGGCGGCAGCTTCGGGGGCTTTGGCTCGCAAAATTTGATTGAGCCAGCGGCCGCGGGCTCGCCCGTTTTGGTCGGTCCCTCGAGCTTTAACTTTGCCAAGGCCGTCGACGACGCCGTCGAGATGGGGGCGGCAGAGCGCGTGCGCGACGCCAGGGACGCCTGGAATACGGCTGTCTCCTGGCTCAACGACGGTTGCCTGCCCGAGCGGCGGCGCCGCGCGCAGGAGTTTGCGCACAGCTACACGGGGTCAAGCGCGCGGCAGATGCGCTACATAGGAGAAATATGGGAAAAGGCACGATCAAAAACGTCCTGACGATTGCGGGCGTTGATCCTTCGGGCGGCGCGGGCGTCCTGGCCGACGTCAAGGTGATGTCGGCGCTGGGGACCTATGCAACGGCCGTCATCGCCGCGCTGACCGCGCAGAATACGCGCGCCGTCGCGGGCGTGCTGCCCGTGCCCGCGGACTTTGTCGCGCAAGAGCTCGATACGCTTTTTGCCGACGTGCGCATCGACGCCGTCAAGATCGGCATGCTGGGCGCCGTCGACGTGATGGAGACGGTTGCAAAGGCGCTTGAGCGCTACCGCCCGCGCTGGGTGGTGCTCGATACCGTGATGGTTGCCAAAAGCGGCGATCGGCTCATGCCCGACGACGCGGTCGATTTTTTCCGCGAGCGCCTGGTGCCGCTTGCCTCCGTCATCACGCCCAATCTTCCGGAGGCGGCCGTGCTTTTGGGCCAAGGCGCTCCCATCGCGCCCGAGGAAATGCCCGAGGCCGCAAGGCGCCTCAAAAAGCTTTGCAAAGCCGACGGCGCCGTCTACCTCAAGGGCGGCCACGCAAGGCTTGCGACGGCCGACGACATTCTTTTTGACGGCAAGGCTTTCGTGCGGCTCTCAGGCCCCCGGGTCGAGACCAAAAACACCCACGGCACGGGCTGCTCGCTTTCGTCGGCCATTGCCGCCTGCCTTGCCCGAACCGGGGACATGGAGCGCGCCTGCAGGCTTGCCAAGGACTACATCTCAAAGGCCATTGCCGCCTCCGACGCCCTTGACGTGGGCTCGGGGCACGGTCCCATTCATCACTTCGCCGGGCTCTGGGCGCAAGGCAATTAAGCAACGCAGTTGAGGCAGCGCACTTTAAGGGTCGTCGTCAAAGCGTCCGAACTTTTCCTGCCAGGCGTCGGTGAAGCTCTTGACGGTATTCCCGCCAAAGCCCGTGAGGGTCTGCGCCGAGTAGATGGCCTTCAAAATAGCCTGCTCGGTCGCATCGGCCGTTGCCTCGAAGAACTCGGGGTCAAGAGCCGTGTCGTTGAGAAGCGCCACGGGAGGGCGCAGCGCCGAGGCCGGGTTGTCCTCGATGCTGTAGGCCGTGGTAAAGGCGATCACCTCGTCGCCGCTGCCGTGCCCGTAGACCGAGCCCGTGCGCGAGATGCCCGCCGTGGCGCGCACGGCAAGCCGGCGCAGCTGCCGGTGCTCAAGCGGCGCGTCGGTCGCAACAATCATGATGCACGAGCCGCTCTCGGGGACTGTGTCAGAGGGGGCGGCAAGCGCTTCTCCCACCCGTTCGCCCGCGATGATGAGCTGATGGGGCTTGCCGAAGTTTGAGAGCACGAGCACGCCCACGGTGTAGGTTTTGCCGCCTGCGCGGGCAAGCCTTGAGGCCGAGCCGATGCCGCCCTTGAGTCCGAAATTGACCATGCCGCGCCCGGCGCCGACGGCGCCGCAGGCAAACTCGCGGCGGCAGTCGGCAAGCGCCGCCCGGTAGTGTCTCTCGTTGACCGTAAGCTGCTGGATGTCCGAGAGCTTTGCGTCCGAACACTCGCACACGACGGGATTGACCGAGCTTGTCGTGCGGCAGATGCCGGGATTGGTGCGGATGGCTTCGCGCACCTGCGCCATCATGATCTCTCCCACGCTCAGCGTATTGGTCAGCGCAATGGGCGTTTCAATGACGCCGAGCTCCTGCAGCTGAATGTAGCCGCTTGACTTGGTGTGCCCGTTGATGACGTGCGCGCAGGCCGGAGCCTTGTGCTTGTAGACGTCGCGCGCGCTCGGGCGCACGACGGTCACGCCCGTGTGCACGTCCTTCCCAATGTCGATCGTGGCGTGGCCGACGGTGACGCCCGCCACGTCGCTGATGAGGTCAAGTTCGCCGCTTGGGCGGGTGCCGATGCGCGGCATGCTGCGTGTTGGCATGATGTGCGTGCTCCTTTGGGCTTATTAAGTGTCGAACGAAAAGAGGTTTTGTCAGACACAGTGCCGCAGGCTAGCCGTCGACGTCAAGTTTGGGATCAAGCGCGTCGCGCAGGCCGTCGCCCAACAGATTGAAGGCAAGCACGGTGAGAAAGATCGCCATCACGGGCATGATCACGGTGTGCGGCGCCGTCACCATGTCGGCTCGCGCCTCGTTGAGCATCGCGCCCCACTCGGGCATCGGGGGTTGGGCGCCCAAGCCCAGAAACGAGAGCGAGGCGGCCGTGATGATCGAGGTGCCGATGCGCATCGACATATAGATTACGATGACCGAAATGGTGCCGGGCAGAATGTGCTTAAAAAGAATCGTAAAGTCCGACGCCCCCAGGCTTTTGGTGGCCTCGACAAACGTTTGCTGCTTGAGCGAGAGCACGTTGCCGCGCACAAGCCTTGCAAAGGCCGGAATCGAGAAGACCGCCACGGCCACGACGACGTTGATCATGCCGCCGCCCAGAATGGCCACGATGCCGATGGCAAGCAAAATGCCGGGGAAGGCAAAGAGGACGTCGGCCACGCGCATCGTGATGCGGTCGATCCAGCCTCCGTAGTAGCCCGCAAGAAGCCCGAAGGTCGTGCCGATCACCGCGCCGATGCCCACGGCCACGAAACCCGAAACAAGCGAGATGCGCGTGCCGGCGATGATGCGGCTGAAGATGTCGCGCCCGAGCGCGTCGACGCCGAACCAGTGCGTCAGGCTCGGTCCCGCGTTGATGAGATCGTAGTCAAAGTAGTTTTCCGGGTCGTAGGGCGTGATGACGGGCCCGAAGAAGGCGAGAAACACCAAAAGGAGCACAAAGAGGCCCGCGGCAATCGAAAGCGGCTGGCGGCTGAACTTGCGCCAGAACTCGGACCAGGGAGTGCGGATGCGCTCGTTTGCGCCCGCAAGGCGCGGATCGGCGGCTGCGTTGGACATGCTTGCCTCCTACTTGTAGCGAATCGAGGGGTTGACCCAGCCGTAGAGCAGGTCGACGATGAGGTTGATGACGATGAATTCGGCCGAAAACAGGAGCACGCAGGCCTGAATGACGGGGTAGTCGCGCATGTCGACGGCGTCAACGAGAAGCCTGCCCATGCCGGGCCAGTTGAAGACCTTTTCGACGACGATCGAGCCGCCGAGCAAAAAGCCAAACTGCAGGCCCATCATCGTGATCACCGGGATGAGCGCGTTGCGCATGGCGTGCTTGAGCACGACCGAGCGCTCGTGCACGCCCTTGGCGCGGGCCGTGCGGATGTAGTCGTCGCCCAAAACTTCCACGAAGGCAGAGCGCGTAAAGCGCGCCATCACCGCCGCAACGGCCGCCCCGAGCGTGATGGAAGGAAGGATGTAGTGCCTGGCGGTTGCGTCTCCCACGGTGGGCAGCCACCCGAGCTGCACCGAAAAGACTTCCATGAGCACCATGCCCAGAGCAAAGGCCGGAAAGGAGATGCCCGAGACCGCAAGCGTCATGCACAGCCTGTCGGGCCAGCGGTTGCGCCAGACCGCGGCGATGATGCCGGCGGCCAGGCCGAAGACGACCGACCAGAGCATGCTCGCGAGCGTCAGCCGCATCGTGGGGCCGAAGCGCTCGCCGATTTCGACGGCAACGGGCCGTTTGGTCGAAAGCGACGTGCCCAGGTCTCCCGTGCAGATGCCCTTGACGTAGCGCACGAACTGCTCGTAGAGGGGCTTGTCAAGGCCGAGTTCCTTGCGCACCAGTTCCACCGTTTGCTCGTCGGCTTCGGGGCCCGCGGTCAGGCGCGCCGGATCGCCCGGCAGCAGATGCACGAAGAAAAAGACGCACACCATCACCAGAAAAAGCGTGGGCAGCATTCCGAGGGTGCGTTTGACAAAGTAGCGCAGCATAGGTGTGTCGGCGTCCCCGTTGAGGGGAAAGAGCCGGCTATTGCGGCCCTTTTCCCCTTTTTCAGGGACTTGAAGGAAAAGTTACTTCAGCTCAAGTTCGTCAAAGTCGTAGCCGCCGTCGGGCATGACGTAAAAGCCCGAGAGGTTCTTGCGGCTGGCCGCGACGTTGACTTCGGTGACAAGAAACGCCCACGGAGCGTCCTTCCAGATCTGTTCCTGAGCGAGCTTGTAGTAGTCCTGCTTTTTGGCCTGATCGGTCGTGTTGAGGGCGTCCTTGAGGGCCTGGTCAACGACGGAGTTGCTGTAGTAGGCCGTGTTGGTCATCTTGGGCGGCTGCGCCTCGGTGGCCAGCAGCGGCCGGATGGCCCAGTCGGCCTCGCCCGTTGAAGACGACCAGCCGATGTAGTAGAGCCGAACGCCCGCCTGCTTGGGGTCCTGCACGCTTTCGACCTGCGCGACGCGCTGGCCTGCTTCAAGCGCCTGCACCTTGGCCTTGATGCCGACCTGAGCGAGCTGCTGCTGCAGGAACTGGATCACCTTCTGGGCCGTGGTGTGGTTGTAGGCCGACCACAGCGTGGTGGAAAAGCCGTTGGGGTAGCCCGCTTCCTTCAAAAGCGCCCGCGCCTTGGCCGGATCGTAGGGCCAGGGGCCGAGCTTGACGGCGTACTCGACCCCCTTTGGCACCACGCCCTCGCTCGGGAAGGCGTAGCCGTTGAAGGCCACCTTGCAAAGGGCCTCCTTGTTGATGGCGTAGTTGATCGCCTGACGCACCTTGATGTTGTCAAAGGGCTTGACGTTCATGTTCATCGACATGTAGCGGTTGACGATCGAGGGGGTCTTGATGATGGAAACCTCCGGGTTGCCCTCGAGCTGCTTGACCTGCTCAAAGGGCATCGGGTAGGCAAAGTGCGCTTCTCCCGTCTGAATCATGGCCGCGCGCGTGCCGTTTTCGACCACCGGAATCCAGGTGATGCTGTCGACCTTCGGATAGCCCTGACGCCAGTAGGAGGGGTTCTTGCGCACCTTCATGTAGTCGGTGGGCTTCCACTCCTCAAAGATGAAGGGGCCGGTGCCCACCGGGTGGAATGCGACGGCTTCCTTGCCCTGCGCGAGGGTCTTCGGGGAGATCATGGCCGCCGAGGGGTGCGCGAGCTGATTGATGAAGGCCGAAAACGGCTCGTGCAGCGTGAACTTCACGGTGTGCTCGTCGATGACCTCGGTTTTGGCGATGTTCTTGTAGAGGATGTAGCGCTTGAGGTGGTTGTCGGGGTTTGTCACGCGGTCGAAATTGGCCTTGACGGCGGCCGCGTCAAAGGGCGTGCCGTCGTGGAACTTGACGCCGGACTTGAGCTTGATCGTGTAGACGAGGCCGTCTGCGCTTGCCGTATAGGACTCGGCTAAAAGCGGCACGAGCTTCATGTCGCGGTCAAGTCGAAAAAGCCCTTCGTAGAAGGAGCGCACGGCGTTTTGCGAGAGCGTGTCGTTGGCGTCGTACGGGTCCATCGTCGTGAAAGTCGAGGCGACGGCCACCTTGACGTCGCCTGCGGCGCCGGCCGTGAGCGGCATGGCCAAAGGCGCGGCGAGGATGGTGATGAGCGAGAGCGCCGCGGCGCTCTTTTTGATTGATCGCATGATGATTCTCCCTGGGATCAGCCGGTGGTTGAAGTTGACGGGCCGGGCGGCTGCCGTGCGTGGTTTTTTCTCCGGCCCTTTGAAAAAAGTGTGAAGGTCTCCGGCTTCCGGGCGCTTTATGTGCGGGCCCGGTGCGGGCTTTGCGTTTTCTTTAGTACATCCCTCCGATGGCGTGTTCGGCCACGAAGTGCCCGGGCCTTTTTTCTACGAGCGGCAGCACTTCGGGGACGTCGTCGACGCGGCGCACGGGGCTTGGAAGTTCCGTGAGCGCAATCGAGTCCTGCGCTCTTTTTTGCAGCGGATCGGGAATCGGCACGGCATTGAGCAGCTTTTGCGTATAAGGGTGCAGCGGGTGCTCGAAGATTTCGCTTCGCGAGCCGATCTCGACGATCTGCCCGAGGTACATCACGGCCACCCGGTGGCTGATGCGCTCAACGACGCCCATGTCGTGCGAGATGAATAAAAAGGAGAGCCCGAGCTGGCGCTGCAGGTCAAGCAGAAGGTTGACGACCTGGGCGCGGATCGAGACGTCAAGGGCGGCCACCGACTCGTCGGCAACGATCACCGAGGGGTTCAAGGCCAGGGCGCGTGCAATGCAGATGCGCTGGCGCTGGCCGCCCGAGAATTCGTGGGGGTAGCGCGCGGCCATCGAGGGCGAGAGCCCCACGCGCTCCAGGAGCTCCCTCACGCGCGCCTGCGCGGCTTCGCCCTGCGCCAGCCCGTGAATGAGCAGGGGCTCGGCGATGAGGTAGCCCACGGTCATGCGCGGGTCAAGCGAGGCAAAGGGGTCCTGAAAGATCATCTGCATGCTGCGCCTTTCGTGCTTCATCTCGGAGGCGCTGATGCGGGTGATGTCGCGGTTTTTGAAGATGATGCTGCCGCTGTCGACGTCAAGAAGCCGCAGCACGGCTCTTCCCGTGGTGGACTTGCCGCAGCCGCTTTCGCCCACAAGCGCGAGCGTCTCGCCCTTGTGCAGATCAAAGCTCACGTGTTCGCAGGCGTGCACGCGGTGCGTGACGCGCCCAAACCAGTTGGTGCGCACGCCAAAGCGCTTGCAGATGTCGCGCACTTCAAGAACGGTCTCGGCGGGCGTGCTCACGGAGGTGTCGGCAAATTCGACCTTTTTGCCCGTTTCGGGGTCGATGAGCTCAAAGCGCTCGGGCGTGCTCTTGCCGCGCATGGAGCCCAGGCGCGGCACGGCCGAAAGAAGTGCGCGCGTGTAGGGGTGCCTGGGGTGCGCGAAGACCTCGGTCACGGGACCGGCTTCAACGATCTTTCCGTAGCGCATGACGGCCACGTCGTCGGCGATCTCGGCCACCACGCCCATGTCGTGCGTGATAAAGAGCACGCCCATGTTGACTTTCTTTTGCAGCGCCCGAAAAAGCGCGAGGATCTGCGCCTGAATCGTCACGTCAAGTGCGGTGGTGGGCTCGTCGGCGATTAAAAGCGCAGGCTTGCAGGCAAGCGCCATGGCAATCATCACGCGCTGGCGCATGCCGCCCGAGAGCTGGTGCGGATAGCTTGCCGCGATGCGCGGGGCGTCCGGGATGCGCACGAACTTCAAAAGCCGTATGGCCTCCTTGGCCGCGCTATGTTCCGATAACTGCCGGTGCAGCCGCAGGCTCTCGGCAATCTGCTCGCCCACGGTGAAGACGGGATTTAGCGACGTCATGGGCTCTTGAAAGATCATCGCCGCATCGGCGCCTCGCACCTCCCGGAGCTCGGCCTCGGAGAGCCGGCAGAGGTCGCGCACGCGCCCCTTGCGGTCGCGCAGAAGGATTTCACCCCCGGCAATCGTGCCGCCGCCGTGCTCGATGAGGCGCATGACCGAAAGCGAGGTGACCGACTTTCCCGAGCCCGACTCGCCCACAAGCGCCAGAGTCCTGCCGCGGCGCACCGTGAGCGAGATGCCGTCGACGGCCGTCATCGTGCTTCCTTCGGTGTGAAACTGCACCTTGAGGTTGCGGATGGAGACCACCCAGTCCTCTGGCGAGGCGTCCTGCGGCGTCTCGGAGGCTTGGGCGGCAAAGGCGGCAGAGGAGCTCTGCTGCGCGGGTTCAATTGACTGGGTCAAAGGAGTCTGACTCATGGTGCGTGTGTTCCTTGCCTGAAGTGAGCGCGAGGGGGTTGTTCGTCCGCGCGCTTTGTGAGGAAGGCAAAAGCAATGTGCGTGCCAGAAAGGGCGGCAGGCGGCCTGAAAGGGAGGCTTTGGGCTGGGTTTTCAGGGTTTACGAGAATGTTTTTCTAAGCCCTTTTGCTCAGATTTATCCGGCGCACCGAGCCGGGGCGCGGCAAAAGGTCTGCACCGGGTGCGTGCAGGCAAGGGCAGGGGCGTGATGCCTTTTGGTGCGCGGTGCACCAAACGCGAGCCGCGCCGCAAAAAGCAAAGTGGAAACGGTGCGGGAGTCGCGGGCGGGCTTAAGGCGCGATGCGCGGGATTCATTAAGATCAAAAAAGTCCGCGCCTGCGGCAGGCCTCTTTTTTTTGCGCGAGGGCCGCGGCTCGTGTTTTGCGGACGTTTTTTCTTAAGGAGAGCGGTGTCATGCGGCCCGTCATTGCCATTCACGCCGGAGCAGGCAATCTGCTGCGGGAAAACTTCACCGACGCCGAGATTGCGGCCCGCAGAGAAGGGCTCAAGCGCGCCGTGCGCGCGGGCTTTTCCGTGCTTGACGCGCACGGTTCGGCCCTTGATGCGGTCTGCGCGGCCGTGACGAGCCTTGAGGACGATCCCTTGTTTAATGCCGGGCGCGGTGCGGTTTTTACGCATGCAGGCACCCACGAAATGGACGCCTGCGTGATGCGCGGCGCCGATCGCGGCGCGGGCGCCGTCGCGGGCGTGAGCATCGTGCGCAATCCCGTGCTTGCCGCGCGCGCGGTCATGGAAAAAAGCGAACACGTGCTGCTCTGCGGCGCGGGCGCCGAGAGCTTTGCGCGCAGCTGCGGCCTTGCGATTTGCGAGGACGCCTCGTACTTTTTTACCGAGCGCCGCTGGAAGGAGCTGCAAAGGGCGCTGGCCCTTGAGGCGGAAACGGGAAGCTCGGCGACGACTCTTTCAGAAGATGCGCAAAGAGAAGCCGCAGGACCCGATCGAAAGTTCGGGACGGTGGGCGCGGTGGCTTTGGATGAAGCGGGGCACCTTGCCGCCGCCACGAGCACGGGCGGCATGACCAACAAGCGCTGCGGCCGTATTGGCGACAGCCCGATCGTCGGGGCGGGGACCTTTGCCGAAGACGCCACGTGCGCCGTGAGCTGCACCGGGCACGGCGAGTACTTCATCCGCTGGCAGGCTGCGGGAGATGTTGCCGCGCGCATGCGCTATCGCGGGGAGTCGCTTGAGACAGCCGCCACGGGCGTGATCGACGATCTGGCAAAGGCGGGCGGCAGGGGCGGCCTTGTGGCGTTGGACGCAGCCGGAGACGCGGTGTTTGCCATCAATTCGCCCGGGATGTACCGCGCCGTGATGCGCGCGGGCGAGCCCGCCATGGCGGCAATTTTTGCCGACGAGGCGCTCTCGGAAGACTAAATGCGCGCAGGGCGCCGCCCCGAAGGCTTGCGAACCTTCATGGCGCCGCGGCAAGCCTTCATGGGCTTTTTGCGGGGCGCCTGATTCTTGCCCGCATCCCGCGCCGGCGCGCCGTTTGCGGCCTTCGGTGATGGGATACAATGGGCGCTCCCGGTTGTTTCACGGGAATAGAACAAAGAGGCAAAGGCGTTTTTTGCTCTCCTTTGCCGGTAGCTCCCCCACACAAGGAATCCTTTTTACTTCGTCCATCGTAGTCCCCGGCGGCGCGTGATTGCATCAAGGCCGTCGTCGGGTCAGCATCATGCAAAAACTCAAGATCAACGGCGGCCGCCGACTCGTGGGCGAAGTGCGCGCCTCGGGCGCCAAAAACGCCGCCCTGCCGATTATCGCCGCAGGGCTGCTGACGACCGATGAGGTCATTTTGCACAACGTCCCGGACCTGGCCGACGTGCGCACCATGGGGCGGTTGCTCGAAGGCATGGGCGTTGTCTGCGAGAGGCTTGACGCAAGCACCGTGCGCATCAGCGCGGCCTGCGTCAACAGCACCGAGGCGCCCTATGAACTAGTCAAAACCATGCGCGCCTCGGTTTTGACGCTCGGGCCCCTGGTGGCGCGCTTTGGCAGCGCGCGCGTTTCTCTGCCCGGAGGGTGCTCCATCGGCGCGCGGCCCGTGGATCAGCACATCAAGGCGCTCAAGAGCATGGGGGCGGCCGTTGAAATCGATCACGGCTACATGAACGCCAAGTCAAAGCGGCTCACGGGCTGCCGCATCGTCACCGACATGGTCACCGTGACGGGAACGGAAAACATCATGATGGCCGCGGTGCTCGCCCAGGGCGAGACGATCATTGAAAACGCCGCCCGCGAGCCCGAAGTCGTCGATCTGGCCCGGTGCCTCACCGCCATGGGCGCGCGCATCAAGGGGGCGGGAACCGCCCGCATCGTCATCGAAGGCGTCGAGCGCCTGCACGGGTGCGAACACACGGTCATTGCCGATCGGATCGAAACGGGAACGTTTCTGTGCGCGGCGCTTGCCACCGAAGGCGACATTCTCGTCACCCACGCCGATCCTTCTTCGCTTGAGGCCGTGGTCGGCAAGTTGCGCGAGGCCGGAGGCGAGATCGATACGGGCAGCGACTGGATTCGCGCGAGGATTTCGCACCGCCCCCGGGCGGTGGACGTGCGCACGGTGCCGCACCCCGGCTTTCCCACCGACATGCAGGCGCAGTTCATGGCCCTTGACGCCGTCGGCGACGGCGTGGGCCGCATTGTCGAGACCATTTTTGAAAACCGCTTCATGCACGTGCCCGAGCTGCAGCGCATGGGCGCCGACATCCGCGTCGACGGCCACACGGCCGTGGTGCGCGGCGTCGAGTCGCTTGAAGGCGCAAGCGTCATGGCAACCGATCTGCGGGCCTCGGCCTCGCTCGTGATCGCGGGACTTGCCGCGCAGGGCGAGACGATCATCGACCGGATCTATCACCTTGACCGGGGCTACGAGCACATCGAAGACAAACTCTCGCTGCTGGGAGCCGACATCGAGAGGATCAGTTAGACAAAGAGACTTTTCTTTCGCGCCGGCGCCCGACGATAAAAATCAAAAAAGACAATCACTGCGGGGCCGCGTGCCGAAAGCAGCAAATTGAAAAACAAAGGGAGACAAATGATTACGCTGGCCTTGTCCAAGGGACGAATCTTCACCGAGCTGCTGCCCTTTCTTGCCGCAGCCGGCATCGTGCCCCTTGAGGATCCGGAACACTCGCGCAAGCTCATGATCGGCACCAACCGCGAGGACCTGCGCATCGTGGTGCTGCGCGCCACCGACGTGCCCACCTACGTGCAGTACGGCGCGGCCGACATGGGCGTGTGCGGCTGGGACACGCTCTACGAGCACGGCGGCAACGGCCTGTACGTGCCCGTTGACCTGCAGATCGCGCGCTGCCGCATGTGCGTGGCCGCTCCGCGCGACTTCGACTGGGAGGCCAACGTGCGGCGCGGCTCGCGCCTAAGGATTGCGACCAAGTATCTGAAGTGGTCGCGTGATTACTTCGGCCGCGAGGGCGTGCACGTCGACTTGATCAAGCTCTACGGCTCCATGGAGCTTGCCCCCATTGCAGGGCTTGCCGACGCAATCGTTGATCTGGTCTCGACAGGGGCGACGCTGCGCGCCAATAATATGGTCGAAATCAAGACGATCGCTCCCATCTCGTCGCGGCTCATCGTCAATCAGGCCGCCATGAAGCTCAACCGCCCCGAGCTTTTGCCCATCATTGAAAAGATCCGCGCCGCCGTCGAGGAAAAGGCGCGCGAGCGCGCATCGCTCGGAGAGCACTGAGGCCCTCCTTTTTGACTGAAAACAAAAAGGGGCGTGCGCTCCCGGTTGTTTGGGAGCGCTGCGGTCGACACGGAATTTAAGACACGTTTTTTAGTTAGGACACTTCACCATGCAGCTTCGCCGCTTATCGTCTGCCGATGCAGACTTCAAAGAAAAATTCACCTCCCTTGTCGCGGTTGACGCAAGCGTCGATCCCGAGATCACGCGCCGCGCCGAGGCCATTGTCGAAGACGTCAGAAAGCGCGGCGACGCGGCCGTGCTCGAGTACACCGAGCGCTTTGACAGGCTGCCCGCCAAGACCTTGAGCGACTTGATGATCACGGCCCAAGAGATGCGCGAGGCGCTCGAAGGCCTGCCGCAGGATCAGCGCCAGGCGCTTGAGGAGGCGGCCGAGCGCATCCGCGTTTTTCACGAAAAGGAGCTCGAAAAGAGCTTTTCGATGACCGACGCCTTCGGCAGCGTGCTCGGGCAGCGCGTCACGCCCGTTGATTCGGTGGGACTCTACGTCCCCGGCGGCAAAGCCGCCTATCCGAGCTCGGTGCTGATGAACGCCATGCCCGCGCGCGTCGCAGGCGTCAAGCGCATCGAGATGGTGGTGCCCACCCCGGGCGGCGAGAAAAATCAGCTGGTGCTTGCCGCGGCAAGCTTGGCGGGCGTCACGCGCGCCTTCACGATCGGGGGCGCGCAGGCCGTGGCGGCTCTTGCCTACGGCACGCAGACAATTGAGTCGGTCGACAAGATCGTGGGACCTGGCAACGCCTACGTGGCCGCCGCCAAGCGCTACGTCTTCGGGCGCGTGGGCATCGACATGATCGCCGGCCCCTCGGAGATTCTCGTGATCTGCGACGGCAAGACCAATCCCGACTGGATTGCGATGGACCTCTTTAGCCAGGCCGAGCACGACGAGCTCGCGCAGGCCGTGCTCCTGACGCCGGACGCCGCCTTTGCCGATGCGGTCGAGGCGTCGATGGACCGCCAGATCGAAGGCATGCCGCGCAAGGAGATCATCCGCAAGTCGCTTGCCAACCGCGGCGCGATCATCGTCACGCGCGATTTGGACGAAGCCTGCCGCATTGCCGACACCATCGCGCCCGAGCACCTTGAGATGAGCACCGACGAGCCCGAGAAGTGGGCCGAGAAAATTCACCACGCAGGCGCCATCTTCCTCGGACGCTTCTCGTCGGAGGCGCTGGGCGACTACTGCGCGGGTCCCAACCACGTGCTGCCCACAAGCCGCACGGCGCGCTTTTCCTCCCCCTTGGGCGTCTACGACTTCCAAAAGAGAACGAGCATGATCCACGTCTCCGAGTCGGGCGTGCAGCACTTAGGGCGCATCGCCGCCTGCCTTGCCATGGGCGAACACTTGCCCGCGCACGCGCAAAGCGCCCGCTACCGTCTCAAGCAGGAAGAGAAGTAAACAAGCAAAACCGCCGGCGCCCGAATGAAAAAACAACCGGGCGCCCTTTTGAGAGCACTTTCTCTCACATCTTCGGGGCCCGGCCGCCGGGTCCCTCTTGGAAAGGACAAGGCACACACCATGCGTGAGGCGCACATTCACCGCACGACGGCCGAGACCGACGTCATGGTTTCGGTCAACCTCGACGGCACGGGCGAGCGCGAGATCGACACAGGCATCGGCTTTTTTGACCACATGCTCGATCAGATCGCCCGGCACGGGCTCATCGATCTGACGGTGAAGGTCAAGGGCGACCTGAAGGTTGACGGCCACCACACGGTTGAAGACACGGGCATCGCCCTGGGCGAGGCAATCCGCAAGGCCCTGGGCGAGAAGGCTGGCGTCGTGCGCTACGGCATGAGCTTTGTGCCGTTGGACGAAGCGCTCTCGCGCTGCGTGCTCGATCTTTCGGGCCGGCCGGGACTTGTGTTTTCGTGCGCCTTTACCGCGCCCATGATCGGAGAGCTCGACAGCCAGCTCGTGCGGGAGTTTTTCCAGGCGCTGGTCAATCATGCCGGCATGACGCTGCATGTCGACAACCTGCGCGGCGACAACGCCCACCATCAGGCCGAGACGATCTTCAAGGCCTTCGGGCGGGCGCTGCGCATGGCCGTTGAAATCGACCCCCGCATGGGCGGGCGCGTTCCGAGCACCAAGGGAACGCTCTGAGGCAGTCACAAAGACACCTAAGCGAGGAAAACCAATGAGCACGATTGCCATCGTCGACTACGGGACGGGCAACTTAAGGAGCGTGAGCCAGGCCGTGCATGCCGTGGCCGGCGCCGACGAGGTTGTCGTCACGGGCGAGGCCGCGCGCATCCGCGCAGCCGACCGCGTCATCTTTCCCGGTCAGGGCGCCATGGGCGACTGCATGCGGCATCTTGAAGAAAGCGGCCTGCGTCCGGCCGTTGAAGAGGCGCTTAAAACCAAGCCCGTGCTTGCCATCTGCATCGGCATGCAGATGCTCTTTGAAAAAAGCGACGAAAACAACTGCGCGGGCCTTGGCCTTTACGCGGGGAAGGTGCTGCGCTTTCCCGAAGCCGCGCTTGAGACGGCGTCCGGTGCGCGCCTCAAAGTGCCGCAGATGGGCTGGAACACCATCATCAGGCGCCAGAATCATCCGCTCTGGAACGGCATCAGCGACGGGGCCTGGTTTTATTTCGTGCACAGCTACTTCGTTGCGCCGGTCGACGATTCGCTGACCGCCGCGACCACAAGCTACGGGCTGCCCTTTGTGTGCGCCGTGGCCCGCGACAACGTCTTTGCCACCCAATTTCATCCTGAAAAAAGCGCAGGCGACGGACTGAGGCTTTTTTCAAACTTCGTAAACTGGGACCCGGCCTGATTTCTTTTGGCCGAGCCTTTCGGTTTGTTTTCTTCAACCCCCGTTTCACGCCGCAAAATTTGGCGGCGCAAACAAAGGTTTTGCAGTTCATCATGCTTTTGATTCCGGCAATTGACCTGCAGCACGGACGCTGCGTGCGCCTGCGCCAGGGAGATCTCGACAACAACATCACGGTCTACAACGAGGACGCGGTCGATCAGGCCGCCCGGTGGGCCGACATGGGCGCAGAGCGCATCCACATCGTCGATCTGGACGGCGCAAAGACGGGCAAGCCCGTCAACGCCCGCTTGATCGGCGAAATGATCGAGGAGATCGGCGAAGATGCCGACATCGAGCTCGGCGGCGGCATCCGCAGCCTTGATCAGATCGAAAAGTATGTCGACGCCGGCGTGGACTACATCGTGATCGGCACGGCCGCGGTCAAGCAGCCGGGATTTTTGCGCGACGCCTGCTCGGCCTTCCCGGGACAGATCATTGCGGCGCTTGACGCCAAAAACGGCATCGTGGCTACCGACGGCTGGGTCAAGAGCACCGGGCACGACGCGATTGACCTCGCGCGCCGCTTTGAAGACTACGGGGTCGAAGCGTTTCTTTACACCGACATCTCCCGCGACGGCATGCTCTCGGGGGTCAACGTGGAGGCAACGGCCGCTTTGGCGCGCGCCGTGAGCGTGCCCGTGATCGCCTCGGGCGGCATGCACACGATCGAAGACGTGAGAGCGCTGCTCGAAGTGGAAAACGACGGGGTCATGGGCGCCATTCTCGGGCGCAGCCTCTATGAGGGCACGATCGACTTCGAGCAGGCGCTCAAGCTCGTCGAGCAGACCGAAAGCGAGCGGCCGCTTAGTTTTTAACCACAAAAGGACACAGCACCCATGCTTGCCAAACGCATCATTCCATGCCTTGACGTCACCGCGGGCCGCGTGGTCAAGGGCGTGAACTTCGTCGATCTGCGAGACGCGGGAGACCCCGTCGAGATCGCCCGCCGCTACAACGAGCAGGGGGCCGACGAGCTCACGTTTCTTGACATCACGGCAAGCAGCGATCAGCGCGACATCATCGTTTCGGTGATTGAGGCCGTGGCAAGCCAGGTGTTCATTCCTCTGACCGTGGGCGGGGGCGTGCGCAAGGTCTCCGACATCCGGCGCCTTTTAAATGCGGGCGCCGACAAGGTCTCCATCAACACGGCTGGCGTCAACAACCCCGATCTCATCGCCGAGTCGGCCGCACTGCACGGCTCGCAGTGCATCGTGGCCGCCATCGACGCAAGGCGCCGCGTCAAGGACGATCCCTCCCAGGGCTGGGAGGTCTTCACCCACGGCGGGCGCACGCCCACGGGCATTGACGCGCTTGACTGGGCAAGGAAGGTGACCGAGCTTGGCGCAGGAGAAATTCTTCTGACGAGCATGGACTGCGACGGCTGCAAAAACGGCTTTGACCTTGAGCTCACGCGGGCCGTGAGCGACGCCGTAACCGTGCCCGTGATCGCCTCGGGCGGCGTGGGCAATCTGCAGCACCTGGTCGACGGCGTCACCACGGGCGGGGCCGATGCGGTGCTTGCGGCCTCCATCTTTCACTTTGGCGAATACACGATCGGCGAGGCCAAGCGCTACATGGCCGCGCACGGCATTACGGTGCGGCTATGAGCTGGCTCGATGAAGTGAAGTTCAATGCGGCGGGACTTGTGCCCGTCATTGCGCAGGACTGCGAGAGCAGGCGCGTGCTGATGCTTGCCTGGGCAAATGCCGAGGCGCTTGAAGAGACGGTGCGCACGGGCAGGGGCGTTTACTTTTCCCGCTCCAGAGGCAGGCTCTGGCGCAAGGGCGAAGAGTCGGGCAACGTGCAGCAGGTGCGCGAAGTGCGGCTTGACTGCGACGGCGACGCCGTGCTCTACGTCGTGCATCAGGTCGGCGGCATGGCCTGCCACACGGGGCGCGAGAGCTGTTTCTTCCGCCGGCTCGAAGAAGACGGCTGGCGCACGGTCGACGCGGTGATCGTCCCGCCCGAGAAGCTCTACGGCGGGCACTGACCGCCCTTTTCCCATTTTTTCTCAAACCTTTCCCGCCAAAGGCGGCGGTCGGAGCGTGCCGCACCCAGCCTGAAACAATCGTATCCGAATCAGGGTTTCATCCTATAACAGCCCGGACAGGGCGCCTCCATATAGCCCTGTAGAAGGGGAGGATGAAGATCATCCCCAACAGGTATTCGAGTGAAAGGTTATTGGGCGGCGCCCGCAGGGCGCGCGGAAACCGGGCGAAGAGCCCGCAGGGTTTCCGGCAGCGCCGGGCGCCGTGGAGGAGAAAAAAATGGCTATGCTTCCGCGTCTTTTTGATGATGACATGTTCAATGTGTGGGATCCGTTCCTGCAGCTGCAGCAGCGTCGTGATCCTCTGTATGGAAAGCATGCGGACCGCATCATGAAGACCGACATCCACGAGACGGACAAGGCCTACAAGTTCCAGATCGATCTGCCGGGCTTTAAGAAGGAGAACGTGAGCGCCGAGCTCAAGGACGGCTATCTGACGATCACCGCGCAAAAGAGCGCCGAAGACGAGCAGAAGTCCGAAGAAGGCAAGCTGCTGCGCCGCGAGCGCTACACGGGCAGCTGCCAGCGCAGCTTCTACGTGGGCGACGCCGTGAAGGAAGACGACTGCAAGGCAAGCTTTGCCGACGGCATCCTGACGGTTGAAGTTCCGAAGGCCTCTGCGATTGAACGCGAAGAGCGCAAGCTCATCACGATCGCCTGATGCAATGAGCGCTTGAAGCGCTCGAAAAGTCCCGCGCGCATTGGCCGCGCGGACTCCTTTGGGTAGAAAAAAACGCGGTTGCTCCCCTTTTTGGGGTGCGCCGCGTTTTTTGTGTCCTCTTGGTGCTTGCGGGCGGTCAGATCCTTGTGTAGACAAGGTCCCAGACGCCGTGGCCGAGCCGCTCGCCGCGGGCCTGAAACTTCGTGCAGGGCCTCTCGCACAAGGGGTTGGCCATGACGGGGGAAAAGCCCGTGCCGTGAAGGTTCTTTAAAAGCGGCTCGGCTTGAAGGACTTCGAGCATCTGTTGGGCATAGTTTTCCCAGTCGGTGGCGCAGTGCAGGTAGCCCCCCGGCGCAATGCGGGCGGCGAGCAGCGCCGTGAAGTCGGGCCGAATGAGGCGCCTTTTGTGGTGGCGCGCCTTTCTCCAGGGATCGGGAAAGAAGATGTGCACGCCGGCAAGCGAGTCGGGCGCAATCATGTCGCGCACGACGTCGATGGCGTCGTGCCGGCAGATGCGCACGTTTTTAAGCCCCATTTCCTCAATGCGCTTGGCAAGCGCGCCCACGCCGGCGGCAAAGACTTCGCAGCCCAGAAAGTTGATTTCCGGGTGCGCGGCGGCAATGGCCGCGGTCGTCTCGCCCATGCCGCAGCCGATTTCAAGCACAAGCGGCGCCTCGCGGCCAAAGAGCGCGGCCGCGTCAAGAAGCGAGGGCGCGTAGGCAAGTTCGTAGCGCGGAAAGATTTCTTCGAGCGCGCGCTGCTGCGCCTGCGAGATGTGGCCGCGGCGCAGCACGAAGCTGCGGATGTGGCGGGCTTTGAGCTCTTCAATCTGTTCGGGAGTGAGGTCGCTTGAAGTCATGGCGGGCTTGAAGGAAAAAAACGGCCGCGGGCGGCGGCATGCGCCGAAAAAACGGGGGAAAACGCAGACGGAGGCTTCAGGAAAAAGCCCCCCGGCAGCGTGGATTTCTCAAACGCAAAACCCCAAACGCAAAACGGACCGCGGCCGGCTGACTCGCGATCCGTTTTCGTGCGGAAAAAATTCTGGAGCGGGCGAAGGGAATCGAACCCTCGTATAAAGCTTGGGAAGCTTTCGTTCTGCCATTGAACTACGCCCGCGAGGTTGCCGATTATAACGAGTTTGGGGCGCGAGGCAAAAACTTCGCGCCGAAAACTTGTTCGAGCCGCCGCGAAAGGGCGGCAAAAGCCCCCTTTGCGAAATCCGGCGGCGGGCGCTTTGCCGCACTTTCGACGCCGCCCGGCCGCTTGAAAGCAGCCGGGGGCGGAAAAAAGCCGGGGCGCCCGGGAGAAAAAGCCTAAAAACCTACTTAAGGCTCTTGATGTACTCCTCGGCCGAATCCACGGCGATGCGCGCGGAGTTCACGGCAAAGCCCACGGTCGAGCCCGCCATCAGCAGGTCGTAGCTGTCGCCGTACATGCCGCCCACGTCGTTGCCGGCAGCGTAAAGACCCGGGATCGGATCTTCGTTTTGCGTCACGACTTCAAAGCGCTCGTTGGCCTTGATGCCGCCCAGGGTGCCGAGCGTGCTTGCCACGGACTTGATGGCGTAGAAGGGCCCGGTCTTGACTTCGCGCAGGTACTTCGCATCCTTGGCGAATTCGCCGTCGTGGCGAACGGCGCAAAAGCCGTTGTAGGCATCGACCGTCTTCTTGAGCGTTTCGGGATTCATGCCGGTTGCCTTGGCAAGGCCTTCGAGCGTGTCGGCCTTGAAGGCCCAGCCCGCCTTGACGGCGGCGTCCCACTCTTTTTCAAAGTTGGAGAGCTTGGTTCCCACGGGCACCATGACGCCCACGCCAAGGTCAATGCCTTCCTCCTTGGTCATATGATCGAGCGTCTTCTGGTCGTAGACCACGTACATCGTGCCGCCGATGCGCTCAAGGGCGTTGCCCGCAAAGGGCCACTCGAGCATGATGATCTCGTTGCAGAAGCGCTCGCCCTTGGGCGAGAGCCACAGGTGCGGCTGCTTGGCCGTGGCGCTCACATGATTCGTCGTGCCGACTCCGCGGGGACCGGGACGGTAGGAAGCCTGCACTTCCGTGCCTTCCTTTCCGGCGCCCACGGCCCAGGCCATGCGGATGCCGTCGCCCGTCTTGCCGTCCTGGGCAAGGCCGTCGGCGTTGGGAAAGCGCAGATACTCCTCGCGCATCTCCTTGTTGGCAAAGAAGCCGCCCGTGGCGATGATGGTCGCCTTGGCGTTGATCGTGATCTTGTCGCCCGCCTTGTTGGTGGCTTCGACGCCGACGATGCGTCCGTCCTTTTCAATGAGCTTCTCGCCCCACGTTTCGGTGAGCAGCGTCTGGCCCGCCTTCTTGTACTTGTCCTGAAAGAGGTTGATCCAGCCCGCGCCGCGCCCTTCGTAGATGTGCCAGGTATACAGGCCGTTGGGATAGTTCGAGAAGAGCTTTTCGAACTTCACGCCGTTTTTCATCATCCAGTCGATGGTGTCGGCCGAGCGGTCGACAAAGGCGCGCACCATGCGGGCGTTGCCGCGCCAGTGACCGTAGTTCATTATCTTCATGAAGGCCTCGTCCTTGGTGAGGCCATAGTTCCAGTCGCGCTGCAGCTTGGATTCAACGGCAAAGATGCCTTCGCTGAAGGCGCCCGTTCCGCCCGGGAAAGCCTTCTTTTCAAGCGTGATGACCTTCAGCCCCTTTTCGGCCGCAGCCCAGGCGGCGGCCGTGCCGGAGGCGCCTGCGCCGATCACGACGACATCGGCCGACATCGTGCGGTCGGCGGCAAAACCCGGCGTCATGGCCGCGGCAAGAGCCGCGCCTGCAAGCGTGTAGGAAAAGCGCTGCATATGTGTGTTCTCTCCTCTGTGTTGATAGACATGCGGCGCGCCGGGGCAGGGGAAAATGACGCGCGCAAGGAGGGCTTCCCCTTTGCACGCGGCCTGCCGCGCGCCGCTCAATGGTCAAACAAATCGCCTGCCAATTGTTGCATGAGGGCGCATCAGCACGGGAATACCCGAGGATGGTGAACGGATAGGTGGTTTTTCGCGTGCAAAGGAAGGAGTTTTCGCACGGTGAAAGACGCTTTGCCGGCAGGGTCCAACGCGGCCGGCAAAGCGAGCCTTGCGCTAGCAGAAGATGTCGTTTTCGCGGCGCACGCCGATCAGAGGCGAGAGCTTGCTGCGGATGAACGCAAGCGCCTGCGGCGGCAGCGAGCGCGCCTGTTCGGGGCAGCCCTCGACGCAGCGCATGCAGTCGATGCACAGATTGATGTCGGTCTGCACGGGGTCGGAGGCGCTGATGGCCCCGGCCGGGCAGTTAAAGGCGCAAAGGCCGCACTTGCGGCACACCGAGGCGTCCACGAGCGGCACCATGGATGCGGGCGGCACCTCGCGGTAGGGGCGGTTGCCGGCAACCGTGACGGGAGCCGTTTCGCCTGCGGCGATTTTCTGCGCGGTTCTCTCGCCGAGCGCCTTGAGCTGCGCGAGATCGACCGCGTCCGGGCGTCCTTTGGCAAGTTCGGGCACAAAGACGTGGCGCGCCACGAAGGCGCCGGCCGTAATGACGCTTGCGCCCGCTGCGGCAAGAAGGTCCGCAAGCTCAATGAGGGCGTCCTCATAGGCGCGGTTTCCGTAGACCACGACGGCGCAGGCAAAAGCGCCCTCAAAGCGCGCCTTGGCAAGCTTTTGAGCCAAGGGCTTGGGAATGCGGCCCGAATAGACGGGAGCGGCGGCAACGATCACGTCGCCCGCCTTGGTCTCGGGCGGCATCTGCGTGCGGTTGGTGAGGTTGACTTCGACAACGTCGGCGCTCACGCCGCGCGCGGCGGCAAGCGCACACCTGCGGCTGCTGCCGCAGGCGCTGAAATAAAGACAATAAACGGTCATCTCGACTCTTTTTTTTGCGGGGATTTTGAAAAAAGACGCCGGCCTCGGCAGTGCGGCCGAGCGACAACCTTGATTTTAAAAGCGCCTTGCGGCGCCCTGTTGTCTTGAAGCGAACCCGCGCCGGGTGCGGCCGATAAAGCCAGGCGCACCCAGGCGATCTGTCTTTGTGAAGCTACAGCGGGCTTGCGGCGAGCGCGGCTTCATTTTGTGAGGCGCGCTTTTCCTTTTCCTCTTCGCTGCGCAAGCGCGCGTAGTCTTTGTACGAAAGCAGCACGTAGGCGGGCTTTCCGCGGTTGGTGATGATCACCGGTCCGGAGACAGCCGCCCTTTTTGCGCGGCAAACGTTGCGGTTGAACTCACGGTTGGTGATGGTGTTTGACACGGATGCCTCCTTGATGTTGCTTTGAGACAACAAGGAACTTAGCATATTTCCGTACTTTTAGGGCCTTTGCGAGGGCCCCGGGCGGCGGACGTTTCGGGCGCCGTGTCTAGAACATCACAAAGCCCATGCTTGCCGGTGTGATGAACCGCAAAAGCAGGCACAAAAAGACAAACACCAGACCAGGCGAGAGGTCCCAGCCGGCGATGCGCGGAACAATGCGGCGCACGGGCCGCAGGAAGGGATCGACCAAGGTGGCCAGAAACGCGCGGTGGGTTGTGTAGCGCGCACCGAGAAAGCCCGCGATGACGTACAACACAATGCCCCAGAGCACCAGGTTGATCGCCCAGCGCAGCACGAGCGCAAAGGGCGCAATGGCAAAGCCCGCGGCCGTGGCCGGAAAGCCGATTACCTCGCGGGTGACGAGCACCTGCACGAGCGCCACGAGAAGCGCCGACACGAGACAAGACCACTCCCAGTTGCCGCGCGGCTTGACGACGTAGGCCACGGGGTTGACAAGCCAGTCGCTGATTTTGCAGAAGATGTTGACCACGGGATCGCGCGGGCTGATGGCAAGCGTCCAGAACCACGCGCGCAAAAGCAGCGTCGCTCCGAGAAAGCCCGTGGCAAGGGAAAAGAGATCGTAGAGTAAGCCCATGGTCGGTAGTGCAAAACAAAGTGGCGGCGGCGCCGGTGCTGCGCCGCCTTGCGGTCAAGCCGTCTTGAGGGTGCGGCAAGCCGCCGTTCCCGGAAACTGCGGCGAGCCAAAGAGCGCGCTGCGGCCCTCAAGCAGAGCCCAGTCAAAGTAAGGGCCCGGGTCGGACTTGCGCTGCGGGGCGATGTCGCTGTGCCCCACAATATACTTGAGCGAAAAGCGTGCATCAATGGCGGCCAAAAGCAGCACGAGCCGCTCGTACTGCAGCGGCTCGAACGGCACGAAGTCGCTGCCTTCGAGCTCGATGCCGATGGAAAAGTCGTTGACGCGCTCGCGTCCCATGAAGCTGCTGCGCCCGGCGTGCCAGGCGCGGTCAAGGCAGCTCACGAACTGCTCGATTTCACCCCTGCGGGTGATGAAAAAGTGGCTTGAGACGCGCAGCCCCTGAAGCGAGCGCACGCGCTGATCGGGCTCGATGTCAAAGTCAAGCGTGCCGCAGAAGAATTCGCGCACGACTCCCGTGTGAAACATGTAGGGCGGCAGCGAAATGTTGTGCAGCACCACGGTGTGAACGTCCTCCGGCGCGCAGGGGCGCGCGTCGAAATGCGGGCTTTTAAAGCGCGCAAAGGGCACGCCCGCGGCGGCCTGCGCCCAGCCGTCGGGGCCGATTGAAAGGGCGTGCGCCGTCATGCGTGCTTGTCCGCCGCGCGGCGCGCGGCCCTGCGGCAGCGCTCGGAGCAGTAGGCAACGCCCTCGCCCAGCACCGCTTCGTCTTCGGGAAAGTGCGTGCCGCACTGCGGGCACTCAATCATGGCAACCGGCTCGCGCGGGCTCTTTTTGCGGACGATTTTCCTTTTTTCCTGCGGAGCGCGGCGGCTGCGTGCAAAGACGATGGCCAGATAAACGACAACGGCCAGAAGAATCCAGAAGACGATGCGGGACATGGGGGCGGGCGCGAGGCCAAATCAAATGAGAAAGACCTCAATGACGAGGCGATAGATGAGGTAGGCGGCGGCAAGCGCAAAGATGCCGGCCCAGAACCAGCCGAGGGCCTTTTTCTTGCGCCACCCGAAGCCGTAGCGGCCGATGAGCAGCACGGCAAACACAATCCAGGCAAGCCACGTGAGGATCGTCTTGTGCTCCCAGACAAACGGCGTGCCGTGGGCCTGCATCGTGGCAAAGGCGCCCAGAATGAGAACGAGCGTCAGGCACAGAAAGCCGCAGGCGATGATGCGAAACAGGATGCGCTCCATGGCCATGAGGTTGGGCATGTTTGACAAAATGCCCCCGCGCGAGGCCTGCAGAGGATTTTTAAGCGCGCGGTCCATGCGCATCAAAAAGATCGCCTGCACGACGGCAATCGTCATGAAGCTGTAGGCGGCAAGGGCCGCAAGCAGATGCACGCGAAAAAGAATCGACCAGGCCTCGGTTGCGTAGGTCACGCCGGGAAAGACCACGGGCAGGACGCTGCCTGCGGCGGCCACAATGAGCACGGCCCCCGTGAGGGCGTTGATGCGGTGCACGAAGCTCTCGAGCAGCGTGATGCCCACCGCAATGAGCAGCATCGCCGAGACGGCCATGCCAAAGCCAAAGTGAATCAGATCGCCGAAAAACATCTCGGCGGCAACGCCCGCAAAGTGAAGCACGAAGCCCGCGAGAGCGGTGAACCTCAGGCCCACGGGCGCCCGGGCGCCGGGCTGCTGCAGCGCGCGCACGATGAGAATGCCGCTTGCGAGGTAGGCAAGAGCGCCGAGCACGAGCAGCAGGTTGCTCACAGCCATTTGATCCATATGTCGTTACCTGATGAATGCGTTTCCTGACGGGGGCGGGCGCGAAAAAAGCAGCAAAAGGAAAAAGGAGGCCGAAAAAGGGGCGGGCCGCATGATCTAAAATCTGCAGCACCTGAGGCCCCTGGCGCCGTCTTTTTCTCCCTGCGCGGCAGGCCCGGGCGCGGGATTTTACTGCGCCCCGTTTGCACGTATCTTAATACGGGCCGAAGCCGCTTCGCCCCCGGCGGCCTCCTTGTTTTTCCACCGGAAATCATTTACCGACACCGCATGCTAGAGAACCTGAGCACTCGTCTGTCGCGCGTCATCAAGACCATGCGCGGCCAGGCCCGTCTGACTGAAGAAAATACCCGCGAGATGCTGCGCGAGGTGCGCCTGGCGCTGCTTGACGCCGACGTGGCGCTGCCCGTGGTGCGCGAGCTCATCGCCCGCATCAAGAAAAACGCCATGGGAGAGGAGGTGGTCGGCAACCTCAACCCGGGGCAGGCGCTTGTGGGCGTCGTCGAGCGCGAGCTCACGCAGGTCATCGGGGGCGATCTGCCCGCGCAGGAGCGCACGATCAATCTCTCGGTGCAGCCGCCGGCCGTGATTTTGCTTGCGGGCCTTCAGGGCGCGGGCAAGACGACGACGGCCGGGAAACTTGCCAAATGGCTCATCGACAACGCCAAAAAGAAGGTGCTCACGGTCTCGGCCGACGTTTATCGACCCGCGGCCATCGAGCAGTTAAAGACCGTGAGCGGCCAGGCCGGCGCCGACTTCTTTCCAAGCGAAGTCGGTCAAAAGCCCCTTGAGATTGCGCGCGCAGCGGTGGACCACGCGCGGCGGCACTTCTACGACGTGCTCATCGTCGATACGGCCGGCCGTCTGGCCATTGATGAAGCGATGATGCAGGAAGTAAGCGACTTGGCCGACTTCCTCAAGCCCGCCGAGACACTTTTCGTGATCGACGCGATGCTGGGCCAGGACGCGGTCAACACGGCGCGGGCCTTCAACGAGCGGCTTGACTTGACCGGCGTCATCCTCACCAAGCTCGACGGCGACAGCCGCGGCGGCGCGGCGCTTTCCGTGCGCATGGTGACGGGCAAGCCCATCAAGTTTGTGGGCGTCAGCGAAAAGTTGGGCGGATTCGAGCCCTTTGAGCCCGCGCAGATGGCCGGGCGCATCCTCGGCATGGGCGACATCGTGGCCCTTGTTAAAAACGTCAAGGATGCGGTCGATCTCAAGGAGGCGCAAAAGCTTGCCAAGAAGATCAAGTCGGGCGAGAAATTCGACCTCGAGGACTTCAAGGCGCAGATTGCGCAGATGAAAAACTTGGGCGGCATCTCGGGCTTGGTCGACAAGCTGCCCGCGCAGCTGCAGGAGGCTGCGGGCAAGGTCGACGACAAGCAGGCCGAAAAGGCGCTGCGCCGCACCGAGGGCATCATCAATTCCATGACGCCCAAGGAAAGGCGCAATCCCGACATCATCAAGGCAAGCCGCAAGCGGCGCATCGCCGCCGGCGCGGGCGTCTCCGTGCAGGAAGTCAACCGCCTGCTCAAGCAGTTTGAGCAGACCCGCGAGATGATGAAGAAGATGCAAAAGGGGGGCCTTGCCAAGATGATGCGCGCTCTGGGAGGCCTGGGCGGCATGGGACGGCTTGCCGGGCGCTTCGGCGCCATGGGAGGCATGGGCGGGATGCGCCGCCGCTAGGGGCGGAGCTTGCATTTTTTGCTTTTTTGCCTTTTTCCGCTCTCTAATATAGAAATAAAAGCCCCGTCCTTTGGCAGCAACGCAAACCGCAGCAGGTGACCATGGCCCGCATCGTCGACTGGGAAACATTTTTTGCCTCTCCCGCCGGGCGCACGGCCGCCGCGTGGGAAAGGGGCGCCTATGCGCGCTTTGTTTCCTCGAAGGCGGGCGATCGGGCGCTGCAGGTGGGGCTTTCTCGCTTGAATCCGCTGGAGAAAAGTCCGATTGCGCACCGCATTGCGCTTACCGAAGAGCCCGAGGCGATCGCCGGAGACGATCTGCGGCTGCAGGTGCTGGGGCTGCCCTGGCAGATGCCCTTTGAAAACGAGTGCTGCGACGCGGTGGCGCTGCCGCACGCCTTTGACCTGCACCCGGACAGAATTGACGACACGCTCGATGAAATCTGGCGCGTGCTCGCGCCCAACGGCGTGCTCGTCACCACGTTTTTCAACTCCATCGGTTCCTGGAAGCTGCGCGAGTTTGTTTTTCGCTCCTCGCACATCCTGCCCGAACGGGCGGCCGTGATCAGCATGGCGCAGGCCAAGGGGGCGCTCGTGCGCGCGGGCTTTAAGATCGAAGGCGGCAATTTCGGCGTCTACGCCATCGACCATGCGGCGCGCCCGCAGGCCGAGCCGCGGCCGCGGCTGCCCTCCTGGATTGACAAGGCCGGAGACCGCTGGTGGCCGACCTTGAGCAACGTCGTGCTGCTGTCGGCGCGCAAGAACGTGGCCGGCATGACGCTTGTGGGCAAGGTGAACTTCGCTTCGGCCAAGGCCCGCTCGGCGGCGCCGGCCGGAATTTCAAACCGCAAGGAACCTCTTTAAGCGCTTTAAAAGCCCTTTTGCGCCCGCAAATTAGCGCGGCTTACGGGCTTTTTTAAGCGCGGCAATCATGACGATGACTGATCGAAAACTGCATATCTGGACCGACGGCGCCTGCAAGGGCAATCCCGGCCCCGGGGGCTGGGGCGTGCTGATGCGCTGGGGCGAGCACGTCAAGGAGATGTGCGGCGGAAAAATCCGGACGACCAACAATCAGATGGAGCTCACCGCCGTCATTGAAGCGCTCAAGGCGATTCGCCGTCCCTGTCCCGTCGTGATGCATTTGGACAGCAGCTACGTCAGGGACGGCATCACGGGCTGGATTCACAACTGGAAGAAAAACGGCTGGGTGACGGCCGCGGGCAAGCCCGTCAAAAATGCCGAGCTCTGGCAGGAGCTTGAGCGGCAGACGAGCACGCACGACATCGAGTGGCAGTGGGTGAAGGGGCACGCCGGGGACCCGGGCAATGAGCGCGCCGATGCGCTTGCCAACCAGGGCGTGCGCGAGGCGCTTGCGCGGGCAGGGGGCGCACGGGGCGCAAAGGCTTCGTAAGGCGCGCGCGGGATTCTTTCGCGCGCTTCTTGAAACAGTTTTTTGAGGAAAAAGGCAGGATCAGACGATGCGTCAGATTTGTCTGGATACGGAAACCACGGGCGTCGAGCCCGGCAAGGGCGACCGCATTGTGGAAATCGGCTGCGTGGAAATCGCCGGGCGCACGCTCTCGGACGACCCCTCCCACCACTACCACGTCTATCTCAACCCCGAGCGCGAGGTGCCCGAAGAGGTGGTGAGGGTGCACGGACTCACGACGGAGTTTCTCTCCGACAAGCCTCTTTTTGCCGACGTGGCGAAGGACTTTCTTGACTTCGTCAAGGGAGCCGAACTTCTCATTCACAACGCGCCCTTTGACGTGGGCTTTCTCAACATGGAGCTTGCGCGGCTAAAGCTCGGCAGAATCGAAGACTACTGCCCGCAGATCACCGATACGTTCGAGCTCGCCCGCCAGATGTTTCCGGGCTTGAGAAATTCGCTCGACGCCCTGTGCTCGCGCTTTGAGGTCGACCGCAGCGCCCGCGTGCTGCACGGCGCCCTGCTCGACGCTAGGCTTCTGGCCGAGGTCTATCTTGACATGACCCGCAAGCAGGGCTCGCTTCTTGGAGACGCCTACGAGATGGGCGAGGCGCTCGAGAGCATGCCCGCGCCCGAAGCGTTCATCAAGGCGGTTGCGCCCGCAGACGAGCTCGAGGTGCACGAAAAGTTTCTCGAGATGATGGCCAAAAAGAGCAAAAACGGCGTTCTTTGGGTGAAGGCGCTTGAAAAAGAGGCAAACCCATCCGGGGCCGCGGAAGAAGGCGACGGGGCGCCTCGCTAGGGGCGCCGGGCCGCCCGCCTGCGCCCGGGCCGGCAATACCGCAAGAGTTTTCCGCTGGCGGCGGCACCGCGGCGCGGGCAGGCGCGCTCTTGCGTCTAAAATCTGCTCCTTGAATTTTCGTGCGCTGCGCAAAGACCTTTGCCGCGCGCGCACCCAAGGGGACGGGGCAAAAAAGCGCACCTTGCAAAAGCCGTGCGCGCTTTACGCTTCAAGAAAGCCTCCGTCCTCGTCAAATCCCATATTGCGTGTTGTCTCCCATGATTGAACTTCAGCACATCACGCAGCGCTACCGCACGCCTGAAGGGGGCGACTTCTACGCCCTGCGCGACGTCTCGCTTACGATCGAAGCCGGCGAAATCTTCGGCATCATCGGCCGCTCCGGTGCGGGCAAGTCAACGCTTGTGCGCTGCATCAACTTTTTGAATCGCCCGACCGAAGGAACGGTCGTCATCGACGGCAAGTGCCTCAACACGATGAACGAGGCGCAGCTGCGGGCCGCAAGGCGAAAGATCGGGATGATCTTTCAGCACTTCAACCTTCTGTCCTCGCGCACGGTTTTTGAGAATGCGGCCTTTCCGCTTGAGCTTGCCGGCATGGACAAGCAGTCGATCAAGGCCAAGGTCGATCCCCTGCTTGAGCTTGTGGGCCTGAGCGAACACCGCAACAAGTATCCCTCGCAGCTCTCGGGCGGACAAAAGCAGCGCGTGGGCATCGCCCGTGCGCTAGCCAACGATCCCGAGGTGCTCTTAAGCGACGAGGCCACGAGCGCCCTTGACCCGGAAACGACGGTGACCACGCTTGAGCTTTTAAAGCGCATCAACCGGGAGTTGAAGCTCACCATCGTGATGATCACGCACCAGATGGACGTGGTCAAACAGATCTGCGACCGCGTGGCGGTCATGAACAAGGGCGTGGTGGTCGAAGAGGGCAGCGTCATCGACGTCTTCCGCCACCCCAAGAGCGAGACCACGCAGGCGCTGATCGGCAACATCATGGCGCAAAAGCTGCCGCAGGCCATGGTCGAGCGCGTGCGCGCGCAGGTGGCTGCATCCGCAGAAACGGCCCCCTCGCACGTGCTGCGCCTGTCCTTTGTGGGCGAAGAGGTCACGAGGCCCGTGATTTCCGAAGCAAGCCGCATCTACAACATCAACTTCAACATCCTTCTCGGCCAGATCGATGAAGTGCAGGGCAAGGGCTTTGGAACGCTCACCGTTTTAACGACCTGCTCCAACGACGTCTACTCGGGACTTCTTGATTATCTGCGCCGCCACAACGTTACCGTCGAGGAGATCACCAGCCATGTCCTCTGAACTCATCCGCATGCTCTGGGAGTCGTTTCTCGAGACGGTCGTGATGGTGGGGCTCTCGGGCGCCATCGGCGCGGCCTTCGGGATTCCGCTCGGCATTCTTTTAAACGTCACCGACGCAAGCGGCGTGCATCCGATGCCGGTCTTCAACAAGATTCTGGGCTGGATCATCAACGCCGTGCGCTCGACCCCGTTCATCATTCTTCTGGTGGCGATCATTCCGCTCACGCGCATCATTGCGGGCACCTCGATCGGCACGGCCGCGGCCGTGGTGCCGCTGACGATTTCGGTGGCGCCCTTTATCGCCCGGCTTGTGGAGACAAGCCTCAGGGAGGTCGACAAGGGACTCATTGAGGCCGCGCAGGCCATGGGGGCGACGAACTTTCAGATCGTCTCGAAGGTGCTGCTGCCCGAGGCGCGCCCGGGCATCATCGCGGGCCTTACCATCAGCCTCGTGAGCCTTGTGGGGTACTCAGCCATGGCGGGCGCCATTGGCGGAGGCGGCTTGGGCGACATGGGCATTCGCTACGGCTATCAGCGCTTCATGCCCGACGTGATGCTTGCCGTGGTCGTGATCCTCATTGTCTTCGTGCAGGCCATGCAAAGCGCAGGCGACTGGCTCGTGCGGCGCTTAAGCCACAAGTAAAGCTGCTGCAGCTCTGCGGCCCTCTCTTTGCATGGAGGGCGGCGGGAAACATAAAAAAGGCCGGGCGGCGAGCCCGGCCTTTTTGCAGCTTGACGTCAGGAGCAGCGAGGCGCCTTTTTAGCCGAAGTTGCCGTTGACGTAGTCGCGCGTTCTCTGCTCGTGGGCGTGATTGAAGATCGTGTCCGTCGTATCGAACTCGATTAACTTGCCCATGAAGAAGAAGGCGGTCTTGTCCGAGATGCGGGCCGCCTGCTGCATGTTGTGCGTCACGATGATGATGCAGAGGTTGTCGCGCAGCTCGAGAATGCTCTCTTCAAGGCGCTGCGTGGCGATGGGGTCCAGGGCCGAGGCGGGCTCGTCCATCAGGAGCACCTCGGGCTCGACGGCAAGGGCGCGCGCAATGCAAAGGCGCTGCTGCTGGCCGCCCGAAAGGCCCAGGGCGCTGTCGTTGAGCCTGTCCTTGACCTCTTCCCAGAGCGCGGCTCTGCGCAGGCTCTCCTCGACCTTGTCGGAGATGATCGAGCGGTTCTTGATGCCCGCAACGCGCAGGCCGTAGGCCACGTTCTCAAAGATGGACTTCGGAAAGGGCGTGGGCCTCTGAAAGACCATGCCCACGCGCTGGCGCAGCTGCACGACGTCAAAGTCGCGCTCGTAGACGTCTTCGCCGTCGAGCGTGATCTTGCCCGTAAGCGTCGTGTCGCCGATCAGCTCGTTCATGCGCGAGAGCGTGCGCAGAAACGTCGACTTGCCGCAGCCCGAAGGACCGATGAGGGCGGTTACCTCGCGGTCGCGGAATTCAAGGTTGACGTCAAAGAGCGTCTGGTGCTTTCCGTAATAGAAGTCGACATGTTCGGCACGGATCTTGATTTCATGCTCGCCCGCGGAGGGCTGCTGAGTGGTTGTCTGAGACATTTCTTATCTTTCTCTTTTGTTCTGCGCCGCCAAAAGGCCGCGCATTTTTTTTGCGTGAGCAAAAGGCGCGGACCGCCCGGGCGGTTTGAGTCGGGTTGTTGCAAAAAAGATCAGGCCGCATCCTAGTCGTCAAACATGTCAGGCCGATGGACGTTTGATGACGTTCCGATGATGGTTTTGTGACGGCCTTGTCATAGTTGTTGCTGTCACAGAGCTGTCATGAATTCTTCTTCGAGCCGTCACAAACAACGCTCAAGATTGCGCCCTGAAAAAAGCGCTGGAAGCACTTAATCATTGTTTTTCCCCGCGCCGCGCTTGACCGTTGCGAGACGGTGTTTGATGAGACGAACAAAAAGCGGGGAAAGAGCGAATTTTCACTGTTAAAGGAAATACAACCCATGTTCAAGAAACTTTGTGTTGCCGCCGCCATGATGACCGTTGCGGCTTCGAGCTTTGCCGGCGAACTCGTCATCAATGGTTCGACCACGGTGCTGCCGATCGTGCAGAAGGCGACCGAAGCCTTTTCCCAGGAACATCCCGATGTGAGCATCTCCCTGTCGGGCGGCGGCTCCGGCAACGGCATCAAGGCTCTCGTTGACGGCCTCACCACGATCGCCATGAGCTCGCGCGACATCAAGGCTTCCGAAACGGAGCTTGCCAAGAAGAACAACGTCAACCCCTACCGCATCGCCGTGGCCATTGACGCCATCGTGCCCGTGGTGAACAACGAAAACGCCGTCAAGAGCCTGACGATGGCCCAGCTCAAGGACATCTACGAGGGCAAGATCAAGAACTGGAAGGAAGTGGGCGGCGCCGATGCGGCCATCGTGGTCGTGAGCCGCGACTCGAGCTCGGGCACGTTCGAGACCTGGGAAGAGCTCGTCATGAAGAAGGCCCGCGTCACGCCGCGCGCCCTGCTGCAGACCTCCAACGGCACGGTCGTTCAGACGGTTGCCAAGAACAAGAACTCGATCGGCTACATCGGCATCGGCTACCTCGACAAGCAGACCAAGGCGCTTGCCGTCGACGGCAAGACCGCCACGCACGAAGCTGCCAAGAACAAGAGCTGGCCTCTTGCGCGCGAACTGTACTTCTTCACCAACGGCGCTCCCCAGGGCGACGCCAAGACCTTCGTCGACTTCATGCTTGACCCCGCCAAGGGCCAGAAGTGCGTGGAGGAAACGGGCTTCGTGACGCTCAAGTAATCGAGCTCTGAATCGCCCTCAACGGGCCCCGCTCTCTGCGAGAAAGGTGCGCGGTCTTCACTAAGGCAGAGGACTGCGCGCCTTTTTTCAATTCCGCCCGCAGGGGCCCGGGGCGCTTTTCCAAGGCATGAGGAAAAGTAGGAGTTTTTTTTCGTTCCTTCATGCGGCCTTGCGCTTTTTTCCCTGCACCTTGAGCCTCTTTTTTGTTTGCAAGCGGCTTGTGGACACGGGACAAGAGCAAAGGCAAAACCACAAAAAAAGATAAAAAACATGTCCAAGGATCTCAAGGAAAGAACAGTCGAGATCTCGCTTGCCGTGCTCGCACTGCTGTCGCTGGCCGTTTTGGCCGGCATCGTGTTTTACCTCTTTAAAGAGGGGCTGCCGATCTTCAAGTTTCTGACGCCCTTGAACTTCATCTTCGGCACCGACTGGTACCCGGTGGGCGATCAGCCCGACTTCGAAATCGGCTCGCTCATTGCGGGGTCGCTTGCCGTCACCGCGCTCTCGAGCCTCATTGCCGTGCCGCTCGGACTGATGACAGCGGCCTACCTCTCGGAAGTTGCCTCCAACAACACCCGCCGCATCGTCAAGCCCTTCATCGAGCTGCTTGCCGCGCTCCCCTCGGTCGTGATCGGCTTTATCGGCATGGTGCTCATTGCCCCCTGGCTTCAGAACTCTCTTGGCATCGCCACGGGGCTCAACCTCTTTAATGCGGCCCTGATGCTTGCCTTCATGGCCGTGCCCACGATCTGCTCGATTTCAGAAGACGCCCTGCACGCGGTGCCGCGCGCTTTAAAGGACGCCTCTCTGGCGCTGGGCGCGACGCCCTGGGAAACGCTTAAAAACGTCACCTTCCCCTACGCCCTCTCGGGCGTTGGCACGGCCGTCATGCTCGGCATGTCGCGCGCGTTGGGCGAGACCATGGTGGTGCTGATGGTGGCAGGGGGCGCGGCGATCGTGCCCGAGTCGCTCTTTGATCCGATTCGCCCGATGCCGGCTTCGATTGCAGCGGAAATGGCCGAGGCTCCCTTTGGCAGCCCCCACTACCACGCCCTTTTTGCCACGGGCATCGCGCTTTTCATCATGACCTTCATCTTCAACGCCGTCGCCTTCCGTCTGGCGCAGAGATACAAGACGCCCGCGATCTAATGCAAACGACGGTTTTTTGAGAAGGATTGAAACAAAATGACGACCAAGAGTATTTGTGCACGCGCGCAGGAGAAGTCCCGTCCCCGCCGCTGGGCGACGCAGGTTGCCTCCTTTGCCGCGTTGAGAATTGCCGCCTACGTCAACTGCGCCGCGCTCGTGACGGCCTGCGTGTTTTTGCTTGTCAACGGCGTGGGGGCCTTAAGCTGGGACTTTGTGTTTGATTCGCCGCGCAAGATGATGACCGAAGGCGGCGTCTTCCCGTGCCTTGTGGGCACGTTCCTGCTGGCCGCCGGCGCCATCATCATCGCGCTGCCCTTCGGGGTGGCCTGCGCCGTTTGGCTAAACGAGTACGGCAAGCAGGGGACGATCACGAACATCGTGCGCCTGTCGGTCGCAAACCTCGCGGGCGTGCCGTCGATTGTCTTCGGCCTTTTCGGCCTTGCCTTCTTCGTGACGGCCCTGGGCTTTAACGTGAGCCTGCTCTCGGGCGTGCTCACGCTTGCGGTGCTCACGCTGCCCGTGATCATCAACACGACCGAAGAGGCCCTCAAGCAGGTGCCCGGCGCCTGGCGCGAGGCAAGCCTTGCGCTTGGGGCAACCAAGAGCCAGACAATCGGGCGCATCGTGCTGCCGGCGGCGCTGCCCGGGATTTTGACGGGCGCGATCCTTGCGGTGGCCCGCGCCGCGGGCGAGACCTCGGCCGTGATGTTTACCGCCGCCGTCTTCTATACGCCCAAGCTGCCCGAGAGCGTCTTTAGTTCCGTGATGGCGCTTCCCTACCACATGTACGTGCTGGCCACGGCGGGCACGGAAATTGAAAAGACCCGTCCGATGCAGTACGGCACGGGGCTGCTGCTTGTGGCGCTCGTGTTTGCCATGAACTTTGTGGCGATCATCATTCGCGACCGCATGCAGAAAAACCGCACCGCCTAAAAAAACTCTGCCGCCCGCGCCCTTCCTGCGGACAAGAAGGAGCGCGGGCAGTCTGTCTTTTAGGAAAAGAGCTGCACCAATTTTTCAAATTTTCCATCTCCCCGGGGAAAGACTGCCGTCTGCAAGGACCGCGGGCGCCTTTGTCCGGGGACTGAGAAACCCAAACCTGTTTGAGCACGGGTGTTTTGCCGGGGCTGGATTGCATTTCCTCCCCGGCGCTTTTTTTTCTCCTGCGTCACGATTTGTCGCAGCAGGCCGTATCCTTGAAGCGAAAAGGTCTCGCGTTGCAGTGATTTTGGGAAAAAGCAATGCCCATACGAAAGACATTGGAAGAGACGGGCGCCGTGCCCGTCAAGATTTGGACCGACGACATCGATCTCAAAAGCTGCCGGCAGCTTGAAAACACGGCGAGGCTGCCGTTTGTGTTTCACCACGTTGCCGCCATGCCGGACGTCCACGCGGGGCTCGGCGCAACCATCGGCAGCGTCATCGCCACGCGCGGCGCGGTCATCCCGGCGGCCGTTGGAGTCGACATCGGCTGCGGCATGGCGCTTTTGAAAATCAGCCTTGATCCCTCCCGCAGAGACGGACGGGACTGGGGAAAGGCGTACGAAGCGATTTTGCGCCGCGTCCCCGTGGGATTGACGCAGCACAAGGAGAAGAACTGCCGCATCGAGGCCTGTGCTCCCTTTGTTGAAGAAATGGAGCAAATTGAGGCACACTCGCCCGGCATTCTCGATCCGATGAAGAACATGGACTGGCGCCGCCAGATGGGCACGCTCGGCTCGGGCAACCACTTTATCGAAATTGAAGTCGACGAGGAGGGCGCATGCTGGATCATGCTGCACTCGGGCTCGCGCGGCGCGGGCAACATCATGGCCTCGTACTTCATTGCCCAGGCCAAGCAGAGCATGCAGCAAAGGGAAATTGAACTTCCCGATTCAGCGCTTGCCTACTTCGAAGAAGGCGAACCCCTGTTTGAGCGCTACATGCAGGTTGTGGACTGGGCGCAGCGCTATGCCGTCGCCAACCGCCGCACGATGATTGAAGACGTGCTCGCGGCCCTGCAGGACATCTGGCCCTCGACCGAGCCGATTGGCGAGGTGATTGACTGCCGCCACAACTACGTGGTGCGCGAAGAGCACTTTGGCGAGTCCGTCTGGGTCACGCGCAAGGGGGCCATTCGCGCGGGCGCGGGCGACCTTGGCATCGTGCCCGGCAGCATGGGAACGGCCTCCTTCTTGGTCGAGGGCCTGGGCAACCCCGAGTCGTTCATGAGTTCGGCGCACGGCGCCGGACGCCGCTACGGCAGAAAAGACGCCAAGAGCCGCTTCAGCCCCGAGGATCTCAAGCGGCTTACCATGGGCATCGTCTGCCGCAAGGACAGGGGAGTGCTCGATGAGATTCCGGCGGCCTACAAGCGCATTGAGACGGTGATGGAAAATCAGTCCGACCTCGTGCGCCCCGTGCACCGCTTCCGTCAGGTGCTCTGCATCAAGGGGTAGGGCAAAAAAGCGGCTGCGAAAGCGCGCCCTTTTATCCCGGCATGCGTCCGGGGAAAAAGGCGCGCCTGTCGCGGCCGTTGTCTTTTGTGCGGCGGCGGGCCCTGAGCGCCCGCCGTTTGCTTTGACTGCTTCGACTACTTTGTCTTTTCGGCTGCCGCGTCAGAGAGCAGCCTTCCTCCGACGCCGATGTTTTCAAAGGCGTTTTCCTTGATGAAGACGTAGATCGACTCGGGCGGCAGCCCCATGACGCGGGCGGCTTCGCGGGTGAGAGTTTGGGCGAGATCGGCTTTTTGCTCGTGCGTGAGCGGGCCGGCTTCAACGTTGATGACGGGCATGGGAAGAAATCCTTAAAAAAAGAAAGAGCTGACGATTGAGGTCAAGCGAAATGCGAAAAAAGGGCGCCTCAAGTTTGTCGAGAGGCGCCCTGTTTAGATGAAGCTAAACGAAGCCTTCGGCGCGGCCTGGAGGGCCCGGGGGCTTACTTGGCGGGAGCCGCTTCGTTGACCATCGCAAGCGCGTTGAGCGACTTCGGGAACCCGATGAAGGGAAGCATCACGACGATGGCGTCGATCAACTCCTTTCTCGTGCGGCCGACGGCGATGTTGCCCGCGGCATGGGCCTTGACCTGCGGCTCGCACCCGCCCATGGAGGCGATGACGCAGAAGGTGAGGAATTCACGCTCCTTGAGCGTGAGGCCCGTGCGGGTGTAGGTGTCGCCAAAGCAATAGGCGGTCAGCAGATCGACAATGAGGGAGCGCTCGTCGGGACGCGCGTTCTTGTGCATGGTGTCGATGCCCGAGCCAAAGATTCCCTTTTGCTCCTTGAGGCCTTTTTCAAAGCGGTCGGCGTCGGTGACCGTGGCGGCGCTCTGCGTGGGGAAGGGCTTGCCCGCGCGTTCAAGTTCGGCGGCGAGCACGTCGATGGCGCGAATCGTCGAGGGCAGGCCCGAGTAGGCCATCGCCTGCATCATCGCCTCGCGCATGGCCAGGGGCTCCACCCCGTCCTTGATGCCTTGCGCGACGATCTGCGCGAGCACGCGATCGTCGCCTAACGCCGTGAGGCTTGCAATGGAAATGAGCGTGCGCATGCGCGCGTCAAAGCCGACCGCCTGAGGAACGTCTTTCGTGATCAGACGAGAAAGAATTGCATCGGCGTCCGTTGCGGGCGCCTTCTTGCCTTGAGTTTGTTCTGCCATGGCTTGTCCTTGCACCAGAAGATTGAGCATCGCGGCGCCGGCCGCAGTCTGAAGAATGTGTCTGCGCTTCATGTCTGCCCCGAAGAAAAACTGTTTGTTGAAAAAGCCGGGAAGCGGCAGAGCGGGGATTTGAAGGGAAATTTGTGCGCAAAACGATGCGCGCCAAAACCGCCCCTTTTCCCGCCAAAGGCGGTCCCCGCCCGGGCTCGGTGCAAAAAATGCTAGGCGCAAAAGACAAGCATGTCCAATGAGTTATTTTGATTCGAAATCATTGGGAAAATGCATGAAACCAGGCGCGGCGCCCTGACTTCGTGCGCTGCGCCCCGGGCTGCGTCGGGTGCGCCCGGGGCGCCGGCAACAAAACGCCCTCACGCACGAGAAATGCGAGAGGGCGGCTGATCAAAAGGCGAAAGGCCGTTTTCCTTTGCGCGCCCTTTTTGCGTCAAAGGGGCGCGGCCTGCGGGCAGCCTTTAAAAGACCAGCGCCTCGCCGTAGGCCTCTTCGTAGCGCCGGGCGATGTCTTCGCGCGAGGGCTTGTAGTTCTGCCCGCCCTTTGCCTGCACCTTGAAGGAGGCGACGACCGAGGCAAGGCGCAGCGTCTTTGTCCAGTCCCAGCCTTGAACAAGGCCGTAGAGCATGCCGCCGCGGAAGGCGTCGCCCGCTCCCACCGGGTCCGTGTCGTCGGCAACGCGCACGGCGGGCACCTTGACCGTCTCGCCGCCCGCGTAGGCCGTCGACCCTTCGGAGCCGTGCGTGACGACAAGGCCGCTTAAGCGGGCGGCAATCGCTTCGCGCGAGAGACCCGTGGCGTGCTCGATCAACTCCATCTCATAGGCGCTTGCGGCAAGGTAGTCGGCCTTGTCGATGAATTCGCAGATTTCTTCGCCGTTAAAGAGCGAGACGCCCTGCCCGATGTCAAAGACAAAGGGAATGTTGCGCGCGACGCACTCGTCGGCGCGCGCGATCATCGCCTCGCGCCCGTCGGGAGCGACGAGAGCAAAGGTCACGCCCTCCTTGTCGGGGAAGGGCTGCTCGTGCGAGCGGTTCATGGCGCCGGGGTTGAAGGTGGCAAGCTGCGAGCCCGTCGTGTCCGTCGTAATGAAGCACTGCGCGGTGAAGGTGTTGTTGAACTTTGAAATCGCCGTCTTGATGCCGAGCTCCTCGAAGCGGTACAGGTAGTCGCTGCCGTCGGTGCCGACGGCGCCCACCACGATCGGGTCGCCGCCGAGCAGCTTCAAGGCGTAGGCGATGTTGGCCGCGCAGCCGCCGTAGTTGCGCGTCATGCTCTCGGTGACGAACGTGAGGTTGATGTGATCAAGACTGTCGGCGATCAGATGGTCGCTGAAGCGGCCGTTGTACGAAAGGATGTTGTCATAGGCAATCGAGCCGCTGATCATCACGGTCATTTGAAAAGCTCCTCGGGTGATGCTTGTGTTTTCTATCGATGGATTCTACGGTTGCCGCCGCGCGGCGTCTCACTTCTCGGGATAGGAGGGGGTGACGACGCAGCGCGCGGGCGTCACATTGGTCTGCAGGCTAAAGCGCACGCTCATCGAGCGCCCCGGCGCGATGCTTTCGGTTCCCGCGGGGTCCGAGAGATAGTCGCGCGGCAGCAGCGTGCGGCGCATGAGCGGCGCGTCGCCGTCGTCGACCAGCACGATCTCAAGAGAGGGCACGGCCTGCGCGAAGTTCGAGGTGTTGACAACCGTGATTTCAAGCAGGTAGTTGCCCGATTCGTCGACGGCGCGCAGGTTCGTGCGCGTGACGTCAAAGGCGGCCGGATCGGCAAGGTAAAAGCCCGGGCAGGGCACGTTGCCGCACACTTTGGTAAAGAAGGCCTGCGTCTGCGGGAAGGCGCCGATGATGCGCTGATTGAAGACGACCGAGAGAACGGCCGCAAGGGCCAAAAGAAGGATCAGCGCCGTGACGACGCTTGCAACACCCGCGGCTTTGCTTCGGGCCTCTTCGCGCGGGGTGCTCGAGCTTGCGGCGGCGGGCACGAAGATCTGCACGTCCTTGGCCGCACGCGCGGTTTGCGCGGGAATGATGGCGCCCACGGGCTTGGGCGCGTCGGGCCGGGCCGTTTTGCCGATTGCCGCAATGTCAAGGTGCGGCTCGTCCTTTGAAAGGCCGCTTGAGGGCAGCGTGCTCAAACGAGGCTCGGCCTTGGCGCCGGGCGGAATCGCCCCCAGGGGAGAGAGGTCTCCCGCGGCGGGAATTTTGAGTCCGGCGCCGAGTCCGGCGGCGGCCGCGCTTTGCCGGTGCGCCAGAGGAACGCCCTGCAGGTGAGGTCCCTGCACGCCGGTTGCGTGCGGTGCCGCGGCAGCGCGCACGGCCGTTTGCTGCAGGACCTGTGGAGATTCGGGGGCTGAAGCGCCCGTTGCAGCTAGAGAAGTCTGCGGATGCGCTTCGGAGACAGGCTCGGGCGCTGCGGCAGGTTGCACGGGGGCTTGAGAGGCTTGCGGCTTTTTTGCGAGGTGCGGCTCGTAGGAGGCCTCGCGGGCGGCAACGACGGCTGCCGCGACGGAAGCCGGCACGACATGCAAAATGTCGTCGCTCTGAGCTTTGGCGTTGGTCTCTCCGGCTGCCGTTTCCTTCCTGCCCGTGTCCGCAACGCCCGCCATCGGGGGCTCGGGGACGGCGCCGATTTTCGAGAGGGCCTCCTCAGCGGCGGACTCAGCGGGCGCGGGTGCGCCGGCCTCGCTTTGAGGACTTGGGGCGCTCGATGCGCTCGTCTCCAAATGGGCCTGAGGGGCGGCGGGGAAGTCTGCGGCGGCAGCGCGCGCGGGGGCTTTGACCTGGGCAGCGGTCGCTTGGGCGGGCTCTTCGGGAGCCGCGGCCTGCGGCGCACTCGGCGCGGCGGCGGGACTTGCCGCGAGCGGCTTTTCCTTTAGAAAACTTTCCGGCGGCCGGATGCGCGGGCGCGGCATCTTTTCAAAGAGCTGTTCGGGCACCTGCAGCATGTCGCTTGTGGCGTCAAAGCTGTGCCGGCAGGCCGAGCACTTCACCGGGCCGCGTTCGGCCGTTTCCCTGTCGGGGAGAAGCCAGACGGCCCCGCAGTAGGGGCAGCGGGTAACGAAGACCATGGAAAGTTGTGTGAATCAGGCGAAATGAAGACCGATGAAGCCTCTTTCGTGTCTTTTGGCACGGGCGGGCGGCCGCTTTAAAAAGGCGCCGAGCAAGGATTGTAGCGGCTTGGCCGGTAGCCGGGCTTTTGGCCTGCCGCTTGAATTTCTTAAAGGTCCCGGGCCGGGACGAAAAAAAAAGCGCCTGAAGCCGTTTCGGCCGCAGGCGCCCGGTAAATAGCCTTTTGCCTTTGTCCGTTATTTCTTTCGCGCTCCTGCAATGCACACCCACCCCTCTTCGGTGTTCCACACCGAGAGTTCGACGGCTGCATCGGCCTTGCGGTAGACCTCGATCACCTCCTCGGCCTGGCGCGCGAGCACGCCCGAAAGAACGAGGCTGCCCCCGGGGGCGACGCGCGACAAAAGCGCGGGCGCAAGCAGCTTCAGGGGGTTGGAGAGAATGTTGGCCACGACCACGTCGTAGGTCTTCTCGCCCAACGCATCGGGCAGCACAAAGCGCGCGTCAACCCCGTTGGCGGCGGCATTGGCAGCGGCCGATTCGACGGCCTGCGGGTCGATGTCGGTGCCTTCGACTTCGCCCGCGCCGAGCTTGCGGGCGGCGATGGCAAGAATGCCCGTGCCGCAGCCGTAGTCGAGCACGCGCATGCCGGGCTTGACGTGCGCATCAAGCCACTTCAGGCACAGATGCGTGGTCGGGTGCGAGCCCGTGCCGAAGGCGACGCCCGGATCGAGCCGGATGTTGATCGCCTCGGGCGAGGGCGGCTCGTGCCAGGTGGGAACGATCCAAAGCCTCTCGCTTACCTTCGTCGGCCCAAACTGCGCCTGCGTGAGCTTGACCCAGTTTTCATCGGGGACGGCGCTGTCGGCTTCGATCTGCGGCACTTCAATGCCCAGGGCCTTGGCCGCAATCGCTGCGGCCGTGACGGCGTCAAAGTTGTCGTCGACGAGCACGCTCATGCGCGAGCGCCTCCAGGCAAGCGTCTCGGGCTCAAGGCCTGGCTCGCCGTAAAGGGGCTGCTCGTCTGGCTGATCGCGGTCGGCGTCTTCAACCGTGACGCTCATGGCGCCCGCGTCAAGCAGCAGGTCGCCGAAGGCCTCCGCGTTCTTTTCATCGCACAGAAACCGGATCTCACGCAGCACGTTCGATCTCCTTGCGCATCGACATCCATTCGCCCAGGCGCTTTTCGAGGTAGTGAATGCTCGTGCCGCCCTTGTTGAACTCGCTGTCGGCAAGAATCTGCTTGTGCAGCGTGATGTTGGTCGAAATGCCCTCGATGAGCACCTCGGAGAGCGCCACGCGCATGCGGGCAAGAGCTTCCTCGCGCGTTTTGCCGTGCACGATGAGCTTGCCGATCATGCTGTCGTAGTAAGGCGGAACGGTGTAGCCCGCGTAGACGTGGCTGTCGAGCCGCACGCCGGGGCCGCCCGGCATGTGCCAGCGGGTGACGCGCCCGGGCGAGGGGCGAAACGTGAAGCTGTCCTCGGCGTTGATGCGGCACTCGATGGCCGCGCCGTCCATCACGATGTCGCGCTGCCGAAGCGTCAGGCGCTCGCCGGCGGCGATGCGGATTTGCTCGGCGATGATGTCGATGCCCGTGACGTACTCCGTGACCGGGTGCTCGACCTGCACGCGGGTGTTCATCTCGATGAAGTAGAACTCGCCGTTTTCGTAGAGAAACTCAAAGGTGCCCGCGCCGCGGTAGCCGATGCGCCGGCACGCTTCCACGCAGCGGGTGCCGAGCTTTTCGATGAGCTTGCGCGGGATGCCCGGTGCGGGCGACTCTTCGAGCACCTTCTGGTTGCGCCGCTGCATGGAGCAGTCGCGCTCGCCCAGATAAATGGCGTTCTGGAAGTTGTCCGAGAGCACCTGAATCTCGATGTGGCGGGGATTCTCAAGAAACTTCTCGAGGTAGACCTTGTCCGAGCCGAAGGCGGCCTTGGCTTCGGTCTTGGTCATGTTGACCGAATTGATGAGCGCGGCCTCGGTGCGCACCACGCGCATGCCGCGGCCGCCTCCGCCCGCGCTTGCCTTGATGAGCACGGGATAGCCCACGCGCTTGGCGATGGCGAGAATTTCCTTGGGGTCATCGGGCAGGGCGCCGTCGCTGCCCGGTACGCAGGGCACGCCCGCGGCGATCATGGCTTCCTTGGCGTTGACCTTGTCGCCCATCAGGCGGATCGTGTCGCCGCGCGGTCCGATGAAGGCAAAGCCGCTTTTCTCGACGCGGTCGGCGAAGTCGGCGTTTTCCGACAAAAAGCCGTAGCCGGGATGAATGGCTTCGGCGTCGGTGACCTCGGCCGCCGAAATGATGGCCGGGATGTTGAGGTAGCTCTCCGAGGAGGCGGCGGGACCGATGCAGACGCTTTCGTCGGCCAGACGGACATACATGGCATCGGCGTCGGCCGTGGAGTGCACGGCCACGGTCTTGATGCCCATCGTGCGGCAGGCGCGCTGAATGCGCAGCGCGATCTCGCCGCGGTTGGCAATCAGAATTTTTCCAAACATAGATTTCGTTGCTGAGGGTGGATCGTGCGCGATCAGGCAATCACGAACAGGGGCTGGCCGAATTCAACGGGAGCGCCGTTTTCAACCAGGATCTCCTGAATCACGCCGTCGGTCTCAGCTTCGATTTCATTTAAGAGCTTCATGGCCTCGATGATGCAGACCGTGTCGCCGGCCTTGACCTTCTGGCCGACATCGGCAAAGGGCTTGGCGCCGGGGCTCGGGGCGCGGTAGAAGGTGCCCACCATCGGGGAGTTGATGGTCTTGCGCTCCTGCGCGGGCGCGGCGGCGGGGGCGGCCTCTGCGGCAG
>DYBN01000048.1 GCA_019418605.1 Sutterella sp. | reverse complement strand
CGTTGTTCATAAATCTTTTTGTCGTCTTCGGGTGATCGGCCAAGCCCTGAGCCTTGAGGAGCACGCCACCTTTCCCTTTATGATTGGCGGCTGTATTTTCCCAGCTTCCAGACGAAAAAAGTTTGCTTCTTTATTACTTAAGATATCGGCAAGCATTTTCAAATAAAACACCCTGGTAGTCAAATTTATTAGGAGTAACCCAAACCCGTTCGCCTTGAGCTGAGGCCACCGGTGTGTTATTGAGAAAATAGTCGTCATAGCCGTATGCGTAGACTAATCGCATCCGTCTTGAACGACAGTCTATTTCATAATTTTGAAGAACCGTCTTCAACTCTGTTTCTGGCAGAGAAAATCCTCTGCGGGCGACAATCATCACCCATCCATCCACTTTGCCGTCTGACAGCATTGTCCGGCTTTGCTGTTGCGACTCTGAAAGTTTATAAAGGTAAAGTACTTCTGGGTTTTTATCACCAAAATCAAAGCAGTTGAAACAAACCCAGTCTTTGTATAAATAAACTTTCTCCTGCCCATCGCCGCTCTTGGCTTCACGCAAGGCGTGACCGGCAAACGTCTGCGAATTGTTAATCTTTTCCTTTGTTTCAAAAGATTTTGAAAGTGTTGCGGCGTTAGGCAATTGAGCAACAATTTCAGTTTGTTGATTTGCATCGCCAGGCGAGCTGCTTCTCTTGTCCTCTTTGTCAGGCATTCCTAAAAATATAATTAAAGCAGCAAGCAACAGAACGATTATTCCAGTTTTAAGAGGCGGCCTCGAAATTTTGCCGCCTTTTCTCTTTTCCCGGTTTAAACCGCCGAACCGCGGCTTTGCCATGCTCGTTTCAGCATTGGCATTGTCCGTTGACTCGGCATCATGTGCAATGGCTCCAGCCGAATCCTTCGTGCCTTCCGTTCCGTGAATAGATTCCAATTCTTTTCGCAACTTGGACAGTCGATCAGAATCAGGAGATGCGGCAGAGTGCTCATTTACAGCGGACATGGTCTTTACTTTTTCCTGTGCGTCAGAGTGCGCTATCAGATTGGTCGGTCTCCCTGCTCACTCAAAACGGCCTTTCTCGGCAATAAACTTTTATTTTCTGAAGATGCCTTATCAGTTTAACTATAACTTCATGATGCTCTCATCTGCCGTTTCTGTAGATTCGGCCGTCTTTTCCTCGAAATAAAATTCTCAGTCTATTTCGGTTGACTTTTGATTTCATCAATCAACCACCTTCAAATATCTCTGGCACTGCATGCATTGTTAACTCGAAGAGATGATAAGGCAAAGCAGTCATGTCGAGGAGCGTCTCTCTCTTTCCCGAAGGCATAAACATATGTCAGACCGAGAAGCTGGAGGTAGTTTCGGATCGGCTAAAGCTCAACCTCAAGGGAGCCCGCCTCTCGCAAATTTACCTCAGCCTTGATTCCTGCAAGCCGGTCTACACCTTTACGTTATCCGTGAGGCGGCGGCACCCACGTCTACCTCTGGGCGTAGCTCAGGGCGCTGACCAACCTTCCGGCAGACTCCCGGCCGAGGCGGTTATGCAAGGCCGCATGCGGCTGCGTCGATTTTGAAGGTGCGCTTGTCCAAGTGCACCGGCGGCAGCCGCACAGTCGCGCGCCTCGTGACAAGAAGTCCGCACGCGTTGTAAACTCGAGGGCTCGATTCGCGTCCGGCCCCTCGAGTGCGGCCGTGCACGCTTCATCAAGCCTTTTTCTCAGAAACATCACACTTCAGAAGAGCCCGAGGGGGCCTGGAGACCATATGCCGAAAAAAGATGCCGCACAGACGGCAAAGTATCCCCTGAATCTGCCCGAAACCTCCTTCCCGATGCGCGGCGACCTCCCCCGCCGTGAGCCCGAATGGATCAAGCAATGGGAAGAGAAGGACATCTACCACGTGATCCGCAAGGCCCGTAAAGGAGCCCGCCGCTTCGTGCTGCACGACGGCCCTCCCTACGCCAACGGCGACATTCACATGGGGCATGCCCTCAACAAGATTCTCAAGGACATCATCAACAAGACGAAGCTCCTTGCCGGATACGACGTCCCCTATGTGCCCGGCTGGGACTGCCACGGCATGCCGATCGAAATTCAGATCGAAAAGAAGTTCGGCAAGGGTCTGCCTAAAGAAGAAGTGATTCGCCGCGCCCGCGCCTATGCCGACGAGCAGGTCGAGCGCCAGAAGGCGGGCTTCAAGCGCCTCGGGGTGATCGCCGACTGGAACAACCCCTACCTCACCAAGAACTTCATGAACGAAGCCCAGGAGATCCGCGCGCTTGCCAAGATCGTGGAAAAGGGCTACGTCTACCGCGGTCTAAAGCCCGTCAACTGGTGCTTTGACTGCTGCTCGGCTCTTGCCGAAGCCGAAGTTGAATACAAGGATGCCGAGAGCTACGCCATCGACGTCGCCTTCAAGCTCTCCGAAGAGGACCATCCCAAGGTCGAGAACTTCATGGGCGTCAAGATCGACAAGCCCTGCTACGCGGTCATCTGGACCACGACGCCCTGGACGATTCCGGCCAACCAGGCGCTCAACATGCACCCCGACCTCGTCTACGCGCTTGTTGACTGCACGGACCGCTATCTCATCCTCGGCGAGAGCCTGGTCGAAGAATGCCTCAAGCGCTACAACTTCGTGGGCAAAATCGTTGCCACCGCCAAGGGCGCCAATTTCGATCACGTGCGCTTCTGCCATCCGCTCTCGGAGCTTGATCCCGGCTACAAGCGCTTCTCTCCCGTGTATCTGGGCGACTATGTCGACGCCAGCTCGGGCACCGGCATCGTGCACTCGGCCCCTGCCTACGGCGTGGACGACTTCAACAGCTGCAAGGCCAACGGCATGACCAACGACGAGATCATCAACCCCGTGCAGGGCAACGGCGTGTACGCCGACTGGCTGCCGCTTTTCGGGGGCATGATGATCTGGAAGGCGCAGCCCAAGATCTGCGACGCGATGCGCGTGGCCGGCGTGCTCTACGCCTGCAGCACGATGACGCACAGCTACATGCACTGCTGGCGCCACAAGACGCCCTTGATCTATCGCGCCACCGCGCAGTGGTTCGTGCGCATGGATGCGCCCGACGAAGACACCAAGAGCGTGCTGGGGCTCCCCTCGCAGCCCGAGAGCCTTCGCGCAGCCGCCCTCAAGGGGGTTGACCACACGAAGTTCTTCCCCGAGTGGGGCTACAACCGCCTGCACGCGATGATCGAAAACCGTCCCGACTGGTGCATTTCGCGCCAGAGAAACTGGGGCGTGCCGCTGCCCTTCTTCATTCACAAGACGACGCAGCAGCTGCACCCGCGCACGCTTGAAATCATGGAAGAGGTTGCGCGCCGCGTTGAAAAGCAGGGCGTCGAAGCCTGGGTGCTTGCCAAGCCCGAAGAGTTTCTCGCGCCCGAAGAGCTTGATCAGTACGAGAAGTCAAGCGACATTCTCGACGTGTGGTTTGACTCGGGCGTGACGCACTACACCGTCATGCGCGGCAGCCACAAGGACGATCAGCGGTGGCCCGCCGACCTCTATCTTGAAGGCAGCGACCAGCACCGCGGGTGGTTTCACTCCTCGCTTTTAACGGGCACCATGCTCGACGGCCGGCCTCCGTACGACGCGCTTCTCACGCACGGGTTCCTCGTTGATGAAAACGGCGAGAAGATGAGCAAGTCCAAGGGCAACACCGTGAGCCCGCAGGAAATCTGCGACAAGTACGGCGCTGAAATCTGCCGCCTTTGGGTTGCCTCGACCGACTACACAAGCGAACTGCGCATCGGGCCCACCATCATCAAGCGCGTGGTCGACAGCTACCGGCGCATCCGCAACACGCTGCGCTTTTTGCTTGCCAACACGAGCGGCTTTGACATCAAAAAGGATGCGGTGCCCGTCAAGGACATGCTCGAGCTCGACCGCTGGGCTCTTGCGCGCGTCGACGAGCTGCAGGATCAGGTGCTGCGCTACGAGCAGACGTGCCAGTTCCACATGGTCACGAATCTGCTTTTGACCTTCGCTAGCGAAGACCTTGGCAGCTTCTACCTTGACATTCTCAAGGACCGCCTCTACACGACGCAGGCCGATGGCCTGCCGCGGCGCAGCGCCCAGACCGCGCTCTGGCACATCACGGCCTGCTACCTGCGCCTGATGGCGCCGATCCTCTCGTTTACGGCCGAAGAAGCCTTCGCCGTCTTCAGTCCCAACGAGTCGGGCACGATCTTTACCGAGGTCAACCACGTGGTGCCCGAAGTCGAAGGCGCCGAAGAACTGCTCAAGAAGTGGGCGGCCATTCGCGAAGCACGCGCGCAGGTGCTCAAAGCCGTCGAAGACATTCGAAGCCAGGGCCTCGTGGGCTCAAGCCTGCAGGCCGAGTGCGACATCCGGGCAAGCGGTGCGCTCTACTACCACCTTGCAAGCCTGGGCGAGGAACTTCGCTTTGTCATGATGACGTCGGCCGCGCGCCTTGAGAAAGGCGCCGACGACGAGGAGTTCTCCGTGACGACGCACGCAAGCGCCCACAAAAAGTGCGCCCGCTGCTGGCACTACGTCTGCTCCGTGGGCGAGGATCCGCAGCATCCGGATCTGTGCGCGCGCTGCCGCACGAACCTCTTTGCGCTCGGCGAAGAGCGCAAGTTCGCATAAGCTGAGACGGGACGCACGGCATGAACCCGCAGAAAACACGTGAGGAAGCCGCCCGGAAGTTTTCTCCCGGGCGCTTCGGCGGCTTTCTTCTCTTTGCCCTGGTGCTGATCGGTCTCGATCAGCTCACCAAGGCGCTGGTGCGGCAGAACATCGCCCTTGGCACGAGCATCGAGGTCACGCCCTTTTTCAACCTCTGCCACGTGCGAAACACGGGCGCGGCCTTCTCCTTTCTGGGAGACGCGGGCGGCTGGCAGGTGTACTTCTTTGCGGGCTTTGCGCTCATCGTAAGCGCCGTGGTCGTGAAGATGCTCTACTCCTACAGCAGAGACTTCTGGCTGCCCGTCTTTCTCTCGGCGGTGCTCGCAGGGGCGCTTGGAAACTTGATCGACCGCGTTGTTCTCGGCAACGTGGTCGACTTCCTGGACTTTCACCTCGCAGCGCACCACTGGCCGGCCTTCAACGTGGCCGACATGTGCATCTGCTTGGGCGCCTTCGGGGTGATCGTGCTGGAGTTTTTCAAGCGCAGGTAGCTCTCAGGCACTAAAACAAGCCCCCTTGTCCGAAAGACGGGGGTTGCGCAAGCTCGCGAAACGGGGCCCTTTGCGGGCCCCATTTTTGCGTGCGGCGCTTTTCGCACCCTTTCGGGGATTTTTTCCTGACGCAGGCAGCCAAACGGATTAGTTTTTGGCGCCGCCCGCGGGCCACACGCCCGTAAAGAGCTCTCCCTCAAGCGCAAACGCCTCGGGCGAAGGCGCGGGGCCGGCCGCGGCCGCCTTTCTACGGCCTTTGCGCGGCGCGCGCTTTTTGCTGGGGAAACTGTCTGCCACAAGCTCAAACGCAAAGAGTTCCGGCGTGCCGTCCGGAGAAGACAGCGGAAGCATTTCAAGCGCCAACGCCGGCACGGGCTCGGGAGACCTTTCAGAGGCACTTTCAGAGACCCCATCAACGGCCTCTTCAGCTGCCTTTTTCGAACCGCCGCTGCCTGACGTTTGAGAATGGGACTGAAGCCCCGCACGGCGCTCGAGAATCGACAGAAGGTGCTCGGCGCTCATCTCGTCGAGCATTTCGCTTGCGTCCGTGCGCACCCGCCGCAGCGATTCGGCTGCGTCGATGACGTTGACGATGGAAAAGTTGCCGGGCGAGAGCTCGCGCCAGACGGCGCAGACAGGCTTGTCCCCGCCCTCGGCCGCAATGTCGGCCTTGAGCTTCTCAATCAATTCCATCGGAGTTTTCGTCACCTCATTCACGGCAAGGTTCCTTGGCGCAGGCCAGCAATTCGCCGCGAAGTCTAGCGAAAAGCGAGGCAGTGTGGCGGCTGCTTGCGCGGCACCTTGCATGATTTCTTCCTTTTGTGCGGGTTGGTCAAAAAATGAGATTCAAAGAAGACCGGCGGCAGACAAACAGGGCACCTCTCGGCAAAAGCCAAAGAACGTGAGGGCAGAGTCACACCGGCTATTTTTCGTATGCGCGAATGATTCGGCACAGAGGGCGCATTTGTCAAGAGGCCGGATCAAAGTTTGAAGAGCTCTTTTAAGGGGGGGTCTACAAAATCAGGGGTTGGAGCCCGAGCGTAAATCCGTAGCGATAGCGCTACACTCGAAAAAGTTACGAGCATGCCAAAGGCTCTCAGATGCATTCTACATTGAGAGTTGGAGGGGTTGAACTGTTATTCGGAGGGTGGATTTGCGTCGGTTTCGGTGACGCCGCCGCTTGCCGTCAGCTCAGCAGGCGGTGGCTGAGAACATACTCCTTGAGTTGGGCGCGTCCGGTAAAGAACTGCGCGACTCTGCAAAGGTTGTAGACGAACACCGTGAGGTACTGCAAGGCTTCGGTGCGCTTGAAGCCGACGCAGCGGACGATGGAGCCGCCCATGGTTTTCTCAATGAATCCATAGACGTGTTCGATGCGGCAGCGCACGCTCGAAATCCGGCGGTTCTCCTGCTTTTGCTCGTCGCTCAGGGGATGGTCCCGAGCAGACCAGAGGCGTCAGGCCAAAACTCTTCATGAGATCAAGCTGCTCTCTGCCGCCGTAGGCCGCGTCAGCGCAGGCGACCTTGCCGTGGTCGGAGTCATCGAACAAAGGGGCGATGACTTGCGAGTCGTGAACATTGGCGGGCGTGACGTAGATGCTGAGAATGAGCTTGGCGCCGGCGGCCACCTTGGTGTGCAGCTTGTAGCCGTAATACGATTTGTTGCCCTTCTTGGACCAGCGTGCATCAATGTCCTTGTGGCGGCGCTTGTTGGGCTGGTCCTTCCAGAGCGTTTCGCCCAGCCCTTTTTTAATGAGCTTGTTTTCTTCGGCCGTATTGTGCTGAACGGGAGCCTCAACGAAGGAGCTGTCCATGATGCGGACGTCATCACAGGAAATGTCGCTCTGCCCGGCCAAGGCCCGCATGCAGGCCTCGCTGATGCTTTTGAAGAAATCCTCTTTGGTGAAGATTTCCCGGTACTTCCAGATGGTTTGCGCTTGCGGAACCTCCAAGCCGTTAAGATCGAGAAAGAGCATGCAGGGCACATATCCCTGCATGGCATTGACCATCGCGGCGTCCGAGAGGCGGTGCAGGCACTGGTACAAGCAGATCTTGAACATCAACACCGGATCGCAGGGGGAGCGCCCGCGTTTGGAACAGGCCGCAACCGGCAGGCTGCGATCGGATGACGCTTTCGCAACGCAGCGGGCGGAGGTGCGCTGGGGCCTGAGCCGGGAGAGTCCGCTTTCGGCAGCTTTCTCGATTGCCGGACGGAGCCTCTGAAAGTCGAACATCTGATCGATTGCAAAGAGCAGGGGTTCCTGCTTGCGAATCTTCTCCAAGTACTCTGGAGTGGCAGGACAGAAGAGGTTTGAAAAAGTCGGAAATTTCTTGTATGATGATGGCATAATGGGGGATTTGTGTATGTTTGTTTTGGTACTCAAATTATATCACAAAACCCCCATTTTTTTGCGCCTCAAATGGCCAATTTCTCCTTTGAAATCAAGCCATTAAATTTATAGAAGCCCCCTTAAGAGGATCAATGACGCGCCTGCCGCCTTCCCGTCTCCAGCCGACGGGGCCTCGGCGGCTCTTGCCTTCCCCTCTTGCCTTCCCTTTTGGCCCCTGCGCGGGCGATATACTTCAAACGGCCCTGCGCCGACAGGCTTTCGGGCTGATTTGATGCCCTCCTCTTTCTCTCTTTTTCGTTTGGCGGCCGCAAAACGGGGCGGCGCCGTCGTTTTTATGCCAAGTCCACTGCAAAACAAACACATCACGCTTGCCGTCACGGGCGGCATCGCCGCCTACAAGGCCTGCGAGCTCGTGCGCCTGCTTGTCAAGGAAGGCGCCGCGGTGCAGGTTGCCATGACGCAGGCGGCAACCAGGTTTGTGGGGCCGCTGACCTTTGAGACGCTCTCAGGGCGCCCCGTGGCGCTTGATCCCTTCTCAGGCGACATGCCGCACCTGCGGCTTTCGCGCGAGGCGACCGATGTGATTGTCGTTGCGCCCGCCACGGCCAACATCATCGCCAAGGCAGCCTGCGGCATTGCCGACGATCTGGTGAGCACCCTCATTGCGGGCCGCATGTGTCCGCTTGCCGTGGCGCCCGCCATGAACGAGCGCATGTGGGCAAACCCCGCCAATGCGCGGAACATTGCGCTTTTAAAAGAGGACGGCGTGCGCGTATTGGGTCCTGCCGTGGGCGAGCTTGCCTGCGGCGTCTCAGGCGCCGGCAGAATGCTTGAGCCCGCGCAGATCGTCTCGCTCCTGCGCCGCACGCTTGCGCCTCAAATTCTTGCCGGCAAAAAAGTCGTCGTCACCGCCGGCCCCACATACGAGCCCATCGATCCCGTGCGCGGCATCACGAACTTAAGTTCCGGCAAGCAGGGCTACGCCGTTGCGCGGGCCGCCTTTGAAGCGGGCGCCGACGTTACGCTCATAAGCGGCCCCACTGCCATCCCCGCTCCCTTCGGCGTTCGGGTGGTCCGCGTCGACACCGCCCGGCATATGCTCAAGGCCGTGGAAGGCGCAGTAAAGGACGCTGACGTTTTCATTTCTGTTGCAGCCGTGGCCGACTGGCACGTTCGCGCTGTGAGCGAACAAAAGATCAAAAAGGAGAGCCTTCACGGGGCCGACCCCATGATTGCGCTTGACGAAAATCCCGACATTCTGGCCACGGTTGCGCATGCAAACCCCCTCCTTTACTGCGTGGGGTTTGCGGCGGAGACGCAAAATGTGGAAGCCAACGCCCGGGAAAAGCTCGCGCGCAAGGGCGCCCGCATGATCGTGGGCAACGATGCCTCCCGGGCTCTCGGAGCTGACATGAATTCCGTGGTCTTCGTGCGGCGCGGCAGCGTCGTTGCCTTTGAGGGACTCTCAAAGTACGACGTCGCCTGGCGCCTTGTTGAATACGTGAGCCAGGATCTCGCAGACGGCCCCGCGCAAAAGCCCTCCGGAGCCAAGGAGCAGCCATGAAAAACACCGACCCCTCAAGCAGCCTCGAGCCCAAGGACGGCGACTTCGTCGCCTATCTCAAAAAGCTTGAGGCCGGACAAATCGGCACCCTCGGAGGCCTGCACGTGAGTCTGCCGCAGGGAGATCAGCGCGGCATGGTCGTTGTTGAAACAACGAAAGAAATCGTTGGAAGAAACGAGCAGATAAAGGCGCAGCGCACCGCCAGCATTGATCAGGGCGTCACCGCCGCAATGACGGTCTCGGGCCCCGTGCTCGCCCTGGTGGGCGTGGTCTTCGTCGCGGCGGCCGTCGCGATGCCGGGCGAATTTGATTTCCTCATTCCCTTTGGCATGGTTTTACTCTTTTTTAGCGTGGTACTATCAGCCGAGGCCAAAAAGAGGCGCAAAAAGAACAATTCACAAACCAACCAATAAAAAATATGAAAGTTGACGTCAAAATCCTTGACCCCCGCGTGCGCGAGCGTCTGCCGCAGTACGCCACCGCCGGCAGCGCCGGTCTTGATCTGCGCGCCGTGCTTGATGCGCCCCTTGTGATTGAGCCGGGCGAGACGGTTTTGGTGCACACGGGGATTGCCATTCACCTGGCCGACCCCGGCTACGCAGCCCTCATTCTTCCTAGAAGCGGCCTCGGGCACAAAAAGGGCATCGTGCTTGGCAACCTCGTGGGACTCATCGACTCGGACTATCAGGGTGAGCTGATGATTTCAACTTGGAACCGCTCGAAGAGCCCCTTTACGCTTGAGCCCTTCGAGCGCCTCGCGCAGCTTGTGATCGTGCCCGTGGTGCAGGCCGACTTTCACGTGGTCGAAGACTTTGAAGAAAGTTCGCGCGGCGCCGCAGGCTTTGGTTCAACCGGCACGCGATAAGGCTGCACTCCAACCCTTGAATTTGCCCCGCCCGCCCCTTGCCGCTCGCTCAGCGCTCGGGGCGGTTTGTTTTGTCAGGATGCCGGCCTGACGAAATCTGCCGCCTGCGTTTTCAGCGCAGGGCGAAATTAAGCGCAAAGGCCGCGCAGATGCAGTAGGAAACAAAGGAAATCTCGCGCCAGCGGCCGACTGCGAGCGTCAGCAGCACGTACGCGATAAAGCCGAACCCAAAGCCCGTGGCGATGTTGAAGGTCCAGGGCATCGCGACGATCATGAGAAACGAGGCGATGGCTATCCGCAGGTTTTCAAAGTGGATGTGCCGCACTTCCTGCATCATGAGCACGCCCACGATGACAAGGGCGGGCGCCGTCGCAGAGGTCGGCACGGCGCTCACAAGCGGGATGAAGACAAACGTCGCCGCAAAAAAGAGCGCCACAAACACGGTGCTCAGGCCCGTGCGCGCGCCTGCGGCAATGCCGGTGGCGCTCTCCAGGTACTGCACGGCCGTCGATGTTCCCATGATGCCCGAGAACATCGTGCCGAAGGAGTCCGTCATGAAGGCTCTTCCGAGGTTTCTGATCGAGCCGTCGGGCTCGATGTAGCCCGCCTTGCGCGAGAGGCCGATGAGAGAGCCGATGTTGTCGAACAAGTCCACCACGGTAAGCGTAAAGACAATGGTCGCAAGGCCGTGGCTTAAGGCGCCGGCAAAATCCAGCACAAGAAAGTTCTTCGTGATGTCAGGCGCTTCAAGCGCGATCCAGCTCTCCGGGGCCTTGGCCGTGCCAAAGACAAAGGAGAGCAGCCCGGTAAAGAGAATGCCGATGATGACGGCCGCGCTCACGCGGTGCACCATCAGAAAGGCCGTCGCAAAAAAGCCCGTCACGGCAATCAGCACTTCGGGGGACTTGACGTTGCCAAGCGCAAGCCCCATGTCGGGAGCGTTGACGATGAGCCCGCAGTTTTTCATCCCGATCAGCGCAATAAAGCAGCCGATGCCGACGGTGGTGGCAACCTTCAAATCAGGCGGAATCGCATCGATGATGAGCTCCCGCACGCGGCTCACGGTCAAGACAAAGAAGACGACGCCCGAAATAAAGACGGCCGCAAGCGCCGCCTGCCAGGTAAAGCCCGCCGGGCCGCAGACGTAGTAGGCAAAGTAGGCGCTCACGCCCAGCCCCGGCCCCACGGCAATGGGCAGGTTTGCCCACAGGCCCATGACGAGGCTTGCGACCACCGTCACGAAGATGGTGGCCGCCACCGCCGCCTGCCTGTCCATCCCGGCGTCGGCAAGCATCGAGGGAACGACGAAGACGAGGTAGCTCATCGCGAGGAAAGTCGTAAAGCCCCCGAGCGCCTCCTGGCGCACCGAGGTGCCCGACTTTTGCAGGCCAAAGAGCTTTTCAAGAACTGCTGCCATGGGGAGATTTAAATGAGCTCGTAGCTAGCCGACTGAATCGGCATCTTGAGGTTGGGAAGAACGCGCTCGAGCAAAATCCCCTCTCTGCTGTCGAGCTGATAGCCGAAAGTGGCGCGAATGCCCTGCAGGATGAACTGCGCGGCCCTGTCAAGCGCAATGGGAAGGCTGTCGCCCTGCAGGAGGCTGCCCGTGATGACGCTCGTGAAGGTGTCGCCCGTGCCCGGGTAGTGCGCAGGCAGATAGGGACAGGTCACCATCCAGGTGCGCTGATCGGACTTGCTTCGCGCCACGACGCTCGTCAACCCCTTTTGCCCTGGCACCGGCACGCCCGTGATAATGACCGTATCAGGGCCTGCCGCGGCAAGCTCCCCGATCAAGGCCTTCAGGTCGTCTCTCGTGCACTCTGCTTGGTACGGGTGATCTAGCAGCGCAAAGGCCTCCGTGAGATTTGGGGTGAGCACGTCGGCCTGCCCCGCAAGGCGGCGCATCTGCCGCACCATCTCCTCGGACATTTTGCTGTAGAGCACGCCGTTGTCGCCCAACACCGGGTCAACCACGATGAGCGTTTCCTCGCGCCGAAAGCGCGCGATGAAGTCCATCACGATTTCAATCTGGCGAGGCGACCCCATGTAGCCCGTGTAAATGGCGTCAAACCGAATGCCGAGCTTTTCCCAGTGGCGGATGATGCGCGGCATTTCGTCGGTGAGATCAAGAAAGGAAAACTCCGGGTACTGCGAGTGATTCGAGAGAATCGCCGTGGGCAGCGGGCAAACGTGAAAGCCCATCGAGGAGAGAATCGGAATCACCGCCATGAGCGAAGTGCGGCCAAACCCCGAGAGGTCGTGGACGGCCGCGATGCGGCGCATGTTGGGCGTAAAGCGCATGGGCAAACCTGCGTCCCAGGAAAAAACAAACAGGGCGGCAGAGGACCGTCAAGAGCGCGCCCAGCAAAGGAGGCTCTCTAATAGTCCGTCATGCCGCCCGACGGGAGTGCACCAAAAACTCGTGGTCAGAGTTTCTCGGTGAGCTCCTTGATCGTGTCGACGGCGTCAGCCTCAAGATAATAGTCGCACATCTCGAAGATGGGCGCCTCGTTGTCCTTGTTGACGGCCACGATCACCTTGGAGTCCTTCATGCCGGCCACGTGCTGGATGGCGCCCGAAATGCCAAAGGCAAAGTAGAGTTCCGGCGCCACAATCTTGCCCGTCTGCCCCACCTGCGTTTCGTTGGGCACCAGCCCCATGTCGACCACGGCGCGCGTGGAGCCCACGGCCGCGCCGATCTTGTCGGCAAGGGCTTCAAGAGCCGCAAAGCCCGCCTCGTCGATGAGGCCGCGGCCGCCTGCGACCACCGTGCGGGCGGTGAGCAGATCAGGCTTGTCCGAGAGCTGCGCCTCTTCGCTCACAAACGCAAAGGCGCGCCCGGAAAAGGCAACTTCAAGAGGTTCGACGGGGGCGCTGC
>DYBN01000047.1:10369-156760 GCA_019418605.1 Sutterella sp. | reverse complement strand
GGCCTCGCTTTTTTGTACCCTCTTTTTGGGCCTGAAGGTCTATGGGCAACTTACGCTGTATCGGCATCAAGTTCAAAACGGCGATGTCCGCCCAGCGTACGCAAAGCAATTTTGACAAGTCCCTTGGCGGCCCAACGCCGAATGGTGCTGGCAGAAACGCCGTAGCGGCGGGCAACGACCCCAATTGAGCAGAGTGTCATGGCAATCTCCACGAGTTGTTTCCCCTTGGCTTGCCTTAACCTTAACGTGCTCCAAACAATCTCTTATGACAAAATTTTTAGAAATTGTGTTTGCTAGTTAAAAACCCACCCCAACGAAGTCATATAGCGACAAGAAACACAGTCGGACTTCGTCTCTGCCGGCGTTGCTTGCGGCAACAGCCGGATTCGCTGGAATGATTCCGACGGCCTTTTCGGCTGAGCTAGTGTTGGATTCTTCTACGCAGGACGTCTGGCAGCAGGGGAGCATGCCGGATGTTACGATCTCTTCCGGTACTCAATGGCCTTGGATCGCGACCTCCCACGATTCTTCGTCCGGAAACATTCTGACGGTAAATGGCCTCCCGGAGAATCCACCATACAACAAGGTCTCTTTAGCGGGGTTCTTCGGCGGTTACAGCCGTACCGAAGCCGACGCTTCCCACAATCTGGTCACCGTCAGCGAGAGCTTCCCTGCCACGCAAATTTTCGCTCTCTACGGTGGAAGCGCGATCGGAAGCGGCAACGCCGCGTACAACACGGTGGTGGTGTATTCCGGCGATGTTGACAAAGTCTATGGCGGTGCCACCGATCAGGGAGGCAGTGCGATTGAAAATACAGTCATTCTCAATAAAGGTGACGGAGGAATAACTTACGGCGGTTTTGCCGACGACACAGGGGATGCGATAGACAACTACGTCGAGATGAATGGCGGTCTCGCCGAAAGTCTTGTCGGCGGTTTTTCCCGCGGGGGTACGTCCGAAGGCAACTCGGTCGTCGTGAACAGCGGAACTCTCTACATCGACCACGGCACCGGGGCGATTTACGGCGGCTGGGCCAGGCGGGGAACCGCCTCAAGAAATACCGTTGAAGTTTTCGACGGCCAAATCGACGTTGCCGTCTATGGCGGGTCCGGCAGTGAAAGCTCGACAGAGAATTCCGTCACCATTTCGGGCGGATCATTTTCCAAAGAAGTGTACGGGGGGAGCTCCTCAGGGGGCGATGTTGTGGGCAACCAAGTCAACATCTTCGGCGGCTCTACTTTTACTGTCTACGGCGGCCTCGGGTACGCTGGAAAAGTGGATGACAACGTGCTCAACATTTCGGACGGCGAGGGCTCCTGGGCCTATGCAGCCTATATCCGCGACAACACCGCTGACGGGAATATTGTTCTGCTTACGGGCGGAAGCTTTTCGAACGTCGTCGGCGTGCGCGCGAACGGCACTGGTACGGTCACGAATACGGTTTTCTTCGCTTCAGGGAATCACCCGGAATTGAGTCAGGCATTCGGCGTGTACGCAAACACCGGATCGGTCGAAAACACGCTCATGCTTTTGTCCGACCTGAACGCGCCGTCAGCAACGCTTTATGTCGCCTACACCGATCATGAAAATTCGCTCCTGCCGCAGGACTCGGATTTCGACGCCCGCTCCAACAAACTCGTCATAGAGGGTGTCAATCGGATCAAGAGCCTGTACGCTTTCGACAGCCTTGAAGTCCACGTTTCGGACGTAAACAATGCCGCCGCCGGTTTTGCGGCACTGTCGGTTGAATCTTCAGTCGACCTCAGCGACCGCAAGCTGATTCTTTCTTCCACCGACAGCGCCTTCGTCAACCCGAACGCAGGCTACAAGATCATCGAGGTCACCGGTGAGGACAGCAGCATCGAAGTGAACGAAAACACCGTTGTGGAAGGCAGTGGTACGTTCACGAACTTGGTGGGCGGCTTCTCGCAGGACTGGCTCGATCAGTCGAATCGCACGTCGCTCACGACCGATGACCTGGACGTCTCCTATTACGCCACAGAGGAGTCGAAGACGCTTTCCGAATCGCATCTAGGCACGATTGCGTTCATCAACCAGGGCGCCGAGTTCATTGCCGATGAGGGGATGAGTGCTATGGCCGCTTCGGCGAGGGTTGGCAGCCTCGTCTCTTTTGCGGCCGTGCACGGCGGATCGTCGAACTATAAAACGGGCTCGCGGGTTGATGTGGACGGCGTCACGCTCGCGGCGGGCGGCGTGTACAAATTCAACCCGAATTGGCTGCTCGGCGTCTTCCTCGAAGCCGGCTGGGCCGAGAGCGATAGCCACGTCCGACAAACCAAGGGCCAAGGCGACCATGACTACTACGGTCTGGGCTTGGCGACTCGCTATGCATTCGTAAGCGGCCTCTATGCGGACGGCTCGATCCGATTCGGCTCAGCGTCGACCGAATTCTCCGGCCTGTACCTGCAGGATTCCGCCCGTTACGACGCCGACGGCATGTACGCCACGGCGCACGTTGGCGCGGGCTATGTTTTCCGCTTGACGAATGCGGTTGACTTGGATGTCTATGGCCGATACATCTTGACCTGGCTCGAAGGCGACGACGTGAGCCTTCACAATCGCTACGGCGACAAGTTCGAGATGGACGACACCGTCACGCACGCGCTGCGCGCCGGTTTCCGGTTCACGGGCGCGATAACCGAATCGTGCGGCTGGAAACTCGGCATTGCCTACGAGCACGTTTTCGATGGCGACGCAGAAGGCGCAGTGAACGGCTTTGCGCTTGATATTCCGAGTTTGGAAGGCGGCTACGCGGTCATGGAAGCGGGCGTAAAACTCAAGCCTGACGCCGCAAGCCCGTGGACCTTTGATGCGGGCATCAAAGGCTACGCAGGGGACCGGGAAGGTGTTTCGGGAAACCTGTCTGTCCTCTACGCCTTCTGATCCCGGACCGGCATCTCTTCAGCGGACCCTGCGCGGGATCCGCTGAAAATTGATGCCGCCGTTTCTCCAGAGGCGGGACCTCAGAAGAAGTCCAGCCGTCACGACGCCCTCCCCCTCTTCCTCTCCTCTTCGTACTCGAGCGGCGCGGCCGATTCGGACTTCTTCTCGTCGCCCGGCATGGCCGCCCCTGAAGGCAGACTCGGCTCCTTTACGGACTCCACCTTGAAACCGCCCGGCTTCGACGGGGCGCGCTCAGTCTTCGCCTCCCAACCGGCCGGCTTCGAGGGCCCCTTTTGTGCCTTCGGCGCGTGAATACACAGGCACTCCGCTCAAGGTTATACGGAACTGTTTTCAATATTGCAAAATGCAATACAATGGTGCTTGAGGATGTAAAAACTATTGCTCTCTCAAAGTGAAAATGTCTGTCGCAATAACCGTTCGCTTGCCGGAATTTACGGCAAAGCGCCTTGATGACCTTGCCAAGAGTACCAATCGGTCTAAAACAGATTTGATCATTGAAGGACTGGAGTCTGTCTTCGCCTCGCGGCTGGACAAGAACGTGACCTACCTGACGGACGCGCAGTTTGATGCTGTCATGAAGATTCTGGATGGTCCGCTCAGTCCCGAAGCGATTGAAGGAAGACAACGCCTCGACCAAATTTCTTATCCTTGGAAAAATCGGTCATGAGCGCCGCCGCTGGGTTTAACGAGCCGCTTCCTTTGAGCAGCCTGTCGGCCATATCGCTGGACGGCTTTGATTGCGGCGTTGAAACATTGAACGACTGGCTGATTCGACGCAGCAGGGCCAACGAACAATTGGGAGCACGCAGAACCTATGTTTTGACGACGGGAGAGCTGAAGATCGCCGGTTGCTACTGTCTGTCGAACCATGCACTGCAGCATGCAGAGACAAATGCTGCGCTACGCAGAAACATGTCCAATCCCATACCGACAATCCTTCTCGGACGTCTGGCAATCGACAAGCGTTTCCAGGGGTGCGGACTCGGCGGCGCATTGCTCAAGCACGCCATCGGCAAAAGCAGTCTTGTTGCACAGGCAGTTGGCTGTCGAGGTCTCGTCACAGAACCGATCAACGAGAATGCTCGGCGGTTTTATCTTTGCCATGGCTTTGAAGAAATTCGGTACGGCGCAGCGCTGCTGATTTTTAAGTTTTAACAAAAGAAACGCAATGTAGTGAACTGGCAGAATTCTGTACCATAAACACTACTAGCGCTTTGCAGCTATGCGTATCAACATCTCGGAATTTCTAAGCAAAGTTTCTAGATGACGCCCGCCGCAGACCAGTCGATGGTGACAAGAAGCGCCCTCTGAGGCATTTCCACCTGGCCGCCCCGGGCAAAGCCGCAAACGGCGTTCTCGGCGGCTGCCAGTGCGCTCGGCGCGAGCGTGCGGGGGTGCACTCTGAGCTTGATGCGGTTGTGGCACCAAGAAACGGCCTCTTTAGCCGCGAGCCTTCGCACGTTTTCGATTTTCTCGTAGGAGAGCAGCGGGCAGAGCCCGCTCTTTATGAGATGCGCAACTACGCCCGCGGCGTGCCGCGCGTAGTCGGGCTTTGCTGTGAGGCCCGCCGCCAGCGAGGCGGCTTGAACAACCGGATTCGTGCGCTCAAGAAAAACCGTATAAAAGCACCGCCCGCGGCACAGACGCGTCATCTTGTCGATGTCTTCGAGCGTTGAAATCGCAGCCGTGCGGTGCGCAACGACGACGTCAAAGCGCTCGCTCGAAGAAAATTCGCGCCAGGTTGCCGCCTCAAACCGCGCGTTTGTACATCCCCGGCTGCGGGCGCGCGAGCGCGCCGCTTCAATCATCTCTTTTGATGCGTCGCAGCCAACGACGCTTGCGGCGTGCAAGGCGAACACCACGCTGTAGCGGCCGCTGCCGCAGCCCACGTCAAGCACCGAAGCTTCGGAATTGAGCACGCCGCGGCTTCGCATCAATTGAAAAAGTGGATCCGCGTTGAAATCCGCATCGGGCTTTTGCGCCCACTGCCTCGCTTCGGCGTCCCAAAGGGCGCCGGCAATGCGCCCCGCGGCGTCCTCAGCCTTCATGATCGTCTCCTGGTTTTGATGGCTTTCAAAAAAGCGCTAAAAGGAACGCGCGGCCTGCCTTCATCCGCCCCCGGGCCTCGCGCGAAAGTGAAAAGGAGGCTCTTTGTCGATTCGTTAGAATGGTGCGCGCCGCAACGATCCACAAATCCTTACCGCTTGAGTTTATGCCGGAAAAAAATCAAGGCCGCACCAACGACAATGCAAGGCACCCGCAGCAGGAGCCTGAGCAGCAGGCAAAGCCCCTGCCCAAAATCTACAACCCCCTGGCGTGCGTGCTTCTCACCCTGCTCTTTACGCCGATGTTCGGCGGCTTTTTGCAGGGACTCAACTGGCGGGAGTTGGGAGACGACGAGCTCGCCGCCCGCAACATGGCCTGGGTGAAATGGTCCTTCTTCACCTTCTTTGCCTACACGATGGCCGAGCCCTTCATACGCGATACTTTCTTCGGCAAGTACCTGATGATTGCGCTTTTCTTCGGGTTTTGGATCAGCTGGTCGCTCTCGCTAGGTCTCAAGCAGGTGCGCTTTGTTCGCGAGTTCGTGGGGAAAAACCGCATCCCGCAGCGCTTTGGCAAGGCCATCATGTTCGGGGCCTTCGGTTGGGTGGCCTACAGCGCCCTTGCGCTCACCCTCATTCTCTTTCTTCACATCACGGGCATTGAACCCCTTTCGCCCGACGCCCCCATCCTGCAGCAGTAGGAACGAGTCGTGAAGAACAACACCGACCTGCGGTTTACGCTTCCCAAAGCCCGCTCGGCCCCGCCCATTTCGCGGGTGCTCGCGCTTCTTGACGGCAAGGCTTTAAGCAGGTCCGGCCCCGAAGAGCCGCAGGACATCGCCGCTTGGCAGCGCCAGGCCGCCGAAGGCAGTCCCGAAGCGCAGTACGAGCTCGCGCGCATGCTCACAAGCGGCAATCCGCTTTCAGCTGACAACCGCGCCGCGGTCAAGTGGCTGCGCAAGGCGGCCGAAAAAGAGCACGCGGCAAGCCAGCACATGCTGGGCGTTCTCATCGCCCGAGGCCAGGGCGTGCGCGCCAATCCTGAACAGGCGGCGTCGCTATTTCGCGCAGCGGCCGTCATGGGCAACGCCGACGCGCAGTTTGACCTTGCCCGGGCGCTCGACTGGGGGTTCGGGACGGCTGAAAACCCGCGCGAAGCTCTCACCTGGTATCGGCTTGCCGGCGCACAGGGGCACACCCAGGCGCAGATTGCCGTCGGCCGCGCCTACAGCACGGGGCGCGGCTGCGAAACCGATCTTTTGCAGGCGGCCTCCTGGCTCAGAAAGGCTGCGGTGAGCCACTGTGCCGAAGCCTGCCACATGCTGGGGCTGCTCTATCTGCGGCCCGACAACCCGCAGGCCAACAATCAGGACGCCTACCGGTGGATCAGCGAAGCGGCACGCGCGGGACTTGCCCGCGCGCAGTACGAACTTGCGCTTTTCTACTGGTCGGGACGCGCCGTTGCGCGAAGCGATGAAGAGGCCTTCAACTGGGCCTCGCGCGCTGCGGCCCAGGACGACGTCGCGGCCCTTCTTTTTCTCTCGCGGCTCTACGAAACGGGCCGCGGCTGCCGCGTCAACCTGTGCGGCGCTTATGCTCTGGCGCTCAGAGCAAGCGAAATCTGTGCGCGCTTGGCTTCCCCAAAAAGAAGCGGCGCGCATGACGCTGATGCAGACAAAGCCGAAGCCGCCTCGCTCTCGGAACAGGCGCAGCTGCGGCTTCGAGAACTCTCGGCCGTGCTTGAGGCAAGCCAAATTCAGGCCGCGCAGATGCTCGATGCCGACTGCCCGCAGACCGAAAAGCTGCTTGCGAGCCTCACACCCTCCTCGATTCGCCGCTAGCGGCAAGAGCTCTTAGAGCGGCGCCGAGGGCTTAAATCTCCTGAGGAGATTTCCGGCAGCGGCAAAAAAAATGCCACTGCACGCAGTCAGAAATGAAAAGCGCTAAACCCAAACGCCTTGGTCTGCGATCCGCCCACCTCAATTTATCCGCAGTTCCCGCTACGGACCGACGGGCCGCAGGCCCCGGAGAAAGTAAATTCTCCGTCCTGACTCTCATGCAGTGGCCATACCACCAAAGGAGATATCAATGGCTTGAACTGAACTTCCGTCAAACCAGCTGACGGTTGTCATTTTACGGGCCGGCCCTGCGCGGCTTCAATAAACCAATGGTAGGTGTGCGCAAGCTTTTGGAATTATTCAATTACCCCGATATAGGTATATCTTTTTTCCTAGACCGGCGGGAATCCTTCCATTGAAAATGAAAATGACGCGCGGAGAATTTGAAGCGAAATTCAATTATTAAGTTTGATTTGCCAAATTCTAGCTGCGCCGCCCCGCCCGCACCCTGTCTTTTCAGGCGCTGGGCGCGCCCAAGGCCGCAGGCGGCGGGCCGTCAGGGCAAAAGTCGCAAAAAGTGTTGCAGTTTTTGACTTCAATCCAATGGGCTCGGTAAAACTGCCGTCCGTGCAAGGCCCGTTGCCTTTCAAATCGTGTATTGCGGCGGTATCATCGATGGCGGATAGTCGGCAAATCCGCAAGCCGCAAGGCGCTTGCGGCTGCCGCAGCGCTTAGGGCACTGCCAACGAGTTGAGAGCTACTCAAGCCCAGGCGCTTTTGTAGTTTGTGTTCCCATCGGGTTACAAGGAGAAAACTAGATATGAATCGTCTCGAACTCGTTGCCAAGGTCGCGGAAAAGCATGGCCTTTCCAAGGCTGAAGCCGCTCGCATCCTGTCGACGATCACCGAAGAAATCATCAACGCCGTCAAAAACGACGATGCCCTGACGCTCGTTGGCTTCGGCACGTTCAAAAAGCAGGTTCGTCCGGCCCGCACCGGCCGCAATCCGGCCACGGGCGCCACGATCAAGATTGCCGAGACCAATGTCCCGAAGTTTGTTCCGGGCTCGGCGTTCAAGAGCGCCTTGAATGCCCCCAAGAAGGGCGCCAAGTCCAAGAAGTAACATCACGGGCTTTCCGCAAAGGGAGCGCCGCAGGCACGGTGCTTTTAAACGCCGTACCTTCCCAGGGCGCCCCCGAAAGCCCCGCGCCGATCCCCGCCCCTGCCGCGGGGATTTTTTTACCCGTTGCCCTCCGCGGCTTTTTGCGCCGGCCGCAGCCCCTGCTTTCCTCATTGATGCGGGGCGCGCCCGTCTTTGAGATAATTTGAGGTCTCTGAGGATATTCAAGCATCCATGACCTCATTTTTTTCCCTATTGACCAAAGCAGGGCGCCTTGCCGCCGCGGCGGCGCTGTGCGCGGCCGCGCTTGCAGGCTGCCAGGTGCCGCCCAAAGGGCCTACCGAAGCCGAACTCATCGCCATGGCCAACGCCCTTCCCACCGAGGACGACATTCGCGAGCGCTTTCACCAGGTCGGCAGCGTCGTGCACGAAATCTGCAACGCCCCCGAATTTGCCGCCTACTTTGAAAAGACGCCGTGCCTGCCAAGCCTGATCACCGACAAGCACAAGCTTGACGGCACGCACATCACCGAGCAGCAAAAGGATGCCATGCGCATGGCCCTGCGCGAATTCGATGAACTAAACCGCGTCACGCGCAGCATGATGGTTGAGTCGCAGCTTGACAATTACGTCGTTTTGGCGCACGAAGCCGACGCCATCGACGTCGAGTCGCACGCAAACCAAAGAAAGCTTCTCTCGGGCGAAATCACCTGGGGCGCCTACAACAGGGAAAGGCAGCGCCTTGCCTTGCTCTTTGTCAAAGCCGCCGAAAAAACCCGGATGCTTGACACGGACGAGCAAAGCTCCGGGCGGTAGTGCGCGCACACCCTGATGCGCCGGCCGACGGCTTGTTCTTTATTCTTTGGCGCACGCATACAAAACACATCACGGATTTTTCATGCTCCCGACCTCTTTGCCCGGCAACGGCGCCTCGCGCCGCTCAGTTCTTGCCGCCGGCGCCGCTTTGGCCGCGTTTTGCGCTTTTCCTTTGAGGCTTTTTGCGCGCACGGTCACCGATGACCTCAACCGCACTGTGACGCTCGCCGAGCGCCCGCAGCGCATCGTGGTCGCCGACATCTACCCATTTGCCTCGCTTGTGGCGATGCTGCTGCCGCAGCATCAGTTGGTGGGCATTCATCCGGTATCGATGAGCGCGGCGCAAAAAGGGCTTCTCGGGAAGGTGCGGCCCGCGGTTCTTAAAGCCGACACGGGCTTTATGCGGGGCTCTGAAATCAACATCGAGTTGCTTTTGTCCCTTGCCCCCGACGTCGTCTTTGTCAACGCGTCAAACAAGCGTGCCGTTGCACGGCTTGAAGCCGCGTCCATTCCGGTCGTTGCCGTCAGCGCCACGCAGCGCGACTACGACGTCTTTGCCACGTTTCGCGGCTGGGTGACGCTGCTGCAGGGCGTCTTTGGCGACGCGGTCAACGCGGCCGCCTTCAATGCGGCCGCCGACCGGATGACGGCCCTTGTCAACGAGCGGACCAAGGACATGGAGCCCAAAGACAAAAAGCGCGTGCTTTTTCTCGTGCAGTACGACGAGCGGCGCATGGTCACAAGCGGGCGCCGCTTTTTCGGTCAATTCTGGTGCGAGGCCGCGCGGGCCGAAAACGCTGCGCAGGCAATCACCGCGGAAAACGCCGCCGCCGTCATCAACCTTGAGCAGGTCTACGCGTGGAACCCGGACGTGATTTTTCTGACGAACTTCACGCAGGCGGTCCCAGAGGACCTCTATGAGAACAAGTGGCACGACTGGTCAACCGTCAAGGCCGTTCAAACGCGCGCCGTCCACAAGATGCCCCTTGGGCTTTACCGCAGCTTCACGCCCTCGGCCGACTCGCCCCTGACGCTGCTGTGGTTTGCCAAAACGCTCTACCCCGAGCGCTTTGCCGACCTTGACATGACAAAAGAAACAATCGGCTACTACAAGGAGCTCTTTGACTTTGCGCTCACGCCCGCGCAGGCCTCCGACCTTTTTGCCGTCAGGCAAAGCTGATTTTTCCGCCTCCCCTTTTGAAGACCCCCCATGACTCAAAGCGTCCCTGATGTCCCGGAGAAGCGCCAGGCAGCCTCAAGCGCCGCCCGGCGCTACGCCCTGCTGATGGGAGCCGGAGCGGTGCTTCTTCTGGCAGCGGCCATTGCCGCGCTGGTGGCCGGCCGCTTTTCGCTCTCGCCGATGGATGCCGCAGCAACGCTTCTCTCTCCCATCTTCGGCAACGAGGGCGTCACGCAGGCCATGCATGCGGTGATCTTCAACGTCCGCCTTCCGCGGCTCATTCTGGCGCTTGCTGCGGGCGCAGGGCTTGCCGCCGCAGGAGCGGCCTTTCAGGCGCTTTTTTCAAACCCTCTGGCCACGCCCGATACGCTGGGCGTTGCCACGGGCGCGGCCTTTGGCGCCGTGCTGGGCATTCTTTTGGGGTTCGGGGCCTTTGCCGTGCAGCTCTCCTCGCTTGCCATGGGGCTTGCGGCCGTGGCCCTGGTCTATGCGGTAAGCAGCGTGCGCGGCAAAAGCACCGTGCTCATGCTCATTCTCTCGGGCCTTGTGATCGGCGCGTTTTTCAGCGCCCTCATTGCGCTTGTCAAATACGCGGCCGACCCCCAGGACGTTCTTCCGGCAATCACCTTCTGGCTCATGGGTTCGATGACGGCGGCGACGATGAAGTCGCTTGCCGTGGGGCTGCCGCCGATTGCAGCGGGCTGCATTCTCCTGTGGCTGCTGCGCTGGCGGCTCAACGCCCTTTCGCTGCCCGCGCAGGAAGCCCGGGCGCTCGGCCTGCGGCTGCCGCAGCTGCGGGCCCTCGTCATTGTCGCCTGCACCATGATCAGCGCAAGCATCGTGAGCATGTGCGGGCTCATCGGCTGGGTGGGATTGTTGATTCCGCACTTCGTGCGCCTTGTCGCAGGCGGCAACAACGAGTACGTGCTGCCGGCAAGCACGCTTTACGGCGCAATTTTTGTTCTCGTGTGCGACACCGTCGCGCGCAGCGCCACTGAGATGGAAATCCCTGTGAGCATCCTCACGGCCGTGCTCGGCGCCCCCGTCTTTTTGTGGCTGCTGCGCCGCACCATCTCGGCGCGACTGTGAGTTTTTCCAAAAGGAGCCTCGTTGATATGCGCCTTGCGGTTGAACACGGAAGCTTTTCCTACGCCAACGGGAAACCCGTTCTCAAAGACGTCAATTTTGCGCTGGAAGGCAGCGCCGTCTTGAGCATCCTCGGGCGCAACGGCGCGGGCAAAACCACGCTTTTAAAGTGTCTGCTGGGCTTTGAGCGCTGGAGCCGCGGGCGCACGCTCATTGACGGCGAAGACATCCGCACGATCCCCTCGCGCGTGCTCTGGTCGAAAGTGGGCTATGTCGCGCAGGCCAAATCAACGGCGCTGGGCTTTACCGTGCGCGAGATGGCCTCGCTCGGGCGCAGCGTGCACCTGGGCCTTTTCTCCCGGCCGGGAAAAAGCGACTGGCGCATTGTCGACGCCTCGCTTGAGGCCGTGGGCATTGCGCATCTCTCTGAGGCCCGGTGCGACGAAATCTCAGGGGGCGAACTGCAGCTTGCGCTTGTAGCCCGGGCCCTTGCCGGGGAACCCGAACTTCTCGTGCTCGACGAGCCCGAGAGCAACCTCGACTACCGCAATCAGCTGCAGGTGCTCAAAGTTTTGCGCAGGCTCAAGACAGACAAGGGAATCGGCGCCGTCATCAACACGCACTTTCCTTCGCACGCACTGGAATTGAGCGACTTTGCGCTCGTCATGCTCCCCGACTGCCGCACCGTTTTTGGCAAGGCGCGCGAGACGATCACGGAAGAAAACTTAAGCGAGAGCTTTGGCGTCGCGGTGCGCATCGTCCCTGCGGGCTTAAAGGAAAGACCGGGCTACGAGAGCGTGATTGCGCTCCCTAAAGAGCACGACAGGCGCGGCGACTGACGAGCGCCTGCGCCGCGAGCGAATCACCCCGGCACAAAGCGAGAGCGCGGTAAAAACAGGAAAAAGGGAGCGAACAAGACTCGGGCGGAAGGCCCCGCCCGTCTACGGCAGGTCGGAGGCGGCAGGCTGCAGCTCCCGCTCGACTTTTGCCGGAGTGCTCACAGCGCGGCCGCGCCAAGCCGACTGCGGGCAGTCGGTCGGATCGGTGCAGTCGTAGGGAATGCCGCGGCGGATTTCAACGTGAACCTGGATCACCTGCTGGCGCAGCAGTTCGCGCTCGGCGGGCGTCATGCGGCGCACGGGCACCTTGGCGTGGCCCTGCGCGGGCATGAAGTCGATGACGAAGCGGTGCTTGATGGCGCGCCGCTCGCCCGGCGTCATGTTGCTGCGCATCTGCCGGCGCTCCTCCTTGGTCATCAGGCGCCACTGAAAAAGGCGCTGCTCATGCGTCAACAGAGGCCAAAGACGGGCGCGCTGCTGCGCGTTCATCTGGTCCCAGAGCAGAACTTGGGAAGAACCTGCACGCGCTGTCTCGGGCACGATCGGCGCCAGCGTCACCTCGGCCGAGGCAACGCCCGCGCAACCTGCCAGACAGGCCGTAAAAAAGATCTTTCCAAACAAAGAGTTCATCCTTCGCCTTCGATGCGATCCGATGCCCGTACTTTACCGGTATTGCGCGGCGTTGGCGGCCTGCGAAGGCCTGTTATTTCGAAAAATTCGCGTGGATTTTGTAACAGACGGTGTTACTCTTACGCTGAATCCTATTTGTAACAGGCACAATGCCTCTCGCAAAACTTGCCGGGCCGCAAAGACGCTCGCACTGCGCTTAAAGCCGGTTTTCAACCGGTTTTCAGACGGTGTTGAGGATAACCCGGCGCTTGTGTTCATTGACTGGAGAGAACAACAACGATGGCCGAAACTGAACGCACACCCAAGATTCTTATCGTCGACGACGATCCCCGCCTGCGGGATCTGCTGCGCCGCTACTTCGGAGAAAACGGTTTTTCCGTCTCGGTGGCGGAAAACGGCCAGGCCATGAACCGCATCTGGATGCGCGAGCGCTTTGACGCGCTCATTCTCGATCTGATGATGCCCGGTGAAGACGGCCTGCAGATTCTGCGGCGGCTTCGCGCAAGCAAGGATACGACGCCCGTGCTGATGCTCACGGCCCGCGGCGAAGACGTCGACCGCATTGTGGGGCTCGAGCTCGGCGCCGACGACTACATCTCAAAGCCCTTCAACCCGAGAGAGCTTTTGGCGCGCGTGCACGCGGTGCTGCGCCGCCGTCCCAAGCCCGATGCGCCGGGCGCTCCCTCGCTTGAAAACGAAGTGGTGGTCTTCGGCGACTTCGAGCTTGACCTCGGCCGCAGAGAGTTGAGGAAAAACGGCAAGCCCGTGCCGCTTACGACCGGCGAATTCGCCGTGATGAAGGCCTTTGCTCGCCACCCGAGAGTGCCCCTTTCGCGCGACAAGCTCATGGAAATGGCGCGCGGCCGTGAGTACGAAGCTTTTGACAGGTCGCTTGACGTGCAGGTGAGCCGCTTGAGAAAGCTCATCGAGCCCGATCCTTCAAAGCCCCACTACCTGCAGACGGTCTGGGGCCTGGGCTACGTCTTCATCCCCGACGACACGACGCCCGCGGCCGAGCCGAAGAAGTCTTAAGGCGCCTCGCGACAAGGCACGTCGCCCGACTTGATCCTTCGCAAGATTGACTGGCCATGGCTTCGATCAGCACCCGGAGAGCGCCGAATCTGTTTTGGCGCACCTTCTTTTTGCTGATGCTTCTCATCATCTTCTCGGTGATGGGGGGGCTTCAGAGTTTTCGCGTCTTGAGCGAGACGCCCTACGCGATGAGCGCTGCGCGCCAGATCGTCACGATGGCCAATCTGACGCGCTATGCGCTTGTGAGCGCCGATCCCATCTACAGGCCTGATCTGCTGATGGTGCTCGCAAGCCGCGAGGGCCTTCGCATTCTTCCCAAGGAATACACCGACGACTATCAGCCGCTTGCCTCCGACAGCGGATCTCCCTGGTCGATTGCCGACGTCGAGCACTACGTGCGGGCCTCCCTGGGGCCCGAGACGATTCTGGCAAGCTCGGTCAACGGCGAGCGCGGGCTTTGGGTGTCGATTTCCATTGAGGGCGACTACTACTGGCTCATGACAAATTCCACGCTCATCAATCCCTCCTACGGCACGACGTGGATGTGGTGGGCGCTTGCGGCCTTTGTCGCCTCGATTCTGGGCGCAACGATGCTCACGCGCCGCGTGGTCGAGCCCCTGAGCACGCTTTCGAGCTACGCGCGCGACTTCGGCCGCGGCGTGATGCCCGCGGCCCTGCCCGAAGAAAGCGGTCCGGAAGAAATCCGGGAGGTGAATTCAAGCTTCAACCGCATGGTGCAGGACATCACGCGCATGGAAAAAGACCGCGAAATGCTCCTTGCGGGCGTAAGCCACGACCTTCGCACGCCGATCACGCGCCTGCGGCTTGAGACCGAAATGGCCGATCTGCCCGAGGAGACGCGAGAGAACATGGTAAGCGACCTCGAGCAGATGGAAATGATCGTCAATCAGTTCATGGCCTATGCGCGCAGAAGCACGCAGCCCTTGGAGGCCGTGGACCTCTCGCAGACCGTCAAGCAGGCCATTCACGGCGCGCGGCTTGAAATCGACCCGGCCGTCAAGCTCACGACGAACATTGCCGAGGGCATCATCGTGCGCGCGCACCCCATTGAGCTCTCGCGCGTGGTGCAAAACCTCATCACCAACGCGCAGCGCTACGGCAAGAGCGAAGACGACATCCTGCACCTCACCATGGAAGTTGCGCGAGAAAAAGACACCGCCGTGCTCACGGTAAGCGACGAGGGGCCTGGCCTTGACATGAGTCAGGCAGACCGCCTGATGCGCCCCTTTGAGCGCGGCGACAGCGCCCGCGGCGGCGTCACCGGGACGGGCCTGGGGCTAGCCATTATCGATCGCATCGTGCGGCGCTCCGACGGCACCGTGTCTTTGGCCAACGCCGATCCCCACGGGCTTAAAGTCATCGTCCGCATGCCGGTCTACGACAAGAAAAAGGACAAGACGCCCAAGGCGCCGGCCGCGGCCAAGCAAAGCGCTGCTGAAAACCCCACTCAGAGCGCCTCGATCTGAGCCAGCCTTTGCCCTTCGGGCTGCCTGCACAGCGGGCAGAGAGCCGCTGACACCAGCCTTTAAAGGGCGCCCCGCGCGGGCGCCCTTTATTTTCCCTTTTCCTTGTTTGCTTAGAAGCGGAAATCTCGCTCGCCCTCTTCAATGCGCTTTAAGCGCTTGATGGAGGCGATGCGCACCTTCTCGTGGGTGATCTTGGGCAGCTCGTTTTCGATCACGGCAAGCCCCGCCTTGAGCGTGGCGGGCGAGGCGTAGTCGCAGAGGTACTCCTTGATCGTCATCACGGCGTTGGCCTGGCAGTACATGGCGATTTCGCCCGTCTTGGCGTATTCCATGAATCGATCGCCCGTGCGCCCGGCTCTGTAGCAGGCCGTGCAAAAGCTCGGCAGGTACCCGTTTTCAAGCAGCCACCCCACCACTTCGTCGAGCGAGCGGCGGTCGCTTGTATCAAACTGCGCCGTGTTTTCCACGTCGCGGATGTCCTTGATCGTGTAGCCGCCCACCGAGGTGCGCGAGCCGCCCGAAATCTGGGAGATGCCAAGCTTGAGCGCCTCCGTGCGGATGCGCTCGCTCTCGCGCGTGCTCATGATCATGCCCGTGTAGGGAACGGCAAGGCGGATGAGCGCCACGATCTTTAAGAACACGTCGTCGGGCACGGCGTTGGAAAAGCTTGCCGGATCGATGTCGTCGGCCGGGCAGATGCGCGGCACCGAAATCGTGTGCGGACCCACGCCGTGGACGGCTTCAAGGTGCTCGGCGTGCATCAGAAGGCCGATGAAGTCGTAGCGGTAGAGATTGAGCCCAAAAAGCACCCCCAGCCCCACGTCGTCGATGCCCGCGGTCATGGCGCGGTCGTGCGCTTCGGTGTGGTAGGCGTAGTCGCTCTTGGGGCCCTTCGGGTGCAGCTCCTCGTAGGTCTTCTTGTGATAGGTCTCCTGAAAGAGCTGATAGGTGCCGATCTGCGCCTCGTGCAGCTTTTTGTAGTTTTCCACCGTCGTTGCGGCGATGTTGACGTTCACGCGCCGAATCGCGCCGTTTTTGTGCTTGATCGAGTAGATCGTCTTGATCGACTCGAGGATGTACTCAATGGGGTTTTCCTTGGGATGTTCGCCTGCCTCAAGAAGAAGCCGCTTGTGGCCCTGGTCCTGCAGCGCAATTACCTCACGGCGGATTTCCTCCTGCGAGAGCTTCTTGCGGATGATGTTCTTGTTCTTGGCGTGGTACGGGCAGTAGGTGCAGGTGTTGATGCAGTGGTTTGAGAGGTAGAGCGGCGCAAAGAGCACGATGCGCTTGCCGTAGATGTGTTCCTTGACCTTGATGGCGGTCTTGAGGATCTCGTCGTTCACATCGGGCAGATCGCAGGCCATGAGCACCGCCGCCTCACGGTGCGTGAGTCCCTTGAAGGCGCGCGCCTTCTCGAGGATTTCCGCGATGAGGGCGCGGTCGTGCTTTTTCTCTTCGCCCCAGGCAAGAGAAGCCTCGATTTCTTCGTCGTTGATGAACTCTTCGGCTTTCAGCGATCGGGGATCGTAGTGGGCCATCGGAAAACTCCTTTGTGTTGCCATACGGCTTTGGCGTTTGCTGTTTTTGTTGTGTGCAGCGGCTGCAAACAAGGCGTCCGTGCGCCGGCTCGTCTGAGCGGCGAGCCGGTGCACGGGGGTTAAAAAAAGGACCGGCTAGCGGCATTGCTAACCGGCCTCGTCAAAGTTTGCATAACCTCATTGCGACAGAGCTGATGTCGGCGCCCTTCCCTTTCGGACCGTCTCTTGACCGCAAGGGAAATCGGAGATCGCCTCAGATGTCTCGGGGCGTATTCTGAACGATTTGCTATATTCAGTAAAGTGCAAAGATTAAAAGGTTGATTGCATAAAATGGAACTCAAGGCCAAATCCGTCAAACTCTTTTGCTCGGTCGTGGAAACGGGAAGCCTTCTTGCCGCGGCAAACAAGCACGCCCTGTCGGCCTCGGCCGCCTCGCGCACCATCGCGCAGCTCGAGGAGCGCCTTAACACGGCGCTTTTTGACCGGACGACGAAAACGCTCACCCTCACAGCCGAAGGCATGGAGTTTTACCGCGCGGCCATCGAGTCGGTGCGCGCCTGGAAGCGGCTTGAAGACTTCACCAAGGAGGGGCTTGCAAGGAAAAAGGAGCTTCGCATCGCCGTGCTTGCCCGGCACTGCTCGGACGTGATCATTCCGGCCGTCGTCAAGATTTTGAAGCACCATGAAAGCACGTTGAGCGTCTCGATGGACGTGCACGCAAGCCGCGACATCTACTACTCGAAATACTCGCATCCCTTTGACATCGGCTTTGGGACGCTTCTGAGCACGCACGACGATCTGGAAAAAGTTCCCATCGCCTACATTCCTTTCAGGCTTGTCGTCTCGCAGGACCACCCGCTTGCAAAAAAGACGCGCGTCTCGCGCAAAGACTATGCCGATGCGTCCTTTGTCGTGCTCTCGCGCGATACGCCCGAGCGCGAGTTCTCCGACCGGCTGCTGCCCGAAGCCGGCGCAAAGCAAATCACCGCCGAGGTCTCTTCCACCCAGGTGGCGCTGCGCTTTGTCAAGCGCAACGTCGGCGTGCACTTCACCGACAAGCTTGCCGCCCTTTCGGTGAGCGCCGACTGCCGGGCGCTTGAGCTCGAAGAGTCCCTCAAGATTCCCTTTTTCGTTTTCTGGCCGAGAACGCAAAACGGCTTGTCGCAGGAAATTCTCGAGTGCATTGCCGAGATTGCCGCAAGCATCAAGGCAGCCGACATCGACCTCACGCCCGAGGGCGAGGCGTACCTTGCCTACCGCCTGCCGCAGAAACCTTGAACCAGCTCTCAGACTTTTCTTCAAAGTGCCTCAAAGAAACTCTTAAGCACTTTACGCCAAATCGAGGGCATTCCTTCATTTCCTCTTGATTTATGCAACAAGAGGTTTTTTTACGGTCTTTTATTAAGTTTTCAGTGAAAAGAAAACCCGCTTTGCCAAAATGACGCTCTCCAGCGCCAGGCAAAGCGGGAAACAAGAGGCTCTCGCCGCAGCATGCGCCCGAAGGCGGGCTGCGGCAAACATCGCTTTACTTCTCAGTCTTGATGCCGGCCTTGGCAAGGTCTCCGGCAAGAACGAAGGTGATGTTGTCTTCGACAAGCATCTTGCGCACGGCCGCGTTGACTTCGTCAACCGTCAGAGCCGAGATCGCGTCCTCAAACTTCTTGCTGTCGGCGAAGGTCTTGCCGGCATCCATGAGCACCACCCAGCTGTTGGCAAGGTAGTCGTCCTGGGCGCGGCTCACGGCGCGGCTTTGCAAAATTCCCTTCTTGGCCTCGGCAAGCTCCTCGGCCGTGATGCCGTCCTTGACCATGCGGGCGATTTCCTCACGCGCGCAGCTCTCGGCCTTCAGAATATTCTGCGGGGCCACGATGGCCGACATGTTCCAGCTTGCGCGGTTGCCAAACTGCGGCAGGCGCACGCGCGAGCCCACGCCGTAGGAGAGCCCTTCCTTCTGACGCAGCCGGTCCACAAGGCGGTTGCTCAGCCCCGTGCCGCCGCCCATGACCCAGTCGGCCACGACAAGCGCCGCGGCATCCTTGTCATTGACGTTGGCCGGGAAATCCACGCGGGCAAAGATCGCCGCATTTTCCTTGGCGGGGGTATTGACGAGAATGCGGTCGGCCTTCACAGGCTTGTACTCGCTGAAGTAGCGCGCATAGTTGTAGCGGGGATCGGCATTCTTCTTGCTGCCGAGCACCTCTTTGAGAGCCGCCTTGACCGCTTCGGCATCAAAGTCGCCCACCACGGCAACCTGGCCGCTGCCGTTGGAGACGGCATTGACAAACCAGTCGTAGACCGTGTCGCGGTCAACGCTCTTGAGGCCTTCGCGCAGATAGGCGTTGCGCGTGGGATTGCGGGGATCGCCCGCAGGATAGGTCTCAAAGTGCTCGAGCATGGCGTCGCGCCCCAGGGCAATCGGATCGTCGCTGCGGCTCTCAAGCATCGTCGAGAGCTGGCTTACGAACTGATCAAACTCCTTCTTGGGGAAGGTGCTCTCGCGCGAGAGCTCTCCCATGAGCTTGATGGCGTTTACGACATTGGGAGCCGTGGTCGTAAAGGCAAGCACGTCGCCCTGCACCTTGAGCTCTGTCTGCCGATCGGCAATCTGCCGGCGGTCCATCGCGGACGTGCCGCGCGAGAGCATGGGCTCGACCAGATAGTTGATGATCGTCTTGCCCTGCGTGGTCTCAAGGTTCCCGTAGCGGAATGAGGTGAGCACCGTCACGGTCTGTCCGCGGGTTTTCTTCGGAAGCAGCGCCACGTCCACGCCGTTGATCTTGAGCCTTTCAGTGCGCGCGTCGATGTTGGCCTGGCTCACGTCAAAGGCTTCGGCCACATCGCCCTGCGTCTTGAATTCGGCCTTGGCGATCACGTCCTTGACGTCGGGCGTCGCAAGGTAGGGGGCGCGGCGGGGGTGATCGTCGGGAATGAACATGCCGACCACGCGGTTGTCGCGCACAAAATAGGTCGAGGCGGCCGCATCGATGTCGGCGGCCGTTACGCGCGCCGTCGAGTCGCGGTCAACGAAAAAGAGCCGCCAGTCGCCAAGCGCAATGTAGTCGGACAGATCGACGGCAAACTGCTCGGGGTCGCTTAACGTGCGCTCGTAGTCGATGGCCGCCTCGGCAAGGCTCGTCTTGACCTCGTCTTCGGTGGCGGGGGTCTTTGCAAAGGAGCGCTCGATGACGTCGATGAGCTTGTTCTTGACGGGCTCAAGCGCGTCGCCCTTCTTGACCATGGCGCCAAACATCACAAAGCCCGGGGCTTTCGCGGAAAGCGACCAGCCGAAGACCTGGCTTGCCATCCCCGTTTCCACGAGCTCCTTGTAAAGGCGCCCGCGCGGGGCCTCCGAGAGAATGTCCACGGCCGTCTCGACGGCATTGCAGTCCTCGGCCAACGCCGAGGGGATGCGGTAGCCCACCGCCACAAGCTGCATTTCGCCCGGGCGGCGGATTTCAAATTCGCGCGGGCCGTCGGCCACGGGCTCGATCGTCCACTCGCCGGGAAGCGCTCTGTCGGGGCGCTTGATCTTCCCAAAGGTCTCCTCGATCCACTCGAGCACCTTGGCCTCGTCGAACTTGCCCGAGACGGTGAGCACGGCGTTGTCGGGCTGATACCACTTGCGGTAGAAGGCCTGGAGGTTTTCGATGGGCACGTTTTCGATGTCGCTGCGCGCGCCGATCGTGTTGCGCCCGTAGGCGTGCCAGTCAAAGAGCACCGACTGCATGCGCTTGAGCATGACGCTCACGGGCTTGTTCTCGCCCATCTCGTACTCGTTGCGCACGACCGTCATCTCGGTGTCGAGATCCTTTTTCGCGATAAAGGAGTTGACCATGGCGTCGGCGCTCCAGCCCAGCGCCCAGCGCATGTTGTCGTCGTTGGCCGTAAAGCTCACGAAGTAGTTCGTGCGGTCAAGCCACGTCGTGCCGTTCATCCGAAAGCCGCGGCGGGTGAATTCCTTGGTCGGATCCGGATAGTTCTTGCTGCCCTTGAACATGAGGTGCTCGAGCAGGTGCGCCATGCCGGTCTCGCCGTAGTTTTCCATGCGGCTGCCCACGAGGTAGGTCGTGTTGACCGTGGCCGTGGGCTTGCTCTGATCGGCAAACAACACGACCTTCAGGCCGTTGTCGAGCTCGTAGCTTTTGATGCCTTCGACCGTATCGAGCTCCTTGATGCCCGCGGCCGACGCATCCATGGCAGTCACAGCAGCTATCGTCATAAGTACTGTCTTGATTCCTGTTTGCATATGAATGGTGTGCACGAAAAAAAGGTGGTTCACCAAACACGACGCCAAAATAAATATCGGCTGCGCGCAGCGCCCCCATTTAAGTATTGGGGCGCGCGCCATGCCGGTGAACCGCTTTGCAGCCCGGTCAGGGCGCCCGAATTTCTTTTTTGCGCATCCTTAAAGACAAAGACAAGCGTGTCCTCATCGCAAAGGCAAAAAAACGGGCCCTCCCCGCCGGCAAAAAGCGGACGGCGTCATGACTCACAATCGGTCAATAGCGTATCGGGAAGAAGCGTCCGTCGGGCGCCACAATGGGCAACAAAATGTTTGCGCATGTTAACACCGACATTTGCAGCCTTCGCTCAGCCCTTGCGGACCTTGCGGGCCCTGCGAGCCTTGCCGCCCTGCTCCCGGCGTGTTTTGCCCCGTGCGGGCTTTCAGGCAGCGCCTTGAAGGAGCTTGCGGCACTGTCGCTCCCCGCAAAAGGACGCATTCTTATAATGCACGGACGGCGCAAAGCCCCCGGCAGGCCTTCCAGCGCCTTGCCGTGAAGGCCTGGCGGCGAGCAGCCCGATCCTTTGCCGGCTTCTGTTTAAATAACGAACCGGGCGATTCCACACGGATTACATATTCATCGTGAAGCTCTTATTTGACCTTTTTCCCATCATCCTCTTTTTCGCCGCCTTCAAGTTCGGGCAAAGCGACGCGCAGGGCACGGCCGACTTCATCGGCTCGGTGATCGGGGGCGCGGCCGTCGCACCCGATCAGGCGCCGGTGCTGCTTGCAACCCTGGTGGGAATCGTCGCGACCTTCGTGCAGATCGCCCTTGTGTTCTTAAAGGGCCGCAGGCCCGAGCCGATGCTGTGGATTTCGCTTGCCGTGATCGTGGTCTTCGGCTCGCTCACGCTGTGGCTGCACAATGAAATCTTCATTAAATGGAAGCCCACGATTCTCTACTGGATCTTTGGGTCCATTCTTTTGTTCGGGGAATTCACCCGGCGCAACTTTCTCACGATGCTGCTTGGCAAGCAGCTCGAACTTCCCGCTTCGGCCTGGGGCACGATGCAGCGCGCCTGGATTGCCTTTTTCTACTTTACGGGCGTCATCAACCTCATCGTCGCCTACACCTGCAGCACCGAAACCTGGGTCAACTTCAAGCTTTTCGGGCTGATGGCCTTGACATTCATTTTTACAATTGGCATCAGCCTTTGGGTCATGAAAAAATCCGAGCCGCTGTCAAAATAGCGTTGCCCGAAATTTTGTGTAAGGAAACTCCATGTTGTTCAAGAAATCCGCACTGTGTCTGTGCACGCTCGGCGCTGCGCTTGCCGTTGGAGCCGCGCACGCTGCCACCACCTCTTTTACGGTCAACGGCGAACTCGTGAGCAAGGCCCAGCAAGAGCAGCTCATCAAGGCGACGACCGCACGCGGCCAGACGCGCACCCCGCAGCTTGAAAACCAGGTGCGCACGCTCCTGATCCGCGACAAGCTGCTGCTGCAGCAGGCGCAAAAGCAAAAGCTCGCGCAGCGCGAGGACGTGCAGCGCATGATCGACAACGCCACCAAGAACATCCTCATGAGCACGGTGATCAACGACTGGGTTGAAAAGCACCCGGTCAAGGACGCCGACGTCAAGGCGCTCTTTGACAAGGAGAAAAAGCGCTGGGGCAACACCGAGGTGTCGGTGCGCCACATTCTTGTCAAGGATGAAAAGACCGCCCGTCAGCTTTTAAAGGACGTGCGCGCCGGGGGCGACTTTGACAAGATCGCCCGCGAAAAGTCGATCGACACGCCGCAAAACCGCGCCATGGGCGGCCTCATCGAATGGAACTCGCCCAACATGTTCGACAAGGACTTCGCGGCGGGCTTCAAGGGCCTCAAGCCCGGCCAGATCGCCAAGAACCCCGTTCACACCAAGCTTGGCTGGCACATCATCAAGCTCGAAGGCCAGCGCCCGGCCCAGCGCTTTTCAAACTACGAGGCAGAAGCGCCCATGCTGCGCCAGCTCCTCACCCAGCAAAGCGTGCAGACTTACGTCGACGGCCTCATGAAGTCGGCCAAGATCGAAAACGTAAGCGAAGGCAAGAAGAAGTAGTTTTGCCTTCAGGCGCCTCCGGCATCGGGCGGCGCCGGCTGTTTCAACGACCGCATCAAGCGCTTCGGGACCCTTTCCCGGGGCGCTTTCTTTTTGGCTTTTTCCCCTTCGCCGGGCCCTCCGGCGCGCTTTTTCCTCCCCTTCCTTTTTCTTCTTTTCGCCTCACGGCGCACGATCGGGCGTCTCCAGAGTGTTGCTTTTTATGCGAATGCATCTCATTTATTTGCTAACGCGAATGATTCTCATTAGAATCGGCGCCGTTGTTCCGAAACCTTCGGAAAACCCACAGAGAAAGCCGCTTTGACGGGATTTCTTGAAACACCCTTTCCAAGCAAAGCGCCAAACCAAAGCTTTTGAAGAATGCAGATATTGGAGAACAGGAAGATGACAAAGTCTTTCACCAAAGTCCTTGCGGCCGCAGCCGCGGCAAGCGCCCTTGCGGGCATGTCGTCGGCAAGCCTTGCCGCCGAAGTCACCCTCTACGGCTCGATTTCAACGGGCGTTGTCTACAGCCACGCCAAGGAGCTCACCACGGGCGGCGTGGTCGATGCCAAAAAAACCAACTCCGTTTCCATGGAAAGCGCCTGGTACGGCGACTCGATCTGGGGCCTGACGGGGTCCGAAGACATCGGCGGCGGCTGGTCGGTGGGCTTTACGCTTGAAAATGAATTCACCTCCGACGACGGCAATCTCGCCACCGAAGGCGGCCTCTTTGACAGCCAGGCGTACCTGCGCATCGGCAACGACTTCGTCAACATCGCCGCGGGCAACCTCGGCACGCTTGCAAGCGCGGGCGGTGACTTTGACCTCGTGGGAGGCTTTGATCCCCTCGAAGCCGCCTTTGGCGTGGGCGGCATGGGCACGTTCGCTAGCCGCGACTATGCCATTGCCAACGCCGCGGTCATTGAGATCACGCCGATTGAGGGCCTCAAGGTTTCTCTCATGGGATCGGCAGGCGACGACGACGGCATCAGCCGCTGGGCCGACCGCAACCACTACTACGGAATCGGCGCGAACTACGAAAACGGTCCCTTTGCCGCGGCGGCTGTCGTCGAAATGATGCAGTACGACAAGGTGGGCGACAACGACGACAAGGGCATGATCTACACCCTCGCCCTTTCTTATGACTTTGGCTTCGTGAAGCCCATGGCGATGTACCAGCACGCCGACAAGGTGAGAAGCTTCCGCGACGGCGATCTGCGCGACGAAGACGGCCTCACCAACAACGGCGCCTACACGATCGACAGCTTCCTTCTTGGCGCCACCGCCCCCCTGGGCAACGGCACCCTGATGGGAAGCCTGCAGTACATGAAGGCTGAAAACGAGGCCGCCACCGGCAACAACGAGGCCGACGCCTTTGTCGTGGGCCTTGCCTACGCCTATGAAATGAGCAAGCGCACGACGCTCTACGTGGGCGCGACCTACGCGCACGGCGGCGACGGGCTTGACGCCGACTTAAGCGCCAACGACACGTTCGGCGCCGACTCGGGCTTCATGGACCGCGCCGAATTCAACGGCTATCAGTTCGGTTTGGGACTTAACCACACGTTCTAGCCGCACGAACCATTTCTCAAGTCTTTTTCACTATCTCCCAACTTTTGACGCTGCAGCGATCCATCAGGGCCGCTGCAGCTTTTTTCGTCTGCAAGAAGACTTGCGCCTCCTCCCGCCTAATCCTTTTTGACTAGGTCTGAATTTCACAACCTGTAACAGTTATCCGCCTGAAGTATTCGTCTACCACCAAAGGACTAAAAGAAATACTTCAGGGGTATTTGCGCTCCCGGGACGTCTTACTAACATGACGGAAAGCGCCGGTGCGGCATGCGTCACGCCTTTTTTGTGCCCGTGCCCTCCGGCATGAAAACCAACCCCGAAATCCTCTGGAGCCTTCTGCGACTCCCCAGGCAAAGGAGAAATACAACATGTTTGAGACGCAATACGAAGCGCTGCGGCGCCAAGGCATCAGCCGTCGAAGCTTTCTGCAGTTCTGCTCTCTGACAGCTGCAAGCCTCGGGCTGGGCAGCGCCGGTGCGCAGGAAATTGCAGAGGCCATGCAGAGCAAGCCGCGCACTCCCGTCGTGTGGCTGCACGGTCTGGAATGCACCTGCTGCACCGAGTCCTTCATCCGCAGCTTCAATCCGATCGCCGCCGACATGGTCCTCAACATGATCAGTCTCGACTACGACGACACGATCATGGCTGCCGCAGGCCATCAGGCCGAAGCCGCTCTTGAGGACACCATTGAGAAATACAAGGGACAGTACATCGTGGCCGTTGAAGGCAACATTCCGTTGGGCGACGACGGCGTGTTCTGCATTCCCGGCGGCGAAATCTTCCTCAACAAGATCAAGCACGTCTGCGCCAACGCCAAGGCCGTCATCGGCTGGGGTTCGTGCGCCGCGTGGGGCTGCGTGCAGGCCGCAAAGCCCAATCCCACGAAGTCCGTGCCGATTACTGAAGTGATCACCGACAAGCCCGTGGTGCTCGTGCCCGGCTGCCCGCCGATTCCTGAAGTGATGACGGGCGTGATCACCTACATCCTCACCTACGACCGTCTGCCGCCCTTGGATCGCCTCGGCCGTCCGAAGATGTTCTACGGCCAGCGCATTCACGACAAGTGCTATCGCCGCGCGCACTTCGACGCCGGCCAGTTCGTCGAGAAGTTCGACGACATGGGCGCCAAGCTCGGCTACTGCCTCTACAAGGTGGGCTGCAAGGGGCCGACCACGTACAACGCCTGCTCGACCATTGAATGGAACGAGGGCCTGTCCTGGCCCGTCAAGTCCGGTCACGGCTGCATCGGCTGCTCTGAGAACAACTTCTTTGACAAGGGCAGCTTCTACGAACATGAACCCGAAATTTTGCCGCCCGGCTGGTTCGGCGTGGAAGCCACGGTCGACAAGGTGGGTCTGGCCACCGTCGGCATCGTCGGCGTTGCCGCCGCCGCGCATGCAGCCTTGAGCGCCGTTGCCCAGGCTCGCGCCAAAAAGAACAACAAGGATCTCGGAGGTGAATAATGACTGAAGCTACCAACACCCGCCGCGTCGTGGTCGATCCGGTCACCCGCATCGAAGGCCATCTGCGCGTCCAGGCCGAGATTGACGCTTCGGGCAACATTGTCGACGCCATGAGCACCGGCACGATGTGGCGCGGCCTTGAGGTGATTCTCAAGGGCCGTGATCCGCGCGATGCATGGGCCTTCGTGGAGCGCATCTGCGGCGTTTGCACCGGCATTCACGCTCTGGCTGCCGTGCGCAGCGTCGAAGACGCCATCGGCATCAAGATCCCGAAGAACGCAAACATCATCCGCAACCTGATGAATGCGACGCTCTATGTGCAGGACCACATCACGCACTTCTATCAGCTGCACGCGCTTGACTGGGTCGACGTCGTGAGCGCCCTCTCGGCCGATCCGCGCGAGACGTCCGACATTCAGCAAAAGATCAGCCCGCACCATCATCTGGCAACGGCTGGGTACTTCCGCGACATCCAGAACCGCCTCAAGAAGTTTGTGGCAACCGGCCAGCTCTCGATCTTCAAGAACGGCTACTGGGGCCATCCGGCCATGAAGCTGCCGCCTGCGGTGAACCTTCTTGCCGTGGCGCACTATCTGGAAGCGCTTGAGTTCCACAAGGAAATCGTCAAGATCCACACGATCCTGGGCGGCAAGAACCCGCACCCGAACTATCTCGTGGGCGGCGTCGCCTGCCCGATCAACATGCACGATACGGGCGCAGCCGGCGTCATGGTCAATGAGGTGAGCCTCAACTACATGCGCAGCATCGCCAAGAAGTGCGTGGAGTTCGTCAACAACGTCTATCTCCCCGACGTCAAGGCCATTGCGAGCATGTATCCGGAATGGTTCAAGTTGGGCGGCGGCATCAGCTCGAAGAACCTGCTGTGCTACGGCGACTTCCCGGAGCGCGCCAACGACTGGTCGCAGGAGAGCCTGCTCATGCCCAAGGGCGCCATCATCGACGGCAAGCTCAACGAAATCCAGGACGTCGATCTGCGCAACCTCGACGAGATTCAGGAATTCGTCGATCACTCCTGGTACAAGTACCCGGGTGAGAAGAAGGGCCTGCATCCGTGGGAAGGCGTCACCGACCATGCCTTCGGTCTTCCCGAGGGCTCCGACGGCAGCAAGACGAAGTTTGCGTGGCTCGCAAGCCAGGGCAAGTACACGTGGGTGAAGAGCCCGCGCTGGAAGGGCCACATGATGGAAGTGGGGCCGCTGGCTCGCGTCGTCATGGGCGTTGCCAAGAACATGCCGCAGTACAAGGAACCGGCAACGGCGGTTCTGACCGAGCTCAACCTCCCGCTCGAGGCAATGTTCTCGACCTTGGGCCGCACCGCAGCGCGCTGCATCGAGTCGGTTTTCATGGCCGACATGATGGTCAAGTACGTCGACGACCTCACGGCCAACATCAAGGCCGGCGACGAGGCCGCGGCCAACATGGAGTTCTGGGAGCCCAAGACGTGGCCTGCGAAGTGCCGCGGCGTGGGTGCCTGCGAGGCTCCGCGCGGCGCGCTCGGCCACTGGTGCGTGATCGAAAACGGCAAGATCGCCAACTGGCAGGCCGTCGTGCCCACCACCTGGAACGCTTCGCCGCGCGACGAGGCGGGCAACCACGGCGCCTTTGAGGCGAGCCTCATCGGCACGCCGCTCGCCAATCCCGAGCAGCCGCTGGAAATCCTTCGCACGATCCACAGCTTCGACCCGTGCCTTGCCTGCGCCACGCACGTGCTTGACACCGAGGGCAAGGAGCTCGTGAGCGTCAAGGTCCGCTAATTTCTCCTCTGCTCCCGGTCGAAATTCACGTTTTCACCGGGAGCGGGCGGAAATCACTACAAGGGATTTTTCTATGAAAATCGATCCTGTCACCTTTGAAGTGGACGTGTCGGCAGGCACGCACCCGCTTTACGTCTGGGAGGCTCCCGTACGCGTGTGGCACTGGCTGATGGCGGTGTGCATGTTCGTGATGATCGCCACGGGCTTTCTCATCGGCGCACCGATCACCGCCAACCTGGGCGAGACGTACGCCACGTACGGCTTTGCCTACATCCGTCTGGCGCACTTCGTTGCGGGCATCATCTTTACCGTGACCTTCATCGGGCGCCTGTACTGGGGCATCGTGGGCAACCGCTACTCGCGCATGATCCTGGTGCCGCCGCTTTGGAGCCTGAAGTGGTGGAAGATGCTCTTTGAGCAGGTGAAGTACTACCTCTTCTTCCGTCCGACTTCGCCCGAGTACGCCGGCCACAATCCGCTTGCGCAGTGCGCCATGTTCTTCATGTTCACGCTCGGCAGCATCGGCATCATCATCACGGGCCTTGCGCTCTACGCCCAGGCCTGGGGGTGGGATACCGGCTGGATGAGCTGGTTTGGCTGGGTCTTCGCTCTCTTTGGAGACGCGCAGGCCGTGCGCACCGTGCACCATGCACTGATGTACGTCTTCATCATCTTCTCGATTGCTCACATCTACATGAGCTTCCGCGAAGACGTCATGGGCGGCGCAACGACCATCAGCTCGATGACGAGCGGCTTGAGAATGTTCAAGCACACCGAGCACTAGTCCGGCAGTTCTACCAACGGGTGAGGCGCGCGGCGCAGGCCGTGGTTTAGACTCGCCCGCAAGGAGAAGACGGCAAGCCCCTTTCGCTTTGGAAGTGCCTGAAAGCCTACGAAGTGAAAGGGGTTTTTCCTTTCAGGCCGTTTGTGGAAGTCATGGAAGATATTTTTTCGAAAACGGATCTGCTCGTGATCGGCGCGGGCAACATTCTCTGGGCCGACGAAGGCTTCGGCGTGCGCTGCGTGGAGCGCTTCAACGCCCTGTACCGGGCTCCGGCCAAAGTCAAGGTGATGGACGGCGGCACGCTCGGCATGTACCTGCTTGAGTATGTCGAGGCCACGCGCGACCTGTTTTTCTTTGACTGCGCCGATTTGGGCGAGGCTCCGGGGACGCTTCGCATCCTCACGGGAGACGATGTGCTGCGGTGGTCCGGCACGAAGATTTCTCCGCACCAGACGGGCCTAAATGAAGTTTTGGCGTTGGCTGAACTGCAGGGCAAGGAGCCCGGGCGCATTGCGGTGGCCGCCGTGCAGCCCCTTGAGCTCGAAGACTACGGCGGGTCGCTCTCTGACGTGGTGCGGCCCATGGTCGAGAAGGCCGTTCAATCCGCGCACGCGCTTTTAACCGACTGGGGCTACGACTTTGTCCGCCGCGCTGAAAACGAGGCCGCGCCGGACTTGTCCTACGCAAGCCTCAATCAGGACTACTACGAGGCAACGCGCCCGTCTGAGGAAGAAGCACCGCGCACGGGCGACGTGCGCTTTTTCCCGAGCAAGGCGTAGGTTTTTCCTATTTTCAAATACTGAGGACAAGAACGATGTGCATTGCCATTCCCATGCGGGTGACCAAGGTACTCTCCCCGACCGAAGTGCTCGTTGAGCGCAACGACGAAGTGCGGCAGGTCGACACGTCGTTTGCGGAAAACGACGTCGCCGTGGGCGATCACGTCCTTGTCTTTCGCAACACGGTGCTGCGCACGGTGGATGCCCTTGAGGCCGAGCAGGTCGAAAAGGCGCTCACGTGCGTCGAGGCCGCCATGCGCACCGACTCGGCCGAGGGCGTTGAAGACGCCTTCTCCGACATTTTGGAAAATTCGGGCAAGCTGCCCGAGCACCTCCAAAAGATCGTCGGCCAAAAGATGCCGGCATAAAGTTCGAAACAAATTTCCTGGAGCGAATCCCTGCGGCACATGCGCGGAGCACGTACGCCGCACTCAAGCCGCAGGCTTGCGCCAGTCTAAACGCCCGGTATCCTTGACTGCAGGAAGACCGGGCGTTTGTCGTCAAGAACTTGCGGCTTTATGCAAGCTTTTTGGCCGCTTCGGCAGCGGCTGGTCCCGCAAGAATCCCCGAGGCAATGACGTCGCACAGGCGGCTTGAAATCGAGCCGCACGTGGCGCCCACGGCGTAGAGGCCCCCAAAGGGCTTGTCGTCGCTAGCGCGCAGCACTTCAAAACGATTGTTGACCTCAAGTCCCCCCTCGGTCTTAAAGCACACGGGGGTGCTCGGCGTCGAGACGTAAAAGGGCGCCTTGAGTGCACGGAAGAGCTTGTCGCGGCGGCCGAATTCGCTGTCGACTCCCGTGCGGGCGTCGCGCGCAATCGTCTCGAGCGTCGCCTTGAGCCCGGCGGGGTCTACGCCCGCTTTTTTCGCGGCCTCCTCGATCGTATCCGCCTTGTAGAGAGCGCCCGCCTTCATGAGAGCCTCGTAGCCCCAGCGGGCTTTGTTGGGCCCCGTGAAGGTCGCTTCGTCAAAGACCACGAAAGCCTCCTTGATGCCCTTGCCGTAGGCCTTGACGGCGCAGCCCGAGTAGCGGGAGGCGTGCTCGTCGCAAAAGCGCCGGCCCTTGGCGTCGACCAGGTAGGCGGTGTCGGTGTCAAAGAGAATCCACGTGGGACTGCGCATGCCTTTTTGGGGAGCGGCATAAAACTTGGGCATCGACTCCATGTCTTCGAGCGAGGCGCCGATTTGCTTTCCCATCACAATGCCGTCGCCGTCATGCCCGGCGGGCACCCCCTCGCCCACGGCAAGAAAACCCACCGGCACGTCGGCCCAGTAGCGCTTGTAGCGGCGCATCATGGCCTTGTTGTTGACAAAGCCTCCGGTGGCGACAATGACGACCGGCGCGCGGTACTCTTCAACGGCGCCCGAGGCGGTTTTCACCTCGACCCCGCAAACGCGAGGCGAATCGGCGCTTGTGTCCATCAGAATTTTTTGCGCTCTCCGCTCGGTGAGAAGACTGACGTTCAAGCGCTTGAGTTCTTCCAAGAGCGCCTGCGCAAATTTGGGCATGCTGCCGGGCTTTGTGGGCATCAGAAAGGGCTGCCCGTGGTTGATCGGCAAAAACTCGATGCCAAAGCTGCGCAGGAAGGCGATCACTTCGGGCGAATTCTCGGCCGAGCGGCGCAGCACGGCCGGATCGTGCTTGAAAATGCCGGAATAAATCGGCGAGAGCTCCTGGTTGTCGCGCACCTTGGACAAAGGCTCGTCTTCAATGCCTGAGGCAATGCGCGCCCAGTAGGCGTCCACGCTCAAGTCTCCGGCAATGCCCTGCTCCTTGTGCAAGGGCGTGCCCGCCGTGGCGATGATGCCAGCCGACAGAATCCCGTCGCCGCCCGCATAGGCGCGCTTTTCAAGCACCAGCACACGGGCGCCTGCGCGCGCTGCGGTCACGGCCGCCGAAAGACCTGAAAATCCCGCGCCAAGCACGATGACGTCGGCATCGCGTCCGGCGCCCGTGCCCGAGGCCGCCTTCTTTTGCTCTTCGCGCTTGGTGCCGCCAGCTGCCGCGGCAGTTTTCCCGAGTCCCAGCGCCGTTCCCGACAATAATGTTGATGCAAGCAGCGTGCGTCGCTTCATTCTGGCTACCTCCTCAAAATGCAACGCTTCTCCCCGGCTTGCTCGGTTGTGTCCGAAAAATTTCTTCGTCACACGCACGGCGCTTCCCGGGCGGCCTCTCATGTTTGGCACGCCCGTTCATATTCCCGCCGCCGTGCGCCCGGCCCGGTGAGTGTTTAAAAAATTATTGAGTCGGCGCCGACTCTATGTCCAATTGTTTATTTTCATGCGGATTCATAGCGCGGGGGCATCAATAAAAGGCGCAATGAAATGGCGCAGCAGGGCACGCATTTTTCTTTCCCGCCGCCCGCGCTCCCTGCGCGCCTTGGTCAGGGCGCCGGGGTGCGGCTTCGCTACAATGTGGCCCGTTCAAACGGCAAACAAAAATTAAAAAGCAGGCCTTGCAAAGGGACTCTTGCGTGAAAGTGCACAAAGCGCGAAGGCCCTGCCGCAATCAGAGGCCAAAGACGCGCTTTTATTTATCAGGCTGCGCCGTCGGCCTGCCTGCTTTTGCCGCCGTTTTTTCAGATTCTCAATTCCTTTTCGCATCGAGATGCTCCGCTTTTGCGCGCCCCGTGCCTTGGGGCGCCTGGCGGCTTCGGGCCGCGGCGTTGATGCGCTTGTCTTTTCCTTTTCATGTCCGACGATTTTTATTTCGGCGCACAGCCTCCCTTTTCCCTTCCGGCCCCCGGCAGGCGCATGAAGCTTCAGACGCTCCCGGGCGCAATTGATGCCCTGGCGCTTGCAAGCTTCGTCAAAATGGCCAAAAGCGAAGGGCGCCTGGCCTTTGTCATCTGCGCCGATCCGGCAGACCTCTCGCGCCTGGCCGACGAAATCTCCTGGCTTGATCCGTCCCTGCGCACGGCGGTCTTTCCCGACTGGGAGACGCTGCCCTACGACACCATGAGTCCGCACCCGGACCTGGTTAGCGAACGCTTGGAGAGCCTCTATCGCCTGCAGTCGGCCAATCCCGACGACAAGCCCGATCTTCTCATCGCCTCGGCCGTGACGGCCGCGCAGCGCATAGCCCCCAAAAGCTACATTGCCGCGAGCACCTTCTTTTTCGACGCAGGCCAGCGCATCCGCACCGAGGAGCTTGAAGCAAGCTTTGTCGCCGCGGGCTACGGCCGGGTCGAACAGGTCATGGCCCCGGGCGAATTCTGCGTGCGCGGCGGCATCGTCGACATTTATCCCATGGGCAGCGCCGAGCCCCTGCGGCTCGATCTTTTTGACGATGAAATCGAATCGATCCGCTGCTTTGACCCGGATACGCAGCGAAGCACCACGAGCGTCAAGAGCGTGAGAATTCTGCCCGGGCACGAATTTCCGCTTGAAGAATCCGCGCGGACGGCCTTTCGCACGCGCTGGCGCGAGCGCTTCTCCGGCGACCCGAGCAAATCTCCCGTCTACAAGGACATCGGCAACGGCATTCCGGCCGCGGGAATCGAGTACTACCTGCCGCTATTTTTTGACAAAACGGCCACGTTGGCCGACTACCTCCCCGAGGGCTCGGCGGTGGTTTTTGTCGGGCCGGTGGAAAACGCCCTTTCCTCATTTCTGACGGAAACAAACCAGCGCGCGAAGTTCCTCTCGCACGATCCGGCCCATCCCGTGCTTGAAGCCAAGGAGCTCTTTGAGACCCCCGAAGAATTCTTTGTGTCCCTTTCGCGCTTTGGCCGCACGACAATCACGTGCGAGGCCCCCGGCATTGCCTGCGACATCGAAATCGACCGCAAGGCCAAGGACCCGGCCGCAAAGTTAAAGAGCTTTCTTGACGCGCAGACCGTAAGAGGCTTTCGCACGCTCATCATGGCCACCTCGGCCGGGCGCGCCTCGCGCCTGCAGGAGCTTTTGGCCGACGCGGCGCTCACTCTTCATGAGGTTCAAGGGGCATCCGAGTTTGTCGCAAGCGCCTCGCCCGTGTGCCTTACCGTGGGGCCGCTGCACTGCGGCTTTGTGCTTGAAACCGAGCGCCTAGCGGTTGTCACCGAAAACGAGCTCTACTCGATCAAGGCCGTGGCGCGGCGCTCGCGGCTTAAGTCGCGCAGCACCAATGTCGACGCGATGATCCGCGACATCAGCGAGCTGCGCGAGGGCGACCCCGTGGTGCACGCCGAGCACGGCGTCGGGCGCTACCGCGGGCTTGAGACCATTGAAACGGGCGACGGCGCGGCTGAGTTTCTTCGCATTGACTACGCGCAGGACGCCAAGCTCTACGTGCCCGTTGCGCAGCTGCATCTCATCGGCCGCTACACGGGAGCCGACGTTGAACACGCGCCGCTGCACTCGCTCGGGCGCGGCGACTGGGAAAAGGCGCGCAAAAAGGCGGCGCAGAAGGTGCGCGACACGGCGGCCGAACTTTTGCACCTCTACGCCCTGCGCGAATCGCGCCAGGGCTTTGCCTTTAAAACGGAGTCGTCAGACTACGAGGCCTTCTGCGAGGGGTTTGCCTTTGAAGAGACGCCCGATCAAGCCTCCGCCATTGACGCCGTCATCGCCGACATGCACGGCGGCCGCCCCATGGACAGGCTCGTGTGCGGCGACGTGGGCTTTGGCAAAACGGAAGTGGCGCTGCGCGCGGCCTTTGTTGCCGTCATGAACGGCAAGCAGGTTGCCGTTTTGTGCCCCACGACGCTTTTGGCCGAGCAGCACGCCCAGACCTTCCGGGACCGCTTTGCGGCTTGGCCCGTAAAGATTGCGCTCCTGTCTCGCTTTCGCACCGGGCGGCAGACGACGGAGGCGCTCGCGGGGCTCTCTGACGGCACGATCGACATCGCCATCGGCACGCACAAGCTTTTAAGCGAGAAGGTCTCCTTCAAGCGCCTGGGGCTTGTCGTGATCGACGAAGAGCACCGCTTCGGCGTGCGGCAAAAGGAGCGCTTGAAGTCGCTTCGCAGCGAAGTCGACGTTCTGACGCTTACCGCCACGCCCATTCCCCGCACCCTTGCCATGAGCCTTGAGGGAATCCGCGACTTCTCGGTCATTGCCACGGCCCCCGAAAAGCGCCTTGCCATCAAGACCTTCGTGCGGCGCGAATCAAAGGAACTCATTCGCGAGGCCGTCGTGCGCGAACTCAAGCGCGGCGGCCAGGTCTACTTTCTTCACAACGACGTCGCCACGATTGAAAACAGAGCCGACATGCTGCGCGCTCTGATCCCCGAGGCGCGCATTGCCGTCGCACACGGCCAGATGAGCGAGCGGGAACTTGAGCACATCATGCGCGAGTTCTACCGCCAGAGCTACAACCTTCTAGTCTGCACGACGATCATCGAAACCGGCATCGACATTCCGATTGCCAACACGATCATCATCCACCGCGCCGACAAGTTCGGACTTGCGCAGCTGCACCAGCTGCGCGGCCGCGTGGGCCGCTCGCACCATCAGGCCTATGCGTATCTGCTCACGCCGGGCGACGAGGCGATTACAAAGAACGCGCAGAGAAGGCTCGAAGCCATTCAAAATCTCGAAGACCTGGGAAGCGGCTTTTACCTCTCGATGCACGACCTTGAAATCCGCGGCGCGGGCGAAGTCCTGGGCGAAGAGCAAAGCGGCGAAATGGCGCAGGTGGGCTTTGACCTCTACACGCAGATGCTCAAAAGCGCCGTCAAGGCACTCAAGGAGGGCAAGGAGCCCGATTTTGAAGCGCCCTTTGAGACGCTCACCGAAATCAACCTTCACATGCCGGCGCTGCTGCCCGCGGACTACATTGCCGACGTCAGCACGCGGCTTGGTTTTTACAAACGCCTTGCAGCGGCAGCAAACCGCACGGAGCTCGAAGCCGTCACGGACGATTTGATCGACCGCTACGGAAAGCTCCCTGAAGCCGCCCGCGCGCTTGTTGCCACGCACCGCCTGCGGCTTGTTTGCGAAGAGATCGGGGTCAAGAAGATCGACGCGGCCGACTCGGCCGTGGTTTTGGGCTTTGCCGCGCGCCCGGCCTTTGATCCCCAAAAGCTCTTTAAACTGCTGCAAAGCCGCCGGGATCTGCGCATGCTGCCCGGAGACCGCCTCAGAATGACGGTTCTCACCGATTCGCTTGACGCAAGGCTTCAGGCCATCTACGGGGTCATCAACCCGCTGCGGCCCGATCCCAATTGACAATGCCGATGATCCTCGTTTACGGCCGCTTTTGATTTCACCAATTTTTGGAGACCCCTTTGCCATGTCCGCCGTCAGCTTTCCGCTCGATCTTGTCTGCGCCGCCCCCAATCAGGCCGCGCTCTCCGAGGCCGCAGACTTTGTCCGGCAGCTTTGCAGCGGCCTCAAGCCTGAGAAGACGCTTGCGGGCTCGCGCTCGGTGCGGCTTCTTGACGTCCCCGAAGGGCTTGACGCCGCCCGCCTTGTGACGGACGCCGCGCGGCAGGGGCTCAAGCTTGACTTTGCGCTCGTGCCCCGAAGCCTTGCGCTCAGGGACTTCAAGGCCGCTTTTTTTGACATGGACTCCACCCTCGTTGCCAACGAGACGTTGGATGAGATGGCGCGCATGCTGGGCCTTGGAGAGGCGTGCGCGGAAATCACGCACAAGGCGATGACGGGCGAAATCAAGGACTACGCGGCAAGCCTGCGCGCACGCGTGGCGCTCTTAAAGGGGCTCGACGCGGGGTGCGTTAAAACGCTTCAAGACGACCTCAAGCTCAATGCGGGCGTCGAGCCCCTCATGGCGCGTCTCACCGCAGCAGGCCTTCAGACCTATGTCGTGAGCTCGGGCTTTACGGTTCTTACCGAAGTCGTGCGCAGGAAACTCAACATGACGGGCACGCACTCCAACGTCATCGGCATCGACAACGGGCGCTTTACGGGCGGCGTCACGGGCCCTGCGGGCGGCCCCATCATTGACGCCTCGGGCAAGGCCGCCTTTGTGCGGGAAACGATGCAAAGGCTCGGCTCCGATCCCTTGCAGACCATCTGCGCGGGCGACGGCAGCAACGATGTCGGCATGGTGGAGAGCGCTGGCTTTGGCGCGGGCTTTCGCCCCAAGCCCGTGCTTGCGCGCGTCTGCCGCATGCAGATCAACTTCTGCGGGTTTGATGCGCTTCTTGAGGCCTTCTCCGACACGGCCGAAGTGTTTGCCAAAAGCGCTTGAGGACGCAGCCGGCGACAAGTGAAAAACGACGCCTGCCTTGACGGGCGTTTTTTGTGAAAGAAGGCTTTTTAAAGCGGGCCTGCATGGGGGCCGCGCGCGGCGTTTGCGCCAGCTTCTCTTTAAAGGCCCCTTCACCTCGTAGAATAGGTTCCGCACAATTTCACAATCCTTGTCCAAAACCATCAACCGCATCCGCCTTTTCGCATGCCAGCCCTCAAGATGCCGTCCCGGGAACTCGCTCTCACGATCGTAAGCCGCGCCGGACAGGAAGTCCGCGCGCTTTTTTACTGCGTCCCGCAGCTTGCGGCCGACCGCATCGGAGAAGTGCGCATCGACTGGGGCGACGGGCGCATCAATGCCGTTGACTGCGCCATCAGCGACGGGGCGCTCACCGAAATGGTCAACCGCCCCGAGAGCGAGGCGCTCGTGGCCGCTTCGCACGCCTACGGCGTCGACGGCAAGCGCACGATCCGCATTTCGTCCGAAAGCGGCTTTCTGCCCCTCAAGGCGCTGCCCCTGCAGACCGTCTCGATTGATTCGGCGCTGCCCGTGCTCACCCGGGGCGAGACCAACGAAAAGGGGGAGCTTCTTGCCTGCGACACGCTGCCGCGCCTTGTGGACGACGATCCGCAGACGGGCATTTGCCAGCTCGCGTCCCTTCCCCCGGACCTGCTTGCGAACAACCCGCAGCTTGCTTTTTTTGACGAGGCCTTCCGGCACGCGGGCATAACGGCGTTGACGCCCGACTTCTTTTCGCCCTGCAAGCGCTTGAAGTCGCTTGCCCGCACGTTTGCCAACTCCTCCCTGCGAAGCATCCCGGCGGGGTTCCTTGCGCAGGCTGACGCCGCCACGCTCTGCGAAGAGACCTTTGCGCACTGCGGGCTTCTTGAGAGAATCGAGCCCCCGTTTGCAAAGAACCTCCTGCCCGTGTGCATGGAAGGGTTTCTTGCCGGGGCGCCGAGCAGCTTCTTTTTCTGGTGCGACCGCAACCGGCGCGAGGAGCTCGGCTGGTCGCGGCCTGCCGCGCAAAACAGCGACCCGAGCTTTGACTTTGAGTGGGTGCCGTCGGTGACGGGCGCAGCCGAGCAGCTCGTGATCTTCTACCCCATTGATCTTGAGCTCAAAGGCGATCTCCTTGTTGATTGGGGCGACGGGCACGTCGAGCGCATCGACTGGAACGCAACCGAAGCCCTTGAGCACGCCTACGACGCGATCGAGCCCTACCGCGTGCGCATTCACAGCACGGCGGGCGAGCCCGTGCGGCCGTTTCAGCTCGGGCGCCACGTGCGCAGGATTTTCACGCCGCTGCCGCCTCTGCATCCGCGCATCGCAGGCGCCCGGGGCGACTTCTGCGGGTGGGCCGCCAATCATCGGGAGCTCACGGAGCTGCCCGCCGAGCTCTTCATCCACAACCCCGACATCCGCAACCTCGAGCAGGCCTTTGCCGGGTGCACGAAACTTGAAACCGTGCCCGACGACATCCTCTCGGGGCTCAAGGACGTGGCCGTCGACGGCATGTTTGCCTTCTGCAAGAGCATGCTCGGGCTGCCCGCGTCCTATCGCGCCATGCCGCGCGACAAGTCGCTTGAGTACTTCTGCAACAACGCATAGGGGCGCTCTCATGACCAAACTTGTTTTAGACATCACGCCGAGCAAGCGCGATCCGATGGTGCGCGTGCGCATCGTGGCCGGAGCCGCCATTGCGCCATCATGCTCGCGCGTTGCCGTGGTCTACGGCGAGAAGTGCGAAGAGCGCCGCCGCCAGGTCGACTCCACCACGGTCATTGAGTTTCGAACGCTCACGCACCCGCAGCGCATGACCATCGACTTCGGCGGCCCCCTGCCCTCGGGAGCTCTGATTCTGCCCGAGCAGACGACGGCAATCGTGCAGCCCATCCCCGTGCTCGTCGACGACGCCACCGGGGCGCTTGCCACGCACGCGCACATCTGGCACAGAGACTATCCGCCGCAGCGGCTCAATTCGCTTGTCTCGGCGCTTTTTGCCCACAACACGCACCTCACGCACCTGCAGTACACGTTTGCGGGGCTCCCTGACCTGCGCACCATCCCCGAATCGCTCTTTTTCCCGCTCATCTACACGGTCTCCTTTGCGGGGGTCTTTGCACAAAGCGGCATTGATACGGTAAGCCGGCAGCTTTTTGCCGCCAATCTGCAGGCCGAAGACTTCTCGCAGGCTTTTTTGCGCTGCAAAAACCTCGAGCACGTCCCCGAGGATCTTTTTGCCAGCACCGTGCAGGCGCGGCTTTTTAACGGCACGTTTGCCGAAAGCGGCTTGGTGGACATCCCGGCGCGGCTTTTTGCCAACGCAAGGCGCCGCAGCTCCTTTATAGGCACCTTTGCCCGCACGCCTGTGCAGAGCGTGCCGCCAGGGCTCATGCACGGCCTTGATCCCGTCAACGTCGACGGAATGTTTGAGCCCGCCGCCGGCCTTGACCACGATCCCATAAAAATCAAGGCGGGCCCGACGTTTCCTCAGGACTTCTTTGACGACACCCGCAACGCCGAGGGCGTGCCCACGTGCCGGCTCATTTAAACCGAAAGCGCGTGATGCGGCGCCATGGGAGCGCCGGAAAATACAACGGTAGCGTTGACATTTGGGTTGTATTTGAGGATACTCATCTCAAGAGAAGAGGCTGCCTCAGGTCGTTTCGGGCGTTTAGTCAAGGGATCGGCGCAAGCCGAGGCATTTGGTGCTGAGGGAATCTTCTTTGAAGGCCGTCTTAAGCGCATGCTTGGATCGGCCTTTTCTTTTCTTGCGGCTCCCAGACGGCCTCAACGACACGAATCTTCCCGTCGTTGAAGCTTTTGGCAAACCGTAAATGGACCGCAAAAAAGCGAGGCCCTGCGTCAATGCAGCCTCGCTTTTTTGCGGTCCGTCAGCGCCCGCGGCTCTTCGTCCGGGTGCACGGCCTTGTCGTTGCCCGGCAGCCAGGGCGCGATTTCAATTGCGCCCTTCCCTGCCGTAGCAAGCCAAAAGTCAGGAGAGCGTTTCAACGCCCTTGGCTTCAAAGCCCAGGTCGTTGACGGCGGCAAGAAGCGCCTCGTCGGTGACCGACTCGTCGACCGTGACGTGCGCGCACTTCTCTTCAAGGCTTACTTCAACATCGCTCACGCCGGGCATGGCCGAGAGCTTTTTCTGAACCGAGCCCGTGCAGTGCGAGCAGTGCATGCCTTCAATGGAAATGATCTTTTTCATGGGTTGACTCCTTGTTAAAAGAGATGCCGCCGCAGGAACCTTTTCCCCGGCAGACGTTGAAATTCGAGCGGCGCAGCCCGCCGCATCAAGGCCTTTGACAAGCGTTGCGCGGGCGGGCGCCGCGCACTCGCCGGTCGCTTCAGTGGTGCAGCAGGCCTGCTGCAGCCTTTCCGCCACAGGCTTAAAGCGCCGCAGCCGCAGAGCGTTGCTTACCACGGTAACCGAGCTCATCGACATGGCGGCTGCGGCAAACATGGGATTGAGAAGCCACCCGAAGGCCGAATAAAAGACGCCCGCGGCAAGCGGAATGCCGATGGCGTTGTAAAAGAACGCCCAGAAGAGATTCTGCTTGATGTTGCGCATCACGGCCTGCGAGAGCTCGACGGCGCCGACGGCGTCGGTAAGGCGGTTTTTCATGAGCACGATGTCGGCGCAGTCAAGCGCCACATCGGTGCCCGCACCGATCGCCATGCCGACGTCGGCCTGCGCCAGAGCCGGCGCATCATTGATGCCGTCTCCCACCATAAGGACCTTTTCGCCCTTTGCTTGAGACTCGCGCACGATCCTTGCCTTGTCGGCCGGAAGCACTTCGCTGACAACTTCATCGATGCCGACTCTCGCGGCAACGGCGCGCGCCGTGCGCGCATTGTCGCCCGTGACCATCCGCACCTTGAGGCCAAGCCCCTTTAACGCGGCAACGGCAGGGGCGCTGTCTGGCTTGACGGCGTCGGCCACAGCAAGAAGCCCTGCGCAGCGGCCGTCGACGTTCACCACAAGAACGGTCTTGCCCTCTTGCGAGAGCGCATCAAGGCGCTCCTCAACGGCGCGCGCGTTTTCACCCGCGATGAGGTTTTTGTTGCCGATTTCGATGCGGCGTCCGTCAACGACTCCCTGCACGCGCCCGGCGGCTTGGGAAAAGTCCGAGGCCTCAGACGGTTTGACAGCCGCTTCAAGGCAGGCGGCCGTCACGGCGTGCGCGAGGGGATGCTCGCTTTTTGCCTCAACGGCGGCGGCAAGAGCGAGGATTTCGCGGCCGGTGAGCTCAGAAAATGAAACGACGTCGGTCAAAACGGGCTTGCCCTCGGTAATCGTTCCCGTCTTGTCGAGAATCACGGTGGTAAGCGTGCGGCACTTTTCGATTGCTTCTGCCGATTTGATCAGAATGCCGTTTTCTGCTCCCTTGCCTGTTCCCACCATGATCGCCGTGGGGGTGGCAAGTCCGAGCGCGCAGGGGCAGGAAATCACGAGCACGCTCACGGCCGCCGTAAAAGCAAATTCAGCATCGGCCCCAAGCAAAAGCCACACAACGGCCGTCACGGCCGCAATGCCGATCACCACCGGCACAAAGACGGCGCTGATGCGGTCGGCCAACCGCGCAACGGGCGCTTTCGACGAGGTGGCCTCGTCAACCAGGCGAATGATCTGCGCAAGGCTTGTGTCCGTTCCCACGCGCGTGGCGCGAAGCACTAGGTGCCCGCGCATCAAAAGCGAGGCGCAGGCAATCGTGCCCTGAGGCTCTTTTTGCACGGGAACGCTCTCGCCCGTGACGGCCGACTCGTCGGCCCACCCCGTGCCCTCAATCACGACGCCGTCAACCGGCACGCGCTCGCCCGTTTTGACAACGACCTCGTCGCCCAGGACCACGCTCTCAAGCGGCACGCTTGTCTCAACGCCCATTCTTCGCACAACGGCGGTCTCCGGCATCAATGCCATGAGCCGCCCCAGAGCGTCGGTCGTTCGTGCCTTTGCGCGCGCTTCGAAATACTTGCCGAGCGTGATGAGCGTGAGAATCATCGCCGCCGAATCAAAGTAGAGATTGTGCGCAAAGTGCGAGAGCACGGCCGCGTCGCCCGCTGCGAGCGCGTAGAGCATCTTGTAGAGCGCATAAAGCCCGAAAAGGACCGAGGCGGCCGAGCCGATGGCAACGAGCGAATCCATGTTGGGCGCGCCCTGAATCAGGGTTTTGAAGCCCACGCGGAAAAACTTGAAGTTGATGAAGACGACGGCGATGGTGAGCAAAAACTGCGTCAGGGCAAACGCAGGCGCATTCAAGGGGCCCGAAAACGCCTGCGGGATGGGAAGCCCCGCCATCGGCGCCATCGAGAGATACATCAGCGGCACGCAAAGCGCGATGCTCCAAAAAAGACGCCTGCGCATCGAGTCGATTTCTCGCGCAGCGATTGTTGCGGGAGTCTCGCGCGCGGCGCGGCCTGCGCGCGCAGAAGAAGCCTCAGGCGCAGGCGCATCCTTTGGCATGGCGCCGTAGCCCGCCTTGACCACCGCCTCAATGATTCTGTCTTCGAGCCCTGCAGCAGCGTCGTCGGAAACGCTCACCGTGAGCTCGTTTTTCAAGAGGTTGACATCGGCGTCGGCTACGCCTTCAACGCCGGCGGCCGCCTTGGCAACGCGCGCGGAGCACGCCGAGCAGCTCATGCCGGTAACGAGAAAATGGATTTGCTTCATCGCGGCTTTTTTCTCTCAATGAAGAGGTTTTTCCGAGATTCTAAAATTCAGTGTCAATTTTGCAAGAATGCACTGTTTTGAAAGCAAGTAACAAAAAGGTAAGTACAATGCTTTCATGCTTGTGCGGCTGGACGCAAAAGCACCGAGATCGATTCCGAGAAAAGCCATGAACAAAACAAAGATGCCCGCCTGCTGCGGCGCGGGAGACGATGCCGGCGAGAGCACGCAGCTTCACTGCCCCGTTGAAACGACCTTGAAGCTCATCGGGGGCAAGTACAAGACGCTTATCGTCTGGAATCTCTTCGGGCGCACCCTGAGGTTTAGCGAACTGCAGCGCGCCATCCCGCACGCCGCAAGCAAGATGCTCACGCAGCAGCTGCGGGAACTTGAGCGCGACGGCCTCATCGTGCGGCGCGTCTACCCGGTCGTGCCGCCCAAGGTCGAGTATTCGCTCTCGGCCTGCGGCGAGAGCCTGCGGCCCGTTCTGCGCTCGATCTTTTGCTGGGGCAAGGGCTACCTGCAGGACAAGGGACTTAAAGCCAACTGCGGCATGGACGACATGCCGATCTAAGGGGTTGCAAATCAGCTCTTGACTGCGTTAATCATTGAGCAAATTGAAGCGCTGCCGAAAAATCAAGCACTTCAAATTTAGCTTCTACAAAAGTCTACAAATAGACTGTTAACTGAAAACAAGCGCCTTGTCCGCAATGAGACTTCTGCCCGTAGATCCCGGCGCATTTTATAAATTAGAAGTCTGTTTGTGGCTCTTAATATTTCTCAGAACAAAAAAACGCCCGGAAGGAGAAAATTCCCGCCGGGCGCCCGGCGAGGCCTTGAAAGACCTCGCGCAATGTGCGGATACTGACCTTTAAAACGCCGGCAGCACCGCCCCCTTGTAGGTGTTCATGATGAAGTCGCGCACGGCGGGCGTGGTCATCGCTGCGCCGAGCTTCTTGATAGCTTCGCGGTTGTCGCCTTCTCGGATGGCAACGACGTTGGCATAGGGCGAGTCCTTCGATTCGGTAAAGAGCGAATCCTTGGAGGGGTTGAGCCCCACGCCCATGGCGAAGTTCGAATTGATGACGGCATAGTCCACATCATCGAGCGTGCGCGGCAGCACCGCCGCCTCCATCTCGACCACCTGCACGTTGCGGGTGTTGTTGACGATGTCGGCAGGCGTCCCGTTCACACCCACGCCGTCCTTTAACGAGAAGAAGCCCGCGTCGGCCAGAACCTTGAGCGCGCGGCCGCCGTTGGTCGGATCGTTGGGGATGGCGACCTTGATGCCGTCGCCAAAGCTCTTGACGTCCTTGTACTTCTTCGAATAGACGCCCATGGGCTCGATGTGCACGGTCGTGAGCACCGAGAGCTTCAAGCCGCGCTCCTTGGCAAAGCTATCAAGATAGGGCTTGTGCTGGAAGAAGTTGGCGTCGATCTCCTTGTCGGCAAGCGCCATGTTGGGCTTGACGTAGTCGGAGAATTCAATGATCTTCATGTCGACGCCCTGCTTTTTCAATTCGGGCTGCACGAATTTCAAAATGTCGGCATGGGGCACGGGCGTGGCGCCCACCGTGATGGTGACGGCAGCCTGCGGGGCGCTCGCCTGAGCGGGCGCCGCATCCTTCTTGTCGCCGCAGCCGGCAAGCCCCGCCGCAGCCGCCGCGCAGACCGCCGCGAGGGTGAAAAACTTCTTCATGGTGAAATCTCCAGAAGCTGAAAGTGAAAAATCCAAATAAAAAGCAGGCGACATTTTATCCGGGCGCAAAGCGCCCCGGTCAGATGCCGCCCGCTCTTGGAACTAATCCTTCAGGAAGTATTCGACCGTCGTCACCACGCGCACGTTCTTGATGTAGGGCGTGTTTTCATCTCTGTTGGAGATGGTGAACTGCCCCTGACTCGCCCTGCGGATTTTGCCGAGCGTCGAGCCCGAGTCCTGGGCAAACTTCTGCGCGGCCTCGCGGGCGTTGACGGTTGCCGTCTCAATCATCTTGGGCTTGATGCCGTTTAAACCCGTAAAGTCAAAGCGGGTGCGGTAGTTGTAGTCGTTGGCAAGCGTAATGTCGCGGCCGATGAGTTCGCTTTGCTTTTGCATGAGACTCAGCACGGCCTGCACCTTGTTGGTCGAAACCGTCACGGTCTGGGTGAGCGAATAGCGAAACGCCCTCTGGTTGCCCCCGTAGTTGTTGGCCTGCGCGTCGTCGACCGTGGGAACTGAAATCGCGATTTCGCGCGGATCGATGCCGCCCGCGCGCAAAAAGTTGACGACGACGGCCGCCCGAGAGTTGATGCGCCCGAAGACCTCCTGCAGGTCGTTGCCGAGTTCCCGGAAGGTCACGGGCCAGATGACGCGGTCGGCGGGCACCTGCTGCTCGGCGAGGCCCTTGACCGTCACCACGCGGTCGCGGTCGACAAAGCGGCCCACGGCCGAATCAATCTGAGTGCCAAGCACAGCCAGACCGCCGGCGATGCCCACGGCAATCACAAAGCTTGCTGCAAGGGATTTGCTTTCCATAAGTCCTGCTCCTGCCGCCGGCACGACATTTTCCCCGACGGCTTATTGTCGGAGTCTAGCAACGCAGCAGCCGCCCGGGCGACATCAGAGAGGCACCCTTGGTAAGCATTTGTACCGTTTTTAGACAGTACCGTTTTTTAGACGTCCAATTCAACGTCGTCGCCGTGCATCTCCATCCACGTGCGGCGCCCGAGCGCTTCGCCCTTGCTCATCAAAAGCCCCATGACGGCGTTTGTGTCGCTTTGCGAGACGCCTCCCAGGGTAACCGGCAGCAGCCTTCTCGTATCCGGGTGAAAGGCGGCCTCCGCAAGCTGCTTTTCACTCATCTCGCCCAAACCCTTGAAGCGCGAAATGGAAAGCTTCTCGAGCCCCAGGCCCTCTTTTTGCAGTTTGGCAAGCGTGCGCTTGAGTTCCTTGTCGTCGGCGCAGTAGAGCTTCTTTTCAGGCTTGCGGCCGACCTTGGGAACGTCGATGCGAAAAAGCGGGGGCTGCGCGATGTAGACGTGCCCCTGGGCGATGAGCTTGGGGAAGTGCCGGTAAAAGAGCGTGAGCAGCAGCACCTGAATGTGGCTGCCGTCGACGTCGGCGTCGGCGAGAATGCAGACCTTGCCGTATCTCAGGCCCTTGAGGTCGGTGTCGTCGTCGAGCTTGTGAGGATCAACGCCCAGGGCAACGGCAATGTCGTGGATCACCTGCGAGGCGTAGATGCGGTCGCTGTCGACCTCCCACGTGTTGAGCACCTTGCCGCGCAAGGGGAGAATCGCCTGATTTTCCTTGTTGCGTCCCTGCTTGGCGGTGCCGCCTGCGCTGTCGCCCTCCACAAGGAAGATTTCATTGCGCGAGATGTCGGTCGACTCGCAGTCGGTGAGCTTGCCCGGGAGAACCGCAACGCTTGAACCGCGCTTTTTCTCCACCTTCTGGGACTGCCGCTGCCGGGCCTGCGCCTGACGGTTGACGAGCTCGGCAAGCTTCTTGCCCTCCTCCATGTGGTGCGTGAGCCAGAACTCAAACTGCGGCCGCACGAAGTTGCTCACGAGCCGAAAAACCTCGCGGCTTGTGAGCTTTTCCTTCGTCTGCCCCTGAAACTGCGGGTCGAGAGCCTTGGTCGAGAGCACAAAGCTTGCGCGGGCAAAGACGTCTTCAGCCAGAAGCTTCACGCCCTTGCTCATCAGTCCATGCGCTTCCATAAAGGCCTTCATGGCCCCAAAGAGCCCGTCTCTGAGGCCCGCCTCGTGGGTGCCGCCTGCGGGAGTCGGAATGAGGTTGACGTAGCTCTCGCGCACGAGCGCTCCCGCCTCCGTCCAGCACACCACCCAGCTTGCGCCCTCGCCGTTGGCAAAGCCCTCGGTGTCGTCGTCGGCCCACTCCTGCGCTTCAAAGGGCTCGATGTAAAGGGGATCGGTCAACTCGGCAAGCAGGTACTCCCGAAGGCCTCCATCGTACTTCCAGCTTAAATCGGCGCCGGTGATTTCATTTTTGTAGCTCACCGTGCAGCCCGGCATCAGCACGGCCTTGCTCTTTAAAAGCCGGATGAGCTGCTGCTCGGGGATGACGGGACTGTCAAAGTACTTCGGATCAGGGCGGCAGGAGACGCGCGTGCCGGTGCTGCGCCGCGGCCTCGGAGAAGGCATGCTTGTCAGGGGTTCGCTGACAAAGCCGTCGGCAAAGCCGATGTCAAACTGCTTGGCGTCGCGCCAGACCGTGACGTGCATGCTGCTGCTCAAGGCGTTGGTCACGGAGACGCCCACGCCGTGCAGGCCGCCTGAAAACGCATAGGCGCCGCCCTCGGCCTTGTCGAACTTGCCGCCAGCGTGCAGCTGCGTAAAGACAAGCTCAATCGTTGGAATCCCCTCGGTGGGGTGAATGCCCGTCGGGATGCCGCGGCCGTTGTCTTCAACCGAAATCGTGCCGTCGGCTTCAATCGTGAGCGTGATGGCGTCGCCAAAGCCCGCAAGCACCTCGTCGCTTGAATTGTCGAGCACCTCCTGCACGATGTGCAGGGGATTGTCGGTGAGCGTGTACATGCCCGGGCGCTGCTTGACGGGCTCAAGGCCCTTCAAAACCCGGATGGAGCTTTCCTGATAGTCGGAATTGCGCTTGCGAACTGCCATAAAGGTGCTTGAACGGACAACAAAAAAACTGACGCCGAACCATGCTGGAGGCCCGGCATCATGAATGAAAAACGGGATGAAAACTTTCTCAGGCGGAGGATTTTAGCCAAAAGGAGGCCGCCGCTTGGGGCGCGCTCGGTGATTCTCCAGACGCGCCCAAGCGCCGCGGCAGTGCAAAGCTATGCGTCCTTCTACGAGCTCTCGCCCGTCTTCGGCGCCTTTTGAGATGCATCCGTCTCCTTGGATGAGTCAACGGAAGGCTCGACAGCGGTCTCGCCGGCTGTTTTGCTGCCGGGCTTGGCCTTGCCTTGGGCTGCGCTTTCGTCTTCATCTTCGAGTTCGTCGCCGCCGCTGCCTGCGCCCTGAGCCCCCTCATCGCCCGAAGCGGCCACAACGCGCAGCCGCACCGGGTTTCTGATCCAGCTCTTGAACATGGCGATGCTCGCCGACAAAAGGATGGGACCGAGCACCAAGCCCAGCATGCCGAAGGTCATGATGCCGCCCAGGACACCCAAAAAGACGAGCGCCAGGGGCAGCGTGGAGCCGCGGCTGATCAAAATGGGCTTGATGAAGTTGTCGACCGAGCTCACCGCCAGCACGCCCCAAAGGACCATGAAGACGGCCCATCCGGTCTGGCCGTTGGCAAAAAGCCAGAGCGCAACAGGTCCCCAGACAAGGGGCGGACCGACGGGGACGACGGAAAGAACGCAGACCGCAAAGCTCAGCATCACAACGCCCGGCACGCCGGCAAGAATGAAGCCCACGGCGGCAACGAGCCCTTGCCCGATTGCCGTGCCGATGATGCCGAAGACCACCGAGCGGGTCGTGTTGATGAGGATGTCGGCGTATTCCTTGGCGAGGTCGCCCGAGATTTTGTTAAGCGAAATAGCGAGCCTCTTGGCAAGCCACGTGCCGTCCCGGTAAAAGAAAAAGGCAATGAAGGCAACGAGCGCGAGCTGAAAGAGACCATTTCCGATGCCCACGGAAATGTTGAGGATCCACTTGCTCAAGGGGTCGAAGGACTTTTGGATCAGCCCTCCGAGAGCCTTGGGATCAAGGCCGAAGTGAAATGCATCGTTGATGCTCTGCCCGACATAAGGCAGCGACGTGATCCACTTTGGAAGCGGCATGCCGGAGGTCACCCAGTCCCTGAACCACTCGACCACAAGCGGAATCTGGTGGGCAAGCACGCCGCACAAAAGCGAGAGCGGAATGAGCACCGTGATGATGACGATCATGACCATCAGCAGGGCCGCCAGGGTGGCGTTGTTGCCCATGCTGGTAAGGGCGCGCTTGTAGAGAGGCCAGCTCACGACGGTCAGAATGGCCGCCATGATGATGGCCGTCATGAAAGGCTCTATGACGAAGTAGCACCCGATGAGGATCAGCGCGCCGAAACCCGCGCGAAGCAGAAGGTCGATGCGGTCTTGAAAGTTGAACATCCCTGAGGCCTTTGGCAATTTCGCTTTATCCTAGCAGGAAAACCGCTGTACGCGACATGCGCCTATTTGCTACAATGCGCGCTCTGGATTTGCCCTGAAGCGCCTTTCAGACGGCGCAGCCGGCTTGCGTTCGGCGGGCAATTTCAGGCGCATGGCCGCCTCCATAGTTCAACTGGATAGAACGAGCCCCTCCTAAGGGTTAAATCTGAGTTCGAGTCTCGGTGGGGGTACCACTGCACGCCCGTCGGGCGCGTCTGAGAAAATTTGTCAAAACACACGCAAAGCCCTGATTTTCCGGGCTTTTTTCGTATCCACGCTTTTTTCTTGAAGCCGCGCCCTGCTCACCAACAAGGCAAACCATCGCCTCAATCCGCGGTTTGGGCCGTCAGGGGCCTTTGAAGACGCATCGGACCGCAATGCTTGGCGAAAGCCTCCTGCAGCCGCCCGCCTCTTCCCCGCATCCCCTTTGATTCATCCTTGGCGCTTCAAAAAGCGTATTCTTTTGCCTACAAGCCGGCAGACAGGTGCGCTTTTTTTCTCTGCCCCCTTCTTGTCGGCCCGACTCTTGTCCGCGCAGACTCACATCCATGCAAAGCATGCCTGAGCCCAAACACGCCTCTTCCCCGCACCCAACACCGGCAGACGCCCCGGCTTCCTGCAGTGCAGCGCATCTAACAGCAGCTCACGCGGCGAACCCGGACGCGATGCAAGCCGCCGCGCGCGACGTCAAGCGCACGTCCTTTATTTGTCTCTCGATTCTTTGCTTTGCTCTGGCTGACGTCAGAGACGGGCTCGGTCCCTTCTTTGGCGTCTATCTTCAGTCGCTTGACTGGGAGCCCGACGAGATCGGCTACGTCATGACGATCGGGGGACTCGCGGAACTTCTCCTGATGACGCCTCTGGGCGCTGTTGCCGACGCCTCGCGCAGAAAGCGCGCGCTCATGGCCGCGAGCGTTCTCATCATGATGATTGGCTGCGGGCTTGTCTTTGTCTTTGACGGCGCACCTGCGGCTGTGGCCTCAAAACTTCTTGCCGGGGCTGCGGCAGCGGCCATTGCTCCGGCGCTTGCAAGCATCACGCTCGGGCTTACATGCGGCGTGGGCTACGCCGAGCGCGTCGGCCGCAACGAGGCGTGGAGCCACGCAGGCAACGCCTCGACGGCCGTGACGGCAGGACTTGTCGGGTACTTCTTCGGCATCCCCGGCGTCTTCATGGTGATGTCGGCGATGGCGCTTCTTGCTCTGGCTGCGCTCAAGGGCATCCGGCCCGAGCACATTGATCTGACGGCAGCGCGCGGGGCCTCGAAGGCGTCGTCGCGCGCGAGCGGCTCTTCAAAAAATCAGGCCGGGCGCATCGAGCCCTTCAAGGAGCTTTTGCAGGACAAGGCGCTTCTTGCCGTCGGCGCAACGCTTTTTTGCTTTCACCTGGGCAACGCCGCGATGCTGCCGCTGCTCGGGCAGTCGGCCGTTGCGCATTTTGATGTGGATCCCGCGGTCTACACGGCCGCAACCGTGGTTCTTGCGCAGTGCACGATGATTCTGACGGCGCTTTGGGGCGCAAAAAGGGCCTCTTCAAAGGGCTTCGGGCTGCTTTTTGTGCTGGCGCTCACCGCATTGCCGGTGCGGGGCCTCATCGCGGGATTCTGGGACGATCCTTTAAGACTCATTCCGATTCAGCTGCTCGACGGCGTCGGCGCCGGACTTTTGGGCGTTGCAACGCCGGGACTTGTCGAGAGGCTTCTTCGCGGCACGGGCCGCGTCAACACGGGGCTTGGCCTTGTGCTCACAATTCAAGGCCTGGGAGCGGCGTTAAGCAACACCTACGGAGGATTTGTCGCGCATCAGGCGGGCTACGGCGCAGCCTTTCTTGCGCTGGCGCTTGCCCCTTGTGCGGGGTTAGCCGTCATCGGCCTTGCGAGCATGCGCTTTGAGCGCCTGTATCAAGCGCTCACAAGCCGATAGAGAGCTCTCGCCCGCTTAAATCGTCATCATGTGGGCGCGATAGTGCTTGAGCTCGTCGATCGAGTCGAGAATGTCGCTCAAGGCCTCGTGCTTGGTCGCCTTTCTAAAGGAGGCGACCACTTCGGGCTTCCAGCGCCGGGCAAGCTCCTTGATCGTTGAGACATCCACGTAGCGGTAGTGAAAGTAGGCTTCAAGCCTCGGGAGCCAGCGCGCCATAAAGCGCCTGTCCTGCCCGATCGTGTTGCCGCACATGGGCGACTTCTGCGGGCCCACAAACTTGGCGAATTCCGCGAGAAAGATGTCGCTTGCCTTTTCCTCATCGATCGTGCTTGCCAGCACGCGGTCCACGAGACCCGAGCGGGTGTGCGTTGCCGTGTTCCAGGCGTCCATATTGCGCATGATGCGCTCGGGCTGATGAATGGCGACCACGGGGCACTCGTGCAGGATGTTGAGTTCGGAGTCCGTGATGACGGCCGCGATTTCGATGACGCGGTTGACCTCAGGCTGCAGGCCCGTCATCTCCATGTCCACCCAGATGAGATTGCTGTCGCTGTAGCGCGGATCTCGCTCGATTGTTCCCATTGCTGTATTCATCGTCTGCATGAGGCTCTGGTCCTCATGACCTGAAGGAAGGTTTCAAAAAAGAAGCGCCTGCGGCGCCCGATGCCGGGAGTTTAGTCCGAGCCGCCTGCTGCTGTCAGCGGCCGCGTGAAGAATATTTTCATTTGCAAGCCCGCCCGTCGCCCCCAAAACCGCTATTCTTTGCGGTTGTATTTCGTCTCACCTCGCCCCTTTCTCATGGACACTGCGGCCGCACTCAACGCTCTTTTTGTCGCCCTCGTCGTCTTTTACGTCTGCATTCACACGTGCCTGACCATCTTTGAAGTGCGCACGGCCGAGGCCTCGGCCAACATCGTTCCCGCGGCCTTTCGCTTTCGCATTTCGCTTGCCGAACACCGCAAGGCGGTCGACTACTCGGGAGAGCTTCTGCAGTGCGACTTGGTCAACGCGCTTCTCGGAGCGGCAATTGCCGTCGTGCTCACCTTTGGCGGGGGCTTGAGCGTCATTCTTGCCGGCATCACGGCAATCAGCGGCCGCGGCCTCGCGAGCCAGTGCATTCTCATCGCCGCGGTGACGCTCTTTCTGGCAATCGTTGATCTGCCCGTTGCCTGGTGGAGAGACTTTCGCATCAACGAGCGCTACGGGTTTGAAAAAACGCCCTCGCGCGTGTGGCTTTTTGACCGCATCAAGGAGTTGGTTGCGGGGTGGCTTACCGCCATGCCCGTTGTCTGCGCCTTTTCCTTTATCTGCGTGTCGGCCTCCTATCACTGGTGGCTTTTTGCCTTTTCGCTTACCTTCTGCTGGTACCTCTGGAAGATCGTTCTTGCGCCCAACTTCTTCATCGGGTTTGCAAACAGCGTCGTGCCCATGCAGGAGTGCCCTCTGAAGGACAAGCTCAAGACGCTTTTGACCGAGCTCGGGCACCCCGACGCGCAAGTCTGCACGACCGAACGGCCAAGCAGCTGGAAGCACGGCCACGCCATCCTTGCAAGGCGCCCCGGCCGCAAGCGCCTCATTATCTTCAACCACGTCTTCAAGGAACTCTCCGACGAAGAGGTGCTTGCCGTTGCAGCCTGCGCCATCGGCCGCGTCAACCGCTGGCACAACGCCGCGCGCCTTGTCTTTTTTACGGCCGCAAGCGGCCTGTTCTGGTGGGGGTTTGCCTGGCTTGCCGAGCACGACTTCTTCTACCGCGCCCTCAACATCGAGCCCGCGCTTGCCATTCCCGACGGAACGGTCAATCCCGCCCTGCTTTTTGTGATTCTCATCACGGTCGTGCCGGTGCTGCTCTACTCCATGGTCTTCATCATCCACGGCTTTACGCGCATGCTCGACTATGACGAAGACGCCTATGCGGTGACCTACGTGGGCGCCAAGCCCTTGGCGCGCGCCCTTGCAAAGCTGCACCGCGACTACCGCCGCACGCTCACGCCGAACCGCTTTTATTCGCTTGCCAACCACCGCAGGCCGCACGTGACGCAGCGCATTGAGGCAGCGCTTCTCACCGAAAAGCGCGACCGGCGCCACACGGCCAACGCCGCCGTCGACGAAAAGCGCGCACGCGCCGCGCTCTACAACGAAGTCCTTGCCAAGCGGCGCGAGGCGCGAGACCAAAAGCTTGCGCTGCGCGTGCAGCTCAAAAGCGAAAAGCTCAGGGAAGCGGCCAATCTTCGCAACCGCGGCTTTTCGATTCCCGCTCAATAAAGCGCCTTCACATCCATGGCCAAAAGCGCAACCTACAAACGCAAAAACGACGATGCCCTCTCGGGCGGCTTTCACGCCCGCGTCACCCGCACCCATGGACGGCATCACTTCGTCACCGACGAGGCCGGGCGCGTCTTTGAAGCGCACCGCAGAGGAAAAAAGGCCGACGTGGTCGTAGGCGACGAGGTGCTTTGCAGCGCCCCCCAGGGCGATGTCGTTGCAATCGAATCGATTTTGCCGCGGCGCAACCTTCTTTATCGCAGCGACGAATGGCGCACCAAGGAGCTTGCAAGCAACCTCGATCTTGTGGCCGTGGTGTTTGCGCCTCGCCCGGCTTTTAATCCCTGGTTTGTCTGGAAGGCGGTTGTAGCCGCCCGCAGCGCCGGCATTCCTGCCGTCCTTCTTCGCAACAAAACCGATCTGTCTGAAGACGCGGACGTCATGGACGCTTTCTGCCGTTTGATGCAGGAGTCCTGCGGCGAAACAGTGCTCAAAATTTCGGCTGGCGCCAAGCCTGAAGACTGCCTTCTTGCCCTGACGCCCGTCTTTGCGGGAAAAAGCGTTTTGCTCGTCGGACAGTCCGGAATGGGAAAAAGCACGGTGCTCAACGCGCTCTGCCCGCAGGCGCGCGCCAAAACGCAGGAATACTCGCAGGCGCTCAATCTCGGCAAGCAAACCACGACCACCACGACGCTCTACGAGACCGACTTTTCCGGCAAGCCCGGCGCCATCATCGACAGCCCCGGCTTTCAGGAGTTCGGCCTTGCGCACCTCGGGCCGCAAGACATCCTTGCCGCCATGCCCGACATCGCCGCTTGCGTTGACGGCTGCCGGTTTTACAACTGCACGCATACCAGGGAGCCTGGCTGCTCGGTGCGGCAGGCCCTTGCCGAAGGCCGCATCGATGCGTCGCGCTATGATTTTTACCGTGCGCTCGTTGAGAGCGCACGCAGCAGCCGCGCGCTCTGAGCGCCCGGCGGCTGCGAGAGGCCCGCGGCAACACCGCCTGTCAATGCATTGTCAGTGAAATTTCGAAAGGAGAACCATGAGCGTCACCCGCAAAGAGCTTCTTAATCGACTGCGCGCAAAGTCTGATACCGAAGTCCGCGAACTTCTTGTCGACTGGCTGATGGCCGACGAAGAACGCTGTGCCCAATTCCTCGCACAAAATCCGCTGCGACCGGATGATCCCGCGGACCCGGGCTGGGCCTCCGAGATTCGTTATGCCCTCCAGACTTTCGAGAGCGAGTTGAATGACAACTTGGACGAGGACACGATGGAGGAGCTCGCGCAAGAGGAATTCGGCGGCGATTTCTTCGATGAGGACGAAGCCATTGAAACGGCAGTCCTGCAGCCAATTGCAAATTTCGAAAATCGCGTCGTCGATCTTGCCTCACGGGGCTACCCGCTCGTGGCCCTCGAGCTCTCTTTCATGGGACGAGACAAGCTCGTGACGCTCTTGGACGACCAATTCGGCTACGACGACGGAGAGGAACTTTTCGAGAGCGCCTCCGTGTGGCTTGGAATCTTCAACGCTGTCGAAGACGAGGCTAAGCACGTCGAGCTCTTCAAGCGTCTCGCACAACAAGGCATTGAGAACAGCACCGTTGCAGGCGCCCTCTCGCTTCTCGTCAGATACCCGGCTGAAAAAGACATCCTGCTGCCCGAGCTTGATGCGGCGATCGCCGGCCTCAAACTTGATCTTGACAATGTAGGCACGCAGCTGCCCCGGGAAGTGTTCCTTCGCGTCGAGGCGATGAGAAATGTCGGCGTGCCGCACGACGACATTTGCAGCTACCTGCTTGATACATTCGGCCGCTGCTCCTTTGTACTTGCCTGGATCATTGTTCATGACATCGCGGCCATGAGCAGCAATGAAGACAAGGAAAAGCTCAAGGCCATGTGCCGCGAGCTCCTGTCGCACAAGGATGTAGAGGATTCATGGCGCTCTCAATTTGAGCACGCGCTGGAAAGCCTCTCGCACGGTTAGACGCCTTGTCATTTAAAGCCCGCCTTCCGGCTCGGCGAGCCGCAGACGGGCTAAAAAGAAAAGCCCTCCGGCGCCGGCAGAGGCCGGCATCACAGCCGGCAAGCCTCGGCAACTGGAGGGACTCAAATCGAGGCTTGCCGTCCGCATCTTGGGAATGTCCCAAGCGCTGCAGCGGCAGCCCCCGCATCAAATGCCCTCAGGCAAGACTACTTGCTCTGGGCAAACTGAGCCGCGTTGGTGCCCGCGGTGCGGCCATAGACCATCACGTCGGCAATGGCGTTGCCGCCCAGGCGGTTCGAGCCATGGATGCCGCCCGTCACTTCGCCGGCAGCGAAGAGCCCCGGAATCACCTTGCCTTCAGTGTTGATCACCTGCGCCTTGGTGTTGATCTGGATGCCGCCCATCGTGTGGTGCACGGTCGGGACCTTGCGGCAGGCGTACCACGGACCTTCGGTCATGAGCTTGTCGGCCTTGTTGTTGGCCTCAAACCCAAACTTGTCCTTGGCCTTGCCCGAGACAACGGCGTTGTAGTCGTCGATGCTCTTCTTGAGATCGGCGGCCTTCATGCCGGTCTTCTGCGCAAGCTCTTCGAGCGTGTTGGCCTCTACGACGGAGCCGAGCGCCACCATGTTGGCGATCGTGGCGCCGTTGGCGTCAACCCAGTCGCGCGACGGGTAGCGCACGTGGTTAACCACAACCCAGTAGGTGCCCTTGGGCTGCGCAAAAATGGCCTTGGCGAGCACGTCGCGCGCTGCGCCCTCGTTGACGAAGCGGTCGCCGTCAATGTTGACGAAGACGCGGTTGCGGCCCGAGGTACGGATGTTTTCCATCAGACCCGTGCCGGGCGTGCCGCACGGATGCAGCTGGATGTCGTCCAAGCCGATGAGGTTGGCTCCGAGCTTTTGGGCCATGCGCAGGCCGTCGCCCTGTGCAGCCTTCTGGATGTTGGTCGTGCCGATGCTGTTGTCGAGCTTGACTTCCTTCCAGACGCCGGTGTTGACCTTTTGACGGAATTCGACATTGGCGCCGAAGCCGCCCGTGGCGATCACGACGGCGTCGGCGTCCACGACAACCTTCTGGCCGAAGTGCTGTGCAACGACGCCGGCAATGCGGCCGTCAACCTGCGTAATGGAGGACACGGGCGTATCGGTGAGCACTTCAATGGCGCCGTTGGAGTCGCGCACCACCTGCTCAAACGTGCGGATGTAGGTGTTGCCCGAGGGCGTGGCCGGATAGTGGCTTCTCTGCCAGAGAGCGCCCGTTGCGGTGCCGATTTCGTCCTTGAACTTCACGCCCATCGATTCGAGCCACTCAACCGCGCTCATGGCGTTTTGCGCAAGGTACTTCACAAGCTCCGGATTGGCCTTGTTGTGGCCGCCCTTGAGCGTTTGATCGGCAAAGAACTCAATGCTGTCCTTGATGCCCTGCTTGCCCTGCCTTGCCGGGTCAACGGCGTTGAGGGCACCCTCGGAGACGTTGGTCGAGCCGCCCATGAAGCCCAGCTTTTCGAGCACGATCACTTTCTTGGCGCCCGCCTGATGCGCGGCAATGGCAGCCGCAAGGCCCGAACCGCCGCCGCCGATCACGGCGACGTCAGCCTTGTAGTGCGCCTCGCCCGCCGGGTGCTGCTCGACCTTCTTTTGCATCTTGTCCATGTCGGCGCCCGCCTGCTTCAAGCACTCGCCCACGCCTTGCAGCAGAGCAAAGCTCGAAATCGAAGCGCCCGTCACGGAATCAACGCCCAGAGACTGATAGTGCAGAATCTTGTCGGTCATCTTCTGCAGCGCCACGCGCCCGACGCCGACCGTCTCAAGATTCTTTGACGTATCAATCGATTCAATGCGGTCCTTGCTTACGGTCACCTTCACCGTCATCGGCGCATTGTGACCGTTGACCGTCGCCTCATAGGTGCCGGGCTTGAACGTGCTCGGCGCCTTCGTGGCCGCCGCGTCAGCTGCATAAGAACCCGAAGCCGCCATGGCAACGGCAGCCGCAAAGCTAAGAAGCCGGAAGCATTTCATCGCTTTTTTCCCCTCCTTGACAATAGAAACACCGTCTGACACGCAGTCGACGGCGAATGACTATCAGTGTTAACCACTAGCCTCTTTCTATCATTTTATGGCTGTCGCACCATCATTCCATTGGATCAAATACCTAGATGCGATAGGCCTATTTCAGAGGTGGGTGCCCCAGGCGAGTCAACGCTCGAAAATCCGGCTTGTTCTTTTGCTTAGGGAAAACAGGAGTCGTTCAAAAGATACAAAAAAGTTCAATGAACACACAAGGCGCTTCTGAAAAAGCTGAGCCCAAAGAAAGCGCCTTGTTTAAACGCGCCTGCCAGTGCTTACTCGTCGTCGCTCATGCGGCGGGCAAAGCTGCGAAGCCGCCCGATCAGATACCCCGCCTGCCAGGCCGTTGCCTTGATTCCCTGCATGGCGGAGTCAATGTCGATGGCGGGCATTTTGCCGGCGATGTAGTGCTCGATTTCGTCTCGCAGCACGTCCTCGACCGGGCGGTTTTGCAACTGCGCCATCGTATCGAGCGCAACGCGCGCCTCCGGGGGCAGAGCCTGCATGACGCGATCGACTTCCTGTGGCTTGATGTCGGGCATAAGAAAAAGAAAATGGAAAGCCAAAAGATCTGCTGACAGGGCAGAGAAAATCGACTCGCTGCCCCAAAACCAGCGCAAGGGTCCTGTGAAAAAAGCGAACGATCGTCTGAAATGAGTATAGCGAAGAGCCTCTTTGCCGGCGGCGTTTGCGCGCAAGTCCCCGCGAGATGCTTTCAAAAAGATGAGTCCATGCATATGGAAAACCTCTACACGGGCTCGCTTCAAGCCAGACAGTGCATAGGCTATTATCCCTAGGACTGTTTCGTCTTCTCTACACCCATGCCTCGCACAAAACATGAATTGATGCGGGCCGACATCCGGCTCGAGCGCAACAGCGGCGTTTCTCTTGACAGGCAGATTGCCGACGGCATCATCAAGGCCATTGAAGAAGGAATTCTTAGGCCCGGCGACAACCTGATGCCGATTCGTCAGATTGCGAGTTCGCTGGGCGTGGCGCGCGCCACGGTCGATGCGGCCTACGCGCTCTTGGTCAACGAGGGCTTCATTCAAACGGCGCGCGGCAAGGGCTCCTTTGTCTCGGTCGACTTGCCTGCCGCACGAACAGCGCCCTCTTCGCCCGACATCCCGCGGGAGGCTCCCGCAGCCGAAAAGCCCGTGACGAGCCGCAGGCCGCTTTTGGTCGGCGCGCTCACGGAGCTGCTGCCGCAAAAGAACATCCCGCTTGCCATCGTGGGCACGTCGCCCGAAGCGAGCCCTGGCAAGGAGTTTGCCTCGATTTTGCAGCGCGTGAGCCGCAAGTCGCTGCTTGACATGGTCTACTCGCACCCCTCGGGGCTGCCGGAATTAAAAAAGGAAGTCTGCCGCATCGCCGGGCGTCTTCGCGGCGTGCGCGCGCGCCCCGAGCAGGTGATCATCACCTCGGGAAGCCAGCTTGGGCTTACCATGACGCTCATGGCGCTCTTTAATCCGGGCGACGAGGTTCTCTTTGAAGACCCGGGCTATCCGCTTTTGCACACCACCGCCGAGTTTTTGGGACTTACCCCCGTCTTCACCCCCATTGACGCCGAGGGACTAGACCTCGCGCACGGACTCTCGCTCGCCCCGCACGCCAAGGGTGTGTATCTGACGCCCTCGCACCAGTGCCCCCTTGGCATGATGATGAGCCTTAAGCGGCGCCGCGAGGTGCTCGAGTGGGCAAGCCGCACCGGCGCCTGGGTCATTGAAGACGACTACGACAGCGAGCTGCGCTACGGCGGCAACCTCCCCTATCCGTCGCTTCAGGGAATGGACACGGCCGAAAACGTCATCTACGTCGGCACGTTCTCAAAGGTTCTTTTCCCGGGGCTGCGGCTTGGCTACCTCATCGTGCCCGAGCGCCTGGTCCCGCTCTTTAGCGGCCTGCGGCTACTGATCGACCGTCAGGGGCAGGAGCTCTATCAGGCGGCGGTCGCGCAGTTTATCCGCGAGGGGCACTACGAGCCCCACGTGCGGCACATGCGGCAGCTTTTCGAAGCGCGCCGCACGTATCTTCTTCATGCCTGCAGGCGGGAGTTTGGCGACTGGGGAGAATTTTCCTCGGGCGAGCAGGGCATGCACGTCGTCTTTACCTTCCACAATCAGGACATCGACGACTCGGCCTTGCAGGCAATCTGTCTGGAGCAAGGCGTCGAAACCCGGCACCTGAGCTCCTTTTATCACAGCTCAAAACCCAAGCGCGGCCTTGTGCTGGGCTTTGGGTTTTATTCGGAAAGCCAGATTCTGTCGGCCGTTACGCGCATCGGCTTTGTGTTGCGCCACGACTTTGCGGCCTGGGGTCCGCAGGCGTCCGAATAAACACCGTCGACGCCGGCGCTGCGATCGCGCCTTCCGCGACTTCGCTTGAGGTAAAGGAAACCTTCAGGGCCCAAAAACAAAACCGGCCTTCTCTGCACGATGCTTCAAAAAGCACGTGCACTGAAAAGGCCGGTTTGCTTTGTCTGCAGCTAAAAGCGCGCAGGCTTACTTTTGCATCGTCGAAATCTTGCGCCAGGTATCGACGATCGTGTCGGGATTAAGCGAAATGCTCTCAATGCCCTCGTTCATGAGCCAGGCGGCGAAGTCGGCGTGATCCGAGGGACCCTGGCCGCAAATGCCCACGTACTTGCCGCGTGCACGGCAGGCCTTGATTGCCATCGACAAGAGCTTCTTGACGGCGGCGTTGCGCTCGTCAAAGCCGCTTGCCACGAGGCCGGAGTCGCGGTCAAGGCCGAGCGTGAGCTGCGTGAGGTCGTTCGAGCCGATCGAGAAGCCGTCGACGTAGTCGAGGAACTCGTCGGCAAGAAGCGCGTTGGAGGGAATCTCGCACATCATGTTGAGCTTCAAGCCGTTGACGCCGCGCTTCAAGCCATTGTCTTCGAGAATCTTCACGCACTGCTTGATTTCGTCGATCGTGCGCACAAAGGGCACCATCAGCTCGACGTTGGTGAGCCCCATGTCGTCTCTGACGCGCTTCATCGCCTCGCACTCCATCTCGAAGCAGTCCGCGAAGCTGTGCGCGATGTAGCGCGAAGCGCCTCTGAAGCCCAGCATCGGGTTTTCTTCCACGGGCTCGTACTGCTTGCCGCCGATGAGCTTTCTGTACTCGTTGCTCTTGAAGTCGGACATGCGCACGATCACCTTGCGGGGATAGAAGGCGCAGGCAATGGTGGCGACGCCCTCGGCAATCTTGCTCACGAAGAATTCGCGCGGGCTCGCGTAGCCGGCCGAGAGGCGCTCGACGACGTCGCGCATCTCGCCCGGAATGTTCGGGTACTCGAGCACGAGCTTGGGATGCACGCCGATGTTGTTGTTGATGATGAACTCAAGGCGGGCAAGGCCGACGCCGTTGTTGGGAATCTGGCAGAACTCGAAGGCAAGCTGCGGGTTGCCGATGTTCATCATGATCTTCACCGGAATCTCGGGCAGGGCGCCGCGGTTGGATTCCTCCACCGTGAACTCCTGAATGCCCTCGTAGATGTTGCCGGTGTCGCCTTCAGCGCAGGAAACCGTCACGGGCTGGTCTTCGGAGAGAACTTCGGTGGCGTCGCCGCAGCCCACCACGGCCGGGATGCCGAGCTCGCGGGCGATGATGGCCGCATGGCAGGTGCGCCCGCCGCGGTTGGTGACGATGGCGCTTGCGCGCTTCATCACCGGCTCCCAGTTGGGGTCGGTCATGTCGGTGACAAGCACGTCGCCCTTTTGCACGCGCTCCATCTCGTCGGCCCCGTGCACGATGCGAACGGGACCCGCGCCGATCTTCTGGCCGATCGCGCGGCCCTGCACGAGCACCTTGCTCTTTGTTTTGAGCGTGTAGCGCAGCTGCACGTCGGCCTTGTTCTGACGGCTCTTGACCGTCTCGGGACGCGCCTGAAGGATGTAGATCTTGCCGTCGATGCCGTCCTTGCCCCACTCGATGTCCATCGGACGGCCGTAGTGCTTCTCGATGATGCAGGCAAACTTGGCAAGCTCGATGACGTCCTCGTCGGTGATGGCAAAGGCGCGGCGCTCTTCGGCCGGCACGTCGACCGTGCGCACCGAGCGGCCCGAGGTCTTGTCGGGATCAAACTCCATCTTGATGAGCTTGCTGCCAAGGGTCTTTCGCACGATCGGGTACTTGCCCTGGGCAAGGATGGGCTTGTGCACGTAGAACTCGTCGGGGTTGACGGCGCCCTGCACGACGGTCTCGCCCAGGCCGTAGCTTGCGGTGACGAACACCACCTGATCAAAGCCGCTTTCGGTGTCAAGCGTAAACATCACGCCCGCGGCGCCCTTGTCGGAGCGGCACATGCGCTGCACGCCCGCCGAGAGGGCCACTTCGGAGTGGGTAAAGCCCTTGTGGACGCGGTAGCTGATGGCGCGGTCGTTGTAGAGCGAAGCAAAAACCTCCTTCATGCGCGAGAGCACCTGATCGATGCCCACGACATTGAGGTAGGTCTCCTGCTGGCCGGCAAACGAGGCGTCGGGGAGGTCTTCGGCCGTGGCCGAGGAGCGCACGGCAACCGAGATTTCGTCAGCCCCGTCCTTGAGCCAGTCGTAGAAGTCGCGGATTTCCTTTTCGAGTTCGGCGGGAAAGGGCGCCTCTTCAATCCAGCTGCGGATCTCGGCGCCGGCCTGCGCAAGCGCCTTGACGTCCTCGACGTCAAGCCCCGAGAGGCGCTCGGAAATCCGCTCCTCGAGACCGCCCTCCTTCAGAAACAGGCGAAACGCTTCGGCAGTCGTGGCAAACCCGTCGGGCACGCGGATGCCCGCGCTCGTGAGCTGGCTGAGCAGCTCGCCCAGCGAGGCATTCTTACCGCCCACGCGGTCGACGTCAGTCATGCGAAGCTGACTAAAAGGAAATACATAGCGGCCTTGAACCATTTGATCCTCTGTAACTGTTCGCACCTTCAGAGACGCTTGATCAATAAAAAAAGCGCGCCCCATGAAAAGGAACGGCGTTAAAAATTCGCCCTTTATTGTAATGACAGGAAAAGACAAGATAAACCGCCCGGTGAGAGGCGCCCGAAGGCCTCCTCATGCGCACGCACCCCCTTTTTGTCAAAAGAGGCGCTTCTTTGCTAGGGCCAATACGAAGAAATTTCAAATCGATTGCACATCCGGGAAAGCGCGCGCAAATCCCTAGCGTCAACCCGGCCTGCGCTAAAATGTGTGCTTTCTCAAACCCTGCCGCTTTTGGCCTCTCAGGCCTTTGCGGTTTTGCGGGGCCATTCCTGCCCCTTCATTTTTGCCCGTTGCGGGCCCACGCATCATGACGACAGAAGAACTCAACCCCAACTGGCGCCCCGTGTTCATCGTAAGCGACGGCACCGCCATCACCGCTGAAACGCTTGCGCACTCGGTGATGACGCAGTTTCCGGACTTGAGCTACGACAAGCAGCGCATCCCCTTTATCGACACGATCGAAAAGGCCCGGCAGACGGCTGACAAGATCAACGCCGTGCAGCGCCGCAAGGGCGTTCGCGCGCTTGTCTTCTCCACCTTTGTCGACCCCAACCTCTCAAGGGCCTTCATTTCGGCCTGCGAGGGCTTTCAAATCGAGCTTTTCCGCTCGTTCGTGGGCCCCTTGGAGCGCGAGCTCAACATGAAGAGCGTGCACACGGTGGGCGCCACGCACAAGATTAAAAACGAGGAGCGCTACAACAAGCGCATTGCGGCCATCGACTACACGCTCACGCACGACGACGGACAAACGAACCGCGGCCTTGACGAGGCCGAGGTGATTCTTGTCGGCGTCTCGCGCTCGGGCAAAACGCCCACCTCGCTTTTTCTTGCCATGCAGTTTGGCATCAAGGTGGCCAACTACCCCCTCATCCCGGAAGACTTTGACCGCGGCACGCTCCCCGAAGCATTGATTCCCTTGCGGCACAAGCTCTTTGGCCTTTCCATCAAGCCCGAGCGGCTCTCGGAAATTCGCAACGAGCGCCGGCCCAACTCGCGCTACGCAAGCCTTGAAAACTGCCGCGCGGAAATTGCAGCCGCAGAAAAGCTCATGAGCGACAACGGCATTCATTGGCTTAACTCCACCACGAAGTCAATTGAAGAGATCGCCGCCACGATCATCGCCAAATTAAACCTCCAGGGCTCGAGCTCGCGCGCCTCTTCGATCTGACCGGAGACGTTCTCCGGAGAGCCTCCGGAGAGCGCGGCTTTTTCTTTTTCCATCCGTTGACGGAAACGCGGAAGTGCCCTGCCGCAGGCCGCCCGCGGCCGTGCGAGCCTGCACTTTTCTTGACGCTCTCGGCACGGCACTAGCTAAAAATACCTAGGCCGATTGAGTGCATTCCCGCTAGCATATCGGGTCAGTGACCAGACGCTTTTTTTTCACGCAGCGCCTTTGCCTGCCCAGAGCAAGGTGTTTTCTGCCGAAATTTTTTGTGAGCGCTCTGGTTTTTCATTTCAGACAAAATCGTTTTGTGACAGCTTTCCGGCCGCTGCTGCCGGTGAGGAGAAAGTTCAAATGAAAGATCCCGTTCGCGTGGCCGTCACCGGCCCTGCCGGCCATATCGGATACTCGCTGCTGTTTCGCATTGCGGGCGGCGACCTCTTCGGGCCTGATCAGCCCGTGATCCTGCAGCTGCTCGAGCGCGACACGCCCGAGAGCGCCCAGCGCCTCAAGGGCGTGATGATGGAACTTGCCGACAGCGCCTTCCCGCTGCTGGCCGACATGATCGCCACGGCCGACCCGATGCAGGCCTTCAAGGACGCCGACGCGGCGTTTTTGGTCGGCGCCCGTCCCCGCACCAAGGGCATGGAGCGCGCGGAGCTGCTGTCTTCAAACGGGGCCATCTTCACGGTGCAGGGCAAGGCGCTTGACGCCGTTGCCTCGCGCGACGTCAAGGTTCTCGTGGTCGGCAACCCCTGCAACACCAACGCCTGGATTGCCATGAAGTCCGCCCCGTCGCTTGCGCCCACGTGCTTCTCGGCGATGCTGAGGCTCGATCACAACCGCTCGCTCTCGCAGCTCTCGGAAAAGACGGGCAAGCCCGTGCACACCATCAAGCAGATGGCCGTCTGGGGCAACCACTCCACCTCGATGTACCCCGACATCCGCTTCTGCACGATCGACGGAAAGCCCGCCAAGGAATGCGTTGAAGACGACTGGTACGCCAACACCTTCATCCCGACGGTTGCCAAGCGCGGCGCGGCCATCATTGAAGCGCGAGGCGCAAGCTCTGCGGCAAGCGCGGCCTCCGCTGCGATCGACCATATGCGCGACTGGTTCCTCGGCACCAACGGCGGCTGGGTCACGATGGGCGTGCCCTCCGACGGCAGCTACGGCGTTCCCGAAGGCATCATCTGCGGCATGCCCTGCATCTGCGACGGCAACGGCAACTATGAAATCGTCCAGGGCCTGCCCTTTGACGAATTCAGCCAGAAGAAGCTCGACGCCACCGTCGCCGAACTTCAGGGCGAAATCGACGCGGTCAAGCATCTTTTCGGCTAATGGTGAAAACGCGCCGCTTCTAGCGGCGCTCTTGCCGCCAATCTAAAGGCTTTGACCTAAGGCGCTTTGCGAAGAGTTTTTGACGCAAAGCGCCTTTTTTGTCGCTTGCGCGAGCCCCCCTCGGGCAGCCATGGATTTTTTCTTAGAATGAATCGAATGCGCGCGCAGCAGCCGCCTTTTTGTGGATTGACGCGGATTGATTGTCAGGCGCAATCTGAAATCGGGCCGCTGCAGCGCAAAACCAAACGAGCCCAGAGAACACATCCCAGGAGACAGACCACTATGTCAGAGAGCACTGCACCCGCCCTGCGTGAGCGCTGCCTTGCCGCGCTCGACGCGGGCGGCAGCAATTACCGCTACTACAGTCTTCATGCATTGCAAGAGCACTGCGGCAGGTCGCTGGCGCGCATCCCGGCCACCATCCGCATCGTGCTCGAGAGCGTGCTCAGAAACTGCGACGGCACGGTGATTGGAGAGGACTCCGTCATGAAGCTTGCCGCCTGGAGCGCGAAAGGCGCGAGGGAGGAAACCCCCTTTGTCGTGAGCCGCGTGCTCCTGCAGGACCTCACGGGCGTGCCCCTTTTGGTTGACATCGCGAGCATGCGCGAAGCCGCCCGCGAGCGCGGCATCGATCCCGGAAAAATCGAGCCTCTTGTGCCCGTTGACCTTGTGGTCGACCACTCGGTCATGATCGACAAGAACGCCTCTGCCTCGGCCCTTGAAGAGAACATGCAAATTGAGTTCTCGCGCAACCGCGAGCGCTACGCGTTTTTAAAGTGGGGCATGCAGGCCTTCAAGACCTTCGGCATCGTCCCGCCCGGATTCGGCATCTGCCATCAGGTCAACCTTGAGCATCTCGCTCGCGTGGTGTTTGCGGGCGATGACGGCACCGTGTGGCCCGACAGCGTCGTCGGCACCGACAGCCACACCGTGATGGTCAACGGCCTTGGCGTCATCGGCTGGGGCGTGGGCGGCATCGAAGCCGAAGCGGCCATGCTCGGGCGCCCCATCTACATGCTCGCTCCCGACGTGATCGGCGTGCACTTAACGGGCGCTCTGCACCCTGAGTGCACGACCACCGACATTGCGCTTGCGGTGACGCAAAAGCTGCGCGAGCGCAAGGTGGTGGGCAAATTCGTTGAATTCTTCGGCGCGGGCGCATCCGCCCTTGAAGTGCCAGAGCGCGCCACCATCGCCAACATGGCGCCCGAGTACGGCGCCACGATGGGCTATTTTGCAGTCGACGAAAAGACGATCGCCTACCTGCGCCAGACCGCGCGAAGCGAAAAGGAAACCGCGCTTATCGAAGCCTACTTCAAGGCCCAGGGCCTTTTTGGCATCCCGCGCGCGGGCGAAATCGACTACACCGACGTGGTCGAAATCGATTTGGGCGAGATTTCTCCCTCGATCTCGGGCCCGCGCAAGCCCCAGGAGCGCATTGCCCTTGCCGATGCCGCACAAGCCTTTGAGCGCATGCTCACCGAGCCCGTGGACAAAGGGGGCCTGGGCGTTGCGCCGGAGGCCGCCTGCGCAAGCGGCGAAACCGACTCAGGGCCGCTTTCGCATGGCGACATCGTGATTGCCGCCATCACCTCCTGCACCAACACTTCCAACCCCTCTGTCTTGATCGGCGCCGGCCTTTTAGCCAAGAAAGCGGTTGAAAAGGGTCTAGCCGTGCACCCGCGCGTTAAAACGAGCCTTGCACCGGGAAGCCGCGTCGTCACCGAATACTTAAAGAAAACGGGGCTTCTCCCCTACCTCGAGAAGCTTGGCTTTAACGTGGCGGCCTACGGCTGCACGACGTGCATCGGCAACGCGGGCAATTTGCGCCCCGACATCGCGCAGGCCATCGTCAACAAGGATCTGGCGGTGGCGGCTGTTCTCTCTGGCAACCGCAATTTCGAAGCCCGCATCCATCCTCTGGTGCGCGCCAACTTCCTTGCAAGCCCCGCCCTGGTGGTGGCCTATGCGATCGCAGGCAGCATGAAGGTCGACCTCACGCGCGAGCCTCTGGGGCGCGACGCCGAGGGCGCGCCCGTCTACTTAAAGAGCATCTGGCCCACGCCGCAGGAAATCGCCGCCCTGATGCCCGCCGCACAAGATCCGGAGACCTTTAAGCAAACCTACATCAAGATTGAAACCGACCCGGGCAGTCTCTGGCAGTCGATCGGAAGCGTCTCGGGCCCCTGCTACAACTGGCCCGCGTCGACTTATATCGCGCAGGCGCCCTTCTTTGACCCCGCCTCGCCCTTGGCCGACATCACGGGCGCCCGGGCGCTTGGCATCTACGGCGACGCGGTGACGACGGATCATATTTCTCCGGCAGGCCGCATCACGGCCGACAGCGCCGCCGCCGACTGGTTAAGAGACCACGGCGTTGAGCCCCAGGACTTCAACAGCTTTGGCTCGCGCCGCGGCAATCACGAGGTGATGATGCGCGGAGCCTTTGCCAACGTGCGCATCAAAAACCTCATGGTGCCTTTAAAAGAGGACGGCACGCGTCTTGAAGGCGGCTGGACGCTTTATCAGCCCGAGGGCAAGCTCATGCGCATCTTTGACGCAAGCCGCGCCTACATTGCCTCGGGCACCCCCTGCGTGGTCTTTGGCGGCGAAGAGTACGGCACGGGCTCTAGCCGCGACTGGGCCGCCAAGGGGACGAAGCTTTTGGGCGTGAAGGCCGTCATCGTCAAAAGCTTTGAGCGCATCCACCGCTCCAACCTCGTCGGCATGGGCGTGCTGCCGCTTGAATTCATGCCAGGCGAAGGGGTTGATGAGCTTGGCATCACCGGAAGCGAATCCTTTGACATCCGCGGCCTTGAGGACTTGAAGCCGCAGGGCGAGGTGGAGCTTCTCATCCACAGGCCTTCGGGCAAGACGGTCTCGACCAAGCTGCGCGTGCGCATTGATACGCCCGTGGAGCTTACCTACCTCAAGGCCAACGGCATCCTTCCCTTCATGCTCGAGCGCATTGCGCATGGGGCATAACCTTGACTCTCCGCCCGCGCAGACCCTGCGCGGGCAAAGAGCCCCCGCGCGCTTTGCACTGTTGGCAGGCCGCTGCGTCATCGAGCGCGTGCGGTGCTCTGAAAAGGACAGGCATGCGCTTTTTGCCGGCCGGGCGTTGCCCGACGCAGATCAGCCGCAGGCGGCACGGGAGACGGCACAAGAAGAGGCAAAAAGCGACGCTCTTCCCGTTGTTGTCCTTGACACCAACGTGGTGCTCGACATCTTTTACTGGAAGGATGCGCAAAGTCTTGCGCTCTCGGAGGCCCTCCAAATGGGCCGTATGCGCGTGGTCACAAACGCCGCGTGTCTGGAAGAGTTCGCAGACGTCCTCTCGCGCCCTGCCTTCGGGCTTTCAAGCGAGGAGCAGATAGCCTTTCTGGAGCGCTACGCACACTTTTGCACGGCGGTTGACGTTGACCTTGCCGCCCCGGTCACCTGCCGCGACGCCGACGATCAGAAGTTTCTTGATTTGGCCTATAGCGTTGCCGCAGACATGCTCGTCACGAAGGACAAGTTGCTCAAAAAAGCAGCAAAAAGGCTCGCGCGCTTTGGCGTGCGCGTGTGCGCGCCGCCTCAGGCTGCGAGCCTTCTGTGCGGGAATTGATGCAGTTTTCGCTTTTTTAAGGCGCGGGCTTGCCGGCGTCAGCAATCTGCTCGGGATTGACGTCGCCTCCGCGCCGCACGGCCTGCATGAAGGTGAGAATCTTGTCGTGATCCTTGATGCCGCGGGCGGTTTCAACGCCGCTTGCGACGTCCACAGCCCAGGGGTGCAGCAGCGTGATTGCCTCGCGCACGTTCTGCTCGCGCAGGCCTCCGGCCACCACCAGAGGCTTGTGGATGCGATCGCGCACCGCGGCCACCGACTTCCAGTCAAAGCACTCGCCCGTGCCCCCGTGCTCAACGCTCGGCGTATCGGCCACGAGGGCGCTTGCCATCGGGTACTCGTCCTGGGCCTTGAGAAGATCGTCGGGTGAGCGCACCTGCACGGCCTTCATGTAGGGAACGTGGAACTGATCGCAGAACGGGCGCGACTCGTTGCCGTGAAACTGCAGGATGACGTTGGGGAACAGGGCCAGATGCTCGCGCACCTCTTCGCTTGTGGGATTGACAAAGACGAGAACGACCGACACCGACGAGGGCACCAGCGAGGTGAGCGCCATGAGCCGGGAGGGCGTCACGTAGCGCGAGCTTGCCGGATAGCAGATAAAACCCACGGCGTCAGCGCCGGCCTCAATGGCCGTGACCACGTCGTCTTCGCGCGTCAGGCCGCAGATTTTGACTCGGATGCGATCCGTGTCGTCGGCCGCTTTGGGAGAAAAAAGCATGGTGGTACTTCTTGAGAAGGCCGCCGCCCGCCTTTGTCCAAACATTTGTTAAGAAAAAGACTGGCGCAGCGCTTGGGTGGGGACCTGAAGGCGAGGATAAAAGCGCCGCCCGCTTCAAACACGCAGTCAAGCGAAGGGTAAAACCGCCGCCCCGAGTTCCCCTGATTTTCGAAATATTCCCGCTATGCTAAAGAGAGCATGCAAAAAAACAATGGCGGGGTTATCCCTAGGGTGTTTGCCTCAGTCCGGTGCAGACGTGCACTCAAGCCGTGCAAGGCCCGCCTGCGTCAAGCGCCTCTCCTGCGATTCTTAATCGTCGCATCGAAAGCCGTAGGTGTGGCGAGAGCGAGGAGCGGCAATGAGATAGAGGGTGCCGGCAGCCGAAAAGACGGCAAGCGCGCAAAGCTCCCCCACTCCCGCCCTGGGCGTGCCCAAAAGAAGGGGTTGAACCAAGGCAAATCCGACCGAGGCGGCCCAAAGCGCAAAAACGGCGACCACCACCGCCGCCGGACTCCTTGAACAGGCAAGCCTGTGGCAGCCGATGAAGGAGACGAGAGCGGCCAAAAGCGAAGGGCCGGCGTACATGAAGACAAGGGCGAAATTGGCTTCGGTTCCCATCGAGGCGTTGAGAAAGCTCACGATGTTTGCGGCCGACGCAAGCCTGAAAAGCCCCAGGGCTAGAAGCCATGAGGCAACGACAAGAAGCCCGCCGCGCACGCCGTTGGGGCGCTTGCTGCAGGCGCTTGGGTGATTTTTGGCGGCCTTCCAAATCGAGTGCACGATGAGCGCAAAGAAAAAGGCGATCACGATGATGCTCACCGCACCCCAGGCAACGTCGGCAAAGGAGGTCGAGGTCTCGCGCATCGGTCTTGCTCCTTTTGATTTTTTAACTTGAAAGCAGCGTGCCCGCGGCAAGAAGCACGAAGATCACGGCGCTCACGCGGTTCATGAAAAACTGCACGCGCGGCGTTCTGAGCTTGTCGGCAAGCTTGCCCGCAAAGACGGCCACGGCGGCAAAGACAATCGCCGTGGCAATGCCAAAGGTCGCGCCCATGACGACCATCTGGGCCGCGGTCTCAAAGGTCGTTGCCCCGGGGCTTACAAACTGCGGGAAGAAGGCAAGAAAAAAGATCTGCACCTTGGGATTGGTGACGTTCATGATGAAGCCGCGCCGCCACAGCTGCACGGCTCTTGCAGAGGCATAGGCGGCCGCCCCTCCCGCGCAGGCCCCGGCTCTCCAGGCCATCACCGCAAGATAGATGAGGTACGCGGCGCCCAGAATCCGAATGCCCCAAAAGAGCATGGGGCTTGCCGCCACCACGGCGGCGATTCCCAAGGCCGCGGCAAAGGTCTGCACAAGGATGCCCGTCAGGAGCCCCGTCACCACCCAGAGCCCCGCGCGCGCGCCGAGCGTGGCCGACTGCACGAGCACAAAAAGGTTGTCCGGGCCCGGCGCAATTGCCAAAAGAAGACTTGCAAGAAAAAAGGCGCTCCAGACGCCCCACTGCATGCCAAAGAGCACGACCGTCCTTAAAAAATGAAAAACCAACCCGCCCAAGGATGCCGACGACCTCAAGCGGGAAAGCGCCAAAATGACCGGCGCCGCTGCATATGCTGCAACAGGCGCCGGCAGCCTTGAATTGAAAAAGCTTCGCCAGAGGCAAGGCGCCCGAGAGGCGCCCCTGCCCAATGCGGCTAGCCCACCCAGGCGCGGGCGTTGTCAAACATGCGCATCCAGGGCGAGAGCTCGCCCGCGTTGCGCGGATGCCAGGACATCTGCACCGTGCGGTGCGTGCGCTCCGGGTGCGGCATGATGATCGTAAAGCGCCCGTCGGGCGTGGTGACGCTCGTGACGCCCTCGGCCGACCCGTTGGGATTCAAGGGGTAGACCTCGGTGGAAAGGCCGCTGCCGTCAACATAGCGCGCCGCCACAAGGCAGGAGGCTGCGTCGGCGGGGCTGCGCCATTGAACGCGTCCTTCGCCGTGGCTGTTGACGATGGGCATGGAGCTGCCCGCCATGCCGGCAAAGAGAATCGAGGGGCTCTGCTCGATTTTTACCTGCACCAGGCGCGCTTCAAACTGCTCGGAGCGGTTGCGCACGAAATTGGGCCAGTGCTCGGCGCCCGGGATGAGCGAGTGCAGATGGCTCATCATCTGACAGCCGTTGCAGATGCCAAGCGCAAAGGTGTCGCGCCGGTTGAAGAACGCCTCGAACATGTCGCTTAAGCGTGCGTTGTGCAGAATCGTCTTGGCCCAGCCGCCGCCCGCGCCCAGAACGTCGCCGTAGGAAAAGCCCCCGGCAACGCCAAGGCCGCAGAAGTCTTCAAGCGTCACGCGGCCGCTTAAAAGATCCGTCATGTGCACGTCAAAGACGTCAAAGCCCGCGCGCGTAAAGGCAGCCGCCAACTCCACGTGCGAGTTGACGCCCTGCTCGCGCAGCACGGCCATCTTCGGGCGCGCCTCTCCGTTGTGAATGTAGGGGCCTGCAACGCGCACTTCCGGATCGAAGGTGGTCTCGACATACAGACCTCTGGCCGAAGCGCTCGTCTGAACCGCAAACTCGCTGTCGGCGCAGGCCGGATTGTCGCGGCCGCGGGCGATGGCGTGGCTCACCTCGCTCCAGGCGGCCATGAGGTCGGTGCGCTTTTCAGAAAGAATCACCTTGCCGTCGACGCGCACTTCAAGAACGTCGCTTGCGTTGGGCTCGCCCAGCATGACGAAGTAGTCGGCAAGGCCCGCCGCCTCGATGGCCGCGCGCACGTCGCGCAGCCGGTCGGCAGGCACCTGCAGCACGGCGCCGAGCTCTTCGTTAAAGAGCGTCTCAATGGCCGAGGGCGTCTTCTTGCTCACGGCGAGAAGCCCCGAGAGGTCAATGGACATGCCGCAGTGCGTGGCAAACATCATTTCGGCAAGCGTCGCAGCCAAACCGCCGTCGCTTCTGTCGTGATAGGCGTAGACGCAGCCTGCGAGCGTGAGCTTTCTTAAAAGCTTCACAAAGCGCGCAAGCACCGTGTGGTCGGACACGTCGGGAGCGTCGCAGCCAAAGCTTTGCGCGACCTGCGCCAGAATCGAGGCGCCCATGCGGTTGGCGCCGCAGGAAAGATCAAAGGCAAGAAGAACCGACGGACGGTCCATGCGCAGTTCGGGGGTGAGCGTAATGCGCACGTCCGTGACCGGCGCCGCGGCCGAGGCAATGAGCGAGACGGGGCTTGTGACGCACTTTTTCACGTCGCCGTCCTGCCAGGCCGTGCGCATCGAGCACGAATCCTTGCCCACGGGAATGGAGATGCCGAGCGCCTGACAGAATTCGCTTGCAGCCTTCACGGCGGCAAAGAGCTTGGCGTCTTCGCCTTCGGCGCCGCAGGCGGCCATCCAGTTGGCCGAGAGCTTGACCAGGGCAAGCTCAATGTCGGCTGCGGCAATGTTCATGAGCGCCTCGCCGATTGCCATGCGGCTTGCTGCGGCCGAATCGATCACCGCCACGGGCGTGCGCTCGCCCACGGCCATCGCCTCGCCCTCAAATCCGGTGAAGTTGACGTTCGTGACGGCGCAGTCGGCCACCGGCACCTGCCAGGGGCCGACCATCTGATCGCGGCTCACAAGGCCGCCCACGGTTCTGTCGCCAATGGTGATCAAGAAGCTCTTGTTGCCCACCGTGGGATGGCGCAGCACGGCGTAAAGCGCGTCCTTGACGGACATTTTTCCGGCGTCAAAGGGCGCAAGTTCGCGCACCACGCTCTTGACGTCGCGGTGCATGCGCGGGGGCTTGCCAAGAAGCACCTCCATGGGCATGTCCACGGCCGTGGCCTCGCCCGCGCGGCCGTCAACGACCAGATTGCCGTCGACGCTGATCGTGCCCAGCACCGCATAGGGGCAGCGCTCGCGGCGGCAGAAGGCGTCAAACTTTTCAAGCGACTCGGGGGCAATGGCAACGGCGTAGCGCTCCTGGCTTTCATTGCACCAGACTTCAAGCGGGCTCATGCCCTTTTCCTCGACCGGCACATTCTCGAGCGAGAGATGCGCGCCGTGGCCCGAGAGGTCGGCAAGTTCCGGCATGGCGTTTGAAAGACCGCCCGCGCCGATGTCGTGAATGGCAAGAATCGGATTTTCCGCGCCGCACGCCCAGCAGCGGTCGATGACTTCCTGCGCGCGCCGCTGCATTTCAGGGTTGCCGCGCTGCACGCTGTCAAAGTCAAGGCTCGCAGCGTTCGAGCCCGAGGTCATGGAGCTCGCCGCGCCGCCGCCCAAGCCAATGCGCATGCCGGGGCCGCCCAGAACGATCATGAGGGTGCCAGGCTCAAGCGTGTGCTTGGATGTCTGATCCTCGCGGATGTTGCCGATGCCGCCCGCAAGCATGATGGGCTTGTGGTAGCCGTAGCGAACGTCTCCCACGCGCGACTCAAAGGCGCGAAAGTACCCGAGCACGTTGGGGCGCCCGAATTCGTTGTTGAAGGCCGCCGCCCCGAGCGGGCCGTCGGTCATGATCGCCAGGGGCGTTGCGATTCTCTCGGGCGCGCCGTAGATGGCTGCCTTTTGATCCGCGGGCTCTTCGGCCCCGGAATGGTTGGCGTCCCTGTCGTTTTCCCAGCTCTGTTCGTGCCCGGGCAGGTGCAGCGCCGAGACAGAAAAGCCGCACAAGCCCGCCTTGGGACGCGCGCCGCGGCCCGTTGCGCCCTCGTCGCGGATTTCTCCGCCCGAGCCCGTCGAGGCGCCCGGAAACGGGCTGATCGCCGTCGGGTGGTTGTGGGTTTCGACCTTGAAGACCGTGTGCACGGGCTCAAGGCGCTCTTCGAACTTCGCGCCGAAAACGTCGTCCTTGGTGGGCCGCGGATACAGGCGCGTCACCGTCGGACCCTCAAAGACCGCGGCGTTGTCCGAGTAGGCGACGATCGTGCCCAGGGGCGACTTCTTGTGCGTCTCGCGGATCATGCCAAAGAGGGTCTTGTCCTGATCGACGCCGTCGATGGTGAACTTCGCGTTGAAAATCTTGTGGCGGCAGTGCTCGGAATTGGCCTGCGCAAACATCATGAGTTCGACGTCGGTCGGGTTGCGCCCGGCCTTTGCAAAGGCTTCAAGGAGGTAGTCGATCTCATCGGGCGCAAGCGCAAGGCCCAATTCAACGTTGGCCTTTTCAAGCGCGGCCTTGCCGCCTGCGATGACGTCGACCACGGCCATGGGCTTGCCCTTGACGTCGGCAAACAAAACGGCCGGATCGGCGTCGGCCGCAAGCACCGTCTCCGTCATGCGGTCGTGCAAAAGAGCCGCCAGGGCCGACTGCTCTTCTTCGCCCAGCTGCGCGCCGTCGGTCAAGGCAATGTTGTAGAGCACGCCGCGCTCGACGCGCAGCACGCTTTCAATGCCTGTGTTGTGCACGATGTCGGTTGCCTTGGACGCCCAGGGGCTGATCGTCCCAAGGCGCGGCACCACGAGAAACTGCAGGTCGGCCTTGACGTCGGCAGCCGGATCGCCGTAGTCCAAAAGCGCGGCAAGCCGCTTGCCTTCGGTCTCATCGAGTGCATGCTCAGCGTGCACGAAGTGAAGATAACGGCCGCTTACGGCAGCCACGGCGCTGCTTGCGGACTGCAGGCGCGACAAAAGACGCTGTGCGCGAAACTCTGACAAGGCGCGAGAGCCGGGAATCCTGATAACGACGGATGCGTTGGACATAAGAGAAAACGGGGCCTTCCAAAAAGGAAAAAACGGCGGCAAAAACGAAAAGCAAAAAGAGGCGGGAGAAAGAAGAAGAAAAACGAGAAAGGACTGGCGGCTCTTCTTCTGAGGCGAACCAAAACAAACCGCCTGAAAGTCCCCTCAAGTCCCCTCGAGCCCCTTTTGCACCGCGCCAGCAAGGCGCTCTGCCGGTCAATCCGACGATTATAAGTGATGCACCGCCTTGAGATTCCGGCGTTTTCGCGGCTCTTCCCTTTCAAAATCCCGCGTCGCCGGCGGGCCGTGGTCTACAATGCCGCACGACAATTTTCTTCCGGAAGACAAAGCTCTTCTCGAGAGCCCGCCGCAGTCGGGCTCCTTTTCGTTTTTATAAAAAGCCGGCCTGCCCGCATTCCCTATTTTGATCGGCACCCCTGCGGGGCCTGCGCCTTGTTTGCCGCAAGCCTCATGCCGCAGGAGCCGGACCCCAATCTTGGGCAGGACGCATCGCATTTGATTGTCTTATGGCTCAGCAAATTCTCAACCTCGACGAACTTTCCGCACTTGAGCGGCGCTTCAACAACCTTCTGCCTCAAGGCGAACTCATGCGCCGCGCCGGCCGCGCCGTAGCCGACAAGATCCTTGAGCTTCGCCCCGAGGCGCAGCACATCGTCATCGTCTGCGGCCCCGGCAACAACGGCGGCGACGGCTTTGCCGCCGCGCTCTTTTTGAAAAACAAGGGCAAGCGCGTCACGTGCGCGCTCATCGGCTGCGACAAGCCCAAGGCCGAAGACGCCCTGATGATGTACGAGGCCTGGGTCGCTGCGGGCGGCGTCGTGATTGCCGATCCCTACAGCGCCGACAAAGCCGACGTCGTGGTCGACGCCATTTTCGGCACGGGCATGAAGAAAGCTCTTTCGGGCGACTTCCTTGACGCCGCCATGTGGTTTAACGAGCGCCGCGCGCTTCGCGTGAGCGTCGACCTCCCCACCGGCATTGACGCCATGACGGGCCGCTGGGTGGGCGGGATTCCCGGCTGCCACGCTGACCTCACGATGGCCATGCTCGCACCCAAGGCAGGCTGCTACATGTGCGAAGGGGCCGATGCCGCAGGCGAAGTGGTCGTCAACGAACTTGACGTCTCCGTTCCCCTCTCCACCCTCGGCATCATCGATCAGAGCGACTTTCGGCACGTCTGCGAGCCGCGCGACAAAAACAGCCACAAGGGCACCTACGGGTCGGTGACGGTCGTGGGCGGCGAAAACGGCACGATCGGCGCGGCGCTTCTTGCCGCACGCGCCGCGCTCGTGTTGGGCGCCGGACGCGTGACGGTGGAAATGATGGGAAGCCGCGCTCCGGCCTTTGATCCCGTCTATCCCGAGCTCATGTTTGCGCCCGAGGCTGCAGACCTTGCGGCCTCGACCTGCAACGTCGTGGGCTGCGGAATGGGCTTTGGCGATCGGGCCAGAGAGCGCCTTGAGGCCGCCATCGCCAGTCCCGCCGCGCTCGTGCTTGATGCTGATGCGCTGCGCATGATGGCGCAGGATCAGTCTCTGCAGGACGCCGTTCTCGCCCGCCGCTCCCACACCGTGATCACGCCGCACCCCGGAGAGGCGGCCGCCATTTTGAGAACGAGCGTTGAAAAGGTAAACGCCGACCGCATCACCGCCTGCCGGGAACTGTCGCTGCAAACGGGCGCCATTTCCATTCTCAAGGGAGCGGGCAGCGTCATTGCGCTCAGAAGCTCGCGCACGTGGATCAATCCCACGGGCAACGCCATGCTTGCGACCGCGGGCTCGGGCGACGTCCTTTCGGGCATGCTCGGCGCTCTCTTTGCGCAGCACTACGACCTTGTGAGCGCAACGCTTGGCGCCGTGTACCTGCACGGCGCGGCAAGCGAGGGGGTCTACGCAGGGCTGACGGCCGGCGAAATCGCCGCCAACGCCGCTGCAATACTCGATGAGATGCGCGCGAACTTCACGCGCTGACGGCAAAGGCCCGCAACCGCAAGCTCCGCGGGCCTTGATGAAAAGACCTCCCAAGGCCTCCCAAAATGCCAATTCCCGGCCGACGGTTGATGCCGCGGCCGGGAATTTTGTTGAGCGCACCTTCAATGGCTCCCTCGCCTACCGCCCCATGGTGAGCAGCAATGCGATCCAGGCCGGGATGCTTGCCATGGCAAAAAGCGTCTGCGCCGTCGTAACGTTTGCCACCGCCGTGGCGTTGCCCCGCATGCTGGCCGTCATCACGTAGCACGACTGCGCGGTGGGAAGCGCTGCAAAGACCATGGCCACGCCCGTCTCCACGGGGGAAAGGCCCATGATCGTCGAGACGGCCCAGGCAATGAGAGGCACCGCAACCAGGCGGTCAAGGCACGAGACCGAAATAAGCGCGATGTGCTTTTTGAAGTCGTTCATCCGCAAACCTGCGCCGATGCACAAAAGCCCCATGGCAAGAGACGCATTGCCCAGGTTTTTAAAGAACCCGTGCACGACGCCAGGCACCGTCACGCCGCTCACGTTGACGATGAGCCCTGCCACCGTCGCGATGATCAAGGGGTTTTTCACGACGGCCTTGAGCGTTTTCATCGCGGTGCTCTCGGTTTTGCCTGCCGCCGCGCCCCCTTCGGAGGCCTCCTTTTTTGCGACGGCGTTGGCCAGAACGCTCACGGCGATCGTGTTGCTGATCGGCACCCAAAACGCAATCAAAAGCGCCATAAGCGACATGCCCTCCTGCCCGTAGAGGCGGCTGCACACCGCAAAGCCGATGTAGGTGTTAAAGCGAAAGCCGCACTGAAAGACCGAAGCGTGCGTCCAGTCGTCGTCCTTGACGATGTAGCGCACGCACCAGGCGAGAACGACGGCAAGCAGCATCGCCCCCACGGCGCTCGCAAGAAAGAGGCCTGCTGCCGAAGGCGTCAGGTGCGAGCCTGACACGGAGTTAAAAAGAAGCGGCGGAAACAGGACGTAGAAAACAAGATTTTCGGCCTTGTCCCAGAAACTGCGCTCAAAGTGAAAGCAGTTCACCAAAAGCGCGCCGAACAAAATCACCGAAAAGTCGGGAAGGATAAGAAGTACGCCGTCAAACATAATGCTCGAAAAAATTCTCGTTGCCTACAAAAGCCTGCTCGTGCAGGGTTCTGCAAAAGAGGCTTTCTTTTTTCGATGCTAGGCAATACCACCTAGGTAAAGTGCATTATCAGCTTGACTGATGGACGTACAACTTTCGCGCTTATGATGCCGCCTGCGGCCGTCAGGGCTGCACCGCAGCCGGCAAAAAAATGCCCGCAGCCGAGGGGACCAAGGTGCAGGCGGGTAAAAAACGATATGGCTGCAGCTCATTGGCGCAAAGCCCATGAGTCGTGCAGGCCTCATCTTATGCGTCTATTCATGCAATTGCCCTATGATTAGCGGCGCTAATGATTGACCATCGCACACGCTTATGCCCGACTCACTGGACCTGCACCTTGTTCAGCCCGCGCAGCTCAACATCTTCGTCAACACCGCGCGCATCGGTTCGTTTTCGGAAACCGCGCGCACCCTTGCGCTGTCGCAGTCGGCCGTCTCGCAGGCAATCGAAAGGCTTGAAAAGCAGCTTGGCTTCGCGCTCTTTGACCGCTCCGTGCGCCCGCCCAGGCTCACCGAGCGCGGCCAGGAGGTGCTGAGCCTTGCGCAGTCCGTGGTCGACGAATCATCGCGCTTTCTGCGCGCGGTGGAAGCCATCAAAACGAGCCGCGTGTGTTCGCTTCGCTTTGGAATCACCGAGGCGGCCGCAAGCTACGCAAGCAGCGACCTTGAAGCCGCGCTCATTCCGGCCGTGCAGCACTTTGAGGCCCAGTGGGGGCTGATTCCAAAGATTCTCAAGGATTTCCGCGAGGGGCGCCTTGACATTGCCATTGCCCCCGACATCCCGTCCGAAGACCGGTTCCTTGCGCTGCGGCTTGTGTCGGAAAAGTACCTCATCGTGCACCCGAGGACGGACGCCATCGACCGCGACATGCTGCCCGCCGAGAGCATCTGCGCGCATCTGCGGCTGCCCTTCGTGTCCTATCGAAGAGAGTCGATGGACTGGAGAAAGTCGCTTGCGATGATGCGCATTCTCGGCATCAGCGTGAGCGACCGCATCCTCGTTGAAAACACCCAGTCGGTCACCAACGCCGTCGTGCGGGGACTTGGCTGGACGATCCTGCCGCCCACGAGCCTGTGGTGCGTGCGCGATCAGCTCGATCGGGTCACCGTGCATCAAATCGGCAGCGCGTCGATAGAAAAAACGCTCTGGGTGGCCGCGCGCACCCTGCGCTTTGCGCCGATGGCGCGGCGCATCGCAGACATCTACCGCGAAAGGCTTGTCAAGACCTGGATGCCGGAGCTTGCCCGGCGCAAGCCCATCATCCCGCAGTTCATCGAAGTGGGCCGAGACGATCCGAGCGACCGCAAGCCGTAAACGTAAAAAAAGCCCCGGGACTGCGCCCGGGGACTTGATGCTTTCGCCTGCCGGATGGGGACGCCTTAAGCGTCGAGCACGTACATCTTTTCAATGTGCCCGTAGTCGTCCAGGCGCACGGCATAGCGGCGCGGGTGCGACTGCCAGAGCAGGCACCGGTCGACCTTGGTCTGCAGCTGCTGCGCCTGGCTTCTCAGTTCGCCCTCAAGCGCATCGTGCAGCTTCTGCAGCTCGCGGCTGTGCCGCGCGATGTCGCCTGCAAGCTGCACGTGCTGATCGCTCATCGCGCGGTGGTTTTCGCTCTCAAGGGGCGCGTGCGCGGCGGCCGCTGCCGCGGCGATCAAGCCCCGCACGTCCGTGAACTGATCAAGATCGGTGATGATGTGGTTGGCGCAGTGCACTTCGTGGGCAAAGGTGTCGCCTGCCATCACGCGCAGCAGGGCGCAGACGCGCAGCACGCGGATCGTGAGCTCGCGCACATAGAGATAGGCAACGGCATGCACAAGCGCCTGATCGGCGTCCTCGACCGTCTTGACGGAGGAGGCGCGCTCGGCAATGGCCTCGTCAATGCGGGCGGCGTCGCCGCGCACTTCCTTGACAATCTCGTCAATGCGCGCGTGCCGCTCGGCCGCCTGCCCTCCTTCGGCTCCGAGGCGGCGCAAGTCTTCGGAAAGGTCCAAAAGCTTCTCAAAGCGCTGCTGCCAGGTGCGGGCCGTCAAGGCGGCAACATGTTCGGACAATTTCTCGACGCGGTCCTTGAGCAGTGCGAGCTCGTTGACGAGGTCGCCTTCAAGTTCATGGGGCTTGTCGGTTGGGTTGAGCGCACACCACAGCGCATGCACGCGCGCGGGCTCCCCCCAGGCGTGATCGGGCATCTGCATGGGCTCGCCCAGGATGCGACCCATCTCGTCGACGGCGCAAATCTGAAGGTCCGCCGCCGTGGCGTTCACACGCGGGTGGTAGCCTTGCTTTAGGGCCTCTTCGAGCACGGGCGAGAAGCTCACGGCAAAGATGTGGCGCTCAAAGGCGCTGCCCGGCACCCAGGCAAGCTTGTTGGCCTCGGCAAAGAGGCAGTCGAGGCGGCGCATCTCGTGGTAGGACACATCGAGCTCGTGCCAGAACTCGCGGTCGATCTTAAAGGCCCTCTGAATGAAGAGTTCGCTTGCCGTGGCGTCGCCTCGCATGGCGGTCACCGCAAGCATCGTCGGGCGCTTGACGCCCACAGCCTCAAAGTCGCTCACGGCCTTGGACTTCTTGACCGCCCCCTCTTCGGGACGAGCCGGAGGCAGCGGATGCCCGCTTGCGTCCCGCTTGACGGCGGTGGGTTTGGATGCGTTGGCCTTCCTGTTGCGTCTGCGCATCATCTGCCAGACAAAGCCCGCGCCGACAACGACGCAGGCAACGACAGAAACGACGACGGTACTCAATTCGCTGACAGCCATGGTGTGTGTTCTTGAAATTTTTCTAGTTTTGTAGTTTTGTCCCTGTGTACGCCCGAAGCGCGGTGCAAGTCTAATCGCCGCCAACGGGGAAATTCTTGCGGCAGCGCAAGATTTGCAGCAACAAAACCCGCGCGCATGCTTGGGACTTTCCACGAGGCAAGGCTTGTTGTCTGCAGGGATTTCACCCGGTGAAAACACAGGGCCTGCCTCGCTTAAAATGCCAAAAAGCCCGCGGCATCAACCGCCTTTTTGCGGCAGCGCAGCTTCCCCGCCCGGGGGACCTCTACAGGCGCAAAGGACGTCCCGCGTGAGCGCTCTTTCGGGCTTTGCCTTTTTCATTTCCAGCTTTTTGAAAACGATCCTCGACATCCCATGTCCGCCTTTCCCGCTTATCCCGTGCGCCTTCCCGGCTGGCGCCTGGCCGTCCAGTTTGGACTGTCGATTCGCACCGAAGTTCTCGTGGTCTACGACCGCGACCGCCGCGACTTTCAGGCCCTGTGCCCGGACTTCGACCACGCCAACCCCATTCGGGCCGTGGCGCAGACCGTTGAAGAGTTGCAGGAAAAGCTCAACGAGGCGTTTGTCGAAGTGCTTCAGAAGGCCTTCGGCAAGGATCCCCTGATGCGCCCGCACCTTGAAGTGAAGCTCTCGCTCGTGCCGAAGTTTCCCGAAGAGATTGCCGAGCAGGAAACGCTTGCGATGCTGCCGCGGTGCTGCTCGGCGAGGCGCTTTGCCGACGATGAGAAATCCGGGATTTGAGCGACGCACGCGTCCGCCCGCCGAAGCGTAGATCAGTCGGCGCGAGCGTTTTTAGCCCCAAGGCCCGCGCAAAGGCGCTTGCTAAAATGTCGCACTACACGGCCCGGACGGGGTCTGTCGCCCCGTTGACCGTCCGTTTTTATGCACGGACGCCGCGCCTTTGACTAAAAACCCGCCGGCATCATTCGCGGGGGATGCAGGCAGCGGCGTGCATTTGAAAAAAAGTCACCGCTTCCCAAGAAAGGAAGACGGTGCGCACGATCAATACAAAGCAGGACTATTTCAAGCCAATCAAGGAGAAATCTACGTGCCCACCATCGCGAGCGGCTTCAAACTATCCAACGGCGTTCGCCTTCCCTGCGTCGGCATGGGAACCTGGCAGGTTCCCGACGGCGACGAGCTCGTTGCCAACCTCAAGGACGCCATCAGCGTCGGCTACCGGCACATCGACACGGCGCACATCTACGGCAACGAGCACTCGGTGGGCCTGGCGGTCCGCACCTGCGGAATCCCCCGCGAAAAGATCTTCGTCACAAGCAAACTCTGGAACACCGACCGCGGCTACGAGGCCACGATCGCCGCTTTCAACAAGACGCTTGCAACGCTTGGCTTTGAGTATCTCGACTTGTACCTCATTCACTGGCCTGCCGCCCGCGGCGAGCCCATGACCTGGCAGAGCATCAACTCCGGGACGTGGCGCGCAATGGAAGACCTCTACAAGAGCGGCCGCGTGCGGGCCATCGGCGTGAGCAACTTTCTGGTGCACCATCTCGTGCCGCTGCTTGCGCGCGCAAACATCGCCCCCATGGTCAATCAGATTGAATTTCACCCGGGCTACATGCAAAAGCCCACGGTCGAATTCTGCATGGAGCGGGGCATTCAGATTGAAGCCTGGTCGCCCCTTGGGCGAGGTGCACTCATCCGCCATCCCGTTTTGTGCGAACTTGCGCAAAAATACGGCGTCACGAGCCCCCAGATTGCGCTTCGCTGGTGCCTGCAGCACGGCGTGGCGACGCTGCCCAAGTCGATGAACGCCGAAAGGCGCCGGCAAAACGCCGATCTCTTCGGATTCAACATCTCGGAGGAGGACATGACGCGGCTCGACAACCTGCCGCAGACGGGCTTTTCGGGCCTTGACCCGGATCACGTGACGTTTTAGACGTCCGCCCTCGGGCGCACGGCCATCAAAAAATCTTGATGTCTGTCCTTTAACCCGTTTTCTTTTAAAGACAAGGAGCCCCGCGGGCTCTTTTGCGAGCATCCTATGCGCATCGGGGAACTTTCTCGCCGCTCGGGCGTCACGATCGAGACCATCCGGTTTTATGAAGCCAAGGGGCTGCTGCCGCCCGCACAGCGCCTGCTCAACAACTACCGCGACTACGGGGAAAAGCACCTGGCGCGCCTTCACTTCATCCGGCACTGCCGCACGCTCGGCATGACGCTCGAAGACATTGCAAGCCTTGCCGCGCTCGATGAAGGCGACCCCAGAAAGTGCGCCGATGCGCACGCCCTGATTGAAAAAAAGCTCCAGGAGGTCTCAGAGCGCATGCACGAACTTGAAGGCCTGCGCCAGACTCTGCTTGAACTCAAGATGCGCTGCGCGGGCCACCATGAAAACGGCGACTGCGGCATCCTGCACGAGCTCGAGTCTTATGATCCGCAAAGCGACGCGTGCTGCGCGCACTTTCGCGAACCGCACGAGGCAAAGTCTCCCGGCACTCCTTAAGCCCGAAGGCTCCCTCGCCTGCGATACTTCCCTCATTTTCAAACGTCAACACCTCAAGCGCCGCCCAAAAATTCAAAAATCCTGACGTCCGCGCGCGGCTGCCCGGCGCCAAACCACTTCGACTTTCATGCGAACCGTTCTTCTTACCCTTCTCATCATCTTCATCGTCGGGCTTCCGACCTGGATCATCGGCTCCTATGCGAGAACAAAGCCTCCCGTGCTTACCTCGCCCTCGATCAAAAGCGGCTTCGGGGGGCTTCTTTGGGTCTTCATCATCGGCCAAATCGCCTGGTTTCTGCGGGCGGTCTGGGAGACCACCTTCATTACGAGCGAATTCTTCTTCATGCTCGTGCGCAACGCCGAGATGATGGTGCAGGCCTCGATGGCCGTGCTCCCGACGGTGCTTGCCATCTTTCTGGGCGCCATGACGATCTATCAGATTGCCGTCAAGCGCAGCCCCAATGCCGTGGGCGTCACGATCGTGATGCTCTGGGTCATGGGCCCGGGCGTGGCCATGCTCCAGAGCTGGTTTTTCAAACTCGCGCTCACGGAGGCGTCCATGATTCAGCTCTTTGGCTGGGCCGTCTTCTGGAGCTTTTACTTTGCCGTGAGTCCCCGCGTGGCCCTCACCTACGGAACGCCCCGCGGCTACAGGCTCATCAAGGAGGCGGCCGAAGGAAAATCGCCGCTTTAAGCTTTTTCGCCTGCACTCCTGCGGCTTGTCCTGCCTTTGCCGCAGCCCCGGCTGCATCGTGCTCTGACCCGAGAGGAGGAGTCAAACCATGAAATACGCACTGTCTGCCGCGGCACTGCTTTTGGCTGCAGCCGGCTCGGCCGCAGCCGCCGAAGTCGAGCTCTACGGCATCGTCGACCTCGGGTTGTCCTACACCAACATGGACCTCGAGAGCCCCGGGCACGACAACGTCGAGCACTTTTCCATGAACTCGGGCGGGCAGTCCGCCTCGCGCTGGGGGCTCAAGGGCCTCGAAGAACTCGGCAGCGGGCTTGACGTCGGTTTTGTTCTTGAAAGCAGTTTTAACGCCGACACCGGCGCCTTGTATCTGCAAGACGACGATGTTCTCTTTGATCGAGAGTCGAGCATTTTCATCGAAGGGCCCTTTGGCAAGCTCGGCATGGGGCGGCTGGGAAGCTTCAATCAGGGCCTGAGCTCCTGGTCGCTCAGCGACCGGATCAGCGCTTTTGACAACGACTTCGGCTTTTTCGTTGCACAGCCCGGCAACACCTTCACCGGCTACGGCGGCTGCGACAACGCCCTCGCCTACCGCTCGCCCGACTTTGCAGGCTTTCAACTTCACGCCATGTACTTCATGGGCGTCAACGGCTATGAGAACAAGTCCGGGTCTGATCGGCTTCTCAACCTCGCCGCAACCTACGACAACGGGCCGTTTTCAGGGATGATCTCCTTTGAGTGGTACAACCTGACGCAGGCCTTTACCAACATCGACACCGACGACGGCTTTACGCTGCTTGCAGGTGCAAGCTACGACTTCGGGAGCTTCAAGCTCTACCTGGCGGGAGAGTACTTCAACTCCATCGAGCTCTACACCTTCGGAGGGCTTTTCACCGAGTCCTCCCCCTACCTGCCATGGAAGATCGGCGGCTCCCAGGAATTCGCCTCACAAGTTCTCTCCCTTATTCAGGTTGACGGCTTCAGCCTGCTGGTAAGTGCCGAAACACAAATCGCCGGCGGCAAGCTCATGGCTGCCGCATCCTGGCTTGATGCGCAATCCGACTCGAATTGGGACATGGTGGGCGAGTTTGACTTCTCCCGCTGGTCGGTGTCCCTGGGCTATGACTACCCCCTATCAAAGCGCACCAACCTCTACGCCGTTGCAAGCGTCATGGAGGACAAAATCGACAATACCCGCGGATTCTCCGGGCAGGTTGGAGACTGGAGCCCGAACGTCGTCACGGTGGGATTCGGCCTGCGGCACATGTTTTGACCGCTCAAGGCGCGCCGCAAGAGCTTGAAAATTTCCCCGCGCCACCTCAGGCCGAGGCAACCGGTCAGTCCGGCGCAGAGACCAGCGGCGGCTGCAAGCGCGGCCGCCGCTGCGTGCTAGTCCAAGAGACGCGCACCGGCCCCGTGACGGGCGCGCAAAGCGCCGCCCGCAAAGCTCGACACTTCCTCGAGCTTCCCGCCCCGAAGGCCGGGGAGCTCAAATCGCATCAGGCGTCGCTTTACAAGGTAACCTCGAAAGCCTCCTTGTTGACAGGCCTGCTGTCGGTCACAGGCGCCTTGCCAAGGCCGGGAAGTCCCTCAGAAAGAGCAGTCTCTTCTTCCTCCTCCTTTTCGTTCTCATCTTCGAGCGTGCCCGAAGAAGCCTGCGCGTCCGTGCGCAGATTCAAGAAGAAGTACCGGTCAAGCGGACTGCTGAAGGCTTCGTAAGGCACGATGACCTCGGAAACGAGCATGCCCTCGGCCGTCGAGAGGTCCCCTGCAGAGATGCCCGCGTGCGGAGCGCTTGCCGATGCAAAGCCGTTTTGCACGAGGTTTTGCAGCATCTCGAGCGTGACAAGGGAGCCCAACGCCGAGGCGTTGTTGACCGTCCCCACGCGGTTCAGATCGCTTTGCACGTTGCCGATGCCGTTCGTGCGGCCTCCGCTGCCCAAAAAGATCATGACCGAGTCGCTGCCCGTAAAGGCGCCCGTAAAGGAGACGTCTCCGCGCCCGTTGAAGATCGTGGTGGTCGTGCCTGAAGCGCCGCCCCCGATCTCAACGATCCCGGTTTCGCTCTGGCTTAACCGATAGATGTCGGCGTGCCCTGAAGTGGCTTCAACGGAGCCAATCGAAATGTCGCCGGCATTGGTGTAGACCGACACCTGAGAGCCTCCGACGGTGCCCGTGAACTTCACGCCGTTTTGGGTGTCGTCCGCAACAGCGTCGTCGTAGAGCGCAGCCAAAATCGCGAGCGTGCCGTCGGTGGTCAAGTCGCTGCCCGTCACCGAAGCGGCGTTGACAAGAACGTCGCCCGTTGAGCTCACGCCGTTGGCAAGTTCGAGTCCCCCTTCGTGCACCGTGAGAGTCGTCGTTCCGTCGACGACGCCGCCCTTGGTTTCGTTGATGGTGACGCGAACGTCCCCGCCCGTGCTCTCAAAGTGCACGTCGCCTGCCGATTCAAGCTGCGCCGACGCCACGGCGTTTTGCACGTCGCTCGAAGGCGCAGTCGACGAAGCGCCGTTGGCGGCTCCAGGGGTCAAGTCGCTGCCCGTCACCGAAGCGGCGTTGACAAGAACGTCGCCCGTTGAGCTCACGCCGTTGGCAAGTTCGAGTCCCCCTTCGTGCACCGTGAGAGTCGTCGTTCCGTCGACGACGCCGCCCTTGGTTTCGTTGATGGTGACGCGAACGTCCCCGCCCGTGCTCTCAAAGTGCACGTCGCCTGCCGATTCAAGCTGCGCCGACGCCACGGCGTTTTGCACGTCGCTCGAAGGCGCAGTCGACGAAGCGCCGTTGGCGGCTCCAGGGGCAAGCACGATGCTGCCCGTGGCTGCAGCAGCCGTGAGCGATTCGGCACGAATGCCGCCCGTTGCGGAGGTCTCTTCGTTGCCTGCGCTCTGCACGATGCTGCCGCCGGCGGCAAATTCAACGCTCTGTGCGGCGCCATTGGCTGCATCGCCGCCGATGGAGACGGCCCCCACAAGGGCAAGGCTGCCCGTCTGCGCCGTAATCGAGACGCTGTCGCTTGCGGCAACCTGCACGCCGCCTTCGAGCCGCACGTCGTCCGTCGCATGGAGCGCAACAGTGTTTTCAGCCTCGATGAGAGTCTTGTCGGCAACATTGAGGCTGCCCGAGGCAACGCTCACGTCGGAGGCCTGCATCTGCACGCCGGAGCCGATGTTGAGGCCGCCCTCGACTGCAATGTCAAGCGTTTCGCTTGCGGCAAAGGCGGAATTCTGCGCAACCGAGTTGTTGTCGAGGCCGCCCGCGGCAATCGTGATGCTGCCCGCGGTGGCTTCAAACTTCTGCGCGCTTGTGCCGAGCACGAGCGTGTCGGCCGCACTGATCGAAATCTCCTGGGCCGTTAGACCCTCGGAACCCGAGGCCTGGTCAACAGAGGCCACATCGCTGAGATCGACGCCGCCGCTTTCAGAGGCGATGACGATGCTGCCGATTGAACTCTCTTGAGAGGCGTCGGCCTTGATCGAGGCCTGCGCGAGATCAATGTTGCCGCTTTCGGACGTAATGGAAACAGTCGCAGGCGCCGAGCCCTCGCTCTCGCTCGTTCCCGAGACGAGAATCGCCGCGCTTTGAGCGTTTACATCGCCACCGGCGTTGACCGTAAAGTCCTGCGTCACGCTCACTTCGCGCCCTGCGAGCTCAACCGCGCCGCCCGCCTCGAGCCCAATGGACTGTGCTGCAAGGCCCGTGGCTTCGGCAAGGTTGATGTCGCCCGTGTTGGCGGTCAAGTCAATGTCTCCTGCCGCCGCCTCAAAGGAAGCACCCGACGCAACGACGTTGGTATTGGCCTGCGCGTTCACATTGCCCGTCTGGGCAGAGAGCGTGGCATCAGAGACATCGATGCCGCCCGTATTGGCCGTCAAACCGATGTCGCCAGCTCCCGCCTCAAAGGAAGCGCCGGAGGCAACAACGTCGGTGCCCGCCTGCGCGCTCACATTGCCCGTATGAGCCAAGAGCGCGGCATCAGAGACATTGATGCCGCCCGTGTTGGCGGTCAACCCGATGTCGCCTGCTGCCGCCTCAAAGGAAGCGCCGGAGGCAACAACATCGGTGCCCGCCTGCGCGCTCACATTGCCCGTCTGGGCCGAAAGCGTGGCATCAGAGACATCGATGCCGCCCGTGTTGGCCGTCAGGTCGATGTCGCCGGCTCCCGCCTCAAAGGAAGCGCCGGAAGCAACAACGTCGGTGCCGGCCTGCGCGCTCACATTGCCCGCCTGGGCAGAGAGCGTTGCTTCAGAGACATTGATGCCGCCTGTGCCGGCCGTCAGGGTGACGTCGCCTGCCGCCGCCTCAAAGGAAGCGCCGGAAGCAACAACGTCGGTGCCGGCCTGCGCGTTCACATTGCCCTTCGCAGCCGAGAGCTCGGCTTCAGATACATCAACGGTGCCCTGGGTGCTCACAAAGGACTGTCCGTCAGAGCCTGTCGTTGCAACCACCGAGCTTTGTGCGGTGATTTCGTCCTGTGCCGAAACTGCGGCGCTCTCGGCAGTGACTTTAGCCGCCGACAGATCCACGCTACCCGTCTGCGCGACAACCTGAACGCTCTCGGAGACATTGGCCTTAGACGACGTCATGGTTACGCCGCTTGTTGCAGTCGAAACCGAAAGGCTCGAACCGATAAATGTTGCCTCTTTGGCCGACACGCCGCTTTGCGCGGCAATCTGGATGCCGTCAACGGGTGCAGGTTCATCCAACGAGGCAAGCAAAATGAGGGAGCCGGCACGAAGCCATGCCTTGTCAACCACGACGCCCGAGTCGCGCGAGAGCAGGGCAATGCCGCTTGCGCCGACAACCTGCGACGACGTAAGGTCAAGAAGCCCCTGGGACTCAACGCCCAGCTTGCCGGACAAAAGACTCGCGCCATGCATCTGCAGGCTGCTGCCGGAGTAGAAGCTTGCGCCGCCCGTTACCGAAGCCTGCAAATTGTCCAGAACAAGCGTCCCGTAGTCTGACCGCATCGACAAGTCAAGCAATTCATCGACGATGTGCAGACCGGCCGCAGCGATGTTGTAGAGGGCCTTCCAAAGCAGTTTTCCTGCGCCTTGGACCGTAGCCGTGCCGGCGGAAATGGAACCGTTGCTCGAGGTGACGGACACCGTTCCGGCGGCATCCATCGTGCTGTCGGCGAGGTCAATGTCGCCGGCGGCCGAAATGGTCATGTCGGAAGCCGACACGAGCTCAGCGCGCTCTGCGCTCAGACTGCCGGCGGCGGACTTGAGGACAAGCCCTGCCGAAGAGGCGTCAAGCGCCGTCAACCGGGCGTCGTCAAGCACAAGACCTGTTTGAGCAAGAACATCAACGCTCGCAGCGCTCACCGTCGCGCCCGCAAGCGCAGCGTCGGTCGCCGCAGAAACCGAGACGACTCCCTCATTGCCTTCCGTATTGGCAAGAAGTTCAGCACCAGCGGCGCTGACCGCGCCCAACGTGCTTTGAAGCGTCACGCCGCCCGCCTTCAATTGGGCGCCGTCGGCCGTCAAATCTCCAACGGACGTGACATCAAGCGCATTCTCAGCGGTGTAGACGCCCGCAGAGAGATCCGCAGCGCCGCCCGCTTCGATCGAGATGTTCTGTGCCGTGACCTCCGACTTCCCTGCGGTCTCGTCTTCTCCGGCAAATGCGATGTCCTGCGCTGCTTTAAGCGCAACGTCGCCCGCGGTTGCGGCAAGTGTCGAGCCGATCAGGCTCAGAGAGGCCGTCTCGGAATCAAGCGAAATATCGCCGCTTGTCGCCGTGATCTGCGCGCCGTCGCCTGTCAAGTTCGCGCCAGCCGCAATGCCAACACTCGCGGCGCTGATCGTCGCCTGGGCAAGAGCTGCGTCGGTCGCCGCAGAAACCGTGACCGAGCCCTCGTTGCCTTCCGTATTGGCAAGCATCTCGGCACCGGCGGCGCTGACCGCGCCCGACGTGCTTTGAAGCGTCACGCCGCCCGCGCCCGCCTTCAATTGGGCGCCGTCGGCCGTCAGGTCTCCAACGGAGGTGACCTGAAGCGCATTCTCAGCGGTGTAGACGCCCGCAGAGAGATCCGCGGCGGCTCCCGCATCGATTGAGATGTTCTGTGCCGTGACTTCCGACTTCTCAGCGGTCTCGTCTTCTCCGGCAAATGCAATCTCCTGCGCGGCTGTCAGCGCAACGTCGCCCGTGGCTGCGGCAAGTTTCGAGCCGATCAGGCTCAGAGACGCCGCCTCGGAATCGAGCGAAAGATTGCCGCTCGTCGCCGTGATCTGGGCGCCATCGCCTGTCAAACCTTCACCGGCCGCAATGTCAACGCTCGCAGCATTTACCGTCGCGCCGGCAAGATCGGCATTGGCCGCTGCAGAAACCGTGACTGCACCGTCGGTGGCGGTCAGAGTCGCCCCTTGGGCGGAAACGTCGCCGACTTCCGTAGAAAGCTCAACAACGGAGCCGGTAAGCGCCGCGCCAGTGAGCGTTGCTCCGCTTGCGGCTGCAAGCGTCGTCTTGCCTTGCGCCGAAATGAAGGCATTGGCAAGGTCAATGGCGCCAGCTTGGGCGGCAATGAGCGCGTCGCCCCCGACAGTCTCGGCCTGCATGCCTTGAGCCGAGATGTCTGCAGCAGTCATCTCAAGATTGCCGTCGGAAGAGAAAATGGCGTTATCGGCTGCAATGGAAGCGGCGGAAACCGAAAGCTTCTGGCCGGCGCTTAAGGTTGCCCCGGAGAGCGTTGCCGCGGCAGCCTGCGCGCTGATGGTCAGGTCGCCCTGCGCCGATTCGAGCTTGACGCCGGAATTGGCCGTAAAGCTTCCTTCGTTCGTCGTGAAGGCCGCGCCGTTTGTTCCGGAGGCGTCGGCAGAAACAAGGATGTCGCCCTCGGCGTGCAGCGCGAGGCTTCCGGCGGAAATTCCGGCGGCATTGATGCCGGCTGCGGTTTCAACGTCAACAACGCCTGAGGCGTTGATGCCCGTCAAGGTCAGCGTGCCCTGGTCTCCGACGGTCGAGAGCCACACATTGCCCTGCGTCCCATTAAAGACAAGCGATGCGTTTGAAGCCACGCGAAGCGCGTTGTCGGCCTCGCCAAAGTCGCCCGTCACATTGAAATTGAGCGCGCCTTCATCACCGGCTGCAATGTAGCCCAGAGTCGAGAAGTCGATCTGGTCGTCGCCAAAGTCAACGCTCTCGCCGCTGTAGGAATAGACGTTGGCGGCATTGATCGTCACGCTGCCGCCGCCCGAGACGGCATACAGGGTGAGGCTCTCGCCGTCCGCGTCAACGTAGATGTCGCCCACGCTTGAAAGCGCAGTCCACCCGTCGTCGGCATGATGCAGCGAAATGGCCGCCTCGCTCGTGCCAAGGCCGCCCTCGCCGCCGCGCAGCGTCACGGTGGCGCCGGACATATAGCCGCTTGTCTTGTAGGCCTCGTCGTAGACGCCGTAGATGCCCTGGGCGCTCGTGAGCCTTAACGCCCCGTTTTGCGCCACGGCGTGCGCGACGCCAAGAGAGGTGTCGTCGGTGGACTGCACGAAGATGTCGTCGCGGGCGTCAAGCGAAACCTTTTGAGAGGCTTCAACCGTCACCGGTTTTTTAAGCTGCACGGTCACGGTGCCGTCGGCGTGCCAGGTCACGTCATCGACATCGGCCTGTGCAAGAAGCTTCAGCATGTCGATGTCGATTTCACCCGTGACGGCTTCGGCGTTGATGCCCATGCTGCCCGCAGCCGTATTGATGACAACGTTTTGGCCCGAGACATTGGCTTCGCCCGCAACCGGCGTATAGCCCGCGTCGGGGTTGGCGATGGCCTCGGCAATCGCGTACATCAGCTGATCCTGCGTCCAGCCGTAACTGTCTTGTGCCGCATAGATGGAACCCAGGTCGGTTTCGGCGTTTGCCTTTTCCGCGTCCACGGCCTTTTCGACCGACTCATAGCTCCCAAAGCGCTCCGTAAGCTTGGCAAAGTCCGCCTCTTGCTCATCGGTCAAGATTTCAGGATCAATGTTCTTGTAGTCCTTATAGCGGTCGTAGTCGTTGCGAAGAGCGCTTTCAGCCTTGGCAAGATCGGCTTCCCAAAGCTCTTGGCCCGTGCTCTCGCCGTTCTCTCCAATGATGCCCAGCTGCTTCCAGAGCGAAATGCGCTCATCGGCCGTCATGGCCTCCTCCGAGGCGCGGTCAAGCGCATCAAAGACGCTGCCGTTGGCAACGGTAATCGCCACGTCGCCCGTGTGAGACTTTACCTGTCCGAGCCCCAGGTCTCCCTTGTCCGCCGTGACGGTGATGCTCTTGTAGGCTTGCGCGTCAAAGCGCTGCGTGCTGTCGGCTGCGGCAAGCTGATTGACGTCGGCAGTGATTGCGCCAAGCGTGCTCGAAAGCGCGATGTTTGTGCCTTCAAACGACGCATTGATGTCGTTCATCGCCGAGAGCTCAAGCGTGCCGCCTGCCTTGAAGCTGCCCGCCACCGTTTGAGATGTGAGGGCCGTGCCGTCAAGATAGACGTCCTTGCCGGCTGTTACCGCGGCATTGAGCGTGCCCGTTCCTCCTCTGAGGTTGATGGCGCTCGTCGAGGAACCGATGGAGCCTCCTGCCGTCATCGTCAGGTTGGAGGCGCCCGTGACCGCCGCATTGAAGGACTCGTTGAGAATGTCCTTGCCGGCGCTCAATCCCACCGTGCCGTTTTCGGCCGTGACGTTGCCGCCCAAAAGAAGCGAGCCCTCCGTGCGAATGTTGATTGTGTTGGAGCCTTCGATGAACTTCGTGCCGATATTCTTGTCGGCCTTCACGGTAAAGACAACGATGTTCTTGGCCGAGTCGGTCTTCGTGCCTTCGGCGTAGTTGGTCCCGCCCCAGTGAAGCGCGTCGTTGTACTCGGTCCAGTAGGTCCAGTTCCACTGGCCTTCGACCTCATCGGTCTTGATCACCTCGGCAACGGCTTCAAAGTCGCCCGTGCCCGAAGGCCTTGCGGTGTCGGTGCTGATCGTGGCGCCCGAGAGCATCGGCTCGTTTTCGAGATCAAGCGGCTCGGTCTTTATGCTCTGGTCGGGTTCGCCCGTGGGGCGATCCCAGTCGTAGGCGCCCCACCACGTAAAGCCCTGATTGGTGGTGGCCAGCGTCGTGGTTCCCGTCTGATAGCCCCAGGTCCATGAATAGAGAAGCCCGGACTCGGGGTTGTAGCCGTTGGCGATGTTCACCGCCGTTTCAGCGCCGACCTTGTTGCCGCTTTGATCGAGCATCCAGGACTTGCCGCCCGCGCTCGTCCACTCCGTCACCTTGGCCGAGTAGTTGGCGTCGGCAAAGTTTGTATCCGTGATGCGGATGAGCCCGTCGACATTGCCCGTATCGACGACGCCGGTGAGCACGTCGTAGGTGCCTGCATCAATGCTGATGTCGGCGTGCCCCTGCGCGGCGACGATGTTGCCGCTGCCCGTGCTTGCAATGGCGCCCGAAATGTAGATGTGTCCGCCCTCGGGAACGATGTCGTCGACCACGATGCGGCCTGAGACAGGGTCGTACCACGAGGCAACCTGATAGCTGTAGGTGCCGTCGCCGTTGGCCTTTTCCCCGCCTGCGGTGAGCTGAAATTCCGGACTCTTGACATTGATGTAGGTCTTCGAGCCGTTTGCCTTCCAATTGCTGACGATGGTGTCGATGGCCGACTGCAGCTGCTGCGCGTCAAGATCAAGTTCATAGGAGGAGTAGCCGCTCTGAACCGTGCCGTTGATGTTGACCATCTGCCCGGAAATGATGACGTCGCCCCCGGCGATGATGCCGCCGGCAGTCTTCTCGGGCGCTTCCTCCCACGTGTAGGTCGACTCGACCGTTCCGTCTTTGATGGCGTTGTCGATCGTTTCCTTCTCACCGGCCCACTGGCTTTCGACGTCGCCGCCGATATTGTGAATGCCGGTCGTGTAGAACTGCATGACGTTGCCTGCGGCAGTGAGCGAGGCGCTGCCGGCAGCCGATACGGTCGAACCCGAGAGCTGGAAGAGGTCCGAACTCGACGAGACGTTGACGTCGCCCGCCACATTCACGATGCGGCCGGTGAGAATGACGCTCGTGTCAGGAACAACGGACGTGCTCTGATTCGTCGTCGTGTTGAGATACTCGACGCTGCCCTCAAAATTCGACGAAATGTTGATCGTCGGACTCGCAGCGGCCTCGGCCGTCGAGAGGTTTGCAACGTCAAAGCCCTCGTTTGCCTGACCGGGCATGAGCACCACGCCGTTGAGCGTGGCGCTGCCGCCCTTTTGCAAAATCTCAACGTCGCCCACTTTGAGCGCAAGGTTCGAATTGTTGGTGATCGTGATGCCTTCGGCGGCCTGTGCGGTAACAGAGCCCGACCCTGTCACCGAGTCGGTCGTAAACGCAATGTTGCCGCCCGAGATGGCCACGCCGTCGACCATCACGTAAGGGCGCTGCGTGCTCTGCGCGACGACAAGGTTGTCGCTGTCGTCGTACTCAGCAAGCCCCTTGCGGATCATGATGTCGATGAGCGCCTGATGCTCGGCCTTGTAGACGGCAAGAACCGAGCCGTCTTTCTCTTCGAGCGAGCCATACTCGGCGATGAGCCGCTCAAGCTCAAGATAGCGGTCCCAGTAGCTGTTGCCGCTCTCGTCAACCCCTTGAGAGATCTTCGAGGCGATTTCTTCCCGGGACGCTTCATCGCCCGCCGACACGGTGATCGTGGGTTCGGTCGAGGCATTGGGATTGGTTGGCTTGAGGACGTAGGAGTTTCCGTCTTCGTCCTTGACGCCCTCTGCGCTGTAGACGATGCCCTCAATCGTGATGTCGGCCTTCGTGTTGACGCCCGCCAAAAGCGTGCCGTCAACCGTCACCGCGTTGGTTTGCTGAGCGCTGCCGGCAACCGTTCCGAATTCCGTCGTCGCGATCTCCACCGACCCCGAATCCTTCTTGCTCGTCCAGTTGTAGTAGCGCGCCTCGCTGCGCGTGGAAAGGTCTCCCAAATGGGCGGCCGCATTGATGTCGGCCGTTGAAATGACGCTTGCTCCCTTGCCGACGCCCACCGTGTTGACGTACGTGTAGTTGTCGGTAATTTCCGAGGTAACCGGAGCGATAAAGGAGTGGCTGTAGGCGTGCGTGTAGGTAAGGAGGTCGAGCTTTGCATCTTCGCCCCCTGTTCCTCGTCCCGCGTAGAGATTGACGTCGCGCGCCGACCAAAGCGACGCGTTCGAGCCGACGTCGACGGTATTCGTGCGGGAATAATCAAGCGTAAGCGTGGCCGTCGACCCGCCTGCGGCCGCGCCCTGCACATTGCCGATTGCCGAGAGCGCGTGCGTCTCGTCGCTTGAGGCTGAAAGCGTGAGATCTCCGGAAGAAAGCGAGGTCTTAAGCGACGTGCCATCGCCCACCGACACCGCATTCGTCGTGTTGATCGTGTGCGCTGCACTCGCTCCCACGCCGGTAACGGCGCCGGCAACGAGCGACTGCACGCGCAGCGCCGTCTGCGCCGTCGTCTTTGCCGAGAGCGTCATGGCGCCGGCGCTCTCAAGCTTGGCATTGCCGCCCACCGCAACCTTTGTGGTCGTGGTCTGCGTATTTTTAATCGAGATGTCGTTGCCGGCAACGGCGCCGTAAACGCCGGATTCCAGCGCAAAGGCATCTTCGCCCTCGTCGGCCGAGCGGACCGTCCACTTCGTGTCGGCCGTGAGATCAAGCAAGCCCCCCGCCGTGAGCGAGGCATTGTCGGCCACCGTGACGCTCGTCTCGCCCGACGTCGTGTTGGTAATGCCCGCGCCGCCGCCGCCCGCGACCGTACCGATCGTGTTGTCGCCCTTGATGGACACCACGCGGTTTGTTGCCGAAGCAAAACTCATGTCGCCTGCGGACTGCCAGGCGCCTGCAACGCTTACCTTTGCGTTTGACTCGTCCGTGTGCTCAATGTCGACGGCTTTGGCGTTGACCGTGATGACCGAGCCGCCTGCGCTTGCGGCCTTTACAACGGCGTTTTCCGCGCTCTGGGCAATGACGTCAAGCGACTTCGTCTGCACGGCCTCGGTGCCAGCTTCAAGCACAGCCTCGGCGTCAGCCGAGTGCTTGAGCGTCACCAGGCTGTTGTCGCTTGTGATCACGCCGCCCGAAGCGGCATCGGCCGTGAGGCTGTAGTCGGCATAGGCTTCCGAATCCACCGTCACGTCCGAGGTCGACGAGAATCCCGCTCCCCTCATCGTGATCTTGGAGGAAGCGTCGTTGACCACTTTGGCCGTATTGACGCGCACGCCGACAGCCGCGCCGCCGTAGCTTTCAATATCGGCCGACATCCGAAGGGCGTCGGCCGCACTGTCCGTGTTGCGGCCCGCTGATGCGCCGAAGTTGACGTATCGCGTCGTGAAGCTGCCGTTGGCAACGTCAATCGAGGCGTGTCCGCTCGCAGAAGCCGTCGCTTCGACAACGCCGACGGCCACTGCCGCGCCGCCCTTGCCCTCGGCGGAAACGGCGATCTCCGGATGCAGACGCACATCAGCCTCGAAGGTGCTCGTTTCCATCTCGGCGCCGCCGATCGTCTTCCACACGGAGTCTTCGGCCGTGACATTTTCAAGCGAAATCTCGGCGCTGCCCGAGTCCGCGATGGAAGCGGAGGCCCCAACGCCCGTCACCGCGCCGCCGTAGCCCGCAAGCGCATGAACGACAAGCGAAGGCGCGCGGTCGACAAGAAGCGATGCGTTGCCCAAAAAGCTCGAGTTCTCAAAGCTCATCTGCGCGTTCGTCGAGTCGGAAATCTTGCCGATCATGGCGCCGGCGGCAACGGCGGCGGCCGTGATGCCGTTGACGTCGATCTCGGTTGTGCGGTTGTCCTCAACCACAGCTTGCGTGTAGCCGATTTTGTCTGTATCCGTCTGCTCGGCCTTAATGGTTGTTCCGCTGACGGCAACCTTGACGCCGCCGTCGGCCGTCGATTCGGCATAGGCCGCGGTGCCGTTGAGAAGGCCGACAGCCGCCTGCCAGAGAAGAATTGAATCGTCGGAATTGAGCGAGGCGCCAATATTGACGTTCTTGCCGCGAATCGAATTGCCCGCGCCCGACTCCGTGACGCCGAGCGTGACGCCGACATCGTTGTGGCGCTTGAGAGTTGCAACCGACGCGGCAAGCGAAACGGCGCCGGCAGTGCCTGAGCCCAGCGTCAGATCAACGCCCGAGCCTTCGGCTGCATCTTCGCGCGCAATGATCGTGACGCTCTCGGGCTGCTCCAGAGGGTACTTGACTGCGTCAGGCGTGTAGCCTGCGTCGATCGTGACGCCCGCGAGCTCAACATGGGTGCCCGTGAGTCCCGTGAGCGCCGCCGGGCCGCTGCCCTCGGGAATCGTTTCTGAAACAAGCGGATTGTTATTGCCGCCGGCCGTTTCGTTGGCAAGCTTGTAAATGTCATTGGGCGTGTAGCCCCCGTACTCTTCCTGGTACTCGTTGATCTTCTTGGTCGGATCATCTTCTTCGGCGCCCGCAAAGGCCTCGCCCAAAATCGAGCTGTAGTTGTCAGTCGACTCGCCGATTTCCGTTGCCACGACATTGACGCCAAGGCCTGCAATGAGCGCGCCGCCCACCGTGACCATCGTGCCGTTGAGCGTGCGGTTTTGCTCGGCAAGGATGGTGGTCTGATCAGCATAGAGGAGCGTGTCGGTGATGTTGACGTTTGCGGCATCGTGAATCTTGTTCACGACGACGCCGACGCCGGCTCCGACGTATTCAGCCCCGGCGGCTCCTATGTTGAGGATATCGAGCCGGTCGTTGTTGACGGCCGAGATCGTGACTTCTTCAGTGCCGTTGTTCTCTTGGAAGCGGGCCGTGTCGACGGAGGTTTCGGTCTCGCCGCCGATCTCGTTGACGGCAACGAAGGCTGAGGCGCCGCCAAACTGTGCGCCCGCAACCGACGCGCTGTACTGCTTGATGTCCGTGTCGCGGCTTGCCGTGATCGAAATGCCGTCCTCAACGGTAAAGTCGAGCTCGTCATTCGGACCGCCTCCATCCATTTTTCTAAGAATGGTAGCAACGCGGTTCGAAGTGGTGTTAAGCGCAACGTTGACGGCGCCCGCCGCAGCTCCGCTGCCAGCGGCAGTCACGCCCAAATTCGATATCCGGCCAAGATAGTGCGCATCCTGCTCATACGTGGTATCAGCATCAATATGCATGTCCGTTGCCTCTACGATGGTCTCCACGCTGGAGCCGAGATTGGTGACGGCTGCCGCCGCACCGGCTGCAACGACGCCGGACCCCGAAGCAGTGATCGTAAGGGCAGAGACGCCCTCCTTGGCTTCCGAGGCGATCCGGATATCTCCACCGTAGATGTCAACACTGCGGCCCGACGGGTTGCCGTTGCGCATTGCCGTCACCCAGGCCTTGGTGGCATGCGATGTATCGACTAGCGAAACGCCGACGTTGGCAGCCGCAGTCGCCGCACCGCCCGCCGTATTGAGTGAGGTGAAGAAATTGGCGTAATCCCCGGCAAAGATTTCCATCGATTTGTCAAGCGCGTCTTCAAAGTAGCCGTTGTTCCACAGTGCCGTCGTCGTGCCGCCGTGCGAAACGGCGCTCGCAGAACCGGCAACCTCAGCCGTGCCTGCGCCTCCGCCGTTGATGACAAGCGTCTTGTAAGTCGTCGTGCTGGTGGCGTAAAGCGCAAAGCCGCCAACGGTCTTGTCGGAGCGATCGTCCTCAAGCGAATCGGCGGTCGAGATGCTCTCTGACGGCGCAACATCGCTGTTGATGTATTCGTCAGCAACGCCGCCCTGGATCGCGATGGTCGAATCTGAGATCTGGTTGTTTTTCTTCTCAGAACGGATCTCCACCGATCCCCCATCGACTTTGGCCGTGGTATTGACGTCATGATTCGTCACGCCGACGCTCAACCCCACGGCGGCGGTGCCGCCAGCCGCAACCTGACCGGCATATGTGCCGACGGCATCATCGGACTGAGCATTGACGGCCATTGCACCGAAGTAGGTGAGTTTCGTCGAATTTCTGTCACTTTCCGTCAGGACGGCTGCCGTCACGTCGCCGCTGATGTTGTTGACGGCCACGGAGCCGTTCACGCCTGCCACGCCGGCGGCAGCGCCGCCCACCGCAATGGTGTCGATGTCGTTGGCCGACTTCGATGCGACGTGAATGGTGTCGGCGGCAATCTGCGTATCAACAACCTGCGCGGCTACGTCGATGTCGATCGAATTGAGCGCAATGCCTATGCCCACGCCTGCTGTTTCGCTCGCAGCGGCCATGATGCCGAGGTTGCCGACGGAGGCGTTGCTGTCGGCCTTGACGGTGAGGTTGCCGAAATCGTCGCTGCCTCCTTTGAAGGTATCGAGCAACGCTGAGACCGTTCGGTTGATGTCGTTTTTCGCCGTCGCCGCGGTGACGGCTACGCCGGGGCTTGCTCCGACAGCCGCGCCGAGCGTCATCGTCATGATTTTGTCGTTGGCCTCGGCTTCAATCGTCACGTCCGTCTCGGAAGTGCCGGCGTTGATGCTTGTGTTCTCAACCAAAGCGGAAGTCGTTCCGCTGCTTGAAGCAACAGCAATTCCGCCCGAGGCCGCAGCACCGGGCTGCAGGGCAACGGACGCGCCGCCAGAGAGCGTCCAGGCAGCCGAATCATCCGTGGCGGAAACCAGAAGCTGCTCCAGCCCCGTAAGCGACGAGTCGGCAATATGCGCCGATGCATTGTTGGCAAGGCGATTGAGCACAAAGGAGCCGCCGATTGCTGCGTTTGCAGAGACCGCCGCATTGACGGCCGCAGCCCAGGTCTCGGCCGCATTCTGAGCCGTCACGGCAAATACGCCGCTGCCAAGTCCGTCGATTTGAGTATCAGCGCCCGTGACGAGCGCATTGGCGTTGTTTTCCGTTCCCGTTACAGCCACTGCAGCGCCCACGCCCGCGCCGGCGGTGCCGATTGCAACGCTCGCGTTGCCGGCGACATTCACGGTATTGGCAGTATTGCTTGCGGTCACGGCGCTTTGCACCGCATCGCCGTCAAGGCCTGCAGCGCTCAACTTCAAGTTTTGAGCAGTGGAATTGGCCGTCTGCTCAATGCCCGAGACAATCACCGAGCCCGCCACGCCAAGGTTGAAGTTGCCGCCTGTGGAGGCCGCCACTCCCGCCGCCACATTGACGGTCGAGACGTCGGTTGCCGCCGTCTGATTGAAGGCAACGCCCTTGCCCGCGGCGCTCGAAACCGTCAGGCTGCTGCTTGAAGCCGTAAACACGTTGTCAAGATCGGACACAAGGACAGCCGCGCTGCCTGCGCTGTCAGAGCCTCCGGAGCCCGCCGCAGCGGCAACGCCCACGGCAACCGAGACCTGCGTCATGCTCGCGTCGTCGACAAATTCGCCCTTGACGTCAACGGTTTCGCTGCCGTTCTGATCCTTGGAGAGCGTGACGCCTTGGATGGCGTCGCGGCCCAGAAGCTCGTCGCGCGTAAAGACGCCTTCAACGCCTTGGGCGCGCTGCGCCAGGGCTTGGGCTTCCTGCCCGTCGCCCGTGCCGGCCGTTCTGGCGGCAATTTCAACGGCGCCGCCATCGCGCGTCGTGATGCTCGTGTTGGAGGCCTCGGCCGACACAAGGTTGTTGATGCCCGCATAGAGCACGGAGCCCGTGATCGCAGCCGACGAGCCGCCGGAAGAGACGCCCACGTTGGCGCCGACGGCGGTGTTGACCTGCGTAAGACTTGCAAGCGCACGCACGGAGACGTCGTCGGCGTCGGTGATCGTCGAGTCTTTCAGGGTTGAAGAAATCTTGTTGTCGATCTTTGCAACGGCAATCGAAGCGCCGAAGGCGCCCGAAAAAGACGAGCCGCCTGCGGCAACGCCAAAGCCCGTGCCGCCCGTTACCTGCGTCTCACCCGACCAGGCCGTCTGGTCGTACACAAAGCCCTCAGTGTCGTCGTCAGATTCATTAACGAGCCCCGAGACGTCGGCCGACACCGTGTTCTTGACAATGTTGGCTGAAATGCCGGCGTCGATGCCCACGGCCGTCTGCGACTGGCCGGCTGCAACAGCAAGCCCGAGCCCCTCGGCCACGGTCGTGCCGTTGACAAGCGACTGCACGGTCATCGTCTCGGCCGTGGTCACAAGCCCGTCGATTTTGACCGAGTTGATGAAATCCGATGCGTTGACCGCAACGGCACCGCCCACGCCCACGTTCTTGCCGTTGGTGCTCGTCTTGCTGCCCATCATGGCCGAAATGGCGGCTGCGCCCGAGAAAGCCCCCACCCACTTGTCGGTGACGGCCTCGACGGCAACATGATTTGCTTCAAAGCGGATGTCGCCCGTCTGCCAGCTCGTGCCGACCACAACGCTGTTGGTCTGATCAAACTGATTCCAGGCAATGCTGCCCGCGCCCGCCACATTCGTCGAGCGATCGGAAATGTCCTGCGGATTTGCACGCTGCGGCACTTTGGGAAGGCTCGACGCCGAATCGTTGGACCCGGCCATGAGCCAGTCCATGTCTGCGCTAAAGCCGCTGTTTTGAACTGCGGCCGACCCGGACAGCTGCTCGATGATCGACGCGGTCGAGTCGGCTCCGTCGCCAAACATGCCTTCGCCCTCGCCGAGGGCGCCGAGCTGATCGTCGGCTTCTTTGTCGGAAGACGAGGCCACCTGGCCCGCCACGCCGATGGCGTTGGCGTTGACCGTCGTCTCGGCCGCAACCGTGAGGCTGTTGCCGGCTGCAAAGGTGCCGGGCCCGACGCCAAAAATGGACGACGCCCCGTCGTTGTCCTTGATTTCAAGGAGGTTCTCAACGCCGCCGAGATTGACGGCAAGTCCCACGCCTACTGCAACCGCGCCCCCGTCTTCACCCGTCGTCACGCCAAGCGAGCCTGCAATCGTCTGCAGGCTGTCGTTGCGAAGCGCTTGAATCGCGAGATCGTTTTGAGCCTGAAAGTTCGCCTCGTCGTCGACCTGCAAATTGTTGGAGCCTTCGGCATTTGTGACGGCCACAAGGCCCGAGAAGGACGTACCGCCCCCGTTGGCGCCGGCCGCCCCCGCAATTGCCACGGCGTCAAGCGCGTCGCTTGCAACAAGAGAAATGTCGCCAGCGGCAGCGTCGGTCGGCTTGAGGCCCGCCGTGAGGGCAACACCCTCCTTGACCACAAGCGAGTTGTTGGTCGAAAGGCCCTGATAGGCCACAGAGGCGCCGAGCGCCTTGGCATTGTCGCGCGTCGGAAGCGGCACCCCGAAGAAGTTGTCGAGGAACCCGCCCATCACGATGTTTTCATTCGCGCTGTCGGCCGCAATGCTGATGTCGCCGCCCGCCGTGATGCTTGTTCCCCGGCCGATCGTGACCGCGTTCGTTGCGGTCTGATTCACGACGGCAACGGAGCCCGAAACGGAGAGCACCGTATCCTGCGCCTTGCTCGTGACGCCGCCCGCGGACACATAGGCGTTGGTCCAGCGCGCGGGGCTCACGATGTCGAGGATGCTGTAGCCTATTTCGAGCGCGCCTTCGGCGATGCCGCCCGCGGCCTCGCCTGCAACGCCAAAGGTCGCGCTGAGAAACGAGGCAAAATCGGCCATGGCGTCGATCAACTGCTTGAAGTTTTCAAGCGAATCGGAGCCCTTTGTCACGGCCTCAAACGCCGTGGTCATCTGTTTCTTCTGCGCTTCAAACTCGGCGAGCTCCTCCTCGTAAGCCTCGTCCTCAAAGTACGCGGCAAACATATCCCACGCCTCATTGAGCTGGTTGACCAGGAATTCGGCTCGATCCTTCGTGATGTCAACCGTGCTTGAGAGCGACACGCTGCCGTTTTCCGCAGAAAGCGTCGATTCGTCAGCAATCACAAGCTCAGAGGACGCCGTGTCCCTACCGCTTGAATTCGACGCAACGAGAACGGCAAGCGCACCCTGCTTGTCGGTCTGCGTATTGCCGGTGCTCTCGTCGATCACCGCCTTTGTGGTGGCCTCGTAGTGATGATCTTCGATCGTCGTGTTGCTCGAAAGACTCAGCTCATTCAGGGCGTTGAGCTCTTCATCCCCGGCGTCAATCAAGGTTTTGGACGACTGGCTGTTTACGAGAACGGCAATGGCGCCGCCCCCGTTGAATGAATCCGTCGTCACCGTCCCGTCGACGTTGTGGCCGTGCTCGCCGGCAAATGCAGCGATTTGCCCAAAGACGAGATCGGAGACCTTGTTCTGAATCTTCTGCAGGATGCCGTTGTCGCCCACGGTCGTCCTTGAGAGGATGTCGATCGTCTCGGCCGTGTTGCTCGAGGCAATGCTGATGCTGTTGGCCGGGACGTCAATGCCGCTGAGCATGTTGACCTCGGAGTTCGAATCAAACTCCGTCACGTTGACCGCAAGCGCCACGCTGCCCGCAGAGGAGACGTAGGTTTCAGCCGAGGTTTCCACGCGGTTGATCGTATCGGCCGAAATCTCGACGTTTGCAAGCTGCGTCTTGCCCTCAACGGCGCCGATCTCGGCGCTTTCGGCAATCGTCACCTCAGAGCTTGAGTCAAAGTCGGCGTACACAAACGACGCCTGCGCCGAATCGGTCTTCTGGACCGTCGCGATGGTGCCGAGATCGGCGTCAAAGGCCGTCGTGGCCCTGACGCGGACGTCTTCGCCCGCCAAAAGGGTGCCTTCAACCGTCACAGAGCTTGAGGCTTCAGCAAGCCCCACGGCCGCCGCGACCACGGGAATGTATTGCGATGAGCTGTCAGGCAGCGGGTTGTAGTAGCCCTTCCAAGCGGTCGTGTCTCCCACTTTAAGGTTGAGGATTGAGGCGGCGTCAAGCCTGATGTCCGACCCGGCCGTAAGCACGGCGCTTGAGCCGACCTTGAGGACGGCGTCGGCCGCCATGTCGACGTACTCAAACGTGCTCTGAGCAAGCGCCCCCATCCAGCCGCCCGTAACCTGCTCGGCAATCGTCTGCAGATTAAAGCCGAAGCTGTGGTCGACCCAGTTGTGCGCATAGGCCTGCGCGTCGATGTCGCCGCCGGCCGTGACGGCGCCGTTGATGACGACGCCCGCCGCAACGGCATGGGTATCAAGCGCGTCGCTCTCGACCCACGCCTTGTTCACCGTGTCGTACTCGGCGTTGCCTGCTTCAGCCCTGATGACGACGTCCTTTTTGGCTGAAACGGAGGCGCCTTCGGCCACCGAAACCGAAGCGTGAATGTCGGCGGTAAGCGGCGTGCCGTCGCCCGCATCAGGGATATCGGCGTCGTCTGAAAACGTCTCGTCGGCGCGCGCAAAGAGAATGATGTCGCCCGAACTCTCATCAACCGTAAACCCGAGCTCGCTTTCAGCAAGTCCCGAAGAGACGGAGACCGCGCCGCTTTCATCTGTGATGTTGACCAGGCTTGCAAAGTCGTCGATCCCGGTCTTGAGTTGCGCCCCCTGCTCGATAAAGACGTTTGAGGCGGCAAGCGCAATGCGGTTGCCCGCGTTGATGCTGCCGGCAACAGTGATCACGGCGTCGGGATTTAAAGGAACGTTTCCGCTCTCGAGGTTGGTCCAGAACGCATCGTTGAACGTGCCCTCGAGCTCCATGTCCTTCCCGAGGTAGTTCACCCACTCCTCGTAGGTCCCCTTTTTGGGAGCGACCGCCGTGAGGCTGCCCGCGTTGATGACGCCCGTCGTGCCCACGGCCATGCCAAGGGGAGACACAAAGATCAAATCGCCCCCGACCTTGCCGTTTTTCACGGCGTTAAGCGTCCCGTCGACATTGATTTTCTGATTGACGAAGTTAACGAGCCGATCCGCCGAAATATTGCCGTTGTCAAAGTGAAGGTTGGCGATGTTGCCGGCCGAAAGGTTGAACTTCTCGAAGTGGTTGATGCCGGTCTTGTTGGCGTTGATGAACTTGTCGGTGCTGATGTCGTAGCGGCCGGCGTTGTTTTTGACCGACGTATGGCTCCACCCTGCGGCAGGCGTGATCTCGGAGGCCCTCGCGGGAAGAACGTCTGCAAGCGTTCCAAAGGCGGCGATTGCCGCGGCAGCGAGCACGCCAAGCGAAGAGCGGGCAAGCGTCGTTGCGCCCTGCCTTCCCTTGCCGCACGAGGTCTTCGTTTCGTCCGTCACGACGCGCGTGGCGCGCGCTCTGTTCCACAACACCTTAAAAATTTTGTTCATAGCGTCCTCGTGGGTACTACGTTATGGGCGTTGTCTGCGTCACGCCGGGATCCTGCCGGCAGGGAACGCACAAAACCATCCGCTGCTACCATGTTGCCACCACCGCCAGGTCAAAGCGCGCCTTGTTGACATGCTGCCCCTCGCCAATGTCGCGCACAAGCGGCACGCCCGCCGAGGCGGTGATGGAGGCGTCCTTCCACAAAGGAAGTGTGACGCCTGCGCCCACGCTTGCAAGCGTGCGGCGCGTGTACGACGAGGTGCCTGTCAGGCGCCCTGCGTCGGCAAAAACAAATAAAGAGGTCTTCTCTCCGGCAAAGGCCCAGTCGGCCTGCGCGTTGATGTAGGCGCCCTCTTCGGCCGAGAGCACGTCGTTGTCGTAGCCTCTCACACCGCTCGTGTGGCCAAGATAGAAGTACTGCGTGCTCGTGAGTTCGTCGCCCCCGGCGACAAACTGCCAGGCGCCTGAGAGGGAAACCGTCAGTTCATCAAGGAGTCTATAGCGCCAGAAGGCGTTTCCTTTAAAAAGCGTCTGGCTGTAGCTTTGATCAAACGTCTTTTCCTCGGCGTGTTCGGAGGAAATCATGGCCGTCGCGAAAAACACGGAGCGGTCCGTCAGAAGGATCGCCTCAAGTCCCGCGCTGTAGGCGTCAATCTCGGTGTCGTTGATCGTGATCGACCAAAATTCGGTCTCGGACTTCTGCCGGCTCCACTCGCCAAAGACTGACCACTTGGCGTCCGAGGCGACATAAAAGGGATGCACGAGCCGCAGCGAGTAGTACTCGCTTGAGCCCTCAACGTCGGCATCGGCCGAGGGGCCTTGCACAACCTCAACATCGCCCCAGGAGGCCGAGGCCGTCAAGCGCGTGCCCTTGGCTGTGAGCGGAACGCTGTAGCTTGCCATGACGCTTTTGCTGCCCTCGCTTGCAAGTCCAAAAAGCGTGGCCGAGTCGCGAATGCCGAAAAGACTGCGGTTCGTGAGGCTTGCGCCCGCGCGCGGGCGTCCCGTTGTGCGCGTGCCTGTCGTATCGGCAAAAACCGTGGCGGTCCAATTCGAAGGCTCGGCAGCTTCGATGGCGTAGTCGGTCGTCTCGGGCTTGTCGCCCGCGCGAATGTCGATGCGCAGCGCCACGTCGTTTGTCATGTTGAACTCGAGCAAATCCTGCTGCATGTCGCGAAAATTGGCGACTTCGCCGGGCTTCAAGTCAAAGGCGCTCAGAATGTAGCCCTCGCGCGTGTGCGTGTTGCCGGAGACCTCCACGTCGGCCGTTTTTCCTTCGACGAGCGTCACAAAAAGCCTGCCGCCCTTGATGCGCTGCGGGCGCAGGCGCGCTTCGCAGACCACGTAGCCCCTTTCGCGATAGAGCGTGTTGACGGCGTTGAGAAGCTCTTCGATCTGCGCCATGCTCACGTCCGTTCCAATCCAGGGGGCGACGGCGCGCGCAATTTCTTCGTCCGTGAGAATGGCCGAGTCGTTGTGCTCGATTGCGGTGAGCGTGAAGTGAAAGGCCGGGGCGCGCTCGGGCTCGGGCTCTTCCTTGGGGTGCTCTTTTTGCTGCCGGCGCATCTGCTGCATGCGCTCGACTTCGCGCTGCTGCTGCCAGCGCTCGATTCCTTCGCGCATCTGCTGCAGATCGCGCGAGGCGGGATTAACGCCCGAGGTCCCGGGGGCGGGATTGGCCGTCTGCGCAAGGGCGGGTGCGGGGAGAAAGGACGCAGCGGCGCAGCAAAGGAGCGCCGCCGCAGCAGCCTTTAAACAGCCCGTCTTTGTTTTGAAGCCGCCTTGCATGCCTTTCTCCGGGAAAGCAGGAAATGGATGAATGTTGATGAATGGAAGACCTTGAGAAAAAGAGCCGGCGCGAGACCTGCCGGTTGCTGATCGGAAAGTGCGCGGCTAAAAAAGCGCCGGCGCGCCTAAACCGCCGCAAATCCCGGGGCCCGCGCTTTACAAAAAAAGAAACGCGAAGCGTCTCATTGAGCTCACTTTGATTCTACCGAAACAAGGGGCGTCTCAAACCCTATTTTTCCCTTGCAGCATCAGGGGTTTACAAATTTTTCCCGGGCACTTTCGCGCATTGCTTTCGCTCCCTGCCCTTCGTTTCGTTTTCCCGACGTTTTCAACCGCTCAAGACCTCCGCCTCAAAGCCGCTCCCTGAGAAGTTTTTGAAAACAAAAACGATTCTCATTTGATGCAAGGCAAGCTTTTTCTTCTCCCGTGCCTTGACCCTGTAGCAACTACACGGTTTTAAATGCCTGCAACAAACAATCAAACAGGCAGGTGCAGGCTTTTTTGTTAAAGCCTCCCTGAGGTCCCCATGACAGAGAAAACCCAAAAGCTTCTGCGCCTTCGCATCCCGGACATGGACTGCCCGGTTGAAACCGCGCAGATTGAAAACTCCCTCAAGTCCAATGCCGATGTTGTCGGCATGAAGTTTGATACCGCCTCGCGCACGGCCGAATTCGTGCTCTCCTCCATGGCCGTTGAGAGCCAGGCCGTCTGCGCAGCCATCAATCAAATCGGCATGCAGACCGAAGTCTTGAGCGAAGAGCCCGTTGAGGCGCCCGAGCGCCCCGTGCTGCGGCTTCACGTGCCCGACATGTGCTGCCCGGCCGAGACGAGCCAGATTGAAAAGGCGCTTAAGGACGACCCCGACATCGTCTCCATGCGCTTTGACACGGCCGCGCGCACGGTTGTCTTTGAACTTGCGCACGATCTTGTCGACGCCGCCCGCATTCAGGCGACGATCTCGGCGCTTGGCATGCCCAACGAGCGTCTTGCCGCCGAGCGGCTCTCGGAGGTGACGATTCACGTCGACAAAATGGACAGCGACGACGACGTCGACGCCGTGCTCGGCATCATCGGGCTTGACGCCGCCGTGGACAAGGCAAAGAGGACCGTGCGCTTTCGCATCGGCGGCGAGCGCGCCTTTGAGATTCTCGACAAGCTGCAGCGCGCGGGCTGGCAGGGCTCGATTGTGTCCGTGGGCAAGGCCGAGGCTCAGGCCCCGGAAGTAAAAATCCCCCGGGCAAGGCTTGCAGTAGCGCTTGCGCTTGCAGGCGCCTCGGAGGCGCTTGAAGTGATCGGGGGCTTTCCCGAGGCGCTCATCATCGTCTTTGCAGCGGCCGCCATCCTCCTTGCAGGCCTTGGCACCATCAAAAAGGGCATCGCGTGCCTCTTTAAGCTTGTCTTTAACATGAGCACGCTCATGTCGGTGGCCGTGATCGGCGCCGCCATCCTCGGCGCCTGGCCCGAGGCCGCCATGGTGATGGTGCTCTTTGAAATTGGCGAAGCCATTGAATCGATGAGCATGGTGCGCGCCAAAAACGCAATCCGGGGACTCCTTGACGTGGCGCCCGAAACGGTGCTTGCCAACATTCAGGGCATCTGGAAGCGGCTGCCGGCCGCAAGCATTCCGGTGGGCACCGTCTTTCGCACGGAGCCGGGCGAGCGGGCGGCGCTCGACGGCATCGTGCTCGAAGGTTCGGGCGCGATGGACGAATCGATGATCACGGGCGAGTCGATGCCTGCGGCCAAGGAGCCCGGCAGCCGCGTCTTTGCGGGGGCTCTCACGCTTGAGTCCGCGCTCACCGTGCGCTCAAGCGCCACGGCCTCGGACTCGATGAGCGCGCGCATCATCCGCTCGGTGGAGGAAGCCGAACAAAAGAAAGCGCCCCTGCAGCGCTTTGTCGACCGATTTGCCGCGCGCTATACCCCCACCGTTTTTGCCATTGCGCTTGCAACGGCCGTCGTGGGGCCCCTCGTGACGCACGAACCCTGGGTGACGTGGATTTACCGCGCCCTGGTGCTGCTTGTCATCGCCTGCCCCTGCGCGCTCGTGATCTCCACCCCCGTGACGATCGTCTCGGCGCTCTCGCTTGCCGCCCGGCGCGGCATCCTTGTCAAGGGCGGCGTCTATCTTGAAGAAGGCCGCAACCTGCGCCATGTGGCGCTTGACAAGACGGGCACGATCACGCGCGGCAAGCCCAGCTTTGAGTCGGCCGTGATCACCTCGTCCGTCGACCCGGCGCGCGCAATGCTGCTTGCCTCTAGCCTTGCGGCCATGAGCTCGCACCCCATCAGCCGCGCCATTGCGCAAAAAGCTACGGAGGACGGCCTCTCCCCGCTTCTTGTCAAGGACTTCAAGGCGCTTCCGGGCTTTGGCACCGAAGGCACGATCGAGGGAGCAAGGCTGCGGCTTACCAACCTGCGCTGGCTCAAGGAGCACAAGCTTGCAAACGACGCGGTCGAAAAGGCCTTTTCGGAAGCCTATGAAGAGGGGAAGTCGGCGGTGGCCCTTTCGGACATGTTCGGGCCTCTGGCGGTCTTCATCGTGGCCGACACCATCAAGCCCAATGCGCAAAGCGCCGTGCGCGCCATGAAGGACGCGGGCCTCACGCCCTGGCTTTTGACGGGCGACAACACGCGCGCCGCGCAGACGATCGCCTCCAAGGTGGGCATTGAGAACGTGCGCGCCGAGCTGCTCCCCGAGCAGAAGCTCTCCGAAGTCGACCGGCTTGAAAACGAGGCTCCCACGGCAATGGCGGGCGACGGCATCAACGACGCCCCGGCGCTCTCGCGCGCACGCATCGGCTTTGCCATGGGCATCAAGGGAGCCGACACGGCCATCGAGGCGGCCGACGTGGCGCTCATGGACGACGACATCGAAAAGATCGCCTGGTTCAAGCACCTGTCGGAACTCACGCACCGCACGCTCGTGCAAAACATCGTCTTTGCCCTCGGCGTGAAGATCATCTTTGCCCTTCTTGCGCTTGCGGGCTACGCCACGATGTGGATGGCGGTCTTTGCCGACACGGGCGTGTGCCTCATCGTGGTTGCCTGGGGACTGCGCCTCATGAAGGCCCAGGGCAAGGTCGACCGCATGATGGGCAAAAGCGCCCGCAGCGATGCGCCGGCTGCTGCTGCCGCCCAACTCAAGACTGCCGCCGCCCGATGAGGAATTGACGAGAAACTGACGGCTGAGCCCCGAATCATTCGGGACGCGAAAAAGACTCGGCCGGTGCGCCTGCCTCTGAAAAATATAGCGGCAAGCGCGCCGGCCTTTTGTTGACTGCCGCAAGATGGGCCGCTTCCGGCGGCCGCCTGCGGCTTTCAAGCTCTTTTGATTCTTAGTTGCGGCGCAAAATGAAGTTTTCAAACAAGCCCTTGAGCTGCGAGAGAACGTCTTCGCCGGGCCAGTCGCCTGTCACGGGATCAAGCCCCGTTTCGATGCCGGGGGCCTTGCGGTAGATCTGAAGCGCAAAGGTGCGCGTGCCGCGCGCTGCGAGCCAGCGGGCTGCTGCAAGCACCTGGCCTTCGTCAAATAGAGCCGGATGCACGGTCATGCGCGCTTCAAAATCAACGCCCGCATCCCGAACGATCCGAAAGCTCTCCAAAAAGGCATTGGAGCCCCCCGCGACCTGCACCACGCGGCGAAAGTGCGCCTCGTCTCCGGGCACGGCCTTGACGTCAAGCCCCACCCAGTCAACGCGATCGATTACCTGCGCCAAGTGCCTTGGGTAGGCGCCCGAGGTGTGCAGCCCCACGCTCATGCCGACAGCGCGCACGGCGTCGATTGCCGAAGAAAGCGCCGGATCAACGCACGGTTCGCCGCCCGAAAACACGACGGCGTCAAGCAGCCCCTTGCGCTTGGCAAGAAGCCTCTCGACGCGCTCCCAGGACTCGTCGCCTGCGTGCGCAGCCCGCGGCTGCATCCAGGGGTTGTGGCAATAGACGCACTTCCAGGGGCAGCCGCGCACGAAGACCACCGCCGAGAGCTTTCCCGGGTAGTCGATGCTTGTAAAGGGGGTGACGGCCGCGACGCGCAGATGCGAAGCGGGCACAAGGCCCGCCTGAATCGTCTCGTTCATGAAGGCAACGAGAGGAAAGTTTCTTTACAAAGGCTCAAGCCTGCTTGGCGCAGCCGCACTTTGATTCAACGAAGTACTTGCGCTCTTCGAATTCGCCCTTCTTGCCGATGTTGAAGGACTGCACCGGGCGATGGTAGCCCATCACGCGGGTCCAGACTTCGCAAGGCTGACGTTCGCTGTCCTTGAGCTTGATGTCGTTTTGTTCCTGTTGGGCCATTTCTTTTGCCTCCTGTCGATTGGTTGTTTGTACAAAGGGCGCGGGCCTTTGATTTCAAACGGCCCGCCCCGCCGAATTGATTGTCTATGCGCTTGCCTGCGCGGGCTGCTCGATCTGCGCCTGGTTTTGCGCGTGCTGCTGCGCGGCCAGCCGGGCCTTTTTGGCCGCGATGAGCTCGGCGTCGCACAGCGGGCAGAAGTCGTGCCGCCCGGAGAGATAGCCGTGCTTGGGGCAAATCGAGAAGGTGGGCGTCACCGTGATGTAGGGGAGCCTGAAGCGCGTCAATGTGCGGCGCACAAGGTCGCGGCAGGCCTGCGCCGAGCTGATCGCCTCGTTCATGTAAAGGTGCAGCACCGTGCCGCCCGTGTACTTCTTCTGCAGATCCTCCTGCATCTCGAGCGCCTCGAAGGGATCGTCGGTGTAGCCCACCGGCAGCTGCGAGGAGTTCGTGTAGTAGGGATTGCGCGGCGTGCCCGCCTGCAAAATGTCGGGGAAGCGCTTCTTGTCTTCCTTGGCAAAGCGGTAGGTCGTGCCTTCGGCGGGCGTCGCCTCCAGGTTGTACATATGATCGGTTTCGGTCTGAAACTCAACCAAACGGTCGCGCACGTGGTCAAGAAGGCGCAGCGCAAACTGATGCCCCGTCTCGTCGGTGATGTCGTGCGCGTCGTCGTAGAAGTTGCGGATCATCTCGTTGATGCCGTTGACGCCGATCGTCGAGAAGTGGTTTCTGAGCGTGCCGAGATAGCGCTTGGTGTACGGGAAAAGCCCCTGATCGATGTGGTGCTGGATGACCTTGCGCTTGATTTCAAGGGACTGCTTGGCAAGCTCAAGCAGGTGGTCAAGCCGCGCAAAAAGAGCCTGCTCGTTGCCCTTGAAGAGATAGCCCAGGCGCGCGCAGTTGATCGTCACCACGCCCAGCGACCCCGTCTGCTCGGCCGATCCGAAAAGGCCGTTCCCGCGCTTTAGGAGTTCGCGCAGGTCAAGCTGCAGGCGGCAGCACATCGAGCGGATCATGTTGGGCTTGAGCTCGGAATTGATGAAGTTTTGAAAGTACGGCAGTCCGTAGCGCGCCGTCATCTCAAAGAGCGGCAGCACGTTGGGGCTGTCCCAGTCAAAGTCCGGCGTGATGTTGTAGGTCGGAATCGGGAACGTGAAGACGCGCCCCTTGGCGTCGCCCTTCATCATCACTTCGATGTAGGCGCGGTTGATCATGTCCATTTCGTGCTGCAGTTCGCCGTACGTAAAGGGCATTTCCTCGCCGCCGATCAACGGATGCTGATCCTTCAAATCCTGCGGGCAGGTCCAGTCGAAGGTGAGGTTTGTAAAGGGCGTCTGCGTCCCCCAGCGGCTCGGCACGTTGAGGTTGTAGATCATCTCCTGCATGCACTGCAGCACTTCTTCGTACGGGACGTTGTCCTTGCGCACAAAGGGAGCCATGTAGGTGTCAAAGGAGCTGAAGGCCTGCGCGCCCGCCCACTCGTTTTGCATCGTGCCAAGGAAGTTGACGATCTGGCCGGTGGCCGAAGACAGGTGCTTGGGGGCGCTTGCCTCGACCTTGCCGGGAACGCCGTTTAAGCCCTCGTTTAAGAGCGTGCGCAGGCTCCAGCCCGCGCAGTAGCCCGAGAGCATGTCAAGGTCGTGGATGTGAAAGTCGGCGTTGCGGTGCGCCAGCCCGATTTCGGGCGTGTAGACGTAGTTGAGCCAATAGTTGGCGATCACCTTGCCCGAGACGTTGAGAATAAGGCCACCCAGGCTGTAGCCCTGGTTGGCGTTGGCGTTGACGCGCCAGTCGACCTGATCGAGGTACTCGTTGATCGAGGATTCAACGTCGACCCAACTTTTTTTGGCGTCGCGGCTCTTGGCGCGCTGCTCGCGGTAGACGATGTAGGCGCGCAGCGTCGCAAAGCAGCCTGCATCAAAAAGCGAGTGCTCGACGGCGTCCTGAATCTGTTCGATATGGGGCGTTGAGACGTGAAGGGCGCGGATCTTAGGCAGCACAAGCTCTTCGGTGATTTCCTCGGCGCGCGCCGCCCCGAACTCTCCGGTGGCCTTGCCCGCGCGTTCAATCGCCCGCGCGATCTTTCTCCAATCAAATTCCTTGATCGAGCCGTCGCGCTTGATGAGGTACTTGAGCTCCAACTCCATTTTCCAACGTCTCCTTTGAGCAAAATGTCTTTGTTTTCGCCCGTGCGCCGCTTGAAAAAAATGAACGCCCCGCAAGGCGTTCGGGCTTGAGCGCGCACCCGCGCACATGTTTTATTGCGCGCGGCGCCCTGAAAGAAAACCCCGTCCGAGGCGGGGCACGCCGAAGGCGCCGGCACATTTTGAGCGCCCCCTGACGATAGCAAAGCCAAGGGGGTTCGGCAATACTCCAAATGGCCGGCGAAATATACCATCACTAGCGCAAATGAGACAGTCCCACACAACATCTTGTGGATTAAAAAATGCGCACCCCGCCCGCCGCAGGGCCCGCCCGACGCGCCCTGCGCTCCTTTTGCCGTCGATGCAATCCGACACGTGCAAGAGGCGCCCGCACTTTGCCCGTTTGAAAATTTTGGAAACAATCTAGGCGAATTTACCTATGAGAAACTACCCAAAATCCGCACCGGATAAGGTAAAGTACGTAGCGCAGTAGGCGACAGCCTGGTTGCCTCCCTGTGCAGCAGATTCCCGAGGGGCTGCTTTCGAAGCCCTCCCTCTTCGAAAGCGAGCATTGAAGTTTGCTGCATTTTCAAGCCTGGCCCATTTCCCTGGTCAGGCTGTTTTTTTGCCCGCAGAAAATGCAGTGCGCCTTGCGGCTGCATCTTAAAGATCACTTGCAGGCTCTTGCAGCAATTTCTTTAAAAGAGTCTGCAAACGGCACTTAAAAGAACTCGCAGCGCGCTTTGCGCAGATGCCATCAAAACACAACCACCCGCGCGAAAACGTCTGAAGTTTAAAAATTAGAAGGCCTTCTGCGGCCCATTAAGAGACGCACGCAATTTCTCAAGCCGCCAAGCGGATGATTTCCCGCTGGCTACGAGATCACCACGTCATACTGCTCCTGCGTGTAGACGGGCTCCACTTCAAGGCTCACGGGCTTTTCGACGAAGTCCTGCAGCAGGTTCAAGGCGGCCGACTCGTCGTCAAGGAAGGTGTCGATCACCGTCTGGCTTGCGAGCACCTTGAAGCTGCGCGCGTCCCGATACTGCCTGTACATGCGCACGATCTCGCGCATGATTTCGTAGCAGACGGTGCGCGCCGTCTTGATTTCCCCTCGCCCGCCGCAGACGGGGCACGGCTCGCAGAGCACGTGCGAGAGGCTCTCGCGGGTGCGCTTTCGCGTCATTTCAACGAGCCCGAGCTCGGTGAAGTCGGAAATGGTCAGTTTCGTGCGGTCGGTGCTCGCCGCGCGCCGCAACTCTGACAGAACGGCCGCGCGGTGCGCATCGCTTGCCATGTCGATGAAGTCGATGATGATGATGCCGCCAAGATTGCGAAGCCGGAGCTGCCGCGCAATCGTCTGCGCAGCCTCAAGATTGGTTTTAAAGACGGTCTGAGAAAAATCGCGCTTTCCCACGAAGCCGCCCGTGTTGACGTCGATCGTGGTCATGGCTTCCGTCTGATCAACGACAAGATAGCCCCCCGACTTCAAGGGCACGCGCCGGCCAAGCGCCCGCTCGATCTCTTCGTCCACGCCGTAGGCTTCAAATATCGGCCGCTCGCCCGTGTAGTGCAGGATGAGCTTAAGAGCCGACGGCACGTAGCGGCGCGCAAATTCTTTTAAAGACTCAAACGTGTGCCGGCTGTCGACGTAGACATCCGTCGTCTCTGCCTGCACCATGTCGCGCAGCACGCGCTTGGCAAGCGGCAAATCCTCGTACAACAGGCTTGGCGCATGCGCCTTGCCCGCGGCCGTCTTGATCGTGCGCCAAAGCGCGCTTAAATAGCGCATGTCCTTGACGAACTCGTCGTCGTAGGCCCCCTCTTCAGCGCACGTGCGCACGATGTAGCCGCCCTTTTCGTCGGGCGCGCGCAGCCGCGCGCACTGCTCTCGGAGCGCCTCGCGCTGCGCTTCGTCCTCAATGCGCTGGCTCACGCCGATGTGCGGATCCTGCGGCAAATAGACGAGCTTGTGGCCGGCAAGCGAAATCGTGGTTGTCAGCCTCGCACCCTTCGTGCCGATCGGGTCCTTGGAGACCTGCACGAGCAGCCGCTGCCCGTCGGTGAGCATCTTCTCGATGGGCTTGTACTCGCCCCCTTCAAGACGCGCTCCCTCTATGTCGAGAATGTGCAGAAAGGCCGTGCGCTCAAGCCCGATGTCGACAAAGGCCGACTGCATGCCAGGCAACACCCGCAGCACGCGCCCCATGTAGATGTTGCCCACAAGGCCGCGGCTTGCGACGCGCTCAATGTGCAGATCCTCGAGAATGCCGTCGACCAGAATGGCCACGCGCGTTTCCCGGGGCGAACAGTTGATGAGGATGTCCTGCATGGCGTGTCCTTGTTGTCCTTGACCTTGTTGTCCTTGTTGGCGTCGTTGACGCTGTCTTCGTCGATTGTGTTGTTCGCAGAGGCTGCGTGCGCTGCGGCGGCCGAGTGCTATTGAGCCTTGCCTTCAGACAATGATGCCGCTGCCATCGCGCCCTCGTCCTTGGGCTCGACCAAACGGCAGACGCCGCCCGTGCACTCCCACTGGCTTTCTTCGTCGCCGCCCCACTCGGGCTGCAGCGTGATGTGATCGATCCCGAACTCTTCTTCAAGGAGCCTGCGCGCTTCATCGAGCACCTGCTTCCAGTCGACGTCGTCGGCCATGAGAAGATGGGCGGTCACCGAGCCGTGGCCCGGAGCAAGCGTCCAGACATGCAGATCGTGCACATGCCTGACGCCCTTTATTTTGGAGAGCGCGTCGCCCACGTCGAAGTAGTTGACGTTTTCGGGCACGGCGTCAAGGAGCACCGCGCTTGACTCCTTGAGCACCCCGTAGGTGCCGCGCAGCACGAGCAGCCCCACGAAGAAGGACAAAATGGGGTCGGCAAGCGAAAACGCCTCGCCCCCGAAGTACACCAGAGCGCCCGCGGCAATGGCGGCAAGCGACCCGAGAAGGTCTCCCATCACGTGCAGCAGCGCCGCGCGCGTGTTGACGTTTTTCTTGTCGCGCGAGAGCGTCCAGGCGACCGCAACGTTGATGATGAGGCCGATGACGGCCACGATCATCACCGAGCCGCCCGCCACGTGCGGCGGCTCCTCAAGGCGCCCCACCGCCTCGTAGAAAATCCAGGCCACGACGCCCAGCATCACAAGGCCGTTTAAGAACGCGGCGAGCACCTCGATGCGGCCGTGCCCGAAGCTGTGATTGGCGTCCGCCCCTTTTCGGGAGATGAAGTTTGCAATGAGCGCAAAGAGCAGGCTTGCCGAGTCGGTGGCCATGTGGCCTGCGTCGCCGATCAGTGCAAGCGAATTGGCGTAGTAGCCGCCGATGAGCTCAACGGCCGAAAAGCCCAGCGTGAAGACAACCGCAAGCCCCAGGACGCTTAACCGAACCTCTTCGGCGCTGTGGTTGTAGGTGCTGTCGCCAGCATCGTGATCCGAATATTTGGTAGTTGCCGCCGCCATGATGTTTTGATTCCTCTCTTTTTCTTTTTTCTTATGCCGACAAAATCAAGCCCAGCCCGAGGGCGCGGCCGCAAATTTTATGCGGTCCCGCCTCCGGCGCCGGGGCTACAACGGCAGAGCCGCCCGGGTGAAGTCTTCAGCCGGGCGGACTCGGGTTTGCGCGCAGGGTGCGCGCCAAGGGCGCACTCCTGCACGCGCAGGTCGACTAAAGGAAGAAACCCTACTTCTCTTCCTTCTTGCCGGTGAGCATCGGAACAACGGAGCCCTCGCCGCCCGAGAGCAGTCCCGTCTGCGCATAGGTCTGCAGTTTGGCGCGCGTATCCGTGATGTCGAGATTGCGCATCGTGAGCTGCCCGATGCGGTCGACGGCCGTGAACATCGAGTCGCCCTTTTCCATCGTCAGACGCGAGGGTTCGTAGGTGAGATTGGGCGAGGTGGTGTTGAGGATCGTGTAGTCGTTGCCGCGGCGCAGCTCGAGCGTGACTTCGCCCGTGATCGGACGCGCAACCCAGCGCATGGCGCTTTCGCGCAGCATGATCGCCTGGCTGTCGAACCACCGGCCCTGATAGAGGAGCCGCCCGAGCTTGCGGCCGTTGATGTGGTACTGCTCGATCGTGTCCTCGTTGTGGATGCCCGTGATGAGGCGCTCGTAGGCGATGTACAGAAGGGCCATGCCCGGGGCCTCGTAGATGCCGCGGCTCTTGGCTTCGATGATGCGGTTTTCGATCTGATCGCTCATGCCGAGCCCGTGGCGGCCGCCGATGCGGTTGGCCTCATACATGAGTTCCACGGGGTTGGCGAACTCCTTGCCGTTCAAGGCAACGGGCTGGCCCTCTTCGTAGCGCACCGTCACTTCTTCGGGCGCAATTTCAACGGCCGGATCCCAGAACCGCACGCCCATGATCGGGTCGACGATCTTCATCGAGGTGCCGAGCTCTTCCAAGTCCTTGGCCTCGTGCGTGGCGCCGAGCATGTTGGAGTCCGTCGAATAGGCCTTTTCGGCCTTCATGCGGTACTCAAAGCCCTCCTTGTTGAGGAACGCGCTCATTTCGGCGCGGCCGCCCAACTCCGAGATGAACTGCGTGTCAAGCCAGGGCTTGTAGATCTTGAGGTTGGGGTTGACGAGAAGCCCGTAGCGGTAGAAGCGCTCGATGTCGTTGCCCTTGTAGGTCGACCCGTCGCCCCAGATGTCGACGCCGTCCTCGCGCATGGCCGCCACGAGCATCGTGCCGGTCACGGCGCGGCCCAGGGGCGTCGTGTTGAAGTAGGTCACGCCCGCCGTCGAGATGTGGAAGGCCCCCGACTGGATGGCTGCAATGCCTTCGGCAACGAGCTGCGGACGGCAGTCGATGAGACGGGCATTCTCCGCACCGTACTGCATGGCGCGGCGCGGAATGGCCTCGTAGTCGTCCTCATCGGGCTGACCGAGGTTTGCCGTGTAGGCATAAGGAAACGCTCCCTTGTTTTTCATCCAGCGCAGGGCCGCGCTGGTGTCGAGGCCGCCGGAAAATGCGATGCCGACCTTCTTGCCGACGGGAACGCTTTGCAGAATCGTTTGAGACATTGTTTTCTCTTTTCCAAAAGAAACCGACGAGAATCTGAGGATCGCCGGTCGTTGCTCAACGCCGCGCAAGGCCCCCTCGCCCTGTGACCGGACTTGATTTCCCGGGCGAAAAAGGCTTGTGCGGCACAAAAAGTTATATCCCGTTAATTATGAACGAGCAGAGCGGATTTTGCTTGCGCGCCGGGCTACGCAAAAAGCCCTAAAAAGCCCGGCTAAATCCCCCGAGGCAGGCGAAAAAACAGCGTTTTGCGCCCCTTCTTTTGCCCGCGGCCCGCAATGACTTTGCGGGCGCGCTCACATCGCCGTGTGCTCGGGCATCACCGCGCGCGGGATGTCAAGGCAGATCGTCACGCCCCGCTCCGGGTTGGCAATGCCGATCAAGCGCCCGTGGTGGCGCTCGGCGATGTTGGCCACAATGGAAATGCCAAGCCCCAGGCCGCTTTCCTTGCTTGTCACGAGCGGCATCATGAAGCGGTCGACGTCTTCCTGCGTCACCTTCGGGCCGTTGTCGGAGACTTCGATGCGCCAGTAGCGATCCTCGGGCTTGACCTCGACGCGAATCTCGGCGTCTTCAATGCCTTCGATGGCGTCGGCTGCGTTCTTGAGAATGTTGAGCACGGCAAGCTCAATCTCCCAGCCGTCGATGTCAGCCCACAGGTAGGGCATCATGTGCTTGACGACCGGAGCCGTCGTGCGGCGCGAGCGCATGAAGGTGTCGATTGCTCTGTCGACCGAGACGCTCATGTCTTCCATCGTGAGCTTGGGATTCTGGTGCTTGGCGTAGGCGCGCACGCGGTTGACGATTTCGCTTGCGCGCGTGCCCTGCTCGACGATCTCTTCGAGCACCTCGGCAAGCAGCTTGGGATCGATCTGGCCGCGCTTGGCGCGCCGCAAAAGACCGTTGGCAAAATTCGTGATCGCCCCCAAAGGCTGCTTGAGTTCGTGGGCGATCATGGTCGACATCTGGCCCACGATGCCGGTGCGCTCAAGGTTGGCGATATGGTCGCGGCTTGCCGCGGCCTCGCGCTCGATGCGGTCGCGGTCGGCCACGGCCTGCGCGAGCAGCTTCGTGCGGCGCCGCACGAGCACCGAAAGCGACCCGGCATACAAAATGACCAAAAAGCACACGGCCAGGAAGATCATCACCGTCGTTGCCTGCTCCTTGGCAAATGTTGCAAGCCGCCAGGCGGTGAGATTGGCGTAAGGCCCGATCTTGAGGTCAAACAGAAGGTCGTGCACGGCGCGGTTGGAAGCGGGCAGCCCCCAGTCGACGGCTTCAATGCCGGTGTTCATCGTAAAGAGCGCCGTTCCGACGGCCTTGTGCAGAAGCTGGCTGGTTTCAGGCAAGGCCGCAAAGTAAAAGCTCGGATAGAGTTCGGTTGAGTGCGCGCACTGCTTGAGCCCCGAGTCTCTCAAGCCCACGAGATGAAACTGCGAGCGGTCAAGATGCTCTTCGTTGACCATGCGCTCAAATTCGCAGGCCGGAAGAATGCCGGCGTCGGCCCTGCCGCTGACCACCGCATCGGCCACAAGCTCGGGCTCGGGCCCGAGAAAGATCATCTTGTCGCGCAGCGACTCGATCACGACGCCGCGCTGATAGAGGTCGCGCAGTCCAATGAGATAGCCCGTAAAGCTCGTGGGATAGTAGGCCGCCAGGGTCTTGCCGACCAAATCGTTGGGCGTGACGATCGTATCGTCAGAGGAGCGCGCGATAAAAAGCGACCCCGAGCCCACTGAAGGGTCGGCCGAAGACAAGGGCCAGACCGAAGCGACGGCCTGCAGTCCGTTGGTCGTCTCGTAGCGCGTGAAAAAACCCGCGTCGAGAATGAGGAAATCGACGCTCGCGTCGGTGATGGCGTTGACCAATTGCTCGACGTTGAGCGCGACGAACTCGACGTTTTTCTCTCCAAAGACGTGCAGCAGCTGCTCGCGGGTCTTTTGAAAAGCCTGCCCGCGGTTGTAGCTCATGAAGTCAAACTGCACGCCAATTCGCATCGGGTGACTGAAAAAGGGGCTTGGCAGATGTTCTTGATCTTGCTCTGCAGCGGGCGCTGCTTGAGCGGATGCCTTGTCAGATGCCTTGTCAGCCGCCTGCCCCGCGGCCTTCCCTACGGCTTCATTTGCCGAGTCCGCAGCGTGCGCCGAGCGAAGTCCCAAGGGAGCGCTCGAAGCACTTTCAGCGCGATCGGCCGCAGGCGAGAGCGCCTCCTCAGGCAGTATGACGACCTGCGTGTCCATGAAGGCAAAAGCCAGGGAGCAGGAAAAGGCGGCTCCCGCAAGCAGCGCAAGCCCACGCGCTGCCGCGCAAAGAAAACGGGCCGTCAGCGCTTTTGCGGTCATTGCCGTATTCCTTTGTTTTTCATATCAGCTGGCGCTTGCTGCGTAAGGAGCGACGAACGTTGCCTCATCAGATCCCGGGGATGAGGATGTGCTTGCCGGGCTTGCGGTGATCAATGACGCGCACGATGTCGTAGGTGCTCACAAGCCCCACGTCGGCTCGCTGCACCGTGGTGACGTGCATGTTGACGATCAAAATCTCGCCGGGGCGCAGGCCGAAGACGCCGCTGTCGATCGTGTGCAGAAACTCTTCATCGCACATGTTGGCGTGAATCGTCTGCAGTCCGTCGGTAAAGCTCCAGCAGACGTCGCTGCGAAAAACGGGCGCGGCAAGCGCCAAGGCCATCGTGCGCACCTCGTCGACCAAGGGCACCTCTTGGTCTTCAACGAGCGCAAGAGAGGTGATGTCGCGCGCGCCGAGAGCAAGAATCGGCTCGTGGGTCTGCCGCTCGCGAAAGATGATGCGCGAAATGTCCGGATCGGCAATGGCGTTGACCAGGTGCTCTAGCCCCTTGCGCACGCCGATGTGGCGCAGCAACCGGTAGGTGCTCACCGGGATGTGAAAGACTTCGTCGCCCACCTCGACGTCGACCTGCTCGCCCGTGAGAAACACGCGGTCGATGCGGCGGCCGTTGAGACGCAGCAAAAACGGAATCAGCCCCTCGACCCAGCCCTCGGGGCGTTCGGCCTGCGGCGTGTCGGCCATGTCGGGGGCTCTCAAGCCAAGGGCCTGCATCACGGTTGCCGGCTGCGGGTTGATGTACTGCGGCACGCCCGCCAATGAGGCGCGGCGCGCCATGCCGAAGTTGGCGTTAAAGCCGAGGTCCACCTCAAAGCAGCCCACCTCCTCGGCCGCGCGCACGTCGACTTCGGGCTCCACGAGATAGCCAAAAAGCGCGCGCCCGGCGTTGGTGAGCATCGCATCCAGACCGATCACGGACTCCCGCACCGCCGGATTGCCCGAGGTTGTCTCCCTGCGGCGCAGTCCTTCGTACTCGATATCAAAAACAGCAAGCGTCACTTTGGGCCTTCCCTATAATCTTTTTCTCTTGAGAATGCCGGCGGCCGGGCCCTGTGCCCGTGCGCCAACGGCAACAAACCGAAGTATTTTAAAACAACGCCTCCGCACGCAATTGTCTGCAGCCGATATTGTCGATTTTGCCCTGCTGCCGCTCTCCGAGGTGCTTCCCGCCGATCTGGCGCGCCGCACGCTTGCGCCGCTGCAAGCCCTTGAGATTGTCTGCGCCGACGACCTCTACGAGTGCATCGGCAACCTGGGCGGCAACTGGTATCGCTCCACGCAGGGGCTCTCGCGCGAGGATGCCGCGAGGCTTGCCGATTGGCTTGCGGGCCACTCCGGCGAAGTGGGCGAAATCACCGCCCGCTTTTATCCCCCGGGACTTGTGCCCGCGGAACTTCAGCCTTTGCAAAAAAGCGATGCGCCCGGCGCGCTTGTCTCTGTTGCGGCGGGCTTTGAAGACGCACTTGCGAAAATCGACGCCATGGCCGGTGACTCCGAAAGTGCGGAAGCTCCCCGCGAGGATCTTTCCGGTCAAGCCGCGCGCGGCAGCGACAGCGTTTTTCCTGCGCCCGCAGCCCGCGCCCCTTTTTTGCCGGCCGGCGTCGACCCCCGCCTTTTGTCGGGCGAAAACGGCACCAACCGCGGCAGAGATGCGGGCTCGCTTGAGGCTTCCAACGACCTGCAGGCGATTGCAAGCTGGCTCAAGGCGCGCGCGGCCAATGTCAATACGCTCTCACAGTACAAAAAGGAGGCCGAGCGCTTTCTTCTTTGGTGCACGCTTGAGCGCGGCAAGGCCCTGAGCTCGATTTCGGCCGAGGACGCCTCGCTTTATCCCGTGTGGCTCGAAGAGCTCGGGCGCAAAGAGCCTGTCGACTGGCAAAAGAAGTGGCGCCTGCCGCAAAACGCCTGGATCGGCCCCAAGAATGCGGCCCGGCTCTCCAGCGACTGGCGCCCTTTCAACGGCCCTCTGTCGGTTTCAAGCCGCAAGACGGCGCTGACCGTCGTGCGCATTCTCTTTGGTTTTCTGCAAAAGACCGGGTACCTGCGCTTTAACCCTTTTGATCAAGTAAGCACCAAGGTGCATTTCCTTGCGGGCGAAGGGGCCCCGAGCGCCTTTGCCGACCGCTCGCTCACCCCGCGGCAATGGCAGGAGGTAACCAACCACCTCGAAAGCCTTGAGGACGGCGCCGCATCCCGGCGCATGCGCGTGATTTTGTCTCTGGGCAAGGGGCTTGGCATGCGCGCCTCGGAAATGATCAACGCCCGCGCAGGCTGGATCGTGAGCCGGCGCATCGGCGACGAAGACCTTATCGTCATCGAGATCGTGGGCAAGGGAGACAAAATCCGTCGCCTGCCGATGCCTCCCGAAACGCTTGAGGCCATCGAAAGATACTTTGAGACGCGGGGGCTTCCCGCGCCCATGCAGTGCGATCCGGCAACGCCGATTTTGGCAAGCCTCTCGCGCAGGCGCATGGGCACGGCTGAAGGCGGCGCCGGCGCCGGCATCTCGCGCTCGGGCCTGTACCGCGTGCTTACGGACTTTTTTGAAGCCGCCGCAAACAAGGTCGAAGAGCGCTCGGCGGCCGACGCCGCGAAGCTGCGCGCGGGATCCACCCACTGGCTGCGGCACACCTTCGCCACCACGGCGCTCAAGGCGATGGACATCAACATCTTGCAAAACGCCATGGGGCACGCCTCGATCGGCACGACGAGCCGCTATCTGACGCCTGAGGAAGCGCAGGTTGCCAAGGCGATGAAAAAGCTCTCGGCGCTTTGAGGGGCATTGCGCTGCTCACTGCAGCGCTGTCTCTTGCTCCGAGTAGATTTGCCGCGCGCAAGTTTCAAAGAACTCCATCATCGGATCGGCGTTGCCGGTCTCGTAAAAGCGCCCAAGCCTTTTGTGGAACTCTTCGCTGTCGCGGTTGAGCACGCCAATCGGCCCATAGCCGCTTTGCATGAGGCACCCGTTCATCATTAAAGACGCGGTGCGCTTGTTGGCGTCAAAAAAGAACTGCGACCTCGCCATAAAGAGAAAAAGCGCAACGGCTCTCTCCCTTGGGTCGGCAATCTCCGATTTGAGATACGCAAAGCCCTCCCGCGCGAGGCGGCCAAGCTCTTCGTGATGGGGCGGCCGGTAGTCAACGCCATGAATGCCCAGGTCAAGGTCCCTCAATACTCCCCATTGCAGAGCTTCGCCGCAGCCGACTCGGCGATGAATGGCGCAGGCGCACCCCTCGGACAAATCGAATGCATCGTCTGAAAGCAGCCGCACGAGCTCCTTTGCGCCCTCGCCGTAGTTCTTGATCTGCCGCAGATCGTGCGCGTTGAGTTGCGCAACGGCGCGCCCGGATAAAACAGCCTGCGTCTGCTGCAAGGAGGCCGGGCTCTCCTCAAACACCGCCAGGCTGTTCCATGTGATTTCGGACAGGCGCCTCTTGAAGATGAAGACGGCCCGCCGGAGCTCTTCAAAGCACGGAATCGGGAAATTGAAACGTCCGATATTCCAGTGCATGCCGTTAAGAGCCTGCGCGCTTGCCAAACGCGACCTGGGCTGCTCAGGCCCTCAATGCTTTTTCTTCAAGGTCGCGAGAACGGCAAAGGGATTGGTTCTTTCCTGCGCCTGCGGCAGTTCCTCGGTGTGCATGTGCTCTTCGTCGGGCGAGCAGTCGTCGTGCTGGGCAAACGCCGGCAGCGACAAGATGAGCTCCTCCTCGACCCAGGCGGCAAGGTCAAACTTGCGCGAACCCACGACGATCTCATAGTCCCCGTCGTCTTCAATGGGAATGGCGTCGGCCTGCTTTTCATTCTTGACGAAAAGAAACGGCACGGTCTTTTCGACGACGATCGTCACCGGCTCCCCGCAGCGCACGCAGCGCGTGACGATCTCGGCCTTGAGGGCGAGGTCGGCCCCCGGAAGATCGTCGCGCCCCGCGGTGCCCAAGGCCTGCCAGTGCACCTGCAGCCTGCCGCAGTCCGCATCAAGAAGCGAGGCAAGCCCCGGCAGGTCGTTTTCGGTGAAGTCGCCCTCAATGACGCCCCGGGCGCGGGAGAGTTCGAAGATGTCCGTGTATTGCATGAGTCAACCCAAGGCAAAAAGAGAAAAAACGCCGCAAAGGCTTCGATGCCGCGGAAGCTTCCGCACAAAAATCGCGCCCTGCGCGCGGCAAAGACGGCGGCCGCCGCGCCGGGTCACGTTAGAATTGGCCGCATTATGGCAAACATTGATCTGATTCTGGCGTCGACCTCCCGCTATCGGCGCGAACTTCTCGAGCGCCTGGGCGTTTCCTTTCGCACGATGAGCTCCGAGGTGGACGAAACCCCTCTGCCCGGGGAGACCCCCGTGGAGCTTGCCCGGAGACTGGCGCGCGCCAAGGCGCAGGCCGTGGCCGCCGCCAACCCCGGCGCCGTGGTGATCGGCTCCGATCAAGTCTGCGACCTTGACGGCGCAGCGCTCGGCAAGCCCGGCTCTTTTGAGAAATCCGTCGAGCAGCTTCTGCGCATGCAGGGCAAGCGCGTCATTTTCCACACGGCCGTGTGCGTGGTGCGCGCCGACGGCTCGATCGAAGAGACGGTGAGCGACACCATCCTCACCATGCGCGCGCTCTCGCGCGAAACGATTGAGGACTACGTGCGCCGCGAAGAGCCCTACGACTGCGCGGGCAGCGCCAAGATCGAGCGGCTTGGAATCGCCCTCATGGAGTCGGTTGCAAGCGACGATCCCACAAGCCTCATCGGCCTGCCCCTGATGCGCGTCACCGGCATGCTCACGCGCGCGGGCGTCACGGTCATCAAGGGCCTTTCAGCCTGAGCGCCTTTCCGCGCCGCTGCTTTGCCGCTTCTTTTTTGCCCGCCCGCGTATGTCCGGCACACTTTTTCTCATTCCCAACCGCATCAGCGAGACGGCGCCCGTCGGGACGATTCCTGAGGAGACGCTTCAAGCCGCACGCGGCTGCCGGCGTTTTCTAGCCGAAAACGCGCGCTCTGCCCGCGCGTATTTAAAAACCATCGGTCACCCCGGCCCCATCGCCGCGCTTGAAATCATCGAAATCGGGCACGATCCCGACCCGGCGCGGTTTGACGCGTGGCTTCGCCCCGTGGCCGAAGGCGCCGACACGGCCATCGTCTCGGAGTCCGGGTGCCCCGGCGTTGCCGACCCGGGCGCGGGCATCGTGGCGCGGGCCGCCGCGATGGGCATTCGCGTGCGCCCCTTCGTGGGACCCTGCTCGATTCTTCTTACGCTGATGGCAAGCGGCATGAACGGACAGCGCTTTCGGTTCCTGGGCTACCTGCCAATTGCCGAAGACGAGCGCGCCGCGGCGCTTCTTGCCTTGGAGCGCGCAAGCCGCGCGGGCGAAACGCAGCTTTTTATCGAAACGCCCTACCGCAACAATCAGCTTTTAAAGACCATCGCCGAAGTGCTCAGCCCCGGCACGCGCGTGACGGTTGCCGTCGACATCACGGGAGCTTCCGAATCGATCGTCACGCGCACGGCGCAGCAGTGGCGCAGCTTTGAGGGATCGCTTCCAAAGCTTCCCACCGTCTTTGCGCTTCTTGCGCAGGAGCGCGCTCCCGCGCATCAGCGCGGCAACAAACACCCTGGGAACCCCCGCAAGGCGGCCCCTGAAGGCGCAGCGCACAAAAGGGCTTCCGGGGCTTCCGAAAAAACCGGCCGTGCGCACGGCAAATCCGCTCCGGGCAAGCCGCGCCGCGCCGGGAAAACGCCCCGGAAAGCGCCCCGGAAAGCACCCTAGACGCCGCTTTCCGGCGGGCGGCGCGCACAGCCCGCATGTCCGCGGGCCGCACTTGCGGGCGCTTTTTATCCCAAAAGCACCCGGCGCAGTTCCTCGACCGTATCAACGATCGCCTTGTGGGGCAGCGCCTGCAGAGCGCTTTTGCTGCAGGCGCCCCATGTCACGCCCACGGCCGCAGCGCCCGCATTGTCCGCAAGCTGCAGATCGTGCACGCTGTCGCCCACCATCAGCATGCGGGAGGGCTCAACAAACGTCCTCTCGCCAAGGTCGATCAGCATGGCCGGATTGGGCTTGGGGAAGGTTTCATCGGCCGTGATCGTCGCCTCAAAGAAGTCCCCGATGCCCGTGAGCGCAAAAACACGATCAAGTCCCCCGCGGGACTTTCCCGTGGCGACCGCAAGCCGCATGCCGGCCTCGCGCATGTCGCTCAAAAGTTCCTTCAAGCCCGCCACCACCTCGAGCTTTGCCTCGCGGCTGATGTACCAGCGCTTGTAGGCCTCGGCATACTCGCCCCACTGCTCGCGCGGGCAGTCGGGATTGACGATGCGCATCGAGTCCTCAACTCCAAGGCCGATCACGGATCGCGCGGTTTCTAGCGCCGGGACCTTGAGCCCGAGCGCGCGGGCCGCCTCCTGAATGCCGCGGGCGATGAGGCCCGTCGTGTCCATCACCGTGCCGTCCCAGTCAAAAACGTAAAGGTCGTAGGCGTGCTGTTTGGATTGCGTCATGCTGCTCATTTGTTTGTATCTGCGTGTGCGCCGTCCCTGGCCGGGCGGCTTGATTCCTTGCCGTGCGCCGCTGCGTGCTCCCTGCTGCCGCCCCTAGCCTTTAGCGCGGCAAGCAGCGCCTCGAGCTCTGCGGGCAGCGGAGCGACAATGACAAGCGGCTCGCCCGTGACCGGGTGCGTAAAGTCAAGTCTGCAGGCGTGCAGGAACATGCGCTCAAAGCGCACGCCGAGAAGGCCCTTTCTGACCGCATCGTTAAATGCGTAGTCGCCGTACTTCTCGTCGCCCACGAGAGCAAAGCCGGTCTCGGCTGCGTGCACGCGGATCTGGTGCGTGCGTCCGGTCTTTAATTCGGCGTCGAGATAGGTGACGTCGCCAAAGCGCTCGAGCACCGTAAAAATCGTGTGCGCCTTCAGGCCGTGTTCGGGATCAACGCGCACGCGCCGCTCGCCGCTTGCAAGCGTGTACTTTGCCAGAGGCAGCCGCACGTGCTGCCGCTCATTGACCCAGTCGCCGGCAACGAGAAGCCGGTAGTGCTTGACGATTTTCCCCGCGCGCTGCATCTCATGGATGCGCACGAGCGCCTTGCGGGTCTTGCAGATGATGAGCGCGCCCGACGTGTCGCGGTCAAGCCGGTGCGCAAGCTCCAAAAAGGCGGCCTGCGGGCGCTGCGCGCGAAGCCGCTCGATCAAGCCGAAGCGGATGCCGGAGCCGCCGTGGGCGGCCAGCCCCGCGGGCTTGTTGACAATCAGCAGGTCTCTGTCTTCAAAGAGAACGGGCAACTCGTCTTCGCTCAAGGCAGGGGCCTTGATCTCAGACGCAGGTTTTTCCGAGACGCGCACCGGAGGCACCCGCACGACGTCGCCCTCGGCGAGGCGGTCGTCGACCGCCACGCGCTTTTTGTTGATGCGCACCTCCCCCGCGCGCACGATGCGGTAGATGTGGCTTTTGGGTACGCCCTTGAGGATGCGCATCAGGAAATTGTCAAGCCGCTGCCCGTCGGACGCGGCATCGACCGTGACGTAGCGCACCCGCGCGCAGCCGCGCGCCTGATTGGCCGCGGCAGAAACATTTTCAGTCATATGAAGTCCCGGGCGGCCCGTCCGGCCGGACATGCGCCCGGGCTGCGGCAGGCCAAAGCATGGAAAACGCACCGGGGGCATGCTCAAAAAAGCATGCCGCAGGCGTCTCCCTTCGCAGGCCTTTGCGGACAACGGAAAAAACACGAAGAACTGCACGCGCGAAAAAAAATCTTTCTCCCGGGTGCTCTCGTTTTTCCGTCCGGCCGTGTCAGGGACGCCTCTTGAGTGCAAGTGCCGATTATTTTACGGACGCGCGCGAGCTTGAAAACACTTGAACCCCGCCTGTTTCAACGCCCGCCCCTGACGCAGAAGGAATCAACTTACCCGGACAAGGTCGTCCCAGTTTGTTGTCGGACAGGGGCTAAGCAGATCGCGCCGCATGCGCCAGCCGTTGGACAAGCGCGCCGAGGCGGGCATCATCGTCCCTTTTCCAAAGCGCCGGGTCAGGGCGTCGAGCGAGACCTGCATGCGCTCGCGCCGCTCGAGTACCTTGAGTTCGTCGTCTTCAAAAAGGGACTCGGGCACGAGCGCCTGCTCTTGCGGCACGAGCTCGCACAAGACGACTCCCGCCTTCTTGTACTGAAAACCCGCGCGGTAAAAGCGCCTCACCAAATCAAGCGCCGCCTTGGTAAGCGTCACGATGTCGGCGCAGGCGTGCGGGAGCCTTGTCGTTTCAAAAACCCCGTAGGGCTGCGCGTCCTCGCGAAAGGGATCGGTGTGAAAAAGCACGCCTGCGGCATGCGCCGCGCTCCCCTGCAGCCGCAGCGTGCGCACGGCCGACTGCATGTGCACGGTCACCGCGGAAAACAAGTCCTCAATATTGTCCGTGCTCTCGGCAAAGCTGCGCGTGCGCACGATTTGCTGCCGCGGCTGCGGCGCCGCTTCAAGCGCAAAGCAGCTCATGCCGTGCATTTCGCGGTGCGTGCGGGCAAGCACGACGCCAAAGCGGCGCGCCGCAAGCGCCGCATCCATGTTGTAGAAGTCAAGCGCCGTCTTCACGCCCATCGCCGAGAGCTTTTCAACCGTGCGCGGCCCGATGCCCCAGACTTCCTTGACGGGCGTGGCGGCCATGGCCCGCAACCTGCGCTGCGGCGTGAGCTCAAACCAGTTGACCACGCCCCCGAAGGCCCGGTAGGTTTTGGCATAGTGGTCGCACAGTTTGGCCAGCGTCTTTGTGGGCGCAATGCCCGCGCAAGTCGGAATCCCCACCCAGCGCAGCACCCGCGCGCGGATGCGCTGCACGTAGGCTGTGAGCCGCTGCGGGTCCCCGTCCTGCACGCCGCTCAAGTCGCCAAAGACCTCGTCGATGGAGTACGACTCCATTGCCGGCACCATGCCCGCGATCGTGCGCTGCATGCGCCCTGATATCGACTGATAGAGCTCGTAGTTCGAAGAAAGCGCCGCCACGCCGTTGGCCTCGATCACCACGCGGGCCTTGAAGTAGGGCACGCCTCTTTTTAATCCGAGCGCCTTGGCCTCCTGGGTGAGCGCCACGATGCAGCCGTCGTTGTTTGAGAGCACGACCACGGGGCGGCGCCGCAGCTGCGGCCTGAAGAGCCGCTCGCAGCTGCAGTAAAACGAATTGCCGTCGATATGAAGAAAAACCGGCTCGCGAGCCGGCGCCCTGCGCTGCATCGCTGCTGCCGCCTTCGCTCCTGCTTCCGCTCCTGTTTCCGTTCCTATTTCCGCTCCCATTTCCCGCACGCGCCTCCCGCCTGCTCTCTCTTTTACCGGGGGCGTTTGCCGCCGCCTCGGGATTTTTTGCATACGCTTAAGTATTTCGCATACAATAATTCCGTGTCAAGTGCAGTTCAATCGACGAAATCACTCTTGCAGCATGACGACAAAACCGGTTTTCAAACAAGAGCAGAACGTGCAGCAAAGCGCCTTGAAGACTGCGCCCGAAGAAAACCCGCCGCGCAGGCGGCGCGGGCGTCCTGCCAAGGGGGATGCGGCCTACAGAGCCAATCTGCAGGTGCGCGTCACGCAGCAGACGGCTGACGAGTGCAAAACGCTCGGCGGCGCGCAGTTTCTGCGCCCTTTAATCGAGAAGGTGGTCAAGGAAGAGGCCAAAGCGCTCACGGTACGCCTGGCCGCCCTCAAGGGCCGCCGCATCTGGCGCCCGAGCCAGGACTGCCCGCCGCTTAAGTTCGTCGACATGCGCGCTGCCTGCGGCTTTCCGTCGCCAGCCTTTGACTACGCCGCGGAGGACCTCTCGCTTAACGACTACTTCGTCAAGCACCAGGACGCCACCTACATCGTGCAGGCCCAGGGCGACTCGATGATCGACGCAGGCATCCGCGACGGCGACATTCTCATCATCGACCGCTCGGTGGAGCCCCGCAGCGGCGACATCGTGCTTGCGTTTCTCAACGGCGAGTTCACCTTGAAGCGCCTGCGGCTGGTAAACAACGTGCCGGAGCTGCACCCGGAAAACAAAGCCGCCTCCTATCCGGTGATCGCGCCGGGCGAATTCGACGACTTTCAAATCGAGGGCGTTCTCGTGGGCTCGGGGCGCCGGTACCGCACCTAAGGCGCGGCCTCCTGCGGCGGCCCCTTTCCTTTCACCAAAGCCCTTCTTTCCCCCGTCCGCAGGCCTTAAAAGGCGCGAACGCCGTGGACGAAGGCAAGCCGCGCGCTATATACTTACGTGCCTGCTGAACGCGCGGCGCCTGACGCAAGACAAGGCGCGCGACGCGCGGTGTTTTTCAGCACATGCGGGTTGCCTGCCGGATACTGCCGTACGCTGTTGCGGTGAGTCCGAAGCCGGCGATCCTTTGAAACAAGTTTCATCAACGCCGAAACGGCGTTTGCTGCAGCTTTAAAGGGAAAATCCCTCGCGGCGCTGCGGCGGCAAAAAGAGCTTTTCGCATCTGCAAGCCTGCCTCGGAGCCGCTTCCTTTTCCCGTCTTTTTGCGTGCATGTTGTCGGCGCACCCATTGAAGCACCACGAAGGAGCGTTTTTTGTTTCAGCTCTCGTGCGCGTGCTCTGGCCGCCGGAAGACTGCCGCAGGGCGCAGTCAGACAACCGTTTGAGGCATACGCGCCGGTTCGCGTCGCTTTTGCCGACGAACCGGTGCTGCCGGCAGAGACATTTGCCCGCCGGCCTTTCTTTTTTGAACGTACTGGATACATGCTGCCGCACGACGCCGTCTTCATGACGATCACGCTCAACCTCGTGGCCGGAATTCTCGGTCTGACGCGGGGCGTGGCTTGCCGTGCGCGCGCATTGCGCGTACTCAACCGAAAGCTCCTCAGCCTTGTGGGGGATCGAGCTGCAAAAGACGCACCCTGCGTGCGCTCTTTTGAATCCCGCGAGCGCCCTGCGGCGCGTCTTCGCGATGCTGCGTGCTCTCCCCACGGCGTCGTGCCGTTTGACCGGCCCGACCGACACAATCTGAAGAAAATCCTGCGCTTTCGCTCCCGTCCGGATGCCGGCGACGGAGGCCGCCTTTCGCGGCCCCTGTGCGTGCGGCCGGCCGCCCTGCACCGCCTTGCGGCGTGCGGCGCCCCGGGCGCATCCGCCTAAAGCATCCCAGCGTCAAAAAGAAAGGTCTCGACGAGCTCCGTTTCCGCCGGCACGTTCAGACGGCCGCCCGCGTCAGTGGCGGCCGAGCCAGGAGTGCCAAATTGAAACGCATGCTATTTAACGCCACCCACGCCGAGGAAACCCGCGTGGGCATCGTCGACGGCCAGAAGTTGATCGACATCGACATCGAGACGGCCGGCCGCGAACAGCGTAAATCCAACATCTACAAGGGCATCATCACCCGCATCGAGCCCTCGCTCGAGGCGTGCTTCATCGACTACGGCGAAGACCGCCACGGCTTTCTGCCCTTCAAGGAAGTCTCCCGCAGCTACTTCAAGGAAGGCGTCGACGTGCGCACCGCGACCATCCGCGAGGCGCTCGAAGAGGGGCAGGAGCTTATCGTCCAGGTCGAAAAGGAAGAGCGCGGCAACAAGGGTGCGGCGCTTACCACCTTCATCAGCCTTGCCGGCCGCTACCTCGTTCTCATGCCCAACAATCCGCGCGGCGGCGGCGTCTCGCGCCGCATCGAGGGCGAAGAGCGCCAGGAGCTGCGCGAGGCCATGGAGCAGCTCGATCTCCCCGCGGGCATGAGCACGATCGCCCGCACGGCCGGCATCGGCCGCACGGTCGAGGAGCTGCAGTGGGACCTCAACTACCTTCTCAAGCTCTGGAGCGCCATCAGCGAGGCGGCAACGCCGCAGTACGAGTACACCGTCAACGAGCACGGCCGCAGCGTCAAGCACTACACGACCGACGCCGTCAGAGACGGCAAGGCCCTAAAGCGCGCCAATCCCGCGCCCTTTTTGATCGTTGAGGAGAGCAATCTCGTCATCCGCGCCATCCGCGACTACTTCCAGCCCGACATCGGCGAGATTCTCGTCGACACCGACGACATCTACGATCAGGCCCGGCAGTTCATGGCGCACGTCATGCCCGACATGGTGCCGCGCGTGAAGCGCTATCGCGACGAAACGCCGCTTTTCTCGCGCTTTCAGATCGAGCACCAGATCGAGACGGCCTACTCGCGCACGGTGCCCCTGCCCTCGGGCGGCGCCATCGTGATCGACCACACCGAGGCGCTCGTGGCCGTCGACGTGAACTCGGCGCGCGCCACGCGCGGCGCCGACATCGAGGAGACGGCCCTGCGCACGAACCTTGAGGCGGCCGAAGAAGTCGCCCGCCAGATGCGTCTGCGCGACTTGGGCGGCCTCATCGTGATCGACTTCATCGACATGAGCGAGAACAAGAACCAGCGCCAGATCGAGCAGCGCCTCAAGGAGGCGATCCGCCCGGACCGCGCCCGCGTTCAGATCGGCAAGATCAGCCGCTTTGGCCTGATGGAGCTTTCTCGCCAGAGGCTGCGCCCGTCGCTGTCTGAAGGCAGCCACATCACCTGCCCGCGCTGCAACGGCGTGGGCGTCATCCGCGACACCGAAAGCAGTGCCCTGCAGGTGCTGCGCATTCTGCAGGAAGAGGCCTCCAAGGAAGGCACGGGTGCTCTGCACGCGCAGGTGCCCGTCGACGTGGCGACCTTCATCCTCAACGAAAAGCGCCAGGAAATCTCCAAGATCGAAAGCCGCTACAAGGTGCAGATCGTCCTCATCCCGAACACCTCGCTTGAGACGCCGCACTACCACATCGAGCGGCTGCGCGCCGACGATGAACGGCTCGACGACGACGTGGCAAGCTACAAGCGCGCCGAGGATCTCTCGCCCGTGGCCGACGATCCCTATGCTCTGAAGTCGGCAAAGGAAGAAGCCGGCAAGCAGCAGCGCGCCAAGCAGGTGCCCGTCATCAAGAACATCCTCCCGCAGGAAGTGGCTCCCGTGCACCAGCCGCGCACGCCCGAGGCCAAGCCCGAAGCCAAGCAGGAAAAGAAGCCCGAAGGGTTCTTCTCGAAGATTCTCTCCTTCTTCGGCCTGGGCGGCGAAGCCAAGCGTGAGGAAAAAGAAGAAAAGCCCGCTGAAAAGAAGCCCGTGCGCGGCGATCGCCGCGGCAAGGGCCGCGCAAGGGGGCGCGATGAGGCCAGAGGCGAGCGCGCAGCCGACAAGCGGCGCGCTCCGAGAGGCGAGCGCCGTGCGCGTCCCGCTCGCGAGGCAAGAGCCGATCGTGCGGCCTCGCCCGAGGCCGACGCACGCAGCCAGGGCTTCACCGAGAACACCCGCAGCGAAGCCGCCAAGGCAGCGCGCGCTCAAGACGAAACGGTAAAGACGCAGCCCGTGCAAGCTCCCGCAACGGAAGCCAAGAGCGAAGAGCGCCGCGCCCGCAGACCGCGCCGCACGCGCCGGGACGAAGCGCCCGCCGAGGCCATCGAGCCGACGGCGGCAAGCGTTGCTCAGCTCCCCGAGGCTGCCACCCCTGCCCCGCTTGAAGCGGAGGTCGCGGCTGAACCCGCCGCCCAGCCGCAGACGGCGCCCGAGGCGATCGAGCCTGCCGCCGAGCCCGCAGCCAAGCCCGCACGCGGCCGCGGCCGTTCGCGCAAGCCCAGAGCCGAGAAGGCCGAGCGCGCCGAGAAAAGCGATGAGGTCTCCGAGAACACTGAGGCCAAGTCCTCTTTGAAGGACGAAGCCGCACAAGAGACGAGAGCCGCCGCTCTTCCCGCTGCGGAGGCCGCTCAAGAAGTGGTGCAGGAGCCCGAAGCGGCGCAAGCCTCCCGCGTCGAAACCGAGGCCGATGCGAACCTTGACGCACAACTTTCGGATGCGCCCGAAAACGACGCCGAGCCCGTCATTGAAAGCGACAGCCGCCGTCGCCGTCCGCGCCGCCGCCGTCGCTCGACCCGCGCAGCGGAAACGACGACCGTGACCGCCGCACAGGCGCCCGCCGAATCTGTTGAAGCTACCGAGGCGGCGCAGGAAAGCCCCGCTGACGTCGTTCAAGCCCCCGCAGCTGAAAATGCGCCGGCGCTTGAGCAGGTGGAAACCAGCACTGCCGCTGCAGACGCTGATCAAGCCGCCGCGGAGGCCGCGCCTGAAGCAAACGCCGAGGCGAAGGCTGAAGACGCGACGGGTGAAGCCTCCGGCGTCGAGATGCCGCAGGAAGAAAAGCTTGTGCAGATCGAAACGACGTTCCCCGTGCAGGCTGAGGCGTCCGAAGAGCCCGAGGCAGCTCCCGAAGACGCGCCCAAGGCGGACGCATCCGAGGACAAGCCCGCCATTGCCCAAGGGCTTGAGGAAAACCTCGCGCGCGCCGGCTTGACGCAGGTGCACACGGACCCCGCCCTGTGCGAGCCTGTCACCTATGAAGCGGTCAAGTACCCCGGCCGTCCGCGTCCGCAGCTGCCTGAAGTCAAGGATGAGCCTCTCGTGCAGGTTCACACGGATCCGCAGTACATGCACCGCGACTAACTGTCCTGACGCGTCCCCTCCGCTTTCCCTTTAAGCGAGAGCGGCAGGACGCGCCGGGCAAGGCCCGCGCCAATTGAAAAGTCCGCCCCAAGTCTTGTGCTTTGAGGCGGACTTTTTTCATGCGGCGGGAATCAGGAGAGCGTCTTCACGGAGCATGAAGCGCACCGCGCCGCTTCTCTTGCGCTTTTCAGCGCGCTTTTCATTGAAAAGCAGTTTTCAACGCGGCATCAAGCCGGGTAGCGGCAGCCGAGGTTGCCGCACTGGGCGCGCTGCTTGAGCGCGGCATCCATCAAAACGAGCGCCGTTACGGCCTCGAGCACGGGAGCCGCGCGCAGTCCCACGCAGGGGTCGTGGCGCCCGAGCGTAGAAATTTCAATTTCCCGGCCCTCTTCATCGAGGCTTGCCAAAGGCAGCCGCACCGAGGGCGTGGGCTTGATCGCCACGCGTGCGCGTATCGGGGCCGAGCTTGAAATCCCGCCCAGGATGCCGCCCGCGTGGTTGCTTTCAAAGCCCCCGCGCCGCATGCGGTCGGCGTTGCTTGTGCCGGTCAGAAGACTCGCCCCGAAACCGTCTCCGATTTCAACACCCTTGACGGCGTTGACGCCCATGAGCGCACGCGCAAGGTTGGCGTCAAGCCTGTCGTAGACCGGATTGCCAAGGCCTGCCGGGACGTTGAGCGCTTCAAGCACGAGCTGCGCGCCGATCGAGTCGCCCGACTTGCGCACGGCGTCAACCTTTGCCTCAAGCTCCTCGATCTGGCTCTCGTTGGGCGCGAAAAAAGGATTGTCGTTGACGAACTTCCAGTCCTCAAAACGCACGGGCTCGTCGCCCAGAGCACTTAAGCAGGCGCGGATTTCGATGCCCAGATTTTCCTTGAGCCACTTGCGCGCGACGGCGCCCGCGGCAACGGTGGGCGCGGTCAGGCGCGCCGAGGAACGGCCGCCGCCGCGCGGGTCGCGGATGCCGAACTTCGCCATGTAGCCCCAGTCGGCGTGCGCCGGACGGTATTGGTGCGCGATGGCCCCGTAATCCTTGCTGCGCTGATCTTCGTTGTAGATCACAAGCGCGATGGGCGTGCCCGTGGTTTTCCCCTCGTAGACGCCCGAGAGAATGTGCACCGTGTCGCTTTCACGGCGCTGGGTGACATGCCGGCTCGTGCCGGGCTTGCGGCGGTCGAGATCGTGCTGAATGTCGGCCTCGGTCAGGACCATATCGGGCGGGCAGCCGTCGATGACGCAGCCCACGGCCGGGCCGTGGCTCTCGCCGAAATTGGTGACGACAAAAAGTTCGCCCGTGCTCGAAGATGCCATATGCGTGTTCGTTCCCAGGAAAGGCCCGTTCAAACGACGGGCGAGATCAAGATGGTGTCAAAAACGAGGCCCCAAGCAAGAACACAGACGCGTCGTCGGCAACGCGAAAAAGCCTCGGAAAAACAAATGCATGCGCGCGTTTCGGCGGGACGCCCTCTTTCGCGGGCGCAGAGACCTCATGCTAGAATTTTCCTTTTAGTTTACCCAACCAAAAAAGCAGACATGCTCGACAAACAAGGCGCAGATGCAAACAAAACAGCGCCGGAAAACGTGCTCAAACCACAAGCCCAGGATGCCGCGAAGGACGCCTCCAACAGCAAGGAGACGGCCTCGTCATCAAAGGGCTCGTTGTCAAATTCCGCCCCCCCCCAACGATTTAAGCACCGCAGGCTCCTTACCGCACTTGCGCTCGCAGTCCTGCTCGGGTTCATGGCGGTCTTCGCCCTCTTTTGCCTAACCAAAATTTCAGTCTCCCTCTTCGGGCACATTCCGCTGAGCCAAATCCTTTTTCACATTCGCGTCGGCGGCGGCGAAGAAGGCATCACGGGCCCCATGGTGCTCGTTGCCGTCAAATGGGGAGGCATTTTCCTTATCGGTTCGGGCATTGTAGCGCTGCTCGTCTGGTTCGTTTGGAGGGGGCGCTCGAGCTTTGAGTCCCTGCGATTGCTTTTCCAAAGCATTGCGCGCACGCTCAACAAACCGGTGGTCCTGCTTGTCGTCGTCTCGAGCGTTGCCGTCTTTTTTATGGCGCGCTGGATTAACCAGGAACTGCAGATTGCAAGCTACCTCTCGCAGCCCGAATCAACTTTCGTAGCCGAAAACTTCGCCTGGCTTGACACCGAAAGCAAGCTGCATCAGAGTCAAAAGCGCAACCTCATCGTGCTCGTGCTCGAGTCGATGGAGCAGGGCTACGGCAACGCGGAGGTCTACGGAGAGAACCTCATTCCCGAACTGCTTGAGCTGCAAAAGCAGGGCCTGAGTTTTTCAGGCTATGAGCGAACGGCGGGATCGTTTTTCACGATGGACGGCCTGGCGGCCCAGCTGCTCGGCGTACCGCTCGTGCGGCTTGGCTTTGACATCCACAACATGAACAACAGGTTCGACGTCTTGCTGCGCCGGCCTCCCTCGCTCTTTAACCTGCTGCAGAACTTGGGCTACAACACGGCATGGTTTTCCGGAGTCACCGAAAAGTTCACGCAAAAAGGCGAATTCTTCAGAATCCACGGCTTTTCGCACCGCTTTGCCAAGGAGCACTGGCTGCGCTCCGGCTGGCCCTTGAACACGGAAAACCGCGGAACGTGGGACTTCAACGACGAGTTTTTGTTCGCCCGCCTGGTGGACTGGCTCACCGCCGTGGATCAGTCCGAACCTTTTGCCGTTCTTTTTGAAACAGTCGACACGCACGCGCCCCAAGGCTTTACCAAGCCGCAAAACGTCAAATTTGGGGATGCGCGCGACACATTTCGCGTCACGTCGCGCCAGGTGGGAGACTTCATCGGCTGGGCGCGGCAGCAGCCTTGGTGGAACGACACGACGATCGTGATCATCGGCGACCATCCCTGGCAGGACAGTCCGGTTGACTTCACCCGCAACTTCACGCAAAAAAGCGCCGAGCGGCAGATCTTCAATGTCTTTTTGAACACGGCGCACAACATCGGCGCCGGAGAGCGCAGGCAGGTGCCGGGCGGATTTTCCGCCGTGGACGTGGCGCCTACAATTCTCGATGCCATGGGCATTCGCTACGAAGCGAAGATGCACGCCGGGGGCGACGCCGTCCACGACCGCCTGGGCTTGGGCATCTCCCTGTTTTCCGGCAGATACACCCTGGTCGGCGTCTACGGGCGCGACCACTTTTGGCAGGAACTCAACAAACGAAATGACTTCTACGACGAGCTCTTTTGATGCTGAGCGCATAAACGTTGCCGTGCTCGGCGCCGGCACATGGGGCGCCGTCCTCGCGCAGGTAATGGCGCCGGCTGCGGCCGTGCGCCTGTGGAGCCCCACTGGAAAACACTTGGAAGTGCTCTCGCAGGAGCGCACGCACCCGCATCTGCCCGATCTTCGGCTCGATGCGCGCATTGAAGTGACGGGAAGCCTTCCGCAGGCGCTCAAAGGGGCCCGCGTGCTCGTCATTGCCGTTGCTTCCCGCTACGTGAGAGCCGTGATGCGCGAGGCGGCGCCGCTAGCGGACCCCGCGAGCCTCGTGTGCATCGCAAGCAAGGGCATGGAGCCCGAGACGGGGCTTGCGCTCTCGCAAATTGCCTCCCAGGAACTGCCCGGCCACCCCGTTGTGGTCGCAAGCGGCGGCTCGCACGCCGAAGAAGTTGTCCGCAACCTCCCCTTTGGCATGACGCTTGCGGGCGACGCCGACGGCTGCCGCCTCGTCAAAACGCTTCTGTCTCACTCGCGCGGACGCTTTGTGCACTGCGGCAACATGCTCGGCGTTGAAATCGCCGCTGCGCTCAAAAACGTTGTTGCCGTGGTCGCGGGCATCGCCGACGGACTGGGAATGGGCGACAACTTTCGAGCCTGCTACCTTGTGGATGCGCTCGAAGAGATCGGCCGTTTTGCTGCAAAAACGTCCGGAGAAGAACTCAATGCCCTGCAGTACGGCGTCTTCGGCGACCTGCTTGCCACGGCGCTGAGCACCCACAGCCGCAACTTCCGCTACGGGCGGCTTCTCGGCAGCGGCATGCAAAGCGACAGGGCGCGTCAAGAAATCGACATGGTTGTCGAAGGGCTTGACGCGGCGCGCTCGCTTCTGACCCGCCCCCTGGCAGGCTTTCCGGTGCTGGAGGCCTCTGCGCGCCTCGTAGCAAGCGAGCACACGGTCGGCGCCGACGAGCTTCTTGCGCGCCTTGGCTACTGACAGGGTGCGCGCCTGCCTATCGTCCGGGACGGCGGGCGCGGACCCATTTACTGCGCGGCATCCTTTTGCGGCATCAAAACCGCGGCGATGTGCGCGCGCACGCCTGCGGGCAGCGCGGAGTCGTCGATCGTGAAGCGATCCGAGTGATTGTTGGGCGCATTCTCAAGCCCCGGCTTGTCCACGCCGAGGAACATAAAAACCGAGGGCGCCTTCTGCGCAAAGAAGGAAAAGTCTTCGCTTGCGCCCGGGTTCCAGCTTGAGACGGAGGCATCGATCCCGAAGCTTTGAAGCTGCCCCACGACGTCTTCGGCCAACTCGGGATTGTTCCAGGTGACGGGATAGATTTCGAGGAGCTTGACGTCGGCCGCGGCGCCTGCGGCAGCGGCCGTGTTTTTGGCCACCACGGGAATTCTCTCGAGCAGCTTTGCCCGGATGTCGGGGTGATTGGAGCGAATCGTTCCCGTCATGGAGGCCGAGCCCGACATGACGTTGCCCGTCTCGCCCGAGGCAAGCTTTCCTACCGTGATGACGCCCATGCCTTCTGTGAGATTGACGTTGCGCGAGACGATCTGCTGGAGCGCCACGACGGTCTGGGCGGCCGCAAGCGTTGCATCAACCCCCGTCCACGGCATGGCGCCGTGGGCCTGCTCGCCGCGGATGTGGATTTCAAAGGCGTCGGCACTGTTTAAAGCCGCCCCCTTGGCAACGAGCATTTTCCCCGCGGCAAGGCGCGCCATCACGTGAATGCCGAAGTAGTGCTTGATGTCGTACTTCTCGGTAAGGCCCGCGGTCACGAGCGCCTTGGCGCCCGACACTCTCGGAGAGGCTGCCAAAAAGGGATTTTCAATTGAGTCGCCCTCCTCGGCCGGCTGAAAGACAAACACCACGCGGCGGTTGATCTCGTCGCGGTGCCGGGCCATGATTTGCGCGGCCGCAACGAGCATCGCCACGTGCGCGTCATGCCCGCACATGTGCGAGACGTCGACGCCCTCGCGCCCCCAGTACGTGCCCTTGGCCTTGCTCGCGTACGAGAGCCCCGTATTTTCCTTAATCGGCAGCGCGTCGATGTCGGCGCGCAAGGCAATCGTCTCGCCCTTGTCCGGATTGAGAATGCCGATGACGGCCGTCGGCGCATTCTTCATGCCCTTGACGACTTCAATGCCCGCCTCCTGCAGCAGCCTGGCAATGCGCTCCTGCGTTTTGAATTCCTGATTTCCCAGCTCGGGGTTGGCGTGAAGTTCATGGCGCAGCGCAATCATGTCCTTCGTGCTCGAGGCAACCTCGGCATCAAGCCAGTCAGGCGCCCCGGCGGCGGCCGCAAAGGAAACGACGGAGAGAAACGACGAGACAAGCGCCGCACGAACAGCGCGGCGGCAGCGGCTTACCGAAGGCATCAAGGACATCTGAGAGCTCACGAAAAAAGATGCGGCCGCCTTCTTTTTGCCTTGACGCACGGTGAAGACGGCGCCCCAAGGCTCACGGCCGGTGAATGAAAACGAACAAGGTTTGAAAACATTGTACGTTGAACAAAGACCCGGGCGGCATCGGCCCCAGCTCCATGGCGCAAGCCCAGCCGGGCAAGCCGCGCCGGGCAAAAGCCGCACTCCGCGCTTCTTGAATTTGGGTATGCTTCGGCACCGGCGCAATCGACAGCGCGCCTTTTCGTGCGTTTGAAGACGCACCGACACAAACAACAGCAAGGACACTGGTGAGGTTCATCATGACGCAGGCAATTGACGCACAGTGGCTTCTTGATGCGCTCAGCGACGCAGCCGAGACGCTTGAAAACGCCATTGCTCGAATCGAAAGCGACCCGCGGCGCGCCGCGGGCGTGCTCGAGCACGAAATCCCCGAGCTCTACGCCAAGCTCAACTTTGCGGTCAACACGGCCTCGCTGGGGCCCTCGGCCATCGACACGGTCGACCACGACGAGCTTGTTGCCTGGCCCGCAGGCCTGCCCTTTAAGCCGGCAAAGACCGAGCCGGCTGAAAACGCGCCCGAAGACTGAGCACCGTTTTCAAGAACGGCTTCAAGGCGCGATGCGCTTTCTGTAGGCAAAGCCGGTAATGCCGCTGCCGTCGCGCCAGAGGTGCTGCGCGGCGCGCTGCCAGCCGGTTTTTTCGTAGTACTGCCAGGCGCAGTGCGTATCCGTCAGAAGCATGCACCAGGAGCCCCCTGCGGCGGCTGCGTCGGCAAAGCAGGCCTCGACCAAACGGCGGGCATAGCCCTTGCCGCGCGCGTCGGGCGCCGTGATAAGGAGCTTTAATTCCGCATCCCAGCCCAGCGACTGCCTGCGCATGTCCGAGAGAAGGTCTCTGTTGACCGCCTCAAGCTTTTCATAAAAGTCAAGGATTTCCTTCCCGACGGCGGTCTTTTCGAGCGCCTCGCGGTAGAAAAGAGCGAGCCTTGCGTAGAGCGCCTGATCGTGGGAAGGCTTGCCGCGGCCGTTGATCTGCGCGCACAAAAGCGCCTTGACGTGCTCTTCGTCCTGCTCGCCCTCTTTTTCTACGGCCTCAACGGCCACCTGCACCCAGTTGGCCGAGGCAAGGGCGCCTGCCGTATAAAGCAACGCCAGATTCTCGCGCTCGCTTTGGCTTGCCCCCTCAAGCTCCCATCCCCAGATGGCGTCAAAAACAGCGGCGGCGCCGGCAAAATCCGCGTCGCAAAAGGCTCGCAGCAGGCTCAAGACAACACTCCGGGAATCACGTAGAGAAGAACGGAGAAGAACTGCAGGCACGTGCCCGCAAAGACAAAGACGTGCCAGATGGCGTGCGCGTAGCGCAGGCGCTCATCGGAAATGTAGAAGACAACGCCCACGCTGTAGGCGATGCCGCCAGCGACCAAAAGCCAGAGACCCGGCGTTTGCAGCTCCTCGGTGAGGGGATCGATCACAAAAAGCGCGAGCCACCCCATGATGAGGTAGAGCACGCAGTTGATCCAGTCGCTTTTTTTCAGAAGCACGCTCTGAAGCGAAATGCCCACGACGGCAATGAGCCAGACGACCACGCACAGCACCACGCCCGTGACGCCCTTGAGCGTGATCAGACAAAACGGCGTGTATGAGCCCGCGATGAGCACGTAGATCATCGAGTGGTCGATCACCTGCAGCACCTTCTTGGCGCGGGCGTTGGGAATGGCGTGATACAGGGTCGAGGCGGTGTAGAGAAAAATCATGCTCGCGCCAAAGACGCTCACGGCCGTCACCACCTTGGGCGAGCCCGAATAGACGACGGCAAAGGCAACAAGCACCGCAAGCCCCGCCACCGACAGCAGCGCCGCCACGCCGTGCGTGACCGCGTTGGCGATCTCTTCGCCCACGGTGTAGTTGGCCTGCGAAGCACTGCGCGAAGCGCCCGAATGCTTGATTGCCGCGAGAATCCGTTGTCCTACCATGCCTTTGCCCCCATCGTTTGACACGAGGCATTATTCCTGCCGCAGGGCGCTGCGGCCGAAACAGTTTGTGCGCGATTTGTATCAGATGATGACGGGCTCGGGCTCAAGCCGCACGCCAAAGCGCATCCAGACCTTGTGCGCCACCTGATCGGCAAGCGCCTTGATCTGCGCGCCGGTCGCGCCCCCGTAGTTGACAATGACGAGCGCCTGACGGTCGTAGACGCCGGCCTCCCCCTCGCGCCTACCCTTCATTCCGACGGCCTCGATGAGCCAGGCCGCAGCGAGCTTGGCGCGGCCCCCCGCCAGGGGGTAAGAGACGAGCTGCGGCGTATCCTGCAGAAGGTGGCGCAGCTTTACGCGCGTCACCACGGGATTTTTAAAGAAGCTCCCGGCGTTGGGAAGCACATTGGGATCGGGCAGCTTGCGCCGGCGGATTTCCTTGACGGCGTCGGCGACTTCAAGCGCCGTCTCCGGCGCCTTGTCGGAGAAGACGGCGGCAAGCTCCTTGTAGCTCACGCGCGGCTCAAAGGCCTTCGGCAGCACAAGGTCCACGCCCGTAACGATCAAATGCGAAGCCTCCGGGCTCTTAAAAAGACTCGTGCGGTAGCCGTAGTCGCACGCGTCGACCGTGAAGTCAACGGGCTCGAGAGTGCGGGAGTCAAGGCAGTGCACGCGCTCGATGCGCTCTGCGACTTCCAGACCGTAGGCGCCGATGTTTTGCACGACGGCCCCGCCCACGGTGCCCGGCACGAGCGCGAGGTTCTCAAGCCCGGGCCAGCCGCGAGCGAGCGTCTCGTCGACCACGGCAGACCACTCGCACCCGGCTCCGAGCCGAATGCGGCGGAGGTCCTCGGTCTCATCAATGAGCTCAAAGCCCTTGATGCCGATGCCGATCACAAGGCCCTCAAAGTCGCGCGTAAACAGCACGTTCGAGCCCCCGCCCAGCACAAAGCGCGGCAGGCCCGCGAGCCGTTCGTCGGCAAGCAGGTTTTTTAATTGCTCCACGGACTCAACCCGCGCAAAGTGCGCGGCGCGGGCCTTGACCGCAAAGGTGGTCAGTGGCGCCAAATCCACGTCGCGCAAAACGCGCGGCGCCTCGTTGCTCAGTTCAGTCATACGGCAAATTATAGGGTCGGCAAGGGCGCGGGCCTTCGTCTTTTGAAGGCCCGAAACGAGAAAATCCTTGCGTTGAGAATTTGAAGAAAAAACGGCACGCAGCCCCCGCACACGGGCGGAGTTCAAGCGTTTGCCGCGGCAAAGGCTAAAGCGAGCTCGCCTGCACGGCCTTCATGCGGTGCACCTTGACAAGAGCGGCGCCGATTCTCTCGCGTACGCTCTCGCCGTCCATGCCGCATTCGGCAAAAAGAAGCTCCACGTCGCCGTGATCGACAAAGCGGTCGGGGACGCCTATCTGCAGCACGGGCGCCCAAAGAGCCTCGCGAGCCAAAAGCTCCATCACGGCGCTGCCGGCGCCGCCCGCCACGACGCCCTCTTCGGCCGTCACAATGAGATCGTGGTGCTTTGCTGCATCGATGACGGCGCGCTCGTCAAGAGGCTTGACAAAGCGCATGTCGATGAGCGTAGCGCCGATTTCGCGGGCCATGCGCTGCAGGCGCCAAACCATGGAGCCAAAGGCAAGAATCGCCACGCGCCGCCCGGGAGCCGCCGTCGCCTTGAGCACGGTGCGGCTTTGTCCAACGGGAATGGTCTCTAGCGTCTGCTCGATTTCAACGCCAGGCCCCCTGCCACGCGGATAGCGCACCGCCGCCGGCGTCTTCATCCGAAACGCTGTCGTGAGAAGCTTTCTGCACTCGTTTTCGTCGCTTGGCGTCATCACCGTCATGTTGGGAAGCGAGCGCAAAAACACGATGTCAAAGACCCCCTGGTGCGTGGCGCCGTCGGCGCCCACGAGTCCCCCGCGGTCGATGGCAAACATCACGGGCAGATTCTGCAGTGCCACGTCGTGCACGATCTGATCGTAGGCGCGCTGCGCGAAGGTGGAGTAAATCGCCACGACCGGGTGCATGCCCTGGCAGGAGAGGCCGGCCGCAAAGGTGACCGCATGCTGCTCGGCAATGGCGACGTCGCTGTAGCGCTCGGGAAAGCGCTTTTCAAATTCGACCAAGCCGCTGCCTTCGCGCATGGCGGGCGTGATGGCGTAAAGCGATGCGTCGGCGGCCGCCATGTCGCAGACCCACTTCGAAAAAACCTGCGTGTAGGTCGGATGCGCGGGATCGGGCGCAGTCTTCACGATGCCCTTGACCGGATCAAAGCGCCCCACGCCGTGATAGAGCGTGGGATCGTTCATGGCGGGCACGTAGCCCCTGCCCTTTTGCGTCTTCACATGCACGACGGCCGGGCAGTTGAGGTTTCTCAAGTTTCTGAGCACGCTCACGAGTCCCACGACGTCGTGCCCGTCAAAGGGGCCGAAGTAGTTGAGGTCAAAGCTTGAAAAAAGGCTTGAGGTGGGACTTAAAAAGTTCACCGTCTGCTTTTCCATGCGCTTTGCGAGATCCCAAAGCCGCGGCAGGGGCTTTAAGACGGACTTGCTGATTTCGCGCGCCTTCCAGACCGGGCGCGTGCTCACGAGCTTGGCAAGGTGCCCGGAGAGGGCGCCTGCGGGAGGCGAAATCGAGCAGTCGTTGTCGTTGACGATGATGAGAAGCTTCACGCCCTCCTTGTAGACGCCCGCATGATTGAGCGCCTCAACCGCCATGCCGCCCGTGAGCGCCCCGTCGCCGATGACGGCGATGTGCCAGCGGTCGGTGCGGCCGGCAAGCTTGTCGGCGATGGCCATGCCCAGAGCTGCGGAGATCGACGTCGACGAATGCGCCGTGCCGAAGGCGTCATAGGGGCTTTCGCTTCGCTTTGGAAAGCCCGAGATGCCGCCCTTGGTTCGAAGCGTCTTCATGGCCTCGCGCCGGCCCGTCAGAATTTTGTGCGCGTAGGCCTGATGGCCCACGTCCCAGATGATGCAGTCCTCAGGCGTATTAAAGACGTAGTGCAGCGCCACGGCAAGCTCAGTCGCGCCAAGCGAGCTCGACAGATGGCCTCCCGTGCGGCTTACCGTCGAGAGCATGTAGGCGCGCAGCTCGCGCGCAACCTCAACGAGCGCCTCTTCAGGAAACTTGCGCAGGTCAACGGGGGAATTGATGCGCTTTAAAAAGGCAAAGTCGGCCTCATGCGGAAAGTCCGTCAGGGGGGCTGCCGCCAAAGGATCAGGCGCCATCAAAGCATCCTCCCGAAGACGTAGTTGAGTATGCCCAGAAGACGGCTTGCGCCCTCGGAGTTCGCTTCGGGCCGGGAGGCCAAAGCCGTGCAGGCTGCGCGGCCCTCGTTTAAAAGAGCCCCGGCCAATTCCCGGGTCTTTTCAAGCCCGAGCAGCGTGACGTAGGTGGGCTTGTCGGCCGCCTCGTCCTTGCCCGCGGTTTTCCCGAGCTCTTCCGTTGCGGCCGTCGCGTCAAGAATGTCGTCGACCATCTGAAAGCCAAGGCCCAAAGCCGAGGCGTACTGATCAAAAAGCGGCGAGAGCGCCTCATATCGCTGCGGCTCCCCGCACACGGCCCCCATCTTCACGGCGGCCGAGATAAGGGCTCCCGTCTTCATCTCGTGCATCTGCCTGAGCGTGGCGTGGTCAATCCTGCGGCCGACGCTTAAAAGGTCGATCGCCTGACCGCCGCACATGCCGCGCGGGCCGCTTGCGCGCGCAAGCAGGAAGGTGAGCTTGTTCATCTGCACTTCGCTCAAGCCCGTGTTAAGAAGCCGCTCGAAAGCCTCGGGCTGCAGGCTGTCGCCTGCGAGCATCGCAATGGCTTCGCCAAACTTCACGTGCGCCGTGGGCTTGCCGCGCCGCAGCGTATCGTTGTCCATCGAGGGAAGGTCGTCGTGCACAAGCGAATAGGCGTGCACGTACTCGACGGCCAGGGCCGTCTCGTCGAGCGCCTTCACGGGAGCCCCCGTCGTTTCGCCCGCGGCGTAGACCAAAAGAGCCCGCACGCGCTTGCCGCCTCCCAAGACGGCGTAGCGCATCGCCTCGCAAAGCGTCCCCAAGGGACCCTCGCAAGAGGGCAGCGCGCGCCGGGCGTTTTCCTCAAAGCGCTCGCGCAGAGCCCTCGCCCAGCTCTCGTATTGGGTCAATGCGTCCGAAGTTTTGTCGCTCACAGCTCGCCTCCCTGCATGCCGCTTACCTTGAAGTCGGCAAGCGTGCCGTCGGCTTCAAGCTTTTTGATCTGGTCTTCGGCCGACTGCAGCTTTGCGCTGCAGATGCCCACAAGCTCGGTGCCGCGGGTAAAGGCCTGCACGCTCTCTTCGAGCGGCAGCACGCCCTGTTCCATCTTCTCGACAATGGCCTCAAGCTCCGAGAGGGCCTCTTCAAAGGTCGGCTGTTTCTTTACTTCTGACATATCCCTAAAGCGCAGGGCGCGCACCGCACGGACGGCGGCAGCTGCATGCAAACAAAAAGAAAAAAGGCGCAGACGCCCCCAGCCCTCATGCGAGCCAAAGCCTCGCAGGGCACGGCGTTGAGCCTTCAGCATTCTAACCTGCATGGAACAGGAAAAATTTGATGCTTTGAAAACCCGGGAAAGCGGCGGCAAGCGAAATGAGGCGAAAATGAGGCGCGCAAGGCGTCTGCGATGGATATGGGCGCCGGGCAAAGGCCCTCACGCCGGGCGCACTTTGAGAGACAGGTCAAGCGCCGCGTCGGAAAAAAAGCGGAGCGAATGCGCGGTCCAAGGGAGACGCGATCAAGTGATCACAAACCCAAACCGGCCTGCGGCACGACTCAAACGACAAAAGGAAAAAAAAGAGAAAGGAGACGATGGAGCGGGAGACGAGTCTCGAACTCGCGACCTCAACCTTGGCAAGGTTGCGCTC
>DYBN01000047.1:0-10269 GCA_019418605.1 Sutterella sp. | reverse complement strand
ACTCGCGACCTCAACCTTGGCAAGGTTGCGCTCTACCAACTGAGCTACTCCCGCAACATCGTTGCGACTTGCGTCTTCACAGCTGCGCGCGCCGATGAAAATCATCTGGAGGCGCGAGGCGGAATCGAACCGCCGTGAACGGATTTGCAATCCGGTGCATAACCACTTTGCTATCGCGCCCTCTTCCACGCCATCCGAAAGCGTCTGGAGCGGGAGACGAGTCTCGAACTCGCGACCTCAACCTTGGCAAGGTTGCGCTCTACCAACTGAGCTACTCCCGCGCTGCGAAGAATGCGCATTGTACACGAGCAAAACCGCCTGTCAAGGAGTTTGCAAAAAATTTTTCTTCTCCCGCGTATGTCCCAAAAAAGAGAGGCCAACGACTCCCGTCGCCCTCTTCCCTCCCCCTTGCGGCAGGCTTATGCAGGCGTTTTTGGGAAACCAATTTGCTTGCCCAAGGGAAAACGCGCGCACGTCAAACCTGATCGAGAGCCGCCTGCTTTCAAAATCCCGCATGCAAGCAGCGCCTTGTGCGGGTTTATCCGATGGAAAAGCCAAGAAAACTGCTCTAGATTGACTACGCACTTGTGCTTAGGGAATCAGTTCCTTTTTTCTCTTTGCGTGCGGCGACCGGCTCTTTTCCCTGCCGGACGTCTCGATTTTCCCGACCGGGCTGACCTCCGGCCGGCCGCAAATTTCAGAGGAGTATCAACAAATGCAGATCAAACGCACGATTCTTGCCGCGGCTCTCGTAGCCGCCGCCGGCTCCGCCATGGCCGCTTCGCTGCCCAACATCGAAGTGCTCGCCACGGGCGGCACGATCGCGGGCGCCGGCGCCACGAGCACCGGCTCGGCCTACAGCTCCGGCAAAGTGAGCGTCAACCACCTCGTGGCGGCCGTGCCTGAACTTGCCAACATCGCCAACGTGACTCCCAAGCAGGTCGTCAACATCGGCTCGCAGGACATGACCGACGACGTCTGGCTCAAGCTCGTCAAGACGATCAACGCCGACTGCAAGAAGTTCGACGGCTTTGTCGTCACGCACGGCACGGATACGATGGAAGAGACGGCCTATTTCCTTAACCTCACGCTGCGCTGCAACAAGCCCGTCGTGATGGTGGGCGCCATGCTTCCCTCGACGGGCCTTGGCGCTGACGGTCCGCGCAACCTCTACAACGCCGTTTTGACGGCCGCCGACAAGGAAACCGCCAAGCAGGGCGTGGTCGTTGCGATGAACAACGTGGTCGTTGGTGCGCGCGACGTCATCAAGAGCAACACGGTGCAGCCCGACACGTTCATTGCCGGCAACTTCGGCAAGGTCGGCACGATCTTCAACAACAAGGTCACCTACGAGAGCCGTCCGCTGCGCGATCACACCACGAAGACGCCCTTTGACGTGAGCAAGCTCGAAGAGCTCCCGAAGGTCGGCATCGTCTACAACCACGCCGGCGTTGAAGGCGTGCAGGCCCAGGCGCTCGTCGATGCCGGCTACAAGGGCATCGTCAATGCCGGCGTCGGCAACGGCAACATCCACAAGTCGATCTTCCCGATCCTTGAGAAGGCGGCCAAGAACGGCATCGCCGTCGTGCGCAGCTCGCGCGTTCCGACGGGCGCCACCACCAAGGATGCTGAAGTCGACGACAACAAGTACGGCTTTGTCTCCTCGGGCACGCTCAACCCGCAGAAGGCCCGCGTGCTGCTGCAGCTCGGTCTGACCAAGACCAACGACTACAAGAAGCTGCAGGAGTACTTCGACAAGTACTAATCGCGCGAAAGATCGGTCTCTTGTGCCGGACTCTCGCCCGGCACGGGGCCAGGAAAATTGAAGCAAAAAGTTGACGCGAAAAAGGCGGCCTGCCGGAAACGGCTGCGCCGCCTTTTTTCGCGCCCTGCTTTTTCAACGGGCGGCCCGCCGCAGGCCGAAGCCGCCCGCATGTCCTATTGCCAGTGACTTCTTGACTGCCGCAGCTTGAGGTTGGAGCCCGCCACCCACAAGACGATGGTGAGAAGCGCAAACGAAGCGATCGCCGCATCGTACTTCCAGCCCGCGCCGTACAGAATCGGCACGACGATGGCCGAACACAGCGCAAAAAGAAGCGTCTGCACAAAGCTCAGCACCGAGCTTGCCATGCCGCGCGCGCTCGAAAAGCAGTCCATCAGCATGAGCGACATGCCGGGCCTGATGATGCCGATGCCGATCGTGTACACGCTCAAGGGGACGACGGCCCAGGGCATGCGCGCCTCGACGTTAAAGACGATGTATCCCGTTGAAACGGCCGCCGCAAGAAGCATCACGCCAAAGCCAATGCGAATCGACTGCTGCGTGCCTACGCTCACCGCAAGGCGCGTGGAAATCCAGCTGCCGACCACGGTGCCGGTCACCATCGGGATAAAGAGCATCCAGAATTGATCGGCCTGAAGGCCCGCGACATTGACGCACCAGTCGGCCGCCCCGGCAATGAAGACGCCCTGCCCCAGAAACGCAAGGCCCAGCGCCACGTTGCCGAGCATGAATGGAGCGTGCGCGGCGCACCTTGCATAGCCTTTGCAAAGAACCGTGAGGCTCACCGGCGTGCGCTTGTCCTTGGGCAGGCTCTCGGGCAGCAGAAACAGGCACAACGCCGCCAGTGCAAAGCTGATGACCGTGAGCACCCAGAAGTGGCTCTGCCAGCCCGCGTGAACGGCAAGATACCCTCCGATGATGGGCGCCATCGCGGGGCCGAAACCAAAGACCATGGCAACGTAGGCCATGAGCTTTTGCGCCTGCGGGCCGCCGTAGAGGTCGCGGATGACGGCCATGCCGACCACCATGCCGCAGCCGGCGAAAACGCCCTCGCAGGCGCGGTAGACGATGAGCGCCTCAAGGCTTGAAGAAAGCGCGGCGCCAAGGCTTGCAAGCGCAAAAAGAACAAAGCCAGCCACCATGGTGGGCTTGCGCCCCAAAACGTCCGAAATCGTGCCGTAAAAAAGCGTCATCACGGCAAACCCGATCAGGTAGGCCGAAAGCGTCTGCTGCACGTCCGCGAGCCCCACGCCGAACTCGCCCATCATCTGATGAAAGCTCGGCAGGTACATGTCGGTGGCAAAGGGACCGATCATCGAGCAGGCGGCAAGCAAAAATGTGAGCACGTGCACGTTTGTCCCGCCGCCGGAAGGCTTGTCGCCGTCCTTTTTTTCCTGCGCCTTGCCGCCGTGAGCCTTCGCTTCCCTGATGTCGACGAATCGATCGGAGAGCGCTGCGCCGTCCTCCGGATTTTTTTCTTCTTTTTGGTTTTCTTTTGTTGTATCCATGCCAATGTCCTGTTTGAACACTTTTTCAGACGATTCTATCCTTGAAAAGAGTCGCGGCAACGATACACCCGCGGCTTTGCGCGGCCCTTTAAGGAGAACTCCCGATGCAGGCCGTGAAGTATGATGTGGCGGCCGTTGGGGCGCTTGAGGCGCCCTCAAGGCCTTTTATTTGGACCGCACCCGCGTCAGTTTTCCCGACCTTCCCGACAGGCATTTCCATTCGTCCGCATGTCTTTGCCCTGCACCACTTCCAATTCACCCGAGGATCGCCCCGCAGCAGCCGCACCGGATTCCTTTGCCGCGCCCCGCGCCGATTGCGGATGCGTCGGGCGCTTCGCCCCCTCGCCCACCGGGCCGCTGCATCTTGGAAGCCTTGCCTGCGCCATGGCCTCCTTTGCCGACGTGCGGGCTCGCGGGGGTACGTGGCTTGTTCGCATTGAAGACATCGATCCCCCGCGCGACATGCCGGGGGCCGACGTCATGATCCTTGATGTCCTTGCCGCCTACGGCATGACAAGCGACATCCCCGTGCTCTGGCAGCACACGCGAGGCGAGCGCTACCGGGAGATTTTCGAGGCTCTCAAACAACAGGGCGCCGTCTACGGCTGCGCCTGTTCAAGGGCGGACATTTTCGCGGCCGACGCCGCGCTCGGGCTCCCGCACGGCGTCTACCCCGGCACATGCCGCAGCGGCACGCACGGCAGACCCGTGCGCGCCTGGCGCTTTCGCACGAGCAGTTCAGCCGTTCGCTTTGTCGACCGCGAGTGCGGGGAGATCGTGCAAAACGTCGAAAAAGAGGTGGGCGACTTCATCGTCAAGCGCGCCGACGGCCTGTGGGCCTATCAGCTTGCCGTTGTGATCGACGACATGGATCAGTGTGTCACCGACATCGTCCGAGGCCAGGATTTGCTCGACAACACGCCGCGGCAGATTCTGCTGCAGCGCGCGATCGGAGCGATTGAACCGCGCTACATGCACATTCCCCTTGTGACCGACGCGCACGGCGAAAAGCTCTCCAAACAGCGCTGCGCGGCACCCGTTGCGACCGAAAACCGCACGCAGACGCTCGACGCCCTCTGGGTGCATCTGGGGTTTGAGCCGATTGGCGCCGACAGCGTGAAAGCTTTCTGGAAGGAAGCCGTGGAGCAGTGGAAAGAGCGCTGGTGCGCCTCAATGTCTTTGCCGCAACGTTGATCCCGGCGTCAAATGACTCGCCCGGGCGCCTTGAAGCCCCCGCACGCGGAAAAGTTCAGCAAATGGAAAGGATCCGGCAAAAATCCTGGGAACAAGGAACGGCCTACTCGTCGCGCCAAGGCATCGGATCAGGGAAAAGGCGGTCGACAAGCGACCAGACCATGATCGTCTCATCGTCGGTGGGCGTGCCGAAGATGCGCATCTCGTCGGCGTCGTTTGAGGTCACGACGTGCCGTTCCCCGCACCCGGGGCGGACGTACTCAAGAGTCGCCGTCTTTACCCGGCGGCTCACAAGGTCTCCCATCTGAGCGGTGAACTTCACGCACTGCCGGCACTCGGCGTCTTCAAAGTTCGTGACATAGCGCACTTCAAAGCCCTTTTGCTCAAGCGCGTTGCGCACCAGCAGCGACAAGCCGACCTCCCCTTCAGGTTCGGTCAACAGACACAAATCCTGATCATCAGACTTGGCGTACTGATATTCGTAGGGGTTTTTCTGCGGCGTACTCTGGCAGCCGGCAAGCAGGCAGGCTCCCGCGAAGGCCGCAACGAGAAGGCTGATGCGCATAGGTGGGGACAAGCTCCTTTTGGAAGCGAAGACGCGGCTATGCTAGCAGTTTTTCAGTATCTGGCAAAACCGCCCGCAACTGGCGGCGGCCGCCCGGGCTTCGCTTTGAAAGCAAAGGCGTTTTGACCTTTGTCAGAGCCCCTAATCGCGCACGCCCCGCGCCAGCGTCGTGATGTGCGCCACCGCCGAGCGCGCAAGCGAGCGGATGTTGTAGCCCCCTTCGAGAATGCTCACGATGCGCCCGCCGCAAACGGCGCGCGCCACGCGCATGATTTCGTAGGTGAGGTACGAGTAGTCAAATTCCGTGAGCTTCAAAAGCGCCTGCTTCTCGTCGCGGTGCGCGTCAAAGCCCGCCGACACCAAAATAAGCTCGGGCTTGAACTCAAGCAGCCTGGGCAGCCACTGGCGGCTGACAAGGCCGATGACGTCGCTGCCCTCCGTGCCTTCGGCCAAGGGCAGATTGAAGATGTTGCCCGCCGTTGCCGCAGGCAGCCCGTAGGGAAAGGCGCTTTCCTGATACAGGCTAAAGAGCCTGATGCGCGGATCGTTCTTGACGATGTCTTCGGTGCCGTCGGCGCGGTGCACATCGATGTCAAGAATGGCCACGCGCTTGAGTCCGATGGCGTCAAGCGCATGGAGCGCCGCGCAGGCAACCGAATTGATCAGGCAAAAGCCGTGGGCAAAAGCGCGCCCTGCGTGATGTCCCGGCGGCCGCACGCAGGCAAAGGCGTTGCGAAGCTTGCCCGAGCACACCTGCCGGACGGCCTCAATGGCCGCGCCCGCGCTTTTCATGGCGGCCTCAAAGCTGCGCGCGTTGATTTCGGTATCCGGACTCATCTGAGAGGAGCAGGCTGAACTGTTCGTCTGCGCACGGAGACTCGCCTCCCTTAACTCCTGCACAAAACTCTCGTCGTGCGCGCGCAGCACGTCCTCCATGGAAGCCTGCGCGCTTGGAAGCGGCACCACAAGGCGCGCAAGGCCGCTTGCGATCATCTGATCTTCAATAGCCTCGATGCGCGCAGCGCTCTCCGGATTGCCCTTGCCCTGGTCGTAGACCTGGCAGAGATCGTGCGTAAAAAATCCCGTCGGCAATTGCGTCTCGCCCTACCGTTTTGCACCTGTATGATGCATGAGCATAGAGGCTTTGCCCAAAGACTGCAAAAACGCCCGGACCAGTTTGGACCTCTTGGAGCTCCCAGGGCATATTCTTTGACTTCCGGCTTCTTTGAAACTACCTTTTCGCGCAGGGCCGCCCCTTTTTCGGACACGTCTTCATGCTGCAGCGCCGCTTGATTTTGCTTGGGTCCGCCTGCCTCGCCCTGGGGCAGCTGCCCGCGCGCGCAGCTCTTGCCGCGCAAGAAAAGCCCGCAAACTATGCTCGCCGCGCCGACGTCAGAGCATGGGCAAGGAAGGCTGCCGCCGAAACGGGACTGTCCGAAGCCTCAATTTTGAAGACTCTTCAAAAGGCGCGCTTTCAGGCAAGCGTCAAACGGCTAATGCAGGATCCGGCGCGCACGGCGACAAAAAGCCCGAACAATTGGCTAGCGCACCGCGCAAGGCTCTTGACGCCGCAGTTTGTTTCCTACGGGAGGCGCTTTTGCCGCACGCACCAAAAAAGCTTTCTTGCGGCGCAAAAGGCTTGCGGGGTGCCTGCCGCCGTCATTGCCGCGGTCATTGGAGTGGAGTCGCACTTTGCCCGCGTGATGGGAAACTTTCGCGTGCTCGACGTTCTTGCCACGCTCTCCTTTGACGACGAGCGGCGCGCAGCGTTTTTCCAGCAGGAGCTTGCCTGCTTTCTTCAATGGTGCGCTCGCGACAATCTCAATCCCGCCGCCGTCAAGGGCAGCTTTGCAGGCGCCGTCGGCATGTGTCAATTCATGCCAAGCAGCATCCTGCGCTGCGGCACGGACGGCGACGCAGACGGCAGAGTGCGGCTTCGCACGTCGGTGCCCGACGCCGCCGCATCGGTCGGGCGCTACCTGCAAAGCGAAGGCTGGGATGCGGCGCTGCCCGTTGCCTTGGAGTGCACGGTTAACGAGCCCGCCGCCCGCGCGCTTGAAACAGGAGGCATTGATCCCGAAACCACGCTTGAAGCGGCGCGCAAATCGGGCGTGCAAGTTGAGGCGCCCAAAGAGATGTCAGGGCAAACGCCCGTGCTGCTGGTGCGGCTTGCCTCTCCGTCGCGGACGCTGTGGCGGCTTGGCACACAAAATTTTTCCGCCCTTTTGCACTACAACCGCTCCTACTTTTATGCCGAATCGGTGCGCGAGCTCGCTTGGCACTTAAAGGAGGGCTTTGGAGCGCCGCCCAGTGCAAAGGCGCAAAGAAAAGGGAGCGGCGCCGCTTAAAAAAGCGAAACCACTCCCACATTTGTGCGCCAGGCGGCAAACGGCTGACCGGCAGCCGCCAGGGCAGCTGCAGCGCGCCGCGAGAGCCTAAACCCGGCGTTAAGGCTCGGGCTGCGCGCGCTGATTTTTCGATTGCTCGATTAGTAGTTCGTCTTGCGAACCTCAAAGAAGCTCTGCGCGTAGTGGCACACCGGGCAGACGTCCGGAGCCTCGGTGCCGACCACGATGTGACCGCAGATGCGGCACTCCCACATCGTCATCTCGCCCTTGGCAAAGACCTGCTTGGTCTGCACGTTGTTGAGAAGCTTGCGGTAGCGCTCTTCGTGCGTCTTTTCAATCGCGGCGACCAGACGGAACTTGGCGGCGATCTCCGGGAAGCCCTCTTCTTCGGCTTCCTTGGCAAAGCGCGCGTACATGTCCGTCCACTCGTAGTTTTCACCCTCGGCCGCAGCCTTCAGGTTGGCTGCCGTATCGCCGATGCCGCCGAGCAGATCAAACCACAGGCGGGCGTGCTCCTGCTCGTTGCGGGCCGTCGAAAGGAAGATTTCGGCGAGCTGCTCGTAGCCCTCGCGGCGGGCGACTTCAGCAAAGTAGGTGTACTTGTTGCGGGCCTGGGATTCGCCTGCAAAGGCCTCGGCCAGGTTGCGGGCGGTCTTGGTGCCTTCGAGCTTGCCGGCGCTCTTTGCAGGAGCTTCTTCAACGGGCTCGAAGCAGTCGGCGCCCTTGTGGCAGAGCGGGCAGACGAAATCAGCGGGAAGCGAGTCGCCTTCGTAGATGTACCCGCAAACTTTGCAGCGGAATTTCATGATTTTCTCCTTAAAAACAAATGGGGTCTTCGAGCTTGGCCCGCCAGAGGCCCGCCCGGAATTTTTGCGGCTATTGTAGTCTTGCCTTGCATAGCTTGGGATGATTGCGCCAATAGGCAAAACCTTCCTCTCCGGACGATCTCCTTCTTTTGGAGGGGCGTATGCCGACGCCTTTTCGCCTATAGTGTCTTCGCACGACAACTCCCGGCAGGCGGTCCTGCGGCGCGCCGCGGCGCGCGCAAAGGGCGGCTTGCCGGCAGAGCTCACGCCGGGCCCCGGCTGGCGGCTTGAGCAAGAACTACGACGCTTTTTTGTTGAAGGAGAGACGCGATGAGCGAAGATACCTCGAACAGGGGCAGCGGCTGCACCTTTTATCCGGTCGCGGCCTCGGTGGTCTGGAAGGACAAGACAAGCAACGTGATCACCACGCGGGGCTTTTCCTTTGTGGTCGACGAGCCCAAGGAAGACGGCGGCAACGACCTCGGACCCACGCCCGCCGAAGTGCTGTTGTGGTCGGCCGCCGGGTGCGTGGCAATCAGCGTTGAGGAAATTTTGATTCACCGCAAGATTACCTTTACGGAGCTCAAGTGCGAATCCGCCGGCATGTTCATGTCGGCCGAGGAAGGCATCCGCAATCTGCGCTTTACCGTGCACGTCAAGACCGAAGCCGAGCAGGAGGTGCTCGACAAAATCGGTGAAAAGGTCCTGCGCGTGTCTCCCATTCTCAATTCGCTCAAGACGCCCGCCACCATCAAGATGGTGCGCAGCTAACGCTTAAATCCTCAAAAGGCCTCAAAAGGCGGGTGTTCGGCCGCGCCCGCCCTCGCAAGCTTCTTTCTCCTGCCTGTATTCTCCGGCTCTCTCAGACTCTCCCAAGATCCTTCCGGTTGGCTGCGCCCGCACGCCGTGTTCCCGTTTCCGCGTCCCGAACGGCAAAGACTCTTTGAGCTGCCCGTGAGCGCAAAGCGCCCGCACCCTTCTTAATCCTTGTCAAGACAAGCGCTCAAAGGCCGGCGCGCAATGTCCGGTATTTCACTGTGTCTGTGCTTCGCGCCAAGTGAAAAGGCGTAGCCTTGATTTGATTGGTGCGGCGCACGACTTCCAACGGCCTGCCCGCTTCAAGCCAATCACCCCCAAGGGAAAACACGCGCCGGGCAACAGACGCAGAGCCGGTTTCAAGAAAAAAGCGTCCCCGTTTCATCGGCTCGCCGCATGCGCGTTTTGCCCTTCGCAGGAGAACAACAACCATGACACTACCCACATCCTCTCTGAGCAGGCGAGCGCTTCTGAAGTCAGCAGCAGCGGCCGCCGCGCTCACCCAATTTTCCTTAACGCCCGTCTGCCGCGCCGTGGCCGCGGCCATTGACGACATGGAAGTCGTCCGGTGGACCTCGTGCGTGGTCAACTGCGGCAGCCGCTGCCCGCTCAAGGCCATCGTCAAAAACGGACAGGTGATCCGCATTGAGCCTGAAAACACCGGAAGCGACTCGCGCGCCATGCCCGAAGCCGTGCCGCACGTGCGCGCCTGCCTGCGCGGCCGCTCGATTCGTCAGCGCCTGTACTCGGCCCAACGGCTGAAATATCCGATGAAACGCGTCGGCAAGCGCGGAGAAGGCAAGTTCGAGCGCATCAGCTGGGACGAGGCGCTTGATCTGTGCGCAGCCAAACTCAAGCACGTGATCGACACCTACGGCAACGAGGCCGTCTACATCCAGTACGGCTCTGGCTCCTATCAGCTTGTCTCGACCCGCTCGACGGCCGTGCGGCTGCTCAACATGCTCGGCGGCTCTCTTAACAGCTACGGCACCTACTCTTCGGCTCAGATCAACGGAGCCCTCCCCTACACCTTCGGCATCGGCGCCGGCGGCTCGATGATGACCGAAGTTGGCAACGCCGCTCTTTACGTTGCCTTTGGCAACAACCCGATGGTGACGCGCCAGTCGGGCGGCGGCCAGGCCTGGGAGCTTGAATGCGCGCTTGAGGGCCGCAAAAAGCCCCGCATGATCGTCGTCGACCCGATCTACACCGACACGTGCCTTGGCAAGGAAGACGAATGGGTGCCCAT
>DYBN01000046.1 GCA_019418605.1 Sutterella sp. | reverse complement strand
GCTTGCCGGGCGCCCGATTCCGGAGCCCGCCTGGTCCAACACGTGCTACGCGCTTGCCGGAGACACCTGGGGGATCTTCGTTGCCGACACCTTCCGCATCGTCAAGGGCAAGATCGCGCGCACCAACACCCGCGAGCGCTATCAGTTCCTGACGGCCACCGACGGCGAGCGCCGGGTGGCGGCGCGGTTTTTGCGCAGCTGGATCAGAACCATCACCATGGACTCCTTCGTCTAACGGGACACAACGCAAAGGTTTTTTCGAATGAAACGCAACCACACTCAAACGATCCTGCGCGCGGCGGTCTTCGCGTCGCTGTGCGCGGCGCTGCTGCCCTGGGCGGCGGCCGCCGAAAGCGGCGGCGCGGGCAAGGAGGCGCTCTCGCCCCAGGCTTGGGAAGAAACCTTGAAGAAAATGCCGCAGGGCAACTTCATTCAAGGCGCGCAGGTCCACAGCAAGCGCTTTTGCAACAGCTGCCACGGCAAGGCCGGCAATGCGGATACGGAAAACTGGCCAAGCTTGGCGGGGCAGCCCGCCGAAGTCATCATCAAGGCGATGCTCGACTACCGCGACGGGCGCCGTCAGGGAGACGCGCGCGCCGATCTGATGGCGGCGGCCGCCAAGCCCTTGTCCGATCAGGAAATCGCCGACGTGGCGGCAATTTATGCCGCAGGCGACCCTCCGAAGCCTCGCGGGCCCGCCAAGGCGGGCGAGGCCGCGCTAAAGCTTGTCGCCAAGGGCGACGTCTCTCGCAACATCACCCCGTGCGCTGCGTGCCACGGCGTGAGCCAAAAGGGCAATCCCAACAAGAAGGTGCCCGTGCTCTACGGGCAGAGCCGCAACTATCTTGAGATCACGCTCAAGCAGTACCGAAACGGCACGCGCACCTCCGACATGCTCTCCGAAATGCGCTTTTTCGCCAAGGACCTCACCGACGAGGAAATTGCGCAGCTCTCGGACTTCTTTGCCACGCACGAGTCGTTCGTGAAGTAAGCCCGCAAGAACTCGCACGCGCAGCCAGGGCGCCCCCTAAA
>DYBN01000045.1 GCA_019418605.1 Sutterella sp. | reverse complement strand
CCTTTATCTGGCCATCGCGCACTTTGGCCGCGGCCGCGGCAACTGGACCGAGAGCGAATATCCGCCGTTTTGGCGCACGACGGTCGACCAAGTGCTCGAGCCCATGAAGCTGCCTCGAGCCGAACTTGCCGCCTCCTTTGATGCAGTGGTGCGCGCCGTGTTGATGAAGCTCTACCCGCAGGCGCAGTTTTAGCCCGCCGCCCCGGCCCCGCCCTGAGGCTTCGGGAGCCCCGAGGCGTGCACGCAAGCTGCACTCCCCACTAAAAACCCCTTGCTGGCTTCATCGGCCGGCAAGGGGTTTTGATCACGGCGAACGCAGATTATAAAAAGTAGGGTATCAGCGCATGAGCCCCAGTGCGCAGGCGATGCATTCGATGGCAATCCGCGGGTCACGGCATCGTTGCTGTAACAGCCGCACGGACAGGTTTTCAGCCTCGCCGCGCTCGTTCCACAAATAAAAACGATAGTTCTCAAGCAGCGCAAGAGCGAGCTTGTTCAGGGCGCATCGATTGGTGAGGTAGTTTCGATTGTCTGCCTGCATGCGGTCCTGCCGAAACAGGTTGTCGAGCATCCAGTGCAGCGAATTCTCAACGCCCCAATGGGCGCGAATGATTTCTCCCATCTTTTCGGCCATCTCCACCCCCTCGGTGGGGAGTGAAGAGATGTAGAAGCGCTCCTCAGTGCTCGTCTTCTTTGTGTTTTTCTTTGTGGTCTGCTTCTGCACTCGGATGACCGAACCTCCGGAAAGCCCCGGCCATTTGTCCCTCAAAGTTTTTGAGAGCAAGGCGCCGCTGATCATGGAGACTGTGCGCTGCTCGATGCGGCCGTGATCGCACTCCCAGTCCGAGACCCAGGTTTTAATTTGGTCTTCGTGCGTCGAAGCGAATAGAAACGTCACTTCCTTCCAGCACTTGTTTTGATTGCCCTTCAGGGAAATGCAATAGTCGGCCTGCTTCAAGACGGCTTCTACAAAGCCGACCTGGCAGCTCATGGCATCAGCGGTCACCACGGTGCCTCGCAAATCAAGATCCTCCACCATCTGCGGGCCAACCGTGATTTCGTTGGTCTTTTTCGCAATGTAGCGTTGGGCAAGGCAGACTCGATTGGTCGTATCGTAGAAATTCATGAACATCGAGGCGCCGTGGACCGCGGGCTCATCGTCCGTGGCTCTGCCTGAGGCGCGGACGGCCTGCCCGTCTGCGGCGATAACACGGCGCACGGTGCGGCGGACCACGCCGCTGATCGTATTCATGTAGAAGTTTTCAAACTTTTCAGGCTCGATGAGCATCATTGCCCGCCGCACCGTGTCATGCGAGACGTTTTCGAAGTTGCAGTCGGGGATGTGTGCTCTGAAGAAATCAATGTTGCGGGCGATGAAGTCGCCGATGGACACACAGTCGCTGTCGCCGGTGAGCGACTGCATCAGCGAACCCAAAATCAACGCGGTCATGGGCACGGACTTGTAGGTAAGCCGCCGCACCTCGAGCTGATTGTGCTTGACAGCCGCATCCAGGGCTTCGACAACTTTCGTCACACGCTGATCGGGTGGGGGCGTTTCGGACGACGCGCCAGAAGATTGCAGTGAATACAGCTGCTTTTGGAGGATGTAAGTCTTGCTCAAGGTGAATCGTCCGGAGGCGTCAATGCGCCCGACGGATTCGCGCTTGGTCTTGCACCAAGGACTGCGGTTTTTACCTTCGCGGAAAACCTGATAGGCCCCGGTGTTCTTGTTTAGGTTCATTTGACATCCCGGCGGGATGTCTGGGTACTTGACGTAGTCGACTTGCATGACTGGCAGACCTATTGAGAATAGTAGAATTCTACAATATCTATTCTTTTTAGTCAAGCTAAGTCGTTGATTCCTAATAAAAATAGGGATGTCTCAAAAACTCAACCTTTTGAATCTGCGTTCGCCCTGGGTTTTGATTGTCTTGGGAGGAACGCGCCTTAAGGCACCATCTCCTGGACATCCTTTTTCATGGGCTTGACCAGGTCTTCACGCTTGACGCCGAGGTAAAGCGCAATGGCCGCGGCCACGAAGACCGAGGAGTAGACGCCGAGCAAAATGCCGATTGTCAGCGCAAGCGAAAAGTGATGCAGCGCGGGGCCGCCGAAAAAGAACATCGACAGCGTCATTGCCAGGGTCGAGGAGTGCGTGATCACCGTGCGCGAAATCGTGGCGGTAATGGCCGAGTTGATGATTTCAACGGAAGAGGCGCGGCGCATCTTGCGGAAATGCTCTCTGACGCGGTCAAAGATGATCACCGATTCGTTGACCGAGTACCCCAATACCGCGAGCACGGCCGCGAGCACGGGCAGAGAGAACTCCCACTGCATCACGGCAAAGATGCCCACGACGATCACCACGTCGTGCAGGTTGGCGATGATGGCTGCGACGGCAAACTTCCACTCGAAGCGAAAGGCGAGATAGACCATGATGCCGATCACCACCAAAAGCAGGGCCGTGCCGCCGTCGGTTGCGAGCTCCTCGCCCACCTGGGGACCGACGAACTCGTTGTTGAGAAGCTTCACGTCCGGCTCGGTCTGCGAGAGCACGTCCATCAGCTCCTGGGCCTGCTGCCCCGACGTCTCACCCTCCTTCATCGGCAGCCGGATCATCACGTCGCGCGCCGTGCCGTAGTTCTGCACGGCGGCTTCGATCCCGAGCTTGTCCTTGATCTGCTCGCGGATCTGCTCGGTGGGCGCGGCCTGCGGATATTCGACCACGACCTGGGTGCCGCCCGTAAATTCAATCGAGAAGGCCAGGCCGTGAAAGATGATCCAGTAGACGGCCACGGCAAACGAAACAAAGGAGATCAGATTCAGAATATGCGAATAACGCATAAACGGAATCGTCTTGTGAATGCGGAAAAATTCCATTTGTTGTGCCTCCCTTCGTCCTACTTCGTGCTCTGGCTGAGATCAGGCTTCCAGACCTGACCGATGTGCACGCGCGTGAGCTTCTTCTTTCTGCCGTAGATCAGGTTGATCATGGCGCGGGAGACCACCACGGACGTAAAGATTGAGGTCAAAATGCCCAGGCAGTGCACCACGGCAAAGCCGCGCACGGGGCCCGAGCCAAAGATCAAAAGCGCGATGCCGGCAATCAGACTCGTGACGTTGGAGTCAAGAATCGTTGCAAAAGCCATGCCGTAGCCCTCGCTGATGGCCAGCTGCGGCGTTCGTCCGATTCTGAGCTCTTCGCGCACGCGCTCGTTGATGAGCACGTTGGCGTCGACGGCCATGCCGAGGGTGAGCGCAATGGCCGCAATGCCGGGCAGCGTGAGCGTAGCCTGCAGCATCGAGAGCAGCGCAATCAGGCAGGTGACGTTGCACAGAAGGCTTAGCGCCGAGACGATTCCGAAGACCTGGTAGTAGACGATCATGAAAATCGCCACGATCGAAAAGCCGTAGAGCGTGGAGCGAAAGCCCGCGCTGATGTTGTCGGCGCCAAGCGAGGGGCCGATCAGGCGCTCTTCGACAATTTCCATCGGGGCGGCAAGAGAGCCCGCACGCAGCAGCAGCGCCGTATCGGTGGCCTCCATCGTCGTCATGCGGCCCGAAATCTGCACGCGGCCGCCTGCGATCTCCTGACGGATCACGGGAGCGGTGACGACCTCGCCCTTGCCCTTTTCAAAGAGGATGATCGCCATGCGCTTGCCGACGTTGTCGCGGGTGACGTCACGGAAAATGCGCGCGCCGCGGTTGTCAAGCGTCAGATTAACCGTCGGCTCCTGGGTCTGGGAATCAAACCCGGGCTGTGCGTCGTTGAGGTTTTCGCCCGTGAGCACCACGCGGCGCTTGACGAGAATAGGCCTGCCGTCGCGGTCAAGGTAGCGCTCGTCGCCAAAGGGGACGTTGCCCTGCGCAAGCTGCGCGAGCGCCTCGGGCGAGTCGTCGACCATGCGCACTTCGAGCGTGGCCGTGCGGCCGAGAATGTCCTTGGCCTTGGCCGTATCCTGCACGCCCGGCAGCTGCACCACGATGCGGTCGGCACCCTGCTGCGCGATGACGGGCTCGGCAACGCCAAGCTCGTTGATGCGGTTGTGCAGGGTGGAGATATTTTGCTTAAGCGAATATTCCTGCACGTTCTTGATCGCGTTCTGCGAGAGCTCGGCGCGGATCACGTAGCTGCCGCCCGCCTCGGCCTCCGAGAGCACCAGATCGGGCTGCGTCGAGCGCAGAAGGTCGTTGGCGCGGGCGCGCTCCTGCTGATCGGCAAAGCGAATCTCGACCGTGTTGCCCACGCGGCTGATGCCCGTGTGGCGGATGCGCTGATCGCGCAGCTGCGTGCGCAAATCGGCGGCCGTGGCTTCGGCGCGCTTTTCAATGGCCGCATGCATGTCCACCTGCAGCAGGAAGTGCACGCCGCCGCGCAGATCAAGCCCCAGGTACATCGGCAGCGCGTTGAGGCTCAGAAGCCACCCCGGCGTGTTGGGCACGAGGTTGGGAGCAATGATGTAGCTCGGATTCGTCTTGTCGGGATTTAAAGCCGTCTCAAGCACGTTCTGCGCCTGCAGCTGCTGCTCGGCAGCCGTCGGATCAAAGCGCACACGCACCGTGTTTTGCTGCGCGCCCTGCTCAAAGAAGATGCCGTTGGGCGTGAGGTTGGCGGCCTTCAAGGCCTGCTCGACGCGCGTCATCACCGCCTCGTCGACCTTGACTGTGGCCTTGGCCGAGCTCACCTGCACGGCAGGCGACTCGCCATAAAAGTTGGGAAGCGTGTAGACGGCGGCAATGATCAGCACGACCGCAATCAGTATGTACTTCCAAAGTGGATATCGGTTCATTTGACAAACTCCGCAAACGAGACAAGCCTCTCGCCGCCTGTTCGGACGCAGGCTTTTGCAGATCGAAATTCAAGCCGGGCGGCCCGACCCCTTGGGCAAGACATCCTCCGGCAAAAAAGAGGATGCTTAAAAAACACGAAAAGGGCGCGACCCGGTGAAAAAGTGGGTGCGCCCGTTTGCGTGCTCTCGATCCTAGATCGACTTCAGCGTGCCCTTGGGCAGAACCGTCTGCACGGCGCCGCGCTGCATCGTAATCGTGACGGCCTTGTCGTCGACGTGGCTGATTTCGATCACGATGTACTGCTCGTCAACGCTCGCGATGCGGCCCGCAAGGCCGCCCACCGTGACCACCTCGTCGCCCTTGGCAAGCGCCTCGCACATCTTCTGATGTTCCTTCTGACGCTTTTGCTGCGGCCGGATCAGGAAGAACCAGAACACAACAAAAATCAGAATGATCGGAACGATCTGCACGAGGAAACCGCTCATGCCGCCGGCGGCGTCGGCCGACTGGGCCCACGCATCAGAGATAAAAAACACAACTAACCCCTTTGTCCAGAATTGCTGGGTAAATGAAAACGTGCTGAAGCTTTGCTTGCGGCCTTCAGCGGCCGAATTTGGGAGATTATACGAAAAAAGCGTTTGTGCGCCCCGCCTCCGAAAACGAAACGGGGCGCCCCTTTTTGCGTCGATTTGTGAACGCTCCCGACTGCCTTTGCTTCTCAGGCAGCGATCTCCTTACGGAATGAGCGCCGGCCAGTCAAGGCCCGTTTTTTCGTCAAAACCAAAAAGCAGGTTCATCGCCTGCACTGCCTGACCGGCCGCGCCCTTGACGAGGTTGTCTTCGACCGCAAGCACCACGATGAGATCCTTGTTCCCGGGCCGGTGCACGGCAAGGCGCAGGAAGTTTGATCCCCGCACCGAACGCGTCTCCGGGTGGGAGCCCGCGGGCATGACGTCGACGAAGTACTCGTTTTTAAAGCGATCCTCGTAGAGCGCCTGCACGTCGATCGGATCGGCCGGATTCTTGAGCCGGATGTAGATCGTCGAATGAATGCCTCGAATGGTGGGCAGCAGATGCGGCACGAACGTGAGCTCAAGAGAACCATCGCCCGAGAGATGCCGCAACTGCTGCACGATCTCAGGCTGATGGCGATGGCCCTTGAGGCCGTAGGCGTGAAAGTTGTCGCTCATCTCCGCCGTGATGAGCGAGACGTCGGCCTTCTTGCCCGAGCCCGAGATGCCCGACTTGCTGTCGGCGATGATCGTTTGCAGGTCAAACGTGCCGGGATGCGACTTTTCGTACTCCATCAAAGGCAGCAGCCCCAACTCAATTGAGGTGGGATAGCACCCCGCCATGCCGAGAATGCGCGCGCCCTTCATTTCTTCGCGCATCGTCTCGGGCTGCCCGTAGACGGCCTCGGCCAAGAGCTCGGGGCAGGCGTGCTCGAGCTTGTACCACTTGGTAAAGAGCGCGGTGTCCTTCAAGCGGAAGTCCGCCGCAAGGTCAATGATCTTGACGCCGGCATCCACAAGCGTGCGGGCCATCTTCATGGCAACGCCGTGGGGCGTTGCGAAAAACACGACGTTGCACTTCTCAAGCGGCGCCTCTTCGGGCGCGGTGAAAACAAGGTCGTCGTAAAAGCCCCGCAGCGAGGGAAACATCTGAACGGCCGGCACCCCGGCGTCCTTGCGCGAGGTGATGACGTCAACGCGCGCCAGAGGGTGACGCGCAAGAAGCCGCAGCAGCTCGACTCCCGTGTATCCGGTGGCGCCGACGATGCCAACCGCGATTTTTTCCTGAGCCATGGCGAAAACCTCCTCAAAAAAGTCGTTTCGAAGAGAATAGCGGAAATAAAAAAATCGCCACAACCCGCACGAAGTGAGCCGTGGCGATTTGAGCCTCTCTTCGATTCCGGCCGCCTCTTTTTTGAATAAGCAACCGAAACCGGCAAAGGACGCAATTAGCGCTTGCTGAACTGCTTGGCGCGGCGGGCCTTGCGCAGACCAACCTTCTTGCGTTCAACTTCGCGGGCGTCGCGGGTCACGAGACCGGCGGCCGACAGAACGGGCTTGAGAGCCGCGTCGTAGTCGATGAGCGCGCGGGTGATGCCGTGACGAACGGCGCCGGCCTGGCCGGATTCGCCGCCGCCCTTGACGTTGACCATAATGTCAAACGTCTCGGTGTTGTCCGTGAGCGTCAGGGGCTGCATGACGATCATGCGGCCGGTTTCGCGCTTGAAGAAGTCGTTGAGCGGGCGGCCGTTGACCACGATGTTGCCGGTGCCGCGCTTGATGAAGACGCGCGCCACGGAGCTCTTGCGGCGGCCGGTGCCGTAGTTGTAGTTACCGATCATCTTTGTCCACCTTAAATATCAAGAACCTTGGGCTGCTGGGCAGTGTGCGGATGCTCGGCGCCGGCATAGATCTTGAGCTTCTTGATCATGGCGTAGCCGAGACGGCCCTTCGGAAGCATGCCCTTGACGGCAATCTCGAGAGCACGGCCGGGATGCTTGGCCTGCATCTGCGTGAAGGTGGTGGAGTAAACGCCGCCCGGGTAGCCCGTGTGGCGATAGTAAGTCTTCTTGTCCGCCTTTTCTGCAGACATCTTGATCTTGTCAGCGTTGATCACGACGATGTAGTCGCCCGTATCGACATGCGGCGTGTATTCGGGCTTGTGCTTGCCGCGCAAGCGCAGTGCGATTTCGGCTGCCAGGCGCCCAAGCACCTTGTCGCTGCCATCGACCACGTACCAGTCGCGCTGAACTTCCAGCGGCTTGGCCGAGAAGGTCTTCATTGTTCTCATCCTAATTAAGGAACGCCCCCACAACTCGTCTCGCCCGAGATGGCGCTCGCGCTTTACGCAGGTTGGAGCTGCATCTGACGAATGGGTTGCGTCAAGTAAAAAAACGAGGCAGACGCCCCCGCCTGCCGTTCCCTAACAAGAACCGCAGGAGCGAGCCCGCCATGCAAATTTTTCTGTTGATTTTCGAAGCCGCTTCACGCTCGTCGGTTCAGTGGAAAACGGGGAAACCGCAAGCACGGGAAAATCAGACGCGCAATTCTATAGAAATCGCGCCTCATTTTCCAGAGTCCGCCGCAAAATTTTCCTGCCGCAGGCAGCCCGCCCCGCTGCCGCGCACCAAAAAGACTCCCAACGCGCTCAGATCATCCGGTCTCGATTGATTTGCGCACGCGCTTTGCGTGCAACAATACGTGGCGCAGGAAAAGCGCCTCGGCCCCTCGAGGCGAAGACGAACAACAAGATACACACAGGGAGTTTCATACGATGTTTGACCACATTCAGGTTCCTTCCTTTGGCAAGCCCATCGAGGTTTCGAGCACGGGAGCGCTTGCGGTGCCCGACACCCCGATCATCTGCTACATCGAGGGCGACGGGATCGGCGCCGATGTCTCGCCCGTTGCCATGGCGCTTGTTGACCGCGCCGTCGAAAAGGCCTACGAAGGAAAACGGCGGATTGCGTGGACCGAAATCTTCGCCGGCGCCAAGGCCTTGCGCGTCTACGGAAACGACACGTGGATTGCCGAAGAGACCTTTGAGGCGCTCAAGACCTTCAAGGTGGGCTTCAAGGGCCCGCTTGCCACTCCCGTGGGCGGCGGCATTCGAAGCCTCAACGTGGCTCTGCGCCAAAGGCTTGATCTGTACGTGTGCCTGCGGCCCGTGCGCTACTTTGCGGGCACCCCCTCGCCCGTGAAGCACCCTGAAAACGTCGATATGGTGATCTTTCGCGAAAACACCGAGGACATCTACGCGGGCATCGAGTGGCCCGCGCAAAGCGAAGGCGCAAGGCGCGTCATCGACTTTCTGCAAAACGAGATGGGCGTGAGCAAAATCCGCTTTCCCGCCACGAGCGGCATCGGCATCAAGCCCGTAAGCCGCGAGGGCTCCGAGCGGCTCATCCGAAAGGCGATTGCCTACGCGGTTGAGCACGACCGCGCAAGCGTCACGCTCGTGCACAAGGGAAACATCATGAAGTTCACCGAAGGGGGCTTTCGCGACTGGGGCTATGCGCTCGCGCGGCGCGAGTTCGGCGCCGAAACCTTCGGCGACGGCCCCTGGTGCACCTTTAAAAATCCCAGAACAGGACGCGACATCATCATCAAGGACTGCATCTGCGACGCATTCCTGCAGCAGATTCTTCTCGCCCCCAGGGACTACGACGTGATCGCCGCGCCGAATCTAAACGGCGACTACGTGAGCGACGCACTGGCCGCACAGGTGGGCGGCATCGGCATTGCGCCCGGGGCCAACCTGTCGGATACGATCGCCATTTTTGAAGCCACGCACGGCACGGCGCCCACGATCGCTGGCAAGGACCTCGCCAATCCGTGCTCGGTCATTCTGTCCATCGAGATGATGCTGCGGCACATCGGCTGGAACGAGGCCGCCGATCTCGTGATTCACGCGGTGGAAAAGCAGCTTGCAAGCGGCCGTGTCACCTCTGATCTGGCCAGCCTCACGCCGGGCGCCGTGGCCTTGGGCTGCCGCGCGTTTGGAAAGGAACTCATGGAAAGGATCTGAGCCCGCACGCCTTCCGCCGGCCCTTTGGCCGGCGGGCAAAGAAAAACCGCCGCATGAAAAAAGGCACTTCCTTTTCATGCGGCGGTTTTTCATGTCACCGACCCCGAAGCTTCCCTGCTCCAGGGGCCAATGGCGCAAACCACTACTTCTCAGGCTTGACGTGTGCGGCCTGCATGCCCTTGGGGCCGGCCACCACCTCAAAACTCACCTTCTGGCCTTCCTTGAGAGTTTTGAAGCCTTCGATTTCAATTGCGGTGAAATGCACAAACAGATCTTCGCCGCCATCATCGGGCGTGATAAAGCCGAATCCCTTGGCGTCATTGAACCATTTGACTACACCTTGAGCCATTTTTCCTACTCCCTTCTAGTCTAGTTTTGCCTCCTGTCTTCCGAACAGGCAACCGCGCCTGTTGCAACAACAAAAGACGGAGAGCCGCGGCTATGTATCGTTAAATGAATTGTTCGCCGCTTCAACAGACCTCCCCTGCGGCCAAAGGCACTATCTTCCTTTCCCGGGCAGGCTCGACTGCACGCGCTAGATTACCCCCGCATCGCGAATTTTTCCGTTTTTTTGCCTTGTTTTCAGGCCTTAAACAGGGAAAACACTACCTTTGTTCCCCCCTCTTCAATCACGCCCGAGGCGCCCCAAAAAAGCATTTCCGGCCGCGGCTGTTTTGCCAATGCGGCATCGCCCGGCCGCTCGCTTTGTATACTTTAGACGAGAGTTTTCGGTCTTTTGCATTTCAATTGTCTGCAGCGTCCTGCCATGCCGTCCTTTTCCCTGCGCCGCCTCTTGAGCCTGCCGCATGCGGCCGGTCTTTTTGCGCTCTTCGCCTCAGCGTCGGTTCTTGCTGAGGGCACCACAACGCTCGTCATCGGCGGCGAGCGCGTCACGCTCGAGATCGCCTCAAGCACAATTGAGCAGCGCACAGGCCTCATGAACCGCGATCATCTCGACGAAAACCACGGCATGCTCTTTGTCTTTAACGAACCGCGCAGCGTCGCCATGTGGATGAAAAACACGCGCATCGATCTCGACGCGGCCTTCATTGACGCCTGCGGCCGGATCATCAATATCGAGACGATGCGAAAGGGAACGCTCGACCTGCACCGCTCGCAGGGCCCCACGCTGTCGGTGATTGAAATGAACGAGGGGTGGTTTGCCGCGCACGGGGTGCGCTCGGGGCAGCGCATCAAGGCGCTTCTAAGCCCTGAATTTTGCAAGGCGCCGATCGCCCATTGACTTCTTCCCAAATCAAAATGCGGACCCGCTTGGAGTCCGCATCTTGATTTGTTCAACGCCCCCTTTTCACGCGGCTTCGCGCAAAGCGGGGACCGTTTGCTTTTGACTTCTAGCCGCCGCAGCCGCATCCGCAGCAGCAGCTGTCTTCCTTGCAATTGCAGTCGCAGGGCTCGCCCGCGAAACGACGTTCGGCGAAGTCCCAGTTCACAAGCTTCTCGAAGAAGGCCTGAATGAAGCCCGCACGGTTGTTGCGGTAGTCAATGTAGTAGGCGTGCTCCCAGACGTCGATCGTCAGGATGGGCTTTAAGTGCTCCGTCAGGGGCGTGCCCGCGTTCGACGTGCAGTAGATTTCAAGTTCCCCGTCCAGGCGCTTGACAAGCCAAGTCCAGCCAGAGCCGAAGTTGCCGGCTGCAGCGGCCGAGAACTGCTCACGGAACCCGTCGAAGGAGCCCCACTTCTTTTCGATGGCCTCAAGCAGCTCGCCCTTGGGGGCGCCGCCGCCGTTGGGCGTCATGCACTGCCAGAAGAAGGCGTGGTTGTAGACCTGCGCGGCGTTGTTGAAAATGGCACCCTGGCTCGTCTTGATGATTTCCCTCAGAGACTCTGCCTCAAACTGGGTGCCCTTGATGAGGTTGTTGAGCGTGTTGACGTAGTTCTGGTGATGCTTGCCATAGTGGTACTGCATGGCTTCTTCACTCAGAGCAGGAGCAAGCGCGTTTAACTCGTACTTAAGCTTGGGCAAAACAAACTGGCTCATCGGAATTCTCCTGAATCAAACGTGTTGACAAATTGCAAAGACGCCTGACCGGGAAGTTCTTGCTCCGGGCTCTCGGCGCCTGCTCCTAATCATAAACTCTTCGGGAGATGATTTTTCGGCCGTTTTTGCGCGCTGCGCGAGGCGCAATCAACGCCCGTCACGCTGGCCTGCGCGCGTCCGCTTGAAAAGACAAGCGTCAGGGCGTCGCCCTTTGAAAGCTTTTGCGCTTCGCGCACCACGCTCCCGTCAGGCCCCAAGGCAAGGGCGTAGCCGCGGGCAAGCACCTTGGCCACATCAAGAGCATCGAGCCTCAAAGAGAGCGCCTTGAGGCGCTCGCGCCCAGAATTGATTTGCTGCAGGGCGGCGCGCATGAGCGCTTCTTGCGCGTGGCGCAGCGCAAGCTGCTGCGCGCGAGCGTCAGGCCTGCGGGCGACAAGCCGCATTTTCGCAACAACAAGACGCCTTTCGAGCTGCGCCAGGCGCTGCTCAATGCCGCCGTCAAGGTCGGCTTGAAGACCATCGAGACGCTGCGCGAGCCGATCGAGATAATCGGTGAGAAGGCGCTTGACGTCGCCTGCGGCCGAAAGCCTGGCGCGAGCCTGCTGCAGCAGCATTTTGTAGGCCATGGAAAGCCTGTCAGCACGCTCAAGCCGCATGTGCGCCAACTGAACCGAGCCCCGCACGCGCGCGCGCATCTTCTCGTTGAGGGTTTCCAGCCGCTGCGCGGCCGCCACCCAGTGCTCAACCGCAAGATTGGCCGCAGCCGTGGGGGTTGCTGCCCGCACGTCGCTTACGAAGTCGGCAATCGTAAAGTCCACTTCGTGTCCAACGCCGGAGATGACCGGCATCGGCATTCGGGCAAGCGTCTGCGCGATGCCCTCGGAATTAAAGCTCCACAAGTCGGCAATGGAGCCGCCGCCGCGAATCAAAAGCAGCACGTCGACCTCGCGCCTGGCGGCGGCAGCCTCAAGCGCGCGCATGATCTCGCCTTCAGCAGCATCTCCCTGCACGCTTGCCGGGTAAAGAATGATTTTCACCCACGGAGCCTTGAGCCTGAGCGTGCGCACGGCGTCGCGCAGCGCCGCCGCCTCCGGGCTCGTCACGATCCCGATCACGTCGGGATAGAGAGGAAGCGGCTTTTTCCTTTGGGGTGCGAAGAGCCCCTGCGCCGCAAGCTTTTCCTTGAGAGCCTGAAACTGCGCAAACAGGTCTCCGGCGCCCGCAGGCTTCATGTGCCGCGCAATGAAGTTCAGCTGCCCTCGCGGCTCGTAAATGTTCAGAGACCCCCGTAGCTCAACAAGATCGCCCACTTTCGGGCGAAAACTCAGGCGCTGGGCGTCCCGGCGAAAAAGGACGCAGCTCAACAGCGCGTCTTCCTTGCGGTCTCTGAGGTCAAAGTAAATGTGGCCCGAGGGATAGGCCTTGAACGAGCGCAGCTCGCCCTGCACGCGGATTTCTCCCCAAAGCTCAGAGAGCTCCGCCTTGACCTCGCGCAGAAGCTGCGCAACGTCAAGCGCCGCCGCGCCCGGGGTCGCCTCAGGCGCGTCAAAGAAAAATTCAGGCGGCATGCCGAAGGCAAAGCCGGCATTTGACTGAAAACTCACACCCGGTTTTCTCCCCCAAGGACTCTGTACTTGGTGCAGCTGCCGTTTAAAAAAGGCTTGCCCCGAATTCATCGGTGCGGCAAGCCTTTCACATTTGCTCCTAGCGGCGGCGCGCCTGATTCGAAGTGCTCGTCACCGGCGGGCGTCCCTCCAAGTGACGGAACGTGATGCGCCCCTTGGTGAGGTCATAGGGGGAGAGCTCAAGCGACACCTTGTCGCCGGCAAGAATGCGGATGTGGTGCTTTCTCATCTTGCCGTTGGTGTAGGCGATCAGCTCGTGACCATTGTCGAGCTTGACGCGATAGCGGGCGTCAGGGAGCACTTCGAGCACCTGACCGGACATTTCAATAAGGTCTTCTTTTGCCATACATTGCCTCGCCCCGTTGCTGCGGCCGCGTTTGTTTCGGACGACCGTTTTTTGTCGGCAAGGGGCTGAAAAAAATCTAACGATTGAATGTGTCAATGAAAACCGCGCTGTTGCGCGGTCTCAGGAAAGGGCTAATTTTAGACAGGAAAGCATTGTTTTTGCTAGGTCTTTTGCGCTTTTTGCGCAAGACTGCGGCCATTGTGCGGCCTTTGCGGTTTTGCCCTTGTCGATGCACGCCGGCGCAAACCGCTAAAATCGACTTGTCCTTTGGGAAAATACAACGCTCCGGCACCCGCTCTTTGCGCCTAGTCGTCTGTTGCCATCTTGCACGGATGGGGCGCAGGACGAGCGGGCGGCGCTCCCGTTCCCAAAGCCCGAAAGATCTGGAGATTCAAGCTCATGAAACACGTCCTCATGGCCTACTACAGCCATGCCGGTCACACCGCCCGCATCGCCCGCACGATTCAGCAGACCATTCTCGAAGATGGGCACGCCTGCGACATGATGGAAATGATGGAGTGCGTGCGCGAAGGCGTGCAATGGGACAAGTACGACATTGCCATCGTCGGCTCTCCGATCGTCTACGGCGTCTACAACAAGGTTGTCTGGGACTTCGTGGAGAAATTCCGCGAAGAGCTCGATCGCCTGCCCAACAGCTTTTTTAACGTCACCGTCGTGGCGCGCTCGCCTTTAAAGGCCACGCCCGAAGGAAACCGCTACCTGCAGAAGTTTGTTCGCCGCTCGCCTTGGAAGCCCCGCGACCTCAAGTGCTTTGCAGGCAAAGTCGACTACCCGCACTGGAATTTTTTCGAGCGCTTCATGATCCAGATCATCATGCGCATCACGGACGGCCCGACCGATCCCAGCTTGACCATTGACTACACCGATTACGAAGACGTCAAGGACTATGCACGCCACTGTCTGCTTCTGGACAAGCTGCAAAGGCGGCTTTAGACGCAGGGCCCTGCCCGGCTGTCAAAGCCGCATGGCCGGCATTCCCTGACCTTTTGCCATCGTCTTTGAATCGATCCGCCGTCACTTTTTTCGCTCCCGCCGCTACAGGCTCAGGCAACATCATGCAGAACACGACTCTCCCGTGGCTTGCCCACTATCCCGAAGGCGTACCTGCCGAAATCAATCCCGACCGCTTCGCCTCGATTCCCGCCCTCTTTGACGAAGTCTCCAAGACGCACGGCGACCACACGGCCTTCGTCTGCATGGACCGCAAGCTCACCTACGAGGATCTCAATCAACTCTCGAAGGATTTTGCGGGCTTTTTGCAGACGCGCCGAGGCCTCAAGCCTGGCGACCGTGTCGCCTTGATGATGCCCAACCTTCTGCAGTACATCATTGCGCTTCTGGGCATTCTTCGAGCTGGAATGATCGCGGTCAACGTCAATCCGCTCTACACCTCGCACGAGCTTGGCCACCAACTCTCCGACAGCGGCGCCAAAGCCATCGTCATCATCGAGAACTTCGCCAAGACGCTGCAGCAGACATTGAGCGAGACGCCCGTTGAGCACATCATCACGACCAAAGTGGGCGACATGCTGCCGTTTCACAAGCGCATTCTCGCTGACTTCTACGTGCGCTACGTCAAGAAGATGATTCCGGAATTCAGCCTGCCGGGTCACGTCAACTTCCGGGCGGCTCTTGCCGAAGGGCGCGCGAGAGGCTACCGGCCCATCACGCTTAACAACACCGACGTCGCGCTTTTGCAGTACACGGGCGGCACCACGGGCGTTGCCAAAGGCGCGATGCTCACGCACCGCAATGTGCTTGCCAACGTCGAACAGACCGGCACGTGGATTAGCCAAAGTTTTGAGGTAGGAAAAGAAGTCGCCTTGACGGCCCTCCCTCTCTATCACATTTTCAGTCTGACGGCGACGCTGTGCTTTTCCAAAATGGCGGCAACGCAGGTGATGGTACCCAACCCGCGCGACATTCCGGCCCTTGTCGAGCTCATCAAGAAATGGGACTTCTCGGTCATCCCCGCCGTCAACACGCTCTTTAATGCCCTTTTAAACAACAAAGAGTTCCGGGCGCACAAATTTACCCGCCTCAAGATGACGGTCGGAGGCGGCGCCCAGGTTCAAAAAAGTGTCGCCGACCGCTGGTTTGAAGTTACGGGGTGCCACATTCTGGAAGCCTATGGCCTCACTGAAACAAGTCCCGGCGTCTGCGGCAACCGCCCCAATTCTGCTTGGGACGGAACCGTTGGCTACCCCCTTCCCTCAACGCTTGTGTCGATTCGCGGCGAAATGTTCAAGGACCTAGGCTTTGCCCCTGACGCCGAACACATTGCCGAACACACGGGCGAAATCTGCGTCAAGGGCCCGCAGGTCATGCAGGGTTACTGGGAAAAGCCAGATGAAACCGCCAATGTGTTCGTAGACGGCTGGCTGCGTACCGGCGACGTCGGATTCATGAATGCCGACGGATGCATCACGATCACCGACCGCATGAAGGATCTCATCATCGTCAACGGGCTCAACGTGTATCCCAACGAGATCGAAAGCGTCATCGCCTCCATGCCCGGCGTTTTGGAATGCGGCGTCGTCGGCGTCAAGAATCCCCGCGTAGGAGAATCCGTCAAGGCGGTAATCGTTAAAAAAGACCCTGCTCTCACCCGGGAAGATGTGGTGAAGTATTGCCGTGCCAGACTAACAGGGTACAAGTGCCCAAGAACGATTGTTTTTGTCAATTCACTTCCAAAAACAGCTGTGGGGAAAATACTCCGTAGAAAACTTGAGACACTTTAATCCTCTATCTCACTTTGACTTTTTACTCGCAACATCTATTCAAATTTCGCATGTCAAAAAAGCATATTGTCTTAATAACAACCCACAGATTAGTTGGCATGGTAGGAGGCGCAGAACGAGTGCTTTGCGACATGGCAAATGCTCTTGTTAAGCTTGACTATAATGTCTCTATTTTATGTTGCGACAAGAATGAAGGGCTTCCTTCTTTTTATTTAGATAAAAATGTCTCATTTATCAATTGCTTTACACGCCCACCACTGTTTTCACGCCACGCCTTCGCAAATCTAAGAACGTTCTGGCTTGACGATAAAACAAAATACATAGCAAAAAAAGATATTGAATGTAAATGGAAGGCAAACGCTTTTGCGTCAGCACTAAAATCCCTGAAAAACAAAATCGACATTTTTATAGCATACGACTTCGAATCTACATACATAATTAAAGATCTTCTGCACTTATCGACACCTATTATAACAACATATCACTGTGCTCCCTCATCCGCGATTAGCACAGGAAAGTACAAAAAACTAAACAAAGCCGTAGATAAGGGAAATGTGCTACATGTCCTGAGCACCGAATTCATTCAAGAATGTCGCCCTTTCATTCCCACCGTTCCTATTGTTTACATTCCTAACGTGGCACCAAACTACGAGTTGGCCTCTCCTCTAGATAATAAAAATATAATTTGCGTATCTAGATATGATCCAGAAGTCAAACGCCCACAGCTTCTGGCACAGGCTTTTTCCATTCTTAACAAAAAGTTCCCAGACTGGAAGGTTGAATTTTGGGGTAGATTTGACAATCACAACACGAACAAGCTCAGGAATTATCTCAAACAACAAAATTTAGAAAAATCTTTTCTGCTGTGTGGAACCACTGAAGACATCTCCAAAAAACTTGAAAGAGCTTCTATTTTTGTTCTTCCGTCTAAAGTAGAAGCATTTCCGCTGTCTGCCGTTGAAGCAATGTCAATGGGACTCCCCGTCGTTGGCTGCAATGACTGTTCTTCCTTATGCTCTCTTATTCACGATCAGCGCAATGGGCTTTTATCAGATCCAAGCCCTTCCAATTTAGCCAACTGTCTTGAAAAACTAATAAATGACGAAGCGCTTCGACATAAGTTAGGAAAACAGGGAAGAAAAGATTCTAAACAATTTTCTGCGACTTCAGTATGGTCTCAATGGGACATGCTGATTAAGAATGTCTTGCAAAACAAACCAATTCAATCCTCTTTTCATTCTTCAAAATGAAACTCTCCCGCCCTTTGAATATCGTTCTGCTCACAACTGTTCGCTTTAATAACTCCAAAGGCGGAACAGAAAAAGCGATGATCGGTTTTGCCAATGCGATGGCTGACCGTGGCCACACGATCTCAATTGTTTTCCGCGATGTTAACGGGAGCACGCCGGGTTACCCACTAAACGATTCAGTAAAGTTATGTAATTGCGCGAATGTAAAAACTCCTCTACTTTTAAGCGGTTTATTCAGAACAATTCGGTCGGTAAGCCTCAATCGTTGCACCTTTCACAAAAAAAATGCGTATCTAAAACTTAAAGCATTATCGACGAGATTTTCACCTATCCTCAAATCAATACCAGCCGACATTTATGTAACATACGAGCCAAAGTTATCTTGCATGTTGGTTCATGAACTAGGCGTGACGAAGCCAATAATTACGACACTTCACTTTGCGCCATCCTATATCGAAAAGAGAATTGATTCAAAATGGCTCCTTCCTCTACTCTCCAACAAAAGCATCATTCAAGTTCTAACCGACGAATATGTTCCAGAAATAAAGAAGATCATTCCAAATTCTCGCATTGTATCTATTCCCAACCCCGTCGAAATAAACAGAGAATGTTCGGACCTTAACACCCCCCTTATCATAAATGTTGGAACGCTCACAACACGAAAGCACCAAGACTTATTAATTAGTGCATTTGCGCTACTGCACAAAGAATTCCCTTCATGGAAAATTGAACTTTGGGGTGAATCAGGTCTCAGAACAAGCAACGAGAAACTACTAAATCATCTAATACAAAAGAATAATCTATCAAACGTTGTTTCCATATGTGGAACGACTAACAATGTCTCTTCTAAATTGTCGAGTGCTTCAATTTTCGCCTTTCCATCCACCCAGGAAGGTTTTCCTTTAGCCTTACTGGAAGCGATGTCCGCTGGGTTGGCCTGCATAGGCCTAGTATCATGTCCTGGGGTTGATGGTCTAATAGTCAACGAACAAAACGGGCTTCTTTCAAAAGACAATCCAGAAGACTTTGCTGCATGCCTTAAACGTTTGATGATAGATTATGAATTAAGAAAAAAACTTTCCAAAAACGCCAGAGCTACTGTTTTGAAATTTAGCCCCCAAACTGTATATGATATGTGGAAAGATCTTTTATACAGCTCCATCTCATCAAATAATCAATATAAAATCGAAAATTAATTCATGCAGTGCGTGGCCCACTGACACGAGAGGTTTTTACAAGGCATCATTTCCATTATCCTGTTGTCTATGGCGATCCCACCATCCTTTCACCTCGCTATTACAAACCTTGCCCCTCTCCTGTAAATCAGCGGTTGGGGTAATTCTTCACCATTCACAAGGACAACTTCTTAAAAATCAGCTTCTGTCTTGCAGATAGTGGCATAAACTCATTTTCATCCCCAGAAATTCTTCGTCAGCTGTTGAAAAATCTATCGATGAAATGTGTTCTTGCCATAAAATTTATTTATCCTCTCTCCATGGATTAATCATTGCTCAAGCGTACGGACTTGACAGCAGATGGGTTCAAATTCAAGACAGACCCATACATAGAGATCAAGATTTCAAGTTTTTAGATTATTTCTACGGCGCTAATCAGGTTGTTCAAGAACCCTTCATCGTGGAAGATTTGAAAAGGGATAATCTTGATCGACTTGTCTCCGCACCAACATATGCCCCGAAGCCTTTCAACACGGCTGAAGATTTGCTAGCAGCATTCCCCCAAGAATTTCTGCAGTAACCTTTGGTTAATCGGCTTCATAAAAAAGTGGCACAATACGCGCCTTCGACTTCTTGGTTCTTGGACATCGTCCTCAACACATACTCGCAGGCGCCATCATGATCCTGACGATCGCTTTACTGCTGTCCTTTCAGCTTGCCGGCATCGTTATCGCCGCCATCACCGGTGCTCCCGTTCCGGGCTCCGTCATCGGGATGGTTCTCTTTTTGTTTGCACTGATGACCGTCAACGGTCTTCTTGAGAAGACACTGCCGGTGGTCAACGTGCTGCTTGCCCACTTCGCACTGCTCTTCGTCCCCGCCGGCGTCGGCATCATCGAGTACGGCGACGTGATTTTGCGCGAGTGGCTCCCGATCGGCGCCGCCATTCTGGGCTCGTCGGTGCTTGCGCTGACAACCACGGTGCTTGTCACGCGGCTTGTCATGAAGCTGCGGCACATTCAGTAGGGAGGCACGCCATGTGGGATAGCATCCTCGCGCAGCTTGTGCACACCAAAAATCAGCTTTTTGCCGAGCCTTCGCTCTGGCTGTGCCTGACGCTGCTTGTTTACGCGCTCGGCATGTGGATCTACAAAAAGAGCGGCTACAAGACCATCTTTACCCCGCTTCTGGTGGCAATCATCATTCTGGCAACGCTGCTTGTTGTCTCCGGCACGCCCTATAAGACCTTCATGGAAGGCGGGCAGCACATCAACTTTCTGCTGGGGCCGGCCACGGTTGCCTTGGCCGTCCCGCTCTATGAGCAGCGCCTGCGGCTTGCAAAGCTGTGGCTGCCGCTTGCCTGCGGCCTCGCTGCAGGCGGCACGGTTGCCATCGTCTCTGCCGTTCTCATCGCAGGCGCCCTGGGCGCCTCGCCCTCGACCATGATTTCGCTTGCGCCCAAAAGCGTCACCGTCCCGATTGCCATCGGCGTGAGCCATACATTGGGCGGCATTCCGGAACTTACCGCCGCGCTCGTGGTCATCACGGGCGTCGTAGGCGCCTTGATTGCCCCCGGGCTGCTTGCGCTTTTGCGAGAGAAAAACGACGCCGTGCGCGGCTTTTCCATTGGCCTTACGGCCCACGGCGTGGGCACGGCCACGGCCTTTCAAATGAATCGCGACACGGGCGCCTTCTCAGGCCTTGCCATGGGGCTCACGGGGCTCTACACCGCCTTTGCGGCCCCCGTGCTCGTGCCTTGGATCGTCAAGATCTTTCACTACTGAGACACAGCCTGCGCCGTCCATGCCGCTGCGCGCTCTCGAAAGCGCCCAAGGAACGCAGACAAAGAAAAGCCCGCCGCAAAAGGAGCTGCGCTCAAAGCCTTGAGCAATCTTCCCTTTGAGACGGGCTTTTATTCGCCTTTGCGCGCCTCTGGAGCCTGATGCACCCAGGCGCGCACGGCAAACGTCAATCAGCGATTAGTAGTTCTCGGCACGCACCTGCTGGAACGACTGGGGATGCGCGCAGACCGGGCAAATTTCGGGCGCGGTCTTGCCCATGCACAGGTGGCCGCATTCGCGGCACTGCCACATGACAACCTCGCTCTTTGCGAAGACCTGCTGCATTTCAACGTTCTTCAAGAGCTTGAGGAAGCGCTCTTCGTGCGCCTTTTCAATGGCGCCCACCGCGCGGAACTGTGCGGCAAGCTCCGCGAAGCCTTCCTCTTCGGCGGTCTTCGCAAAGCCCTCGTACATGTCGGTCCACTCGTAGTTTTCGCCCTCGGCCGCAGCCTTGAGGTTCTCGGACGTGTTGCCGATGCCGCCCAGGTGCTTGAACCAAATCTTGGCGTGCTGCCGCTCGTTCATGGCGGTTTCTTCGAAGATCTCGGCGATCTGCTCGAAGCCCTCCTTGCGGGCGACGCCGGCAAAGTAGGAGTACTTGTTGCGGGCCTGGGATTCGCCGGCAAAGGCGGCCCAGAGATTCTTTTCGGTTTGCGTACCGGCAAATTTCGTCGTCATCGGTTTTCTCCGTTGTTTGCGGACCCGACTCATCCGGGTCCGTCGTTGGGGTTGGTGTCAGGGTAGCCGCGGCCTCAAGCAAAAGCAAGCGTCAATCGCGGCCTACGAGAAGAACTTCTTCATCTTGTCGATAAAGCTCGTGCTCTTGGGCGAGTGCTTGTCGCCGCCTTCTTTTACCGAGTCGTCAAACTCCTTGAGAAGCTTCTTTTGCTTTGCCGAGAGGTTGACCGGGGTCTCGACATAGACGTGCACGTAGAGGTCGCCCTTTTCCTTGGTATGAAGGTTCGGCACGCCCTTGCCGCGCAGCCTGAAGATCTTGCCCGTCTGCGTGCCCTCGGGGATGGTGATGCGCGCCTCGGTGTCCATGGTGGGCACGGTGACTTCACCGCCCAGAGCGGCCGTTGCAAACCCGATGGGGAGGTCTGCATGCAGATCGTCGCCGTCGCGCTGGAAAATCTCGTGGGGCTTGATGAGAATCTGCACGTACAGATCGCCGTTGGGCCCGCCGTTGACGCCGGGCTCGCCCTTGCCGTGGATGCGGATGCGCTGCCCGTGGTTGATGCCCGCGGGGATGTTGACCTCGAGCGTCTTCGTTTGCCGCACGCGGCCCGTGCCGCTGCAGTCCGTGCAGGGATCGCTGATCACCTGACCCGTGCCGTGGCAATAGGGGCAGGTCTGCTGCACCTGCAGAAAGCCGTGGCTGATGTTGATCGTTCCGGTGCCGCCGCAGTGCGAGCAGGGCTTCTTTGAGGTGCCTGGCTTGCAGCCCGTGCCGTGGCAGGACTTGCACTCCTCCCAGACGGGCACGCGGATGTCGGTCTTGGCGCCAGAGACGGCCTGCTCGAGCGAAATCTCAAGCGAATAGCTCAAGTCGTTGCCGCGAAAGGCCTGCGGTCCGCGCCGGGTGCGGCGCGAGCCGCCCGCGCGGGCGCCGAAGATTTCCGAGAAGATGTCGCCGAAGTCGGCGAAGTCGCCCTGCTGACCGAAGCCGCCGAAGCCTCCGAAACCGCCCGCCGCGCTCGGGTCAATGCCCGCCTTGCCGTAGCGGTCATAGGCCGCGCGCTTTTGCGGATCCGAGAGAACGGCGTAGGCCTCGCCCACCTGCTTGAACTTCTCCTCGGCGGTTTTGTCGCCGTTGTTTCGGTCGGGGTGGTACTTCATCGCCAGACGGCGGTACGCCTTCTTGATCTCGTCGTCCGTGGCGCCGCGGGCTACGCCGAGTACCTCGTAATAATCCTGATCAGCCATAGATTTTCACTCGAATAACAAACACGCAGAAAGGCCGAAGGCGCAAGCAAGGAGCCGTCCCCGCCCGGTCTTCGACCTTCATCATCAACCCCAAAGGATCAGCCGCGGGCGTGCGCCTTCACCCAAAAGCGGATTTAGCCCGCCCTCGGAAAAGCGCGCACCGCGCGCGACGCCCAATTAGTGCTTGACTTCCTTGTAGTCGGCATCGACCACGTCGTCGTCGGCCTTGGCCGAAGACGCCCCGCCCGAGGCGGCACCCGGCTGCTCGCCCGCGCCCTGGGCCTGGCCCGCCTGCGCCTGGGCCGCGGCCTGATTGAGCTTTTCGCCAATCTTTTGCGCGGCAGCCATCAGAGCCTCGACGCTCTTGTTGATGGCGTCCTTGTTTTCACCCTTGACCTGGGCTTCCACGTCCTTGATGGCGGACTCGCACGCAGCGCGGTCTGCGCCGTCGACCTTGTCGCCAAGGTCCTTGAGCGTCTTTTGCACCTGCGCGACGGCCGCATCGGCCTGGTTGCGCGCCTGCGCCAGTTCAAAGCGGCGGTGATCCTCGGCCTTGTTGGCTTCGGCCGCGGCCACCATCTTCTGGATCTCTTCTTCGGTGAGGCCCGAACTTGCCTTGATGGTGATCGTGTTTTCCTTGCCCGTTGCCTTGTCCTTGGCGTTGACGTGCAAAATGCCGTTGGCGTCGATGTCGAAGGTCACCTCAATCTGCGGCAGTCCGCGCGGAGACGGCGGAATGCCCTCGAGGTTGAATTCGCCAAGGAGCTTGTTCGAAGCCGCCATCTCGTGCTCGCCCTGGTAGACCTTGATGGTCACGGCAGGCTGGTTGTCCTCGGCCGTCGAGAAGACCTGCGAGTGCTTGGTCGGAATCGTGGTGTTGCGCTTGATCATCGGCGTCATCACGCCGCCAAGCGTTTCAATGCCAAGCGTCAGAGGCGTGACGTCCAACAAGAGCACGTCGTGGCGCTCGCCCGTGAGCACCTGGCCCTGAATGGCCGCGCCGATGGCGACGGCCTCGTCGGGGTTGACGTCCTTGCGGGGTTCCTTGCCGAAGAATTCGCGCACGACTTCCTGCACGCGCGGCATGCGGCTCTGGCCGCCCACGAGAATCACGTCGGAGACATCCGAAATCGACAGATGCGCATCCTGCAGCGCCTTGCGGCACGGCTCGATCGTGCGCTGCACGAGGTCTTCAACCATGCTCTCGAACTTGGCGCGCGTAATCGTGATGTTGAGGTGCTTCGGGCCCGTCTGGTCAGCCGAAATGTAGGGCAGGTTGATTTCGGTTTCCTGGCGGCTCGAAAGTTCGATCTTCGCTTTTTCAGCCGCGTCCTTCAGGCGCTGCAGCGCGAGCACGTCCTTGCCGAGGTCAATGCCGTTGTCCTTCTTGAATTCGGCGATCAGGTAGTCGACCAGACGCTGGTCGAAGTCTTCGCCGCCCAGGAACGTGTCGCCGTTGGTGGCAAGCACTTCAAACTGCTTGTCGCCGTCGACGTTGGCAATGTCGATGACGGAAATATCAAACGTGCCGCCGCCCAAGTCATAGACGCAGATCTTGCGGTCTTCCGAACCCATCTTGTCAAGGCCGAAGGCAAGAGCAGCAGCCGTCGGCTCGTTGATGATGCGCTTGACTTCAAGGCCCGCGATGCGGCCTGCGTCCTTGGTGGCCTGACGCTGGCTGTCGTTGAAGTAGGCGGGCACCGTGATCACGGCCTCGGTGACGGGCTCTCCGAGATAGTCCTCGGCCGTCTTCTTCATCTTGCGCAGCACTTCGGCGGAAACCTGCTGCGGAGCAAGCTTCTTGCCGTCCAAAACTTCAACCCAGGCGTCGCCGTTGTCGGCGCGCACGATCTTGAAGGGGGCGCGCGAAATGTCCTTTTGAACCTCGGCGTCTTCATAGCGGCGGCCGATCAGGCGCTTGACCGCAAAGAGCGTGTTCTTGGGGTTGGTCACGGCCTGACGCTTTGCGGTCGCACCGACCAGAATCTCGCCGTTGTCCATGTAGGCAACGATGGAAGGCGTCGTGCGGGCGCCTTCGGAATTTTCGATCACACGAACCTTGTCGCCTTCCATGATGGCCACGGCCGAATTGGTGGTGCCAAGGTCAATGCCAATGATCTTTGCCATGTTCTCGAGTCCTTTTGTCTTTGGTACCAGCCGCCTCCTTGCCTTGTTGACCCAAGGCAGCGCAAGCGGCTGCTTTCAATTCATCATGAAAAATCCAGTTGCGGCGCACTGGGGAGGGGCTTGAAAAAAGAAGCAAAGCCTTAAAACGAAAGGACCTTCGCTTGATTTTTTTCGCGCCCTGCAAAGGGTTTGACGACCTAGCCTCGCGCCGTTCATAACCCCTATATGGGGACGCCCCGTGAAAATTCAACGGGGCGTCGGGAAATTTCTTTTTTAGCGTTCTTTGGCGGGCTAGCCCTGCACGACGCTTACCATCGCGGGGCGCAGAACGCGCTCGTGAATCTTCCAGCCGTGCTGGAAGACCTGCGCGACCTCTCCGGCGCCGCGCCCTTCGGCTGCGGGCACCATGGCAATCGCCTGCTGCGTGTTGGGGTCAAACTTCTCGCCCGCCGGATTGATGAGCGTCATGCCGCTTACCTCAAGCGCATGCATGAACTGTCGGTGCGTCGCCATCAGGCCGTCCTTCATCGGGCCCTCGATGTCGGCGCAGGCCTCAAGCGCTTTTTCAAGGCTGTCGACCACCGGCAGGAGATTCTGCGCAAACTTCTCGATGCTGAACTTCTGCGCCTTCTGCACGTCCTCGGCGCAGCGGCGCCGCACGTTTTCCATCTCGGCCACGGCGCGCACGTAAAGATCAAAGTTTTCCGCCGCCTTGGCCTGCGCGGCCGCCAACTGCGCGGCAAGGTCGGAGGCCGGGTCGCTCTCGCCCAATTCGGGCGCCGCCCCGGCAGTCTCTTGCGAGGCCTGGGGCGCCTGATGCGATTCACCAGCCTGCGCTTTTTCCATGTTCTCGGCCGCTTCGGCCGCCTTCTTTAATTCCTGAGCGGGCGAGCCCTGCTCGGGCTGCGTGCTCGTGTCGCTTTCCTGCTTGTCATTCGTTTCAGCCATGACGAACTCCGGTGAAATCCTTGTTTTGCTCGACAAAAAACCAAGTATTTGAAGATATGGGGACAAAATCGACGCTTTTCAAGCGCCCGTCAAAGAGTAACGGCTCCCCCAGGAAGCCTTCTTCACGCGCGCATCCCCTGACTTCGGGCACGCGCGCTTTGCCTTCGAGACACCTGCCCGCCCTCAGGCGCTCTTGATGGACGCCGCCGCCTCCCGCACAAGGTCTGCGTAAAGCGCAACGGCCTCGGGCGCGTCGTTGAGCGCCCCGATGTAGGAAAAGCTCTCCCCTCCCGCGGCGATAAAGGTGGCCTTTAGTTCCTGCGCGATCTCTTCGAGCGTCTCCAGACAGTCGGCCGCAAAACCCGGGCACACGACGTCGACGTGCCGCACCCCCAGGCGGGCGAGGCTCTCAACGGTCTCAATCGAAGAGGGGGCAAGCCACTTGGCGCGTCCGAATTTGCTCTGAAAGGCGACGCAATAGTCATCCTTCTCCAAACCCAGCGCCTGTGCAAGAAGCGCCGCCGTCTCGCGGCACTGCCCCTCATAGGGGTCTCCGCGGTCGCTGCTAGCCTGCGGAATCCCGTGAAAGCTCATGAGAAGCATGCGCTTTTCGCCCGCTGCCGGGCCTTCCTTGCTGTGCGAGCGCCAGTGCCGGCGCACGGCGCAGGCAAGCGCCTCGATATAGCGGGGGTGGTCGTGATAGGAAATGATGCGCGCGATGTTGTCTTGTGAGCAGGGAAAAGAGACGCGCTTTAGAGCGCGCTCAAGCGCGTCAAACACGGCCTGCGTGGTCTGCGTGGCAAACTGCGCAAACATCGGCAGCACCACAAGACGCGCAGGGCGCGTACGGGCAATCGCTTCGAGCACCTCGGGCACGCGCTGCGTTCCGTAGCACATTGCCCAGTGCACGTCGCTGCCGCTTCCAAGCGTCTCTTGGAGCGCTCGAGCGGTTTTGGCGGTGATCGCCGTCAGGGGCGAGCCTTCGGCCGTCCAAACGGTCTTGTAGCGCTCGGCCGAAGCCTGGGCGCGCCTCGGGATAATGATGCCGCGCAAAATCGGCTGCCAGATCAGGGGGCTTAGCTCAACCACGCGGCGGTCGCCTAAAAATTCCAGCAGATAGCGCGCAACCGCCTCGCGCGTGGGCGCCTCGGGCGAGCCCGTGTTGACGATGAGAACGGCGGTTTTGCCGGCTGCGGACGGTTCGCCCGAATGGGGAACCTGAGGGGCGGCCTGAGAGGGGGCTTGAGACGGGATGTTTGAGCGGGGGTCGGTCATGGGTGCCAGATGCACGAAATAAACCTGTCGGCAATGGTCGTTTTGCCGCAGCGCCCTGCGGCTTTTTTTCTTCCCGCCTGTTGCGCCCGCCGTTTTTTTCTTTGTTTTGGCAGCGCCGGGAAATGAAGCGCTCGGGCTCTCAAGGCCGGGACTCGGCGTGAAAGGCAAGGGAGTCAATTTCGCGCATTGTGCCCGCGCGAGCTTAAGAGGGGCTTTTTTAAGCGTGCGTGCGTGCGCGCGGGCGGCTCCTCCCGCTTTCTTTACGAAAGGGCCTCGAGCGAGTGCGAGGTCTTTGCCTTTTGCCACACGACAATCAAGGCGCTCACGATGAGGCTCACCCAGAACTTGCCCAGGACCTGCCCCACGACGTAGTCAAGCGAGCCAAAGGCAAGCCACAGGAAGATGGCCGAGTCCACGATCGAGCCCGCAAGGCCCGAAAGGAGAATGGCCACCACGTGGTGGTTTCTTCTCAAAGGCGAGTAAACGCAGAAATCGGCGAATTCAGAAAAGAGAAAGGCGCTCACCGAGGCAACAACGAGCGCGGGATCGGAAAAAATCCCCGAGAGTCCCGCGCCGATCACGATGGCGTAGAGCGCCCAGCGCCCGCCAAGGAAATGGTGCACGGCGTCTCTTAAAACAAGCGCAAAGCCCGCCACCAAAACGGCCGAAGGCGACATGATGCCCGGCCAAACGGGAATAAGGCACGGCCCGTCAGGGTCGCAGACCACGCCCACGTTGACCACCACCCAGTTGCTCAAGGGAATGGTGAGGATAAATCCAAGGACCGCGAGCCACCCGATCCACGTGCGGCCGCTGCGGCCGCGCTCGACAATATGCGACATATTGCTCTCCTGCCGGCCGCAGACGGTAGAACAAACCGAGGCAGCCTTCGGTTGAAACGATCAATTCACGTTGAAAACAACGGCGCGCCATTGTAGCGCACGCGCCTTGCGCGCCTCACGCGCGCCTCCAAGGCACGCCCAAAATTTCAGGCGGCGGCCGCGTCCACCCGCGGGGCAAAAGCCGAGAAAAACCGCAGGATGCGCTCAGGCAACCACCCGAGGTCCCCCGGCGGATTGCCGCGGGGAAAACCGATGTGCCCGCCTTCTTCGGGCTGCTCAAGCCAGACCATGTCGCTTACGTCTCCCAACCCCGGCAGCGCCCAGACGGGCTGAAAGGGATCGTTTTTAGCGTTGATCAGCAAAAGCGGCACTCGCACGTTTTTGAGCACGGGCTTGGCCGAGCACTTCGTCCAATAGTCCATGGCGCTTGCAAAGTGATGCATCGGCGCCGTGTAGATCGCGTCGAACTCATCGAGCGTGCGGCAGGCGCGCACCTTTTTCTCGTCAATGAGGTCGGGATAGCGCTGCGCCTTTTCGATCACCTTTTGCTTGAGCGTGTGCAAAAACATCTCCGCATAGAGCTTGTTTGCCCCGCGGCTTGCGATCTCGGCTCCGGCCACAAGGTCAAGCGGCGCGCCCACGGCAACAGCCGCCGTCAAAAAATCCGCTCTGGCGCCCCGGTCCCCGAGGTATTTGGCAAGGTAGTTGCCCCCGAGGCTCACACCCACCGCATAAATCGGCGCGGCCTGATAGCGCGCATGCACCGTTTTGAGCGCCCACTCGCAGTCGTCGCTGTCGCCCGCAAAGTAGGCGCGCGGCAGCCGGTTGGCGAGTCCCCCGCAGCCGCGAAAGTGCGCCACAACGCCTCGAAACCCTTTTTGCGCGCACAGATGCATCAGCGCTTCGGCATAGTGGCTGTGCGAGTCGCCCTCAAGGCCGTGAAAGTGCACGATCACGGGGGCCGTGAGCGCCTCGGGCTCGGGCTCTGCCCAGTCAAAGATCATGAAGTCGCCGTCGGGCATGTCGATGAGCTCGCGCCGATACGTCACGTGCGGGCGGGGAAAGAGCCGCGCGGGCACCACCGTCTGCAGGTGCGCGCCCGGCAGCCACTTCGGGGCGACATAGTCCGAGGCAATGATTGGCATGGCAATGCGTCAAGAAGTGTTGCTGCAGCCCGCAAAGAAAACCAGGAGTCTGGGGCAAAGACAACGAAAAGAGAAAGCAAAGCGTCGCGCGCAAACAACCGGCAGCGCGAGGCAAAGGCAAAGAGTCAAGGGCAAAGAACTCTCTAAACGAGCCTTTCCCCAAGCAGTCTTTCCCGCACCTTCCCAACCGGTCGGTTTTGCACGAACGTGATTATAGGGCGCGTCCTTTTCCTCTTTTTGGCGGAACTTGCCTGCGCCTCTTTTCGCTGCGGCCCTGAACTTTCCATAAAAGTTGCACCCACAGTCCAAGGCACCTGCAGAAAGGTCATGAGCTCGCGGTAGGATTTGCCGCTCTTATTCAGGGCTTGGATACCTTGTGAGCCAGGATTTCGTCCCTGTGCTCCTGCGCAACTGCGCCAACTCCTGGCACGGGAAGAATCGGATCAACCTCTTCGTCAAGCCGACAGCCGCAAAAAAATAAACCGCATTCTTGATCGCCTCCTGCCGCTTGGATCGGTCGGAGGCGAATTGTCACTCATAGTGCCCGCGGCACTGAAAAATCGTCACTGATTCTTCATCAAAGGCATAGACAAGTCGGTGCTCTTGATTGATTCGGCGACTCCAGAAGCCCGCAAGGTTATCCTTAAGCGGCTCCGGCTTTCCCAAGCCTTCCGCCGGATGGTGAAGAGTATCCTCAATCAGACCATTGATTTTTCGAAGTATCTTTTTGTCGTTCGCTTGCCAACTAACATAATCTGCCCAACCTTCAAGATGCCAGCGCAGCTGCATGCTTACTCCTGAATCAAGTCGTGGCTGACAATGTTGCGGTTTGCCAAATAATCATCATGCAACCGCTTGAGATGCTGCATATTTGACGTGCAATAAAAAGGATCCGCCTTTGGCTGGAACGGCAGGCCATTCTCCACGACGAGTTGGTTGAGAAAAACGCGAATGGCTGTTGTGAGATCCATTCCCAGACGATTGCAGACAACTTGTGCTTCATCGCGGAGGGCTTGATCGACTCGTAGCTGAATAGTTGCTAAGGGCATGCTATCTCCGTGCTGTAAACATTAATACGGTACAATTGTAGTAAGGCGCATGCAGAAATGTCATGAGCTCGCGGCAGGATTTTCCGCTCTTCTTCAGGACATGGACGATCTCCTGCGCCAACTCCTGGCACTGTCGGTCACAACGAGCCTTGCTCAAGGCGATCTTCTTAAGGGCGTTGATCTGGACATCAATCGCTGCAGTCGACTTGCGTCTCGGCATAGCCTTCTTCTCCTTCTTGTTCCTCAACCAACTCTTCTCGAACCTGCGCAAGCGCGGCTGCGATTTGCTTGGGATGGCCAAACTCGACTAGATCCAGCTCTCCGGCCTGAAAATTCTTGTTGGTCGAGTCGTAGGAGATGCAGATGCGCCGACGATGCTCCTGCCTGCGATTCCAAGCGTCGAAAAAGGCCGCGATCTGGTCACGCGTCACGCTGGGAAGAAAACGGGAAACGGTGCTGTCGCTCAGGATGCGCATGTCCTGAATAAACAGCGGGTGGCAGCGCGCATAGTCCGGGTAGTACTGACCGGCGTTGTCCTCGGACACGATCATGCAGGCCGCAAGACCAAGAAGAAATTAAGGGCGGCAGGGCCGCGGCACTTGCGTTTGCCCTTCGGAATCGGTACAGTGCTCCAAGTGCCGCGACACGAGCCGCATGATTTCACAGGCTTGCCCTCGCAGCGCGAAAACCGAGATTTTTGCATCATGCCGAGCCTTTGTGCGCGATTTTATTTCTTCTCCTTTTATTTCTGCCCCCGGGCGGAAGGAGACGGAGCGCGCGCCTGATTCATCTCGGCACCTGCACAGCAACGAACCCGACCGCCAGGACTTGAGCCCCGGCGGTTTTTTTATATCAAAGCCCCGGGAGGCGACGAAAAGTCATCAGGCGTGCCGCATCGATTGAAATTTGACACGTCAAAAGGGAGACAACACATCATGCGTCTTAACACCGACGACCTTCGAATCAAAGAAATTCGAGAACTCACGCCTCCGGCGCACCTCATCCGCGAATTCCCCTGCGAGGAGGTCGCCTCGCAAACCGTGCACCGCGCCCGCGAGGCCGCGCACAACATCCTGCACGGGCTCGACGACAGGCTGCTTGTCATCGTGGGCCCCTGCTCGATTCACGACCCGGAGGCCGCGCGCGAGTACGCCTCGCGCCTTGCGGAAATCCGCCGCAAGCTTGCCGGCGACATCGAAGTCATCATGCGCGTGTACTTCGAAAAGCCCCGCACGACCGTGGGCTGGAAGGGCCTCATCAACGACCCCGACATGGACGGCTCGTGCCGCATCAATCACGGCCTGCGCGTGGCGCGCGAACTCATCCTTGACATCGTCAACATGGAGCTGCCCACGGGGGTGGAGTATCTCGATACGATTTCGCCGCAGTACATCGCGGACTTGGTGAGCTGGGGCGCCATCGGCGCAAGAACGACGGAAAGCCAGGTGCACCGGCAGCTCGCAAGCGGCCTTTCCTGCCCCGTGGGCTTTAAAAACGGCACCGACGGCAACGTCAAGATCGCCTGCGACGCCATTGCCGCGGCCGAGCACTCGCACTCGTTTCTCTCTGTCACCAAGGGCGGCATCTCGGCCATCGTCACCACGACGGGCAACGAGGACTGCCACATCATCCTGCGCGGCGGCAAGGAACCCAACTACGACGCCAAAAGCGTCGACGCGGCCTGCGAGATTCTCAAGGCCAACGGGCATCGCGAAATCGTCATGATCGACGCCTCGCACTCGAACTCGCACAAGAAGTTCAAGGAACAGATCCCGGTGGTTGAAAACATCTGCAAGCAGGTGGCAAACGGCGACAAACGCATCATCGGCGTGATGATCGAGTCAAACCTCGTGGAAGGCAACCAAAAGATCGATCTTGAAAAGGGCCTTGTCTACGGCCAGTCCGTGACGGATGCCTGCATCGGGTGGGAGGACACCGTGAAGGTGTTAAATGAACTTGCGCGCGCCGTGCGCGACCGCCGCTCGCGCAACTCATAAACCGCCTCGCGCTCACGCGCGTAGTAGTTTCACCAAAGCGGGCTCCTGTCTGCAGCAGTGATCCGACATCTTGTTTTTCATGCAAGTGCCGGATCACCGCGAAAAAACGGGGAGCCGTCGCAAAGATTGCCCTGCCAGAGATTGCGAGTAGCCGCCTCTCTCAGCTTTGCCCGTCGCGCCTGGCCAGCTCCGCGTTGTGCCACCTCAAATATTTGCAACGGCTCTCGGTGCGATACTCTTTCGGCAGAAACGTGTTTTCCGGACTGATGCCAAACTTTGCCAGCAGCTCGTCATCCACCGCTGAACACCGCACAAGAGCCCCCGACTCTGCATCGAAGGAAATCATGAACGCATCAAAGAGGGCGTCAACGTTCCTGGCAAGAAGAAGGCCGTTGTCGGGATCGTAGGCCGTTTTGGCGGTTTTGCATGAACTGAAAGGCTTGATTGAATTCTCCCACCAAAACAGATCATGCTTCTCACACTTAGAGACGGGGGTGTTCTCATGAATTGGGACGCCGATCTACGGTGTTGCGCCGGCAGGGGCTCCAATGGCCCCGGCAGGTGACAGTCTGACGGCGTCTCGGTGCGCACGGCGCAGACTTTTCCATAGTTTCCGGCCGCTCAGTCTACTAAATGGGCCGTAGGCCGGAAACTGTGGGAAAGTCGTGCCCTGGTATTCAGTTCCCGCAGTCGTGTGCTTCGGTTTGGATTCGGATTTCAGTTTTCAAGCCTCTGCGTCACGGAGGAGTCGCCGCGGCTGCATCTTCCGCCGACCGCGGCTCCAAAAGGTCTTGATTTGTTAGCTAACTAAAACTTCTTATTCCTCCTCCGCGTTCTTTTTTCCGGCCTTGTCCTTGTTGACTTGCGACAGCTTTTTGCGCAGCGACTCACCCGCAAGTTCAACCCTTTCGGCCTTCGATTCAAGCCTGTCCACAATCGAGTCCGCAATTGTTGGATCGCCCATCCACTGCGTCCAGTTCTTCACCGGAAGTATCGACACGATCAGCACGAAAGCCTATATCGTAGTATTAGAGATACACGCAATCTCTAATCAGATGATTATTTTGTGTCCCAATCTGTGAGAATCGTAAATTCTGCTCGGGCGTCCCAACCGGTGAGAAAATGCTGTCCCGGCATTTGGGAAGCATGGTCTTTTTTGCTAGGAAATCCCAGCCAACTACAGGGCTAAGGCGTTCTGATATGGTGGAACTTTGTGCTCTTTGACTTTTGTGATCTCGTATGAAGAGGACAAGGTGCCATCTTTGAGCATCTGCTTAATCGTCATGTCGCAGCTGAGAATGTCTCCGGAGCCGAAGGTTTCTTCGTGACGTTCAACTCTGGCAAGAAAGTCTTCGTCTGATACTGTGACCATGATGGATTGACCGTTGTAGGTTACTCGCCACTTGCGATCCTGCTTGAAGTTTGGCGAGTCGACTTGAACAAGAACGCTGACATTGTTCTCGGTCAGAAGTTGCTCGTCTGGTTCCTTGAGGAATCCGGCAACTTCGTTCTCATTTAGCTCAAAGACATTCTTGGCGTCAGACAGCTTGAGGGATGAAATACCCTCGGCGGTCAGAGGGCTGACAAAATCAACGCAGTCACGTTTAACGGCTGGGGCTTGATAGACAACAAACGTCGTGTTGTTCACGACGATCGAGGTGTTGTTGACGTAGATCTTCTTCTGGTCTTTTCCCGGGACTGGCTCTACCTTCGTAATTTCTCTTCCATACAGCCACTTCCTCAGGGCAAAAATCTCCAGCAGGCAAGAGACGATGGTAATGCCATTGGCTACAGCGGTTGCTGTCTTCCCGCTCAAAGCATCGACGACAGCCTCAAAGATAGAAGAATCCAGGACGAGCTCTACTCCGAAGCTTCCCTTTTTGAACGTGGTCACAGAAAGGGATACTCGTGATTTGTCGTTGAAAATTATCTTGTTGGTTTCTTCCGCAAGCCGGTTGAGCGCGGTAAGAGACTGGGCCAGAATCTCCACAGGAATTTTGTGGGTTTCCAATGCCGGTCCGTCATAAACCAACAACATCGGGGTTGAGCTCTTCATGTCTTTTTGATCCATGCTGATCCTTTCATTTTATTGGAGTTGTTGGTCGCTCTTGATCTGATTCAAAGCGTTCTGCTGATCTCGATCACCTTCCCGTAGATGCGCATGCGGTCGATGTCCTCACCTGAGTAGACCTCGGCAGGATAGAGCTGGTTGTCGGAACGAACGACGATCCCGTCCTTGGACTTGGAGAGTCTCTTGACTTTCATCAGGCCGTCAACGGAGATCGTGTAAATGCGTCCATCGGAGATGATCACGCATCCGGGGCGAGGGTCGATCTCCTCAACAAAAAGGATCTTGTCTCCCTCGCAGATCGATGGCTCCATGCTGTCGCCATGCACGGTGGCTCGCTTGCAACGATCTGGATTGAGGTGCCGACGTTGAAAGAACGAGCGCTTGTACCAGAAATCCTCACCTTCCTCGTCAACGACCCATTCGGGCTCAGGCACGACGCCTCCAGAGTGAGCCCCGAACGTCAGCTTGTATTCCCTGATGATGACGACATCGTCCGGCGGCGCGTCCTCTTCGTCGTAGGCCAAAACGTTGCTGGACTTCTCCCCATAGCGGATTGTTTGCTCCGAGACTCCGAAGTATTCAGCCAGTTTTTTGACATTCTTGTCATCGATCGGCATCCCGGACAGCCATCTTGCGATGCTTTGTCTTGTCACCCCGAGGTCTTTTGCCAGCTGCACCTGCGTCAGCTGATGCCGTTTCATCAAGTCTTTGATAACGCTTCCCGTCATAGTTGGCTCCTTTTGGCCAAGTGTAAAAAAGATTGTTACGGGAGCAACGCGAATCCGAGTAAAAAATAGTTTGTCATACCGTATTTTCGTGTGTAAAACAACATTTGTCAAATATGCTACACTGACGAACAATGGTGACAAAACACGAATTACAAACTGGCAAGCCGTCAGGGATCGATTTGGCGCTCATGGCCGTTGGTGGACCGGTGCGCACGAGACGCTCCCGGTTGGCCAAGAAGGTCGGAGTAACCAGGCAGACCGTCTTTCACTGGTGTAAGCAGGGAGAAATTCCTGTGAACCGGGTGAAGGATGTTGCCCGCGTACTCAACCTGCCGCCGCACCTTCTGAACAGCATGTTTCTTTCGGAAAAGTGCCCGAAGGCGCGCGCCTGCCTTTGCTTCTTCTTTTTTCCTTTTTCGTTAGTCGACCCCGCGGGCACGGTCTTCGTGAAACTTGCGTCTGAACGCCTCAAAGTTCCCGGCCTCAAGCGCCTCGCGGATTTCCTTCATGAGGTTGAGATAGTAGTGCAGGTTGTGGATGGAATTTAGACGCGCGCCCAAGATCTCGTTGACCTTCTGCAGGTGGTGCAGATAGGCGCGCGTAAAGCCTCTGCAGGCCGGGCAGCTGCAGGTGGGATCAATCGGGCGCAGGTCGCTTTTGTATTTGGCGTTGCGGATCTTGACGTCGCCGTAGCGGGTAAAGAGCCACCCGTTGCGCGCGTTGCGCGTGGGCATGACGCAGTCAAACATGTCGATGCCGCGCGCAACGCCCTCGACCAAATCTTCGGGCGTTCCCACCCCCATGAGGTAGCGGGGCTTGTCGGCGGGGAGTTTGTCGACGATCGCATCCATGATCGCAAACATCTCCTCCTTGGGCTCGCCCACGGAAAGGCCGCCGACGGCGTAGCCGTGAAAGCCGATGTCGACGAGCCCCGCAAGCGACTCCTCGCGCAGGTTTTCATACATGCCGCCCTGCACGATGCCAAAGAGCGCGTTGGGGTTTTCAAGCCTGTCAAATTCGTCGCGGCTGCGGCGCGCCCACCTTAGAGACAACCGCATCGAGTCGGCCGCCTCTTTTTCAGTGGCCGGCCGATCGCCCATCATGTAGGGCGTGCACTCGTCAAAAACCATCGAGATGTCGGAGTTGAGCACGCGCTGAATCTGCATGGACACCTCGGGCGTCAGAAAGAGTCGGTCGCCGTTGATGGGAGAAGCAAAGCGCACGCCCTCTTCGGTGATCTTTCTGAGCTGCCCCAGGCTAAAGACCTGAAAGCCGCCCGAGTCGGTGAGAATGGGCCGCTGCCAGTTCATGAAGCGGTGCAGGCCGCCGTGGGCGCGCATCACGTCCAGGCCCGGCCGCAGCCAGAGGTGAAACGTGTTGCCCAGAATGATTTGGCTTCCCATCGCCTCGAGCTCGTCGGGCGACATGGCCTTCACCGTCCCGTAGGTGCCCACGGGCATGAAGACGGGCGTGTGCACCACGCCGTGATTGAGTTCCATGCGGCCGCGGCGCGCCTTCCCTTCGGTTTTCAATACTTCAAAACGCAAGGACACTTTCAAAAAACTCCGTGTCAGTGGTGATCATTCGGGGCGCGGCAGCTCAAAAAAGCACGCGTCGCCGTAGCTGAAGAACCGGTACTTTTGCTCCACCGCATGGCGGTAGGCCTCAAGCACCCGCTCGCGGCCGACGATGGCCGACACGAGCATCACGAGCGTGGACTTGGGCAGGTGAAAGTTCGTGATCATCACGTCGATGATGTTGAAGCGATACCCCGGCGCAATAAATAGCCGCGTGTCCATCGCTCCCGCGCGCACTTGCGAAGGACCGGTCGAAGCGCTTTCAACGGCGCGCAGGCTCGTTGAGCCCACGGCCACCACGCGCCTGCCTTCGCGCTTGGCGCGGTTGATTTTCTCGGCCGCCTCGGGCGGGATGACAAACCACTCGGAGTGCATCACGTGCTCTTCGAGGTTTTCCTCGCGCACGGGCTGAAAGGTGCCCGCGCCCACGTGCAGCGTCACGAAGGTCTCTTCAACCCCATTTTGCTTGAGTTCGTCCAAAAGCTCGCGCGTAAAGTGCAGCCCCGCCGTCGGAGCGGCCACGGCGCCCGGGTGCTCGGCATAGACCGTCTGATAGCGCCCGGCGTCTTCTTCGGCGGCCTCGCGCTCGATGTAGGGCGGCAGCGGCACCCGTCCGATGCGATCGAGCACCTCGAGCACGGGCTCTTCAAATTCAAGAAGAAAAAACTCCCCCTGCCGGCCCGTGACGAGGGCGGCGTGCACTTCGCCTGCGGGACTTTCAAAATAGAGGCGCGAGCCCGCCTTCGGGGTCTTGCTTGCGCGCAGCATCGACATGGCGGTCTTTTCACCCGTGACGCGCTCGATCATCGCTTCAACCGCGCCCCCGGTCTCCTTGCGGCCGCGCAGGCGCGCCTTGATCACCTTGGTGTTGTTCATCACGAGCAGATCGCCCGGACGAAGAAGGCGCTTGACGTCGGTAAAGACCAAATCCTCGATCACGTCCTTGGTGACGTGCAAAAGGCGCGAGGCCGTCCTCTCCTTGAGAGGAAACTGCGCGATCAGCTCGCTCGGAAGGTCAAAGTCGTAGTCCGAGAGATGCTGTCCGACAAGGTAGGAAGGGTGAAGTTCAACTGACATGTGGCTGTACCGGCCAAAAAAGGAAGAGTCTTTTCAATAACAAGGCGCGCATTCTAACGGGTTTGTCCTCTCTGCGAAAGCGCAAAAGGCGCTTCAAGCGCTTGAATTGAGGGCAAATTCGGCGCAAGGCGTGCGGCGCTTTGACAGGAAGAAGAGAAAAATTTCACCGAGCTATTTGCAAATGATTCTCATTTGATATATAGTTCTCCCAACTGAGAAGCACATGCCGGCGGGCCGCTTTCAGTCAGGGCGCTGTTTGGGGTCGGCGCCTGCCCGCCAAGGCACCGCACCTGTTTCTCCTGCAGGATTTGCGGAATGTGAACTGAGGTGCTTCTCGGGGGTCTCTCTTAGGGTGACGCCTGACCGTCTGGTCTGCGTCACCCCTTTTTTTTTCTCAATCGGCCGCTCCACGCAAGGCGCCTTCCTTATCCTCCGGCACGAGCCTTGTGCCACAATAGGCTTCACCTGCAAGGGAAACCCGCGCGACGCCGCGTCTTTCTCTTTGCGAACCTCTTTCCGGCCCTCTTTGCTGGCCTTTTTGCCGGCCCATTTGCCGGCCCGTTTTCTTTTGTCCCGGCCGCTCTGATCCTGCGCGCTGCTCTTCCCCGGGCCTTCGCCCGGCGGGCTGCGGCGGCCGATCAGAGACTTTGGCCGCTTCGCGCATGCTCTCGACTTTTGCTTCACTGGCTGACTTCATCGGCATCTTTGCCTTTGCTCTGGCAGGCATCATGTCGGCGCAGCACCGCAGGGTCGACCCCGTGGGCGTGTTCGTGCTTGCCTTCACCACGGCCTTTGGCGGCGGCATCTTTCGCGACGTCATCATCGACAACCGCCCCTACTACTGGATTGAAAACGAGGCCTACGTCTGGATGACGATTGCGCTTGCCGCGCTCGCGCCCGCCGTCATCAGCCGCTTTAAGCGCTGGTTTGCCAAGAGCGTCTTCATCTGGCTTGACGCCGTGGGCCTGGGTTTTTTTAGCGTGAGCGGCACGGCGCTGTGCCTTGAAGCGGGGCTGCCGCCGTTGTCTTCAAGCATTCTCGGCGTGTGCACGGGCGCCATGGGCGGCATGCTGCGAGACGTCTTTCTCAACCGCATGCCGCTTGTGCTCTCGGATCGCCAGCCCTATGCGCTTGCGGCCTTTGCGGGCTGCTGGCTTTTTATCGCGCTCGACAGCCTGTGGCCTGCAACCGGTACGCCGGGCCACGAGGCGGCTCTGTGGGTGTCGGCCGCCGCCATCATCGGCGTGCGCATGTTCTGCTGGTACAACAAGCTCAACATCATCTACTACGGCGTCTTTCACAAGATCTTTCAAAAGGCTTCAAAATTGCGCGGCTCTTCCTTCAGGGCATCCGTTGATCGCCGAACGCCGGCGCGCAATACCGACAAAAGCGCCGACAAGAACGCCAACATGAGCACAAGCAAGAGCCCCCGCCGCACAAAACGTCCCGGAAACACGGCCGGAAACGGCCGCGATGCGCCATGAAATGCACGCCGACCGCCATTGACGACGTCAAAATCCTCGAGCCGCAGCTTTTTTGCGACGCGCGCGGCTCCTTTTGCGAAACCTTCAGCGAACGCACCCTTGAGCTTTTGGGCATCCCCACGCGCTTTGTGCAGGACAACGAGTCCGTTTCCGTCAGGGGCGTCGTACGGGGACTGCACTACCAAAAGCCTCCGTTTGCACAGGCCAAGATCGTGCGCGTGCTCGAAGGCGACGTCTTGGACGTTGCGCTTGACATCCGCCGCAGCTCTCCCACATTCGGGCGCTGGGTCGCCGTGCGGCTAGCTGAGGCCAACCGCCGCATGCTCTACATTCCGGAGGGCTTTGCGCACGGCTTTTGCGCGCTCACCGCGCGCGTCAAAGTCGCCTACAAGTGCAGCGCCTTCTACGCGCCCGAAGCCGAAGGCGCGATCGACGCGCTTGACGCCAGCCTTGGCATCGACTGGGAGGGGGCTCTTCGCGGCGCTCGAGCGCCTGCAACTTCGGACGCACTGCAGCTTTTGCGCTCGGAAAAAGACGCACGCGCCCCGTCCTTTGCGAGCTACTGCGCGCAGCCCGTCTTTTGAGCTTTTTGTTTTTGCGCACGTCGTTTTTAACGGCGCGCTATCCTCTCACTTCCGTTTAAACCAGCACTGAGACACATGATTGCCATCACCGGAGCCGCCGGACAGCTGGGCCTTGCGCTTGCCGAGGCCTGCCAAGAGCGCGGCATCGCCTGCGCCGCGCTCTCGCGCCGCGAGCTTGACATCACGAACGCCCAGGCCGTCGCCGCCTGGTTTGCCGCGCACTCGTGCGAATGCATCATCAACTGCGCGGCCTATACCGCAGTCGACAAGGCCGAAGACGAGCCGCTTGCGTCCTATGCGGCCAACGCGCTTGCGCCCTGGCTTCTTGCCCGCACGAAGCTCCCCGTGGTTCACGTCTCGACCGACTACGTCTTTGACGGCCAGGCCCGAGCGCCCTACGAGACCGACGCGCCCGCAAGGCCCGCCTCGGTCTATGGGCTCACGAAGCGCGCGGGCGAAACGGCGCTTCTTGAAAACGCGGGACCCGGGCTCATCGTGCGCACGGCCTGGGTGTACTCGCCCCGCGCCGGGACAAAAAATTTCTTCAACACCATGAGAAGGCTCTTTTCAAGCCGCGAGAGCGTCTCGGTGGTCAACGACCAGCGCGGCGCCCCGACGCTTGCCGAAGATCTCGCGCAAACGCTTCTATCGCTCTACGAAAAGGGCCTGCACCGCGAGCCCATGCAGGTGCTTCACATGACAAACGCCGGAGAGGCGACGTGGTTTGAATTTGCCAAGGCAATCAAAGAAGGAATGCACAGCGCCTGCCGGGTGCTTCCCATTTCCTCGGCCGAGTACCCGACAAAAGCGCAGCGCCCGGCCTACAGCGTGCTCTCGCTCGAAAAACTTAAAAGCTTTGGCATTTCGCCGCGCCACTGGAAAGAGGCGCTTGCAAGCGCTCTTGAAGCCGCCGCCCGGAGAGAGACCCGTGGGAGCGTTTGAAAAAACGATTCTGGTGACGGGAGGCGCGGGCTTTATCGGCGCCAACTTTGTTGACTACTACGCCAAGGCGCGCCCCGAGGTGCGCATTGTTGATCTCGATGCGCTCACCTATGCGGCGCACCCGGCCGCTTTTGCCGCGCAGTCGCGCTTGCCCAACGTGGTGACCGTAGAAGGCGACATCGGAAACGCAACGCTTCTTGCTGAACTTTTTGATGCCTACGCAATTTCTGGCGTCATTCACTTTGCAGCCGAAAGCCACGTCGACAACTCCATTGCCGACCCCGTGCGCTTTGTGCGCACCAACGTCATGGGCACGGCCGCGCTTTTGGACGCGGCGCTGCGCGCCTGGTCGCGCAAAGGGGAGCTTCAAACCGCACGGTTTCACCACATCTCAACCGACGAGGTCTTTGGGAGCCTTGGCGAAAACGAGCCCTGGCGCCTTTTTACCGAAGACTCGCCCTATGCGCCGACAAGCCCCTACGCGGCAAGCAAGGCCTCGGCCGACCTGCTTGTGCTCTCCTACATCAAAACCTTCGGGATGAACGCCACGATCTCGCACAGCTCAAACAACTTCGGGCCCTGGCAGCACAAGGAAAAATTCATTCCCACCGTGCTTGCCAAGTGCCTTGCCCGCGAGACCATTCCGCTTTACGGAACCGGGAAAAACGTGCGCGACTGGATCTGGGTCACGGACCACTGCCGCGCCGTGGCGGCAATCTTTGAGAGAGCGCCCGCCGGCGGCCGCTACGTCGTGAGCGCTCGGTGCGAAAAAAGCAACGATGAGACCGCACGGGCCTTGTGCAGGGCGCTTGACGCCCTCTCCCCCTGGCCCGGGCACCGCTATGAAGAATTGATCGGCCATGTGGCCGACCGGCCCGGACACGACTTTCGCTACGCAAGCGACCCGGCAAAGATTGAAAATGAGCTTGGCTGGAAGCCGCAGGCGGCCTTTGAGAGCGCGCTCTTTGAGACCGTGCGCTGGTACCTCGCGCACGGCTTTGACGTCTAGTTTTTGCCCCGGCTGCGGCAAAAGAGCGGCAAGGCCGGTACATCGTCCCGGTGCTTTTCCCGCTTTAAGCCCGCTCTTGTCCCTGTACTGCGCTCTTTGAAAACACCCGGCAAAGTGCCGGCATGATTTTCTCAGGCGCCGAACAAAGGCGTTGCAGCGCAGGCCCCGTGAGCATCTGCCCGGACAGCCCCTCGCTGCAGCCCAAAGCCTTGAGTTCGCGCAGGAGAAAGCAGGCGACTCGATCGAGCGCCGCACAGCCCTTTGCCAGCGGCCCGGACTGGCAGTGCCAGTGGCTTTGCCCAAAGACGACGTCTAGGCCCCAAAACGGCTGCTCGAGGCCCTCGCGGCTTTGCAGGAGGTGCGCATGCGCCTTCGCCGCATCATCGGCAAAGTAATCAAGCGTCGAAACAAAAAAGCGCGTGACGCGCTGCCCTGGCTCCCGCCAGGCCGTCGCCTCAACGAGGCAGCCGCTGCCGTCTTCAAGTCCCGGCCAGCGCTCTCGCAAGTTTGAATTGATGCGGCGGGCGGGAAGCAACCTCACAAGGCGGTGCTCCATGCGGGCGTTTCCTCGTGCGTAGTCCCCTTCAAAGACCTTCAACTGCGCGCTGGCATCAGGCTCGGCGCGAAAGATCGCCTCGATGTCTCGTTCGTTCAAGTCGTGATCTCCGCAAACGGCAAGGCAATAGTCGCCCCCGGCCGCGCGGATCGCCGCGCAGGCGTTCTTTGTCATGTTGAGCGCGCCGCACGTCACGATGCAGCCGTAGAGATTCATGCTCATGACGACCGAGAGGAACCGGGAAATGTCGTTTGTCCCCGCACCGACAGGATCGAGCGAGAGCACGATGCCAAGGGGCGAGTCGCAGAGGCTGAGCGCTTCGATCAGCGGTTTGTCACCGTTTGTCAGAGGCGCCTGCAGCTCCGCCAGGCGCTGCCCAATGTTCGTGCGGAGGAATTCCCGCAGAACCTCGTTGTCGCTTTCAAGCCCGGCTCGCTCCACGATTTTCCCGACGACCTCGGGCGGGAGATCACAGGCGGGAAAGTCCGGAAAGACTTTGAGCCAACCGTCTCGGTGCAGAGACCAAAACGAAGCGATTCCCCGGCTCGTTTTGGCCCCGCTCATGAGGGCGGCAATGATCACAAGCGCCGCGATGGAAAACGGGTACTTGAGTTCGGCATAAAGCGAAGCAGCCTGCCGCTCGCGCCTTGCGGGCGCGGCTCGCTCGGACGAATGCCGCACGAGGCCTGCCGTGCGCTTTTGCGCCGCCCGCATCCGGGGCGTGGCCTCAAGATGCGTGATGTCATAGGCGACGTCGGTGATCCCGAGCGTCTTGTTTTTGTAGGCGCTGTTGTTTTTGAGGACCGGATCGTAGGCGCTCCAAATCTTGACCACCGTGAACCTGCCGTCGGCGCGCTTTTTGAATTGATACGAAACACCGGGTTCGGGCTTTGCGCCCTTGACAGGGTGCGGCGCTCTGCCGCGCCTTTTGTGCGCAGCGGCCGCCGGCTGCTGCGGCTCTTCTTGCGCGCAGGCCTCTTGGGCCTCGGGCGAGGGCTCGGGGAGCTCAAGCGGCAGCTGCGGCTCGTCTTCGCCTGGCTTGGGCTTGCGCGCGCGGCGCCGGGCCGGACCCGTTTCCTGGTAAACGGGACGCGGATTGCCGAAGCGGTCGAACTTGGTCTTGTAGTCGATGATGGTGTAGTAGCGGCCGTCAACGACGTAGCCTTGGGCAACAAGATGCGTCCGCCCGTTGGGCGCGCGGACGTACTTGCCGATGCGGATTTGCCTGCCTAAGACAACAACCTTGGACTTCGGGTCCTGCTTGATCTCCGGCGGAAGGCCCTCGATCTCGGAGATGTCGGGCACCGCCATGTCCGAATCTGTCTTTCCCGGCATGACAAAAGTCCTTGGCAGAGTATTCAACGGCCAAAGAAAAAGGCCTGAGAAAACAATGCCCTCAGACCTTTTGGACGGGAATCCCGGCGTTACCTCGCGCGGTTCTCACCGCGGCGCCTTAAGCAGCTTAGCGTCACGCCCGGGGAAATCTCGGACTGCGAAATCACCTCATGCCCGCTTTGCCGCGCAAAGGTGCGGATGTCTTCCGGGGCGTGCGGGTCGTCCGTTACCACGCACACCTCGGAGAGAGGAGCCGCAGCGGCAAGAAGTTTTTTAAGCCGCAGCACGGGCATGGGGCACACAAGGCCGCGCAGATCGCCCCCGGCGTCGGGGACGATCGCATTGGACTCTGCAGAGGTGCTTGTCATCGCGCGCTTGATCCTTGCGTCGGGCTTCCGGGGAGCTTAGATACGCTCGGCAATCCAGCCCTTGGCGCTCTCGAGCGCCGCGGGGATTGCCGCCGCGTCCGTTGCGCCGGCCATCGCCATGTCGGGCTTGCCGCCGCCCTTGCCGCCGCACTGATTGGCAACAAAGTTGACGAGTTCCCCCGCCTTGATGCGGCCCACGAGATCCTTGGTGACGCCCGCACAGAGCTGCACCTTGGGGCCTCCCACGACGGCCAACACAATCACGGCCGACCCGAAGCGGTTTTTAAGATCGTCCATCGTCTCGCGCAACGTCTTGGCGTCCATCCCTTCGAGCGTGGCGGCAAGAACCTTCACGCCCTTGACCTCAACGGCTTGGTTGACGATGTCGGCGCCCTGCTGCGCGGCAAGCTTGGCCTTGAGGTCAGCCAGATTCTTTTCCAGCGCGTGCACCGTCTCGTTTAAATGATCGATCTTGCCCGGCACCTCATCGGCGGGGGCCTTGAAGCGCGCGGCGCTCTGCGCAAGAAGATCGGCGTTTTTCTGCATGAGCGCCACGGCGTTCATGCCCGTGACGGCCTCGATGCGGCGCACGCCGGCCGAAATGCCCGCCTCGCTCACGATCTTGAAGGAGCCGATGTCGCCCGTGCGCTTGACGTGCGTGCCGCCGCAGAATTCGCAGGAGCTTCCGATATTCATCACGCGCACCGTCTGACCGTACTTCTCGCCAAAGAGCATCACGGCGCCCGTCTTGCGGGCTTCTTCAATCGGAAGCACCCGGCAGAGGGTCTCGGTGTTTTCAAGAATTTCCGCATTGACCTGGTTTTCCACGGCGCGGATTTCCTCGGCCGTCATGGGCTTGTCGTGCGTGAAGTCAAAGCGCGTGACCTGCGCGTTGACAAGGCTCCCCTTTTGCGCCACATGAGCGCCCAGCACGTCGCGCAGGGCCTTGTGCATGAGGTGCGTGACCGAATGGTTGCGCTCAATGGCGCGGCGCCTTTCAGCGTCAACCTGCGCATTGAGAATGTCGCCCTTTTTGAGCACCCCTTCGGCCACGTGGCCCGCGTGGCTAAAGACGCTTGCCTTGAGTTTGAGGCAGTCCGTGACGTTGATCAGGCACTCGCCGTTTGCCAGGCGCCCGGCGTCGCCCACCTGGCCGCCCATTTCAGCGTAAAAGGGCGTTTTGTCGAGCACGATCAGCACGTCGTCGCCCGCTTCAACCTCGTTGACTTCCACGCCGTCCTTGTAGAGCGCCAGCACCTTTGAGCCTTGTGCCTCGAGCGTCTCGTAGCCCACGAATTCGTTGTTGTCGCCCGTAAAGAGCACGTCTGCAGCGATCTTGAACTTGCCCGCTGCGCGCGCCTTGTCCTTTTGCTCCTTCATGGCGCGGTCGAAGGCCTCGAGATCAACATGAAGTCCCTTTTCGCGGCACACGTCGGCCGTCAAATCAACGGGAAAGCCGTAGGTGTCGTGCAGCTTGAAGGCCACCTCGCCCGGGAGCACGCCGCCCTCGGCCTTGCCAACGGCCTCTTCGAGAATCTGCATGCCGTTGGAGAGCGTGAGCAAAAAGCGCTCTTCTTCGGCGCGGATCGTCTCGGCGATCTCGGGCTTGTAGAGCTCGGGGTAGATGTCGCCCATTTCCTTTGCAAGGGGCTCAACGAGCTTATAGAAGAATGGGCCGCGGGCTCCGAGCTTGTAGCCGTGGCGGATGGCTCTGCGGCAGATGCGGCGCAACACGTAGGCGCGCCCCTCGTTGCCGGGCTTGACGCCGTCGGCCACCGCAAAGGCGCACGAGCGGATGTGGTCGGCAATCACCTTCAGCGACGGGCACTGGGGATCGACGTTTTCAGCCCCCACCTCTTCGACGGCCTTCTTGGCCGCGGCCATCAGGTTTTGGAAGAGATCGATGTCGTAGTTGCTCGGCACGTCCTGAAGCACCGATGCGAGGCGCTCCAAGCCCATGCCGGTGTCGATGTTGGGCCGCGGCAGGCGGTTGAGCTTGCCCGAGGTATCGCGGTTAAATTGCGTAAAGACGAGGTTCCAGATTTCCATGTACCGGTCGCCGTCTTCGTCGGGGCTTCCCGGAGGGCCGCCCTGCACCTTCGGGCCGCGGTCGTAGAAGATTTCCGAGCACGGACCGCAGGGACCCGTGTCGCCCATCATCCAGAAGTTGTCCGACATGTAGCGCGCGCCCTTGTTGTCGCCGATGCGCACGATGCGCTCGGCGGGCACGCCGATTTCCTTGTGCCAGATGTCGTAGGCTTCGTCGTCTTCGGAGTAGACCGTCACCCAGAGCCGCTCGGCGGGCAGCTTGTAGACGGTGGTGAGAAGCTCCCAGGCCCAGCCGATCGCTTCGCGTTTGAAGTAGTCGCCGAAGCTGAAGTTGCCGAGCATCTCAAAGAACGTGTGGTGGCGCGCCGTGTAGCCCACGTTGTCAAGGTCGTTGTGCTTGCCGCCGGCGCGGATGCACTTTTGCGACGTGGTCGCGCGCTTCAAGCTCTTGTCAAGCCCAAGGAAGTTGTCCTTGAACTGATTCATGCCCGCGTTCGTAAAAAGCAGGGTCGGATCGTTGTGGGGAACAACGGGGCTCGACGGGATGATCGGGTGCCCCTTGCTTTCAAAAAACTTCAAAAAGGCCGTGCGAATCTGCGCAGCCGTCATGTACGTAGCGGGTTTCATGAGTGCACTTGAAAAGCTCAAAACACAAACCGGCGCACTTGCCGGAAGGGAAAAGTTGGGGGATTTTAGCGCGGCGCCGCCCCTCGCACCGCCACCTCCGGCAAAGGACTTTGCCGGGCGCGCTGTGAGTTTTGCCGGGGATGAGCGGCTTTAGCGCCTTCGTTTTTCAAAAGCGCCCGGAGGCCTTCGGCCCGGGGGTTAACAGGAGAGCGCCGCTGCGATCTTCTCGGCGCACTCGCGCGCGAGCGCCTCGTCGGTTGCCTCAACCATGATGCGCAGCACGGGCTCGGTGCCCGAGGGGCGAATCAAGACGCGTCCGCGCTCGCCCAATTGACTTTCCACGCGCGCGATCTCTTCGGTAAAGGGCGCGTCCGTGCGGTAGTCAAAGCCCTTTTCAATGCGCCGGTTGATGAGCACCTGGGGCATCAACTTCAAGTCGCTTGTGAGCTCGGCGAGCGTCTTTTTGCGCGAGCGCATGGCCGTGAGAACCTGCAGGGCGCTCACAATGCCGTCGCCCGTTGTCTGGCGGTCAAGCGCAATGATGTGCCCTGAACTTTCGCCGCCGTAGAGCCACCCCTTTTGCCGCAAAAGCTCCATCACGTACCTGTCGCCCACCTTGGCGCGGGCAAAGTCAATGCCCATGCGCGCAAAGTTTTTCTCGAGCGCAAAGTTGGTCATCAGGGTGCCCGCCACGCCCGACTTCTTGCCGCGCTCAAGGATCCGGTCGCAGGCGATCACGTAAAGAAGGGCGTCGCCGTTGTAAAGGTTCCCGGCGTTGTCGGCCATGATGAGCCGGTCGGCGTCGCCGTCAAAGGCAAGCCCATAGTCGGCCCCGCAGGCCGCCGTGCGCTGCGGCAGATCGTCGGTGTGGGTGGCCCCCACCCCGTCGTTGATGTTAAAGCCGTCGGGGTGCACACCCTCGGCGACGACTTCAGCGCCCAACTCATGAAAGACGTCGGGCGCGACGTGATAGGCCGCGCCGTTGGCGCAGTCCACATAGAGCTTCATGCCCTTTAAATCAAGCCCCGAGGGAAAGACGCTTTTGCAAAATTCCACGTAGCGGCCCGCCGCATCGTCAAGGCGCCGCGCCTTGCCGAGCCGGTTGCTGTCCACGCAGGAAAAGCCTTTGAGCATCTCGGCTTCGATGTCTTCTTCGACGGCATCGGGCAGCTTGAGCCCGGCGCCCGAGAAAAACTTGATGCCGTTGTCTTCGTACGGGTTGTGGCTTGCGCTGATCACCACCCCGGCCTCAAGCCGCAGGGCGCGCGTGAGATAGGCAACCGCCGGCGTCGGAATCGGGCCGCAGAGCACGACGTCGACCCCGGCCGAGGAAAACCCGGCCTGCAGCGCGGCCTCAAGCATGTAGCCCGAGACGCGCGTGTCCTTGCCGATTAACACGCACGCGCGTCCGTTTGCAGACTCACGCAGAAAAACACGGCCGGCCGCCTGTCCGAGCAAGAGAACAAAATCCGGCGAAATCGGACTTTGTCCCACGCGCCCGCGAATGCCGTCCGTGCCAAAGTAGTGCCGCGCCATCGCTTTTTTACTCCTTGTGTGGCACCCGGCTCTTCATTGAGCCCGTGCCGTTGATGCTTCTTATTAACGCGAATTATAGGAAAGAGGCCGCCGCGGGCCCGTTCCCCAAACCGGGGCGCAGTGCCGCTTCAATGGCCGCTCCTGGGCCGATTCCCTGGCCCCTTAAAGGTTCGACTTGAGGTTCGATTTAAGGCCTGATCCCAGGCCCGGTTCAAAGCCTTTGACCGCGCACCAGACGTCAACGGCCTCGCGCATGTGCCTAACGTCGTGCACGCGCACTAGCCGTGCGCCGCGCTCAATGGCGGCAAGCGACCCCGCGACGCTTGCCGCCGCCCGGTCAGCTGGATTGGCAATGCCCGTGACGGCTCCAAGAGAGGACTTGCGGGAAAGCCCCAGAAGATAGGGGCGTCCCGTGCGCACAAAGCGGTCCGTCAACCGCACGATGGCAAAGTTCTCCCGCACCGTCTTGCCAAAGCCAAAGCCCGCGTCCCAGCAGATGCGCTCAAACCCAACACCAGCCTCTCGAAGGCGCTGCTCGCGCTCAGAGAGATACCGGGCAATGCGCTCGTACAGCGCATCGTCGTCGACCTGCGGCTCTTGATCCTCGCGCGGGCTTGCGTGCGCGTCTACCCAGTGCATGATCACAAGGCCCGCCTCGCTTTGGGAGGCCGCCTCAAGGGCTCCGGGCTGCGTAAAGGCGCGCACGTCGTTGAGAATCGCCGCGCCCGCAGAAAGCGCCTCGCGCATGACGCTTGCCCTGCTCGTGTCGACCGAGACGACAAACCCGTCGGCGGCCAGCGCCTCCACGACGGGGATGACGCGCGAGAGCTCTTCGTCTTCGCTTACCTCCCTGGCGCCCGGCCGGGTGGATTCGCCTCCCACGTCGAGAATGTCGGCCCCTTCGGCGGCAAGCCTGCGGCCCCATTGAACGGCCTCGTCGCGCGAGGCGTGCATGCCGCCGTCGGAAAACGAGTCGGGCGTGACGTTGACAATGCCCATGATGCGCGGGCGCTCAAGCGAAATTTCAAATCGCCCGCACTGCCAAACGCGCGCACCCGCCGCAGCCTTCATGCCGGGCGACTCAGCCGTCGTATTGATGTTCTCCACAAAAATCCCCTCGATCACAGACCTGGCCGGAGCGCGCAGTTCAATGTCTCACTCAAGCCGGACCAATAAAAAAACGCATGAAAAAGGGCCCGGCAAACATCAGCCGGACCCCGTGCGAGACATTGTCTTAAATGCGCCGCCTATTTGCTCTGCTCGGAACCGTCGCCATCAGGCGCCTGGCTGCCGGCGGCGCTGCTCTCGCCCGCGTCACCCGCGGCTGCATCAGAGGCTTTGGCGCCGCTCTTGTCGTCTGCCTCAGCAGGCTCGCTCTTTGCTTCAGCCGCCTTTTTGCGCGTGCGGCGCGGCTTTGCCGCAGGCTCGGCGGCTTCGGGAAGAGGAGCCTCTGCCTCGGGCACGGGCGCCGCCTTCTCGGTCGCTTCCTGCGCCGCCTGGGGCTCGGAAGGCTCGGAAGGAGCCTGCGCAGCGGCCGGAGCGGCCGCAGGCGCAGCCTTCACCTCGGGCTGCGGCGCAGCGTAGGTTCTGCCCTGAGCGCCCGAGCCCTTGGGCGGGCGCGGCGCGCGGCCCGCGAGAATGTCGTCGATCTGCTCGCCGTCGATCGTCTCCCACTCAAGCAGCGCATGGGCCATGGCGTGCATCTTGTCGGCGTTGTCCTCGATGAGCTTGCGGGCGCGCTTGTACTGGGTTTCCAAAATGTTGCGAATTTCGGCGTCCACGGCCTGCAGCGTCTTTTCCGAAATGTGCGTGGTCTTGGTCACCGTGCGGCCCAAAAACGGCTCGCCTTCGTTTTCGGCGTAGACCATCACGCCCATCTTGTCGCTCATGCCGTAGCGCGTGACCATGTCGCGGGCCATCTGCGTGGCTCTCTCAAAGTCGTTGCTCGCGCCCGTGGTCATCTGGTGCATGAAGACCTCTTCGGCAATGCGCCCGCCAAAGAGAATCGCAATGCGCGTCAACAGATACTCCCGGTCGTAGGAGTAGCGGTCGACTTCAGGCAGCTGCATCGTCACGCCCAAAGCGCGCCCGCGCGGGATGATGGTCACCTTGTGCACGGGATCTGACTTGGGCAAAAGCTTTGCCACAAGCGCGTGCCCCGACTCGTGGTAGGCCGTGTTGCGGCGCTCGTCTTCGGTCATCACCATCGACTTGCGCTCGGCCCCCATCATGATCTTGTCCTTGGCAAGCTCAAAGTCGTTCATCTCGACCACGCGGCCGTTGCGGCGCGCGGCAAAAAGAGCCGCTTCGTTGACAAGGTTGGCAAGATCGGCCCCCGAAAAGCCGGGCGTGCCGCGCGCAATCACGTCGGCCTGCACGTCGGCTCCCAGGGGAACCTTCTTCATGTGCACGTTGAGAATCTGCTCGCGCCCGCGGATGTCGGGCAGCGGCACCACCACCTGGCGGTCAAAGCGCCCCGGGCGCATGAGCGCGGGGTCAAGGACGTCGGGTCTGTTCGTGGCGGCGATGACGATGACGTTGGTGCCCGTCTCAAAGCCGTCCATTTCGACCAGCATCTGGTTTAAGGTCTGCTCGCGCTCGTCGTTGCCGCCGCCCAAGCCAGCGCCTCTTTGGCGGCCCACGGCGTCGATTTCGTCGATGAAGATGATGCAGGGCGCGTTTTTCTTGGCGTTTTCAAACATGTCGCGCACGCGCGCGGCGCCCACGCCCACGAACATCTCCACGAAGTCCGAGCCCGAAATGGAAAAGAAGGGCACGCCCGCTTCGCCTGCGATTGCCTTGGCTAGCAGCGTTTTGCCGGTGCCGGGAGCGCCCACGAGCAAAATGCCGCGCGGAATGTGCCCGCCCAGGCGCTGAAATTTCGACGGATCGCGCAGGAAGTCCACCACTTCCTGGACCTCCTCCTTGGCCTCGTCGCAGCCCGCCACATCGGCAAAGCGCACCTTGTTGCTCGTGTCGTCGAGCATTCTCGCCTTGCTCTTGCCGAAGGTGAACGCGCCGCTCTTGCCGCCCTGCATCTGGCGCATGAAGAAAATCCAGACGCCGATGAGCAGCAGCATCGGGAACCAGCTGATGAGGATGCTCTGCAAAAGCGAGGGCTCCTCCTCGGCCTTGCCGTAGACCTGCACGCCGTTTTTGCGCAGATCGTCGACCATCCACAGATCGCCCGGGCTCGTGATCGTGTACTTGGCGCCTTCAGCGGGCGTCACCGTAATCTTGCGGCCCTGCACGTCGACGCGGCGGATTTTGCCCTCCTTGGCGTCGGCCATGAACTGCGTGTAGCTCGTCTGATCCACGGCTCCCGCAGTCTCACGCTGTCCGTCAAACTGCTGGAAGACGGTGAAAAGCACGAAGGCGATCAAGACCCAGACCGCAATGCGGCCAATCATCCTGTTGTCCAAGATTCGTTCCTCTCTTTTTTACCCGAAGAGTGTTCTGTGTGATTTGCAAAAACTGTTGCTGCAGCGTCAAGGGGGCGCCTGAAGTGCACCAAAATGGCGCGAAGGGGTGAAGAGGGGCGCGAAAGCCCCCGCCCGAAAATAGGCGCCGCAGGCCCAAAAATTAGCAGATTAAGCCTAAAGCAAAATCCGAGTCCTGTCCTATGGTTTTCCCGCGCAATTGGTTAACAACGGTTACGCGGCAGGCGGAGCTCCCTGCCGGGCCCGGAGGTCTTCTAGCCGCCGCGGGCGGCCTTGAGTCCCCGGGCCACCACGTACATTTCCGCGCTTGAGCCGCGGCTTGCCTCGGGCTTTCTCTGCGCCACGCTCTTAAAGCTCTTTTTGCACGCTTCGATGAACTGCGAGTAGCCCGAACCCTGAAAAGCCTTCGTTACAAAGACGCCCTCGGGCTTTAGATGCTCGAGCGCAAAGTCAAGGGCAAGCTCATTTAACAGAAGGCTTGCGCCCGCGTCGACCATCGCCACGCCCGAGAGATTGGGCGCCATGTCGCTGATGACGACGTCGACCTTGTCGCCCTCCAAAACGGCGGCAAGCTTGTCGGCCACCTCCTGCTCGCGAAAGTCTCCTTGAATGAAGACGGCGCCTTCGACGGGCTCCATCGGCAGGATGTCCATGGCGATGATGCGCCCTTTGAGCGCCCCGCTTTTGTCAGAGAGCCTCTCGCGCACGACCTGCGTCCAGCTGCCCGGCGCACTTCCCAGGTCAACCACCGTCATGCCCGGCGCAAAGAGGCGCTCGCGCTCGTCGAGCTCGATGAGCTTGTAGACCGAGCGCGCCCGATAGCCCTCGGCGCGTGAGCGCTTGACAAAGGGATCGTTGATGTGGCGCTCAATCCAAGCCCGGTTCGAGCGCAGTTTTTTCAAGGATTTCGGCATGACTTGCAGCTAAAATTGCGGGCTTGCTTTGAACTTTTCAACCAAGCCCGGAAAAGTGTCTTTCGTGAGGGGTTCTTTATTTTCGTTTTCTTTTGCACTTGATTTCCGGGCTCGAATACAACGTCAACATCCATGGCTGAACTCATTTTAGAGCGCAGCGTGCGCCTTGAAATGCGCGCGCGGGCGCACCACCTGCAGGCAGGCGTGCTCATCGGAGAAAAGGGCCTCACCGAGGCCGTGATGAAGGAAATCGACCGGGCGCTTGCCGACCACGGCCTCGTCAAGATTCATGTGGCGGGCGAAGACCGCGAGGAGCGCGCGCAGATCTACGAGAAAATTGTCGAGACGCTCGGCGCCGCCCGCATCCAGAGCATCGGCAAGATGCTCGTCGTGTACCGCCCGACCGAAGACGACAAAACGGCCGACGCGGCCGCCATCGCCTCAAAAGCCGCCGCGGCTGCTGCGGCGCAAACCCGGGTTTTTGCTGAAAACGGACCCGCCATTTTAATGGCCAAGGCCGATCCCGGCGCGCGCGGCATGAAAAAGCCCGCCGAGCCCGTGAAGCGCAAGAAAGCCGCGCCGGCGGCCAAAACCCGCGGCAAGTCCTCCAAAGTCCGCACAAGCGCTGCCAGAAAGCGCACGCGCCGCACGACCAAGAAGGCGGCGCTCTCTTAAAAAACCAACCGGGCGCCAACCCTCCAAGCGGCAAAGCCGCCTGAACGCAGAGAAAAACTCTGCGCGCGGTCGGCTTTTTGCATGCACCGCACTCCCCGGCGGCCCCGCACGGCCGTTACTCTCCTTTTTTCTCTCCTATTTTCTTTTCCCTTTGCCTTCTTGTCGCCCGGAAGGCTGCCCACAGGCCTTCCGATTTTTGGCGCGCCCCCGCACGCAGAGCGCAGGGACTTACCCCGTTTAAGTTCGACTTATCAAATTATTTTGACGGGCTTTGTGTGACAAACCTGTCATTTTTCGCAAACCCTTGATTTTTCTTGCATTCCCGCGCGGTTTGCACCCCCTTTGTCATCGATTTGTCATCGATCTGTCATAAACGGCATCCACACTTCGGCGCATACCTATACCAACACTCCCACCGCGTGCTCTCATGCAAGACTTCTATCTGGTCGTGCTCGGCTTTCTTGCCGTGCTGGCCTGTTTTGACCTCTTCGTCGGCGTCAGCAACGACGCCGTCAACTTCCTCAATTCCGCCCTAGGCTGCCGCATCTCCTCGTTTCGCACCACGATGTGGGTGGCGAGCCTCGGCGTCCTTCTGGGCGCCACCTTCTCCTCGGGGATGATGGAAATCGCCCGCTCGGGCGTTTTTCATCCGCAGATGTTCACCTTCGGCGAAATCATGGTGATCTTCTTTGCCGTGATGGTCGCAGACGTCCTGCTTCTTGACGCCTTCAACTCGCTCGGACTTCCCACGTCGACCACGGTCTCGATCATCTTTGAACTGTTGGGCAGCGCCCTTGCCGCCGCGCTCTACAAGATCTACACAAGCACGGGAAGCTTTGCCGACGTTTCGACCTACATCAACAGCGCGCAGTCGCTCACGATGATTTCGGGCATTCTGATTTCGGTCGTGGTCGCCTTCATCGCCGGGTCGGTGACGCAGTACGTCGCGCGCGTCATCTTCACCTTTCATTTTGAGAAAATGTACCGGCGCATTGGCGGCATCTTCGGCGGCTTTGCCATCACGGCCATCTTCTACTTTCTCGTCATGAAGGGCGCCAAGGGCGCAAGCTTCATGCGCCCCGAGTGGATCAGCTGGATCGATGCAAACACGCTTGCCATTTTGACCTGCCTTTTTGTCGGGCTCTCGATTCTTTTTCAGGCGCTCATCGTCTTTTGCAACGTCAACGTCTTTCGCATCATCATCCTGAGCGGCACGTTTTCGCTTGCCTTTGCGTTTGCGGGCAACGACCTCGTCAACTTCGTGGGCGTGCCGCTTGCGGCGCTGGATGCCGTGCGCGACTTCATGGCAAACGGCACCGACGCCTCAAGCTACATGATGGAGAGCCTCTCGCGCCCCTCGACGGTGCCCACCATCTTTTTGCTTCTCTCGGGCCTCATCATGGTGCTCACGCTCTGGTTTAGCAAAAAGGCGCGCCTTGTGGTGCAGACGTCGCTCAACCTCTCTTCGAGCCAGTCGGGAGAGCACGAGCAGTTCGGCAGTTCCGTGCCCGGCCGCATGATCGTGCGCAGCTCCATGACGCTTGGAAAAATCGTGCGCCAGATTCTTCCGCTGCGGCTGCAGGTGACGCTGCGAGGGCGCTTCAAGCCCCGCAAGCTTGAGCGCGGCGAGCCCGTGCTTCCCTTTGACTATGTGCGCGCCTCGATCAATCTGGTCATCAGCTCGATTCTGATTGCCTCGGCCACGAGCCTGCAGCTGCCGTTGTCGACCACCTACGTCACCTTCATGGTGGCCATGGGCTCGAGCTTTGCCGACGGCGCGTGGGATCGCGAGACGGCCGTCTACCGCGTCTCGGGCGTTCTGACCGTCATCAGCGGATGGTTCCTCACGGCCCTCTCGGCGCTCACGATCGCAGGCATCATGTGCTGGCTCGTGATGGCGGGCGGCGACTACATGACCTGCGCCCTGATGCTGCTTGTCCTGACGCTCATCGTGCGCTCGAACTTTCTTGCCGCCAAAAAGCAAAAGGACGTGCCGCTTATTTTCCGCGGCGACGATCACGAGTCGGTGCGCAACGCCATCAACACCACCGTGGGCCCGCACTTAAACCGCACGGTCGATCTCTTTGAGAGCACGGTCAAAGCGTTCTTGAGCGACAACGAAAGCTCCCTGCGGCGCCTTAAAACCGATGCAAGCTCGCTTTTTGACACCTTGAGCGAAGAGCGCAGCATCTACTACAACATGGCCCAGCAGCGCAACTCCGACACCAAGCTTGACCGCGACGCGCGCTACTGCTTCTACCGCGCCTACACCAACATGCGCGAAGTCGGCCGCAACCTGCAGCGGCTCACCACCGTCTCCAAGGACCATGTCGCCAACCGCCACCGCGTCTTTCACGGCAAGCTAAAGAGCAATCTCCTCACTCTTGCCTCGGAGCTGCAAAAGCTTGTGCGCGCTGGCGACGGCCGGCACGCCCTTGAGACGATCAAACTCAACGGCGCCGACATCGTCAAGCAAATCGACCGCATGCAGGAGGAGCTCCTCTCTTCGATCTCGTCCGAGCACGTCTCGATGCGCGGCTGCGAGCTTTATCTCTCGTTCCTGCAATTTGCCCGCGAGCTCATCAACCGCTACAGCATCGTCTCGGTTCTGCAAAAGGAGCTCAACGACCTGTGCGATCGTGAAGCGCAGAAAGCCTCCGAGAGCATGCCCTCGCAGCTTCCTTCCGGCGGCGACGGTGAAGGCGGCAAAAAGGGGCGGCTGCAGGTGGCAAGCATCCTGCGCGCCCTGCACGTAACCCGCAACGAGTAGCAGGAGCCCCGATAAAGGGTTCCCGGACCGCGGGCGCAGCGGGCGTCTCAAAAGATGCCCCTCGATGCGCCCGCGTTCGTTTTGTATCCTTGCCGCCCTTTTCCTACCAGCCGTAGAAGGCCTTCACGGTTTTCCACGCAACGCTCTGCAGGTGTTTGGCGTCCGCCTCTTTAAGCGGCTTCTCGCAGCCGCCGAGGAAGTCAACGCCTTCGGGAGAGACTTTGTTGAGCGCGGCAAAAATCACGGCCGCCTCAAGATAGCTTCCCGCCGCCGTCGGATGGCGGTTGTCGGCAACCGTCATCGCCAGATCGGGGCGCTCTCTTAAAGACTGCGCAAAGGCAAGCCCCACGGGAATCACCATCGCCTTGTTTTCGTTGGCAACCTGCGTTGTTGCGTCGGCAAGCTGCTGCGTCATCTCCGGCCGGTCCTTGTAGGCCCAGGTCATGAGAAACACGGGCTCGGCCCCGGCCTTGCGGATGTCGTTGCTGTGAATGGCCGCGTATTTCTTGAAAAACTTGCTCAACTCGGGGTGAATCGGCCCCTGGCTGTTGTCTTGCAGCACGACCGCGTCAAACACCTTCCCGTCCGGGTACTTGTGAAAGATGAGCTTGTTGCTGCCGTCGTTGAGCGTCGAGTAGCTCGAAAGGCCGTTGGGACGCAGATAGCTCTTGACGTCGTGCCAATCGATGCCCGAGCCGCCGATCGTGGCCATGGTGTAGCGCTGCGAGACGCCCTTGTCCTTGGCAATGCCGCTTAGGTAGCCGTTGACGCCGCAGTTGTAGTACATAAAGGAGTTCCCGACGAGCAGCACGCGCTGCGGCGCGCTTTGAAGCCCTTTTACAAGCGGCTGCACCGTGTAGTCGGCGGCCGCCGCCCCTATCACGCCCGCCGAAACAGCCGCCAGCAAAGACACGACGATTCTTTTGGAAATCATTCGCTCACCTCTTTTGGTTGGATAGGCCCGCAGCCGCCCGTGCCGCCCGGCACGCAATAAATCGGCCGCCGACCTATTTTTCCGAGTGTAGCGCTGGGCTTTGCGCGCGTCACGAGTGCGCCCCGGGCCTCAGCAGAAGTCTTTTTCCTTGCCCGCAGCCGGCGGCGTCCTTCTTTTTGGGCGCGGGCCTGCCTCTCAAAAGTTTTTATCACTCAAACTCTTAACGAACTGGCTGAAACCCGCCGCCAGTCTTGAGAGAACGCAGGCAACGCGCTAGTCTCACACCATCACGAATCACTTCCAACGGAGTTCCGCATGCGCGGCTGCATTCTTTTTGATCTCGACGGCACGCTTGTCGACAGCGCTCCTGACTTGGGCGCAAGCGCCAATTTCCTGCGCGAGGCAGCAGGGCTCGCCCCGCTGCCCTTTGGCGCGCTGCGCGAAAGTGCGGGCAAGGGAGCGCGCGGCATGCTCTGGGCCGCGCTTCGCATCGGCCCCTCCGCCCCGGACTTTGAAGAAAGAAAGGCGGCTTTCCTCACGCACTACGAAGCGCACATCAGCGAGCGCAGCACGCTCTTTGCGGGCATCCCGGAGCTGCTCTCCTCTCTTGACGAAAAAGGTTTTGTCTGGGGAATCGTCACCAACAAGGCGGGCGCCCTTGCCTCAAAACTCTGTGCAGCCAAGGGCATCACGCCAAAGACGGGCTGCATCGTCTCCGGAAGCGACCTCGGCGCCATGAAGCCCAGGCCCGAGGCGATTTTTGCCGGGATTGCCGCCTGCGCAGCGGACGCTTCCCGCACGATCTACGTCGGAGACGACGCCCGGGACGCCCAGGCCGCCGCCAACGCAGGCGTGCCCTTTATCGCCGCCTCCTGGGGCTATGTCGCAGGCGGCATCGACATCAAGCGCTGGGGCGCGCAGGCGCTTGCCCGCAAGCCCGCCGACGTTCTTGAGGCGGCACTTGACATTCTCGCGCAGCGCCCGGCCGCCTCTTCCCGGGCTTTATAAAGTTTTTAAATTCAAACTTTAGAGGCCGCCCTTTTCAAGGGCCGCAAGAAGCCCGCGGCAGGCCGCGCGTGCGCGGTTGTAGGTGCTCTGAAAGTCCGCTGCGCCCCCGTAGTAGGGATCGGGCACCACGCGATCCTGCGGGTTGCCGGCAAAGGGCATCAGGAGCGCCACCTTGGCGCGGCACTCTTCGGGCTTCATGCGCATCAGGTCGCGCAGGTTCTCCTCATCGCAGGCTGCGATGACGTCAAAGTGCGCGAAATCCTCTCTTCTCACCTGCCGCGCCCTGTGCGAGGAGATGTCAACGCCGTGGGCCATGCAGGCGGCCTGTGCACGCGGGTCCGGCGCTTGGCCGACGTGCCAGGAGCCGGTGCCGGCCGAGTCGATCTCAAAGTTTGCGTCCGCTCCTGCCTCGTGCACGAGCGCGCGGAAAACTCCCTCTGCGGTAGGCGACCGGCAGATGTTTCCCAAACAGACAAAAAGTACGCGGGTGGGTGTGGGTTTGTCCATCAAGAGGTTTTCTCCTTGCGTTCTTTGAAAAAGGCCTCAGAGTTTTCCTGCCGTTTCAAGCGTTGTCAAGCAGGACTCCCCAAGAGCAGCCGATGAACCCCGCCGTTGGGAGCGTGAAGCGGGAAGAGGCAGGCGAGCTTTTCTCCGACCTCCCAAATTTTGCACCGCCGGGAATCCGTTCATCGCCCGAGCGCACAAGAAGCGGCCTCCGGCCGCTTTGGACGCTCCAGCCTTTCATGCCGAATTGTTAGACTCTCAGTCCTTTGCTGCAGAGCCCGCCTCCTGCGCCCGGTTAAGGAACGCCTCAAGAGCCTTGTCCCTGATGCACGGGCGCTCGTGCGGGCAAAGACAAAAGAAAAAACCAAGGAAGCCCCGCCGCGCCCTTGGAACAAGACTAACCTTCCGCCACCAAACCCAAATCATGACGAACCGAACCTACACCTTTGCCTACGGGCACGGCTCCATGCCCTTTACCCTTGACGAGGACGACGTTCTCGAGACCGTGCGCATGAACGAATTCCCCGTTCTTGACGACATCGAAAACCGCATTCTCGAGGCGGTGCGCCACCCAATCGGCTGCCCCTCGCTTGAGGAGATCGTCAAGCCCGGCGACACGGTTGCCTTCATCTGCAACGACCCCACGCGCGTTGCCAACAGCCACGTCTTCATGCCGGTGCTTGTGAACGAACTCAACCGCCTCGGCGTTCCCGACAAGAACATGCGCATCGTCTTTGCGCTCGGCACGCACCGCGCCATGACCACCGACGAGATGATCGAGCAGGTCGGCTCCGACGTTTTCTCCCGAATCGCCACCCATAACAGCATCTGCACCAACAAGGACGACTTCGAGTACTTCGGCGACACAAGCCGCGGCACCCCCATCTGGATCAACAAACTGTTGTGCGACGTTGACCACGTCATTTTGACGGGCACGATCGTGCATCACTTCTTTAGCGGCTACGGCGGCGGCCGCAAGGCGATTCTGCCCGGGTGCGCGGCCATGGAGACCGTGCGGCGCAACCATAGCCACATGCTTGAGCCCCACGCCGAGCTTGGCGTGAGCACAGGCAACCCCTGCTTTGAAGACCAGATCGAAGGCGTCTCGCTTTTTGCCAAGGGGCGCTCTCTCTTTCTTTTCAATGCCGTTCTCAACGCCCGGCACGAGTTTCTGAAAATCTTCGCGGGCGACTGGATCGCCGCCCACCGCGAGGCCTGCGGCTTTGTCGACGAGGTCTACGGCTGCCGCATTAAAAAGCCGGCCGACCTTGTCGTCGCCTCCTGCGGCGGCCACCCCAAGGACATCAACGTCTATCAGATGCAAAAGACGATGGAAAACGCCTCTTGCGCCGTGCGCGAGGGCGGCGTGATCGTCCTTCTTGCCGAGTGTCCCGAGGGCTCGGGGTCGGCTACGCTTGAAGACACCTTCAAGCGCCTTTCCACAACCGCGGAAATCCGCGGCGAACTTGAGAAAAACTTTCAGATCGGCGCGCACAAGGCCTTTGCCATCACGCGCCCGCTTGCCAAGGCCCGCGTCATTCTCGTCACGAAGCTCGACCGGGAGCTCGCCGCCTCGATGCACTTTGCTGCGGCGGTGGACACGGCCGACGAGGCCATTGCCATGGCTAAAAAGCTTTTGGGCACCGAGCACCCGGGCACGATCCTCATGCCGCAGGGCAGCCTCACGGTGCCGCGCACGGCCTGATTGCGCTTGACACCCAGCCTAAAGCGCGTCGCCTTCTCTGCCGTCGGCGCCGAAGACGGCGCGCTTGAGCGCTTCGAGCCGGTCGCGGTAGAGGGCCGCGCGCTCAAAGTCAAGGTCTCGCGCGCAGGCAAGCATTTTCTTTTCGGTTTCCCGGATTTCGCGCGAGACGCTCTTTTCGTCCTTTAGGTTCACGTCGCTCAAGTCGTGGGCGCGCTCGACTTTGCCCGCGCCCGCCGCAGGGCTCTTGTAGACGCCGTCGATGATTTCGCGCACCTCCTTGACAATCGAGCGCGGCGTGATGCCGTGCTCGCGATTAAATTCCGTCTGCTTGCGGCGGCGCCGTTCGGTCTCGTCGATTGCCTTTTTCATCGAGTCGGTGATCTGATCGGCGTACAAAATCGCCTTGCCCTTGAGATTGCGCGCAGCGCGCCCGATGGTTTGAATAAGCGACCGAGTCGAGCGCAAAAACCCCTCTTTGTCGGCGTCGAGAATCGCCACGAGCGACACTTCGGGGATGTCGAGCCCCTCGCGCAGCAAGTTGATGCCCACGAGCACGTCAAAGACGCCCGCGCGCAGATCGCGGATGATCTCCACGCGCTCAACGGTGTCGATGTCCGAGTGCAGATAGCGCACGCGCACGTTGTGCTCGCTTAAAAATTCCGTGAGCTCTTCGGCCATGCGCTTGGTGAGCGTGGTCACAAGCACGCGGTCGCCCTGGCGGGTGCGCGCGTAGATTTCCGAGAGCACGTCGTCGACCTGGGTGCTTGCCGGCCGCACCTCGACTTCGGGGTCCACAAGGCCCGTGGGCCGCACCACCTGCTCGACGATCTGCGCGCTTTTTTCAAGCTCATAGTCCGCAGGCGTTGCCGACACAAAAATCGAGCGGCGCATCTTGCGCTCGAATTCATCAAAGCGAAGCGGCCGGTTGTCAAGCGCCGACGGCAGCCGAAAGCCATAGGCAACAAGCGTCTCCTTTCTCGACCTGTCGCCTCGGTACATGCCGCCGAGCTGCCCCATCATGACGTGGCTTTCGTCAAAAAACATCACCGTATCGGGCGGCAGATAGTCGATCAAGCACGGGGGCGCTTCGCCTGGCGCAAGCCCCGTGAGGTGCCTCGAGTAGTTTTCAATTCCCTTGCAAAAGCCCACCTGATCGAGCATTTCAAGGTCAAAGAGCGTGCGCTGCTGCAGCCTCTGGGCTTCGACGAGCTTGTTTTCCTTGCCAAACCAGGCAAGCCGCTCCTTGAGTTCGGCACGAATGGAGTCCATGGCGCGCACGATTTCGCCTCGGGGGGTCACGTAGTGGCTTGCCGGGTAGACCACAAAGCGCGGCACCTTCTGGCGCACCTGTCCCGTGAGCGGATCAAAGAGGACGATGGCCTCGACCTCGTCGTCAAAAAGTTCGATTCGCACGGCCACCTCGGCGTGCTCGGCCGGGAAGATGTCGATCGTATCGCCCCTTACCCGAAAGGTTGCGCGCATGAAGTCCGCGTCGTTGCGCTTGTACTGCATCTTCACGAGCTGCGCGATGAGATCGTCCCTGCCCTTGGTGTCGCCCTGGCGCAGAATGAGGCGCATCTGCGTGTAGCTCTCGGGCTTGCCGATGCCGTAGATGGCCGAAACGGTGGCCACGATGATCGTGTCGCGGCGCTCCAAAATCGACTTTGTGGCCGCAAGACGCATCTGCTCGATGTGCTCGTTGATCGCCGAGTCCTTTTCAATGAAGAGGTCGCGGGCGGGCACGTAGGCCTCGGGCTGGTAGTAGTCGTAGTAGGAGACGAAGTACTCGACGGCGTTGTTGGGAAAGAAGTCGCGCATCTCGGAGTAGAGCTGCGCGGCCAGCGTCTTGTTGGGCGCCATCACGATGGCGGGCGCCCCGATGCGGGCGATGACGTTGGCCATCGTAAAGGTCTTGCCCGAGCCGGTCACGCCCAAAAGGGTCTGCGCCGCATAGCCCGACTCGAGCCCCTCGACAAGCGAGGCGATCGCAGTGGGCTGATCGCCCGCGGGGGCGTAGTCGGCGTGAAGCTCAAAAGGAGAGTGCGCAAAGGTCAGGATTTCAGTCACGGCTCGAATGCATCCGTCAGAGACAAAAGCAATTGGCGGCCCGCAAAGGCCCGCTCGCTCCAAAAAGGGGGGCAGCGGGGCGGCGCCGGGGCGGGCGGGCCCTTCGTGCGGCCAAAGGCCTCATTTTATGATCTGCGGCAAAGGGAGCGCACATTGTCGGGCGCGCTTCTAGAAGGAACTACCTAGTTTGCCGGGGCGCGGCCAAACCCATTGAACTATAGTGTCGGATACCGTTTGGCGGTGCGCCCGCGGGCCCGGTTTTCGGGCGTCTTCCGCACCTTCGTGGTGCACGGCAGGCGCCGGAAAGGGCACGCCCGCGCGCTTATCTTTTTTCATTTTGTCCAAAGCGCCTTTGCCGGCGCCTTGTTTTTGTCCAGGACAACAGTTTCCACGATGGGGAAAGCATATGACTGATACTACCTTTGCCGGCTTGACTCCTGCTCCCGCCGATCCGATTCTCGGGGTCACGGAAAAGTTCCGCGCAGACCCGCGTCCGCAGAAGGTCAACCTCGGCGTCGGCGTCTACCTCACCGAAGAGGGCAAGACCCCGCTTCTTGAGGTCGTCAAGGAGGCCGAAATCGCACTGGCTCAGTCCGACCAGCCCCACGGCTACATCCCGATCAACGGCCTGCCCGGCTACTGCTCGGCCGTCCAGAAGATGATCTTCGGGGCCGAAAGCGAAGTCGTCCAATCGGGCCGCGCCGTCACCGTCCAGACTCTGGGCGGCACGGGCGCCCTGAAGGTCGGCATGGACTTCATGCACGGCATCTGCGGCGAGACGCGCGCCGTGACCTCCAAGCCCACCTGGGGCAACCACAACGCGCTGTTGAAGTTCGCGGGCTACGAAGTGGGGGGCTACCGCTACTACGACGCGGCCAACGACGGCGTTGACTTCGAGGGCATGATCGCCGACTTGAAGGCGCTGCCCGCCAAGACCCTCGTCGTGCTGCACTCGTGCTGCCACAACCCGACGGGCTACGACCTCTCGGCCGAGCAGTGGGAGGAAGTCATCGACGTCTGCCGCAAGGGCGAGCTCACCCCGTTTCTTGACATGGCCTATCAGGGCTTTCGCGACGGGCTTGAGGAAGACGCCGCGGCCATTCACCAATTTGCGGCCTCGGGCCTTGACTTTCTGCTGTCGACGTCGTTCTCGAAGTCGTTCAACCTCTACGGCGAGCGCATCGGCGCGCTGACCGTGGTCACGCAGTCGGCTGCCGAAGCCGCGGTCGTGCTCACGCAGCTCAAAGCCGTCATCCGCGCCAACTACTCCAATCCGCCCTCGCACGGCGCGCGCATCGTCGAGCGCGTGCTCACCGATCCGGCCAAGTACCAGCAGTGGCTCGGGGAACTTGCCGCCATGCGCAACCGCATCCGCACGATGCGCAAGGCCTTGGCCGACGAAATGGCGCGCCTGGGCTCCAAGCGCGACTTTAGCTTCGTCACGCGCCAAAACGGCATGTTCTCCTTTACGGGCCTCTCGCCCGAGCAGATTGACCGGCTCGCCGACGAGTTCGGCATCTATGCCGTGCGCAACGGCCGCATCTGCATCTGCGGCCTGAACACCCGCAACGTGGCCTACGTCGCCAAGTCGATCGCCTCGGTGCTCTAACGCGGCAAAAGAAGGAGAAATTTTCTTTCCTTTAAAATCAATGGTTTGCCCGGAACGCGCTCTGTTTCCGGGCAAATTTCTTGCAAAACGGGAAAAACATCTTTATAGTACCGGTTCTGCAATTCCCCGATAGCTCAGTCGGTAGAGCAACGGACTGTTAATCCGTGGGTCGTTGGTTCGAGCCCAACTCGGGGAGCCAAGTTTTCGACGCCCTGAAGCCCATGCTTCAGGGCGTTTTCATTTTGTCCTTCAATTTGCGCGCGAGCCGCACGCCCACGCGCGCAAAAGGTGCTCAGCCCATGTCCACGAACAACCGCCCCCGCGTCATGGTCGACATGTCGGCCACCCTGCTGCATCACGGCCACATCCGGCTTCTGAAGAAAGCCGCCGAAATCGGCGACGTGGTCGTCGCCCTCACCGTCGACGAGGAAGTGCGCAAAACCAAGGGCTACGAGCCCGAGCTCTCGTATGAGCAGAGAAAGGAAATTCTCGAGGCGATCAAGTACGTCAAGGAAGTCGTCCCGAGCCCCTGGCTTCTCACCGAAGAGTTCATGGACCGCCACAACTGCCGCTATCTCGTGCACGGCGCGGACAACTCCAACCGCATCAGCAAGGAGCGCCTTCTCATCTTTCCGCGCACCGAAGGCATCAGCAGCTCGGTGATGCGCGAGCGCGTGCTCGAGAGCCTCATGCAGATGAACCTTGCCGACAAGCCGGGCAGCGCAAGCGAGAAGGTGGCGCGCTTTTTGATCGAGTCGATCAAAAGGGAGTTTCGCCTCGAGTAGCATGGCAAGTGCCTCGCAAAAGCCTTGCGCCCTCTGCCGGGGCTTTTGATTTTTCCTGCAACGCCCGCCCCTTCTTTTTTACTCCATGCGCCGCCTTCTTTTGCCCGCCGTCCTCGCCGCTGCGGTCGGCCTTGAGCCCGCGACGGCCTACGCCTACCTTGACCCGGGCACGGGCAGCATGCTGCTCTCGGTCGTTGTGGGGCTTGTCTCGGGCGCCTACTTTCTCATCCGCAAGCTGCCCTCGGCACTGCGCAGCCTCTTTTTCCGCCTCACCGGAAAAACCGATCAAATGAAGGGGCGCGACCTCGTTTTCTACGCCGAAAGCGCAGCCTACTGGGGCACCTTCAAGCCCATTCTCGAAGCGCTCGAGGCGCTGGGCGTTGAGAGCACCTACCTCACAAGCGACCCGCACGACCCCGTCTTTGCTTCGGGCCTTGCCCGCACAAGCGCGCGCTACATCGGCAAGGGCAACAGCGCGTACACGGCGCTGGGCTTTTTGAAGGCGCGCATCTTCGTGCTCACGACGCCGGGCATCGACGTGCTGCAGATTCGCCGCTCGCCGGGCGTTGAGCGCTACGTGCACGTCGTGCACTCCGTGGGCGACATCCACACCTACAAGCTCTTTAGCTTTGACTACTACGACGCGGTCTTCTGCGCGGGCCCCGCACAGGCAAAAAGCCTGCGCGCGCTCGAAGCGCTTCGCGGCACCCGCCCCAAGGATCTCAAACTTCTGGGTTGCGCCTATCTCGACAATCTGGCCGCGCGCTCGGCTGCTGTCGCCGCGCCCGAAGCCCGCACCATCATCGTCGCGCCCACCTGGGGCCGCAACGGGCTTTTGACGCGCACGGGAAGCTTGATCCCCAAAATGCTTGCGCAGGCGGGCTGGCACGTCATCCTGCGCCCGCACCCGCAGAGCTTTGTCTCGGAAGCCGACCTCATGGACTCGCTTGCCCGCGAGCTTGCCGCCTTTCCCAACATCGAGTGGGACCGGCAGCCCGACGGCTTTGCAAGCCTCTCGCGCGCAAGCCTCATGGTGAGCGACATCTCGGGCGTTATCTTTGACTTTGCCTTCGTTTTTCTGCGCCCTGTCATCGCCGTGGGCGCAGGGCCCGTCAAGGACGGGTTTGAGGCCTGGGACCTCTCCGAGCCCGCCTGGGAGATGCGCGCGCTCGACTCGCTCGGGCGCCGCATCCTGCCCGGAGACGAAGCGCAGGTGCTGCAGGCCGCCGAAGAGCTCTCCTTGCACCCGGCGCTTGCCCGGGAGAAGATTCTTGCCCTGCGCAGCACCCACGCCGTCAACTTCGGCTGCGCAGGAAGGGCGATTGCAAGAGAGCTTGCCTGCGAACTCTCGGGCGGCTCAGAAGAGCCCCTCGCGCAGACTGCCGGGAAAAAAGGCTAAAGCACTCCGGGAAACCCAAAGATGCTCGACTTCATCTACACGCTTTTGATTGCGCCCCTTGAGTACTGGATGCACGCCGCGCTCGTCTGGGGGTACGCGCACACCCAGGACTGGGGCTGGGCGATCGTCGTGATGAGCCTTGCAGTCAACACGGTGATCCTGCCCATCTACATCAAGGCCGAGAGCTGGCAGGAGCACGAGCGGGCCTTGAGAAAGAGCTTTGAGGCCAAGCAGGACATGATCAAGCGCACCTTCAAGGGACAGGAGCGCTTTGCCATGATCAGCACCCTCTACCGGCAGGCGGGCTACTCGCCGCTGCTGGCGCTGCGCTCGTCGATCGGCTTTTTCCTTCAGATTCCGTTTTTCTTTGCGGCCTACCACTTTCTGTCGCACTTTCCTGAACTTCAGGGCGTCTCGTTTATGGGCCTCAGGGATCTGGCCTCCCCTGACGCGGCCATCAGCCTCGGGGGCTTTTCCATCAACGTCATGCCGCTTGTAATGACGGCGATCAATCTGGCAAGCGCCCTCATCTACACGCACAACCTCACGCGGCGCGACAAGCTGCAGCTCTACGGCATGGCGGCCGTCTTTCTGGTGCTTTTGTACGACGCGGCAAGCGGCCTGGTGCTCTACTGGACGTGCAACAACATTTATTCGCTTGCAAAGAACATCGTCTACCAGGAGCTCGGCCGCATGAGGCGCGCGGCCGCGCTTTTAAAGCCCCGCGCAAGGGCTGCCGCCGCATCCTTGGCAAACCTCGCAGCGCGCGCCAAGCCAAAAGCGCCAGGCAAAGCGGTGCAGGCCCGCGAGGACGGCTCCAGCAGCCGCGCCCTTGTGAGCACGCTTCCCCTCGTGCTTTGGGGGGCGGGAGCGGCAGCTGCGCTCATCTCGAGCAACCAGGTCTTTTTCATCGACGAAGCGGTGAAGACGAGCATCTCGCTCGTTTCTGACATTGCCTATATCCTTGGCATCGCCGCGGCGCTTGCCGCCGCCGTCAAGCTTCGCTTGTGGCGCAATCACGCGGTCGTGACGCTGCTTGCGCTCGTCATTGCCTGCTACGGGCTTCTTACCTGGGGCAAGTGGTTTTTCCTGGGCGAACACAGACGGCTTTTTTCTCTCTCGGCGGGCATTCTCTTTTTGATCCCGGCTCTTGGCGTGATGAACGCAGGGGTTGATCTCAAGCGCTATCTTTTCCCGACGGTCAAAAGCGCCCGTTCGCGCAAGCCCCCTTCCACGCTTCTCGTGCCCGCAGGCATCTGGCTTTGCGTGCTGCTTGCAGCCTACCTGCCGGTGCAAGCCTATACAACGGCCCCCGAAGTCTTTTCTCCCGCCGCGGTCGTTCTTGCAAAGTCTTTGATGTGGACGGCGATGACGGGCGCCTGCGTGTGGGTGTTCGGCGCCTTGGCGCAGGCCCTTGGGGCGGCGAACTTCGCGGGGTACCTCCTTGGCGCCATTGCTTCGGTTCTGACCGTCTACGCCTTTCTTTTGCCGCTTGACGTGGGCACGATCGACGCCTTTCAGATTGAAAAGCCCGAGGGGCTCTTTCGCGACGCCAATCTGGCGGTTGACCTCGCGGTCGTGACGGCCGCGCTTGCGCTTTTTGCCCTTGCCGTAAAAAAGGGCGGCGCGCGCTTGATCAAGACTCTCTTTATCGTCTGCACGGCAGGCGCCCTCGCCAACGGCACGGTGCTGCTGTGGAATTCGCGCGGGCAGTGGAAAAACCCCGAAGCGGGGTCCTCGGGCAGCGCCGTGGAACTGCCTGACTACACCGAGCGGCTTTTCGGGTTTTCCAAGACGGGCGAAAACATCGTCGTCGTGATGCTCGACTCCTTTACCGGAACGCACGCAGGGGAAATCCTCAAATACGCCCCGGATCTGAAGGAAGCGCTTGACGGCTTTACCTGGTACGTCGACAACGTCTCGGCCGGAGGCTCGACGGTGACGGGGCTCCCTGCACTGATCTGCGGCAGGGGCTGCACGCCCGCCGCGCTCAACGCCGCAGGCGACGAGCCGCTTGCCGAAAAGATCAACGCACGCTACGGCGCGCTTGCCAACCGGCTTGGCGGCGCCTGGGACATTTCGCTTTATGAGCGCAACTGGCTTGAGCCCATGCGCATTGCCCGCCACACCGATCAGGACGTGCTTGCCGTGCGGTTTTTAAGCGACGCGTTTCTAGACCGCTACGTCGCGCGCGAAGGCATCACCATCGGGCGCGGGGATTCGGACAACTTTCTTCTTGCCGTGAGCGTTTTTTCCGCCGTCCCCTGGAGCAGCAAAAACCTCGTTTATAAAAACGGCCGCTGGTTTGAGGCCTTCATGGGCGACAAGAAGACGATCGTGGTGACTCGAGCGCTGCGCGACTGGAGCCTCTTTGAGCAGCTTCCAGAAGTCTCCAACGCCCGCGCGCAGAAAAGCACGTTCAAATTCATCGACACCGAGCTCACGCACTCGCCCTGGTTCATGGAGCTTGGCTCCTGCAAAATCGTCGCCGACCCCAAGCGCACGGTCACCGCAGAGGGGCTCCCCGAGCCGCATCTTGCAACCGAAATCTGCTCGCTTCGCGCGCTTGGCAAGTGGTTTGACTGGATGCGGCGCGAAGGCGTCTGGGACAACACCACCGTGGTTCTCGCCGCAGACCACTCCGCGGGCGACGACCCGCGCTTTACGCGCATTTTTGAGGGCTCGGAAATGACGGCCCCCTCGCGCGCCAATTCCCTCATGCTCATCAAGCCAAAGGGAGCGGCGGGGACCCTTGTGGTTGATCCTTCCACCCCCATGAGTCCCGCGCGGGCCGCAGGGCTCTGGACGGGCGAGACGTTTGCCGACGACGACGTGCGGGAGCACTTCACGGGCAACCCGCAGGGCTCGCACTACATCGAACGCGGCCGCTGGCAGGTGACGGGCCCGATGAACGCCGTCGGCTCCTGGAAGATGCTTGACGACGCATCCAAGTAGACCCCTGCACCGGCGCTGCGCCTGCGGCGTTGCCCCATGCACCGAATCCGTGCATGGCTCGCGCATCCCAAAAACCGGGGGCGAAGCCCTCAAAGCCTTGACGCTGCGCAGAAATCCTTGATTTAGCGGGGGCAAAATCCCTTGCGCCTAATGTGTTTTGCGTAGGTCCGGGCGCGCGCGCAAGACTACAATGCACCGAATTAACGCGCTGCCTTGCCGCAAGCAGGAAGCAGCCATACGGCCGGCCGACAAACCGTCGGCTGGTTCGGCGCCGATTTTTCTCGAAGGCCGCACGCTGCACGATGCACGCCGTGCGCCATACCCGTTTGAGAAGACTTTCGGCGTGACAAAAACGGCATTTCAAGAAGGCTGACACCCCAAGCGCGCCTGCCCCGGTTTAGTTGTCAGACGGGCCTTCTTCGTCCGTTTGTGTCCAATAACAACAAACCTGAGGGATTCATCACATCATGAAAACGCTGGCCTCGATCAGTCAGTTCTTCAACAAGACGTTTGCGCTCTGGGTGCTCGTCTTTGCCGTTCTCGCCTACATCAGCCCCGAGTTCTACAAGCCGCTTGCGGGCTGGATTTCGCCCTTGCTCGGCATCGTGATGTTCGGCATGGGCTTGACGCTGTCGGTCAACGACTTCAAGCTCGTTTTCTCGCACCCGGTCGACGTTTTAATCGGCATCCTCTCGCAGTTCATCATCATGCCCACGGTAGCCTATCTGCTGTGCGTGATCATGGATCTGCCCGCAGACATCGCCATCGGCGTCATTCTCGTGGGCTGCTGCCCGGGCGGCACGGCCTCCAACGTCATGACCTTCCTTGCCCGCGGCGACACGGCGCTCTCGGTGACGATCACAAGCTGCACGACGCTGCTTGCGCCCATCGTGACCCCGGGCCTCATCTGGCTCTTTGCGCATCAGTGGATTGCCATTGACCCCATGGGGATGTTCTGGTCGATCTGCCAGATCGTGCTCATCCCGATTGCGCTTGGCGTTGCCGTGCACACGATCGTGGGCGGCGAGCGCATCAAGGTGGCCTCTGCCGCGCTGCCGCTTGTCTCCGTCGTTGCCATCGTGCTCATCGTCGCGGCCGTGGTGGCCGTGAGCCAGCCCAACATCGCCTCGGCCGGTCCCCTGGTCTTCGTGGTGGTGGTACTGCACAACGGCTTTGGCCTGCTCTTTGGCTACCTTGTCGCGAAGCTCACCGGCATGAACCTTGCCAAGAGAAAGTGCCTGTCCATCGAAGTCGGCATGCAAAACTCCGGCCTTGGCGTTGCGCTTGCGTCCGTGCACTTTGCCACGATGCCGCTTGCGGCTCTCCCCTCGGCCATTTTCAGCTTCTGGCACAACATCTCGGGCCCGATCATCGCCACCATCTACCATCGCTGGACCGAGCCCGGCGAAAAGCGCTGAGCGCGCCTTCGTCGTTCCCGCTCATTTGAGCAACTGACGTCATCGGCCGGCTGAGGGTGCTGCACGCGCCCGGCCGGCCGAAAAACGCTGATGACTCGGCAAGCGTCCGATAAAAGGACCAGGAGGGCGCGCCGCAGCGCCTCTTCTACCCCGCAAGCCCCTTCCAGATGAATTGCGCCCCGAGCAGCACCATGACGATGGAAAGCAGCGTCACAAGCATCTTGGGCTTGCTCTTTTTGGAAATCATGGCTCCTATCTGGGCGCCCGCCACGGCGCCCACGCCGATCATGACGGCGGGCCCCCAGATGATGTGATGCAGCAGGGCGTGGCTTGCCACGCCCACGACGGCGCTCACCATGAGGGCAAAGGTGCTCGTGGCCACGGCAATCTGCGCGGGGAATCCCAGCACGAAGGTCATCATCGGCACATGGATGATGCCGCCGCCGATGCCGAGAATCGACGAGAGAAAGCCCACGAAAAAGGAGCAGACGACGCCAAGCTTGATGTTGAGGTCCCCCTGGGGGTCGAATTCATCGACCGTCTTCAGCCCCTTTTTGGCGTTGGCGCGAAAAATCATGACGGCCGCAAGGCACATCAGGCTGATGCCGAAAAAAAGCGAAAACGAGGGCCCCGAGAACCACTCCGAAATGTAGCCGCCAAGGAATGCGCCCGGCATCGTGGCGATGGCAAAGGGAAGCGCGGCGCGCATGAAGATGCGCTTTTGCCGGATGTAGGCGAAGGTGCCGGAAATCGAGTTGCAGAGCACGACGAAAAGGCTCGTGCCCACGACCTGCTGCACGTTGTCAAAGGTCGTGCCGTGCGGCGCGATCATGAACATCATGAAAAGCGGCACGAGGATGATGCCGCCGCCCAAACCGAGCAGCGCACCGAACGTGCCGACGCCGACGCCCAAAATCAAATATTCGATGAGTTCCAGCATGTCTTTGTTTTCGTCAGGGATGTCGAAAATGCGGCAAGAGCACGTCTGCCATGATACGCGCTCAAATTCCGGCTTCAGATAAGACAAAACCCCCGGTCTGCATGCTGCAGTCCGAGGGTCTTGCAAATGGAAGAGCCTGGCAGTGACCTACTTTCAC
>DYBN01000044.1 GCA_019418605.1 Sutterella sp. | reverse complement strand
GGCGATACAGAAGATTCCGCAGACGGCCATCGACAGCTTTGACTTTACGCCCTGGTTGCCGTGGAACTACGTCAAGACGTTGCCAGCGGACGAGCGCTTGGACCAGGAGGAGAGCAGGCTCGCCTGACCGCTGCAGGCGGCCGCCGCCGCTGTCCCCGCCGTCGCCATTTCCGCGTTCTGTTTCGGGTTGCCACAAAATCGAAGGGCTGTCCAAAAGCTTTGGGAGAGACACGGAGCGTCGGCCTTTTCCCCAAGGTCGCACCCCCAGCAGTGCACCTGACCACCAGCCCATGAAACAAGCGGGGCGACCGGCGTTTCCACCCGCACCCCGCTTGTACTTGTTGTTGCAGAGAAAGGCGGAATATCAAACCCCGCCCCTCATTCTGCTTGTGTGCGTCTTTATTTCAAGGCGCGCTGTCGGCTAGAACATGTACTTCGCCAAGACATTGAACCGGTAGTCAGTGTCGATGTCTCCGCCCACGGTCTTGCTCACGTCAATCGCAAGCAGTGACGAATCCGTCATGCGGTAGGTGCCGCCGATGCCGAACTCGCCCCAGGTGCCGGCAAGTTCCTGCGAGAAGCTGCGCCACTGGCTGCCTGCGGACAAGGCGCGCGCCTTGCCCTCGACGTCGCCCTGGAAGTCATGCGCGAGGAATGCGCGGCCGTACACGCTTGCGCGTTCCTGCGCAAAGTTGCCGCCGAACATGAAGCCCACGCGGCCGATCAGGCTCTCAACCGAATCAAGGTCAAGCGCCCGGTTGGAGGTCGTCGTGGAGTCGCCGTCCAAGTAGCTGTAGACCAAGCCGATCTGGGGTTCGACGAAAAGAACGTCGCCCGAGAAGCGATGGCCGGCCTCAACGCCGAAGATGTAGCCCATCTGATCGACGTCTCCGGAGTCGAGCACGCCGGTCGTCGTTGCAAAGTCAAAGTCCGACTGCACCTGGCCCACCTTGGCCATGATGTCGAGGAAGCAGCCGCTGTCATTCATGTAGGTGGCATACAGGCCCAGGGTGTACTTCTTGTTGTCGGTCTTGCCGGCTTCAAAGTCCCCGTCCCCGTCGCCATAGGAGAACGACGCACCGAAAATCCAGGGCGATTGACCGATCGGCATGTCAAAGCCAAGCTCCACGGTGTTCATCTTGAGTTCGCCCCAGGCGTCGTCCTTGGAGAGCTTGCCGCCGGTGTAGCGCGCCCACACGCCGACATCCGACGGACGGGTGCGCAGCGCCCCCATGCGGTCGGTAAGCGTTGAAAGCTCCGTTCTCCAAGCCATGGCGTTCAAGGCAGCGAGCTCCTTCGTGGAGTCGGCCACGGTGGACGTGGTGAAGGTCGTGCTGGTGTTGCCGTCGGCGTCCACGTTGTAGGTGATCTCGCCCGTGGTCACGGTTTCTTCGATCTTGCCGCTGTAGGCACCCTGCGTCCCGGCCTCGTCGCCTTCGACGGAGACGTTCTGTTCGAAGAAGCTTTCAACTTCGGAAGCCGAGCCAACGGTATCGGCGATGTTTCCGCCGAAAGTTACCGACAAGGAATCAGTCGCACCGACGCCCTTCACATCAACGACCGGCACAGTTCCGTCACCGGCATGATCCGAATAGATGGAAAGCGTTCCATTGACGGCGTCAGCCTGCATCGTTCTGTCGTTGCCGACAAGACGAAGCTCGGACGAGCCGGTCGAATTGATTTGCTCGAAGCTGTACGCTTGCTGATCGCCAGTGAACTCGACATCGCTGTCGGTGAGCGTCAGCGTGCCGATGCGCTCTCCAACGAGCTCGAGCTGGGTGTTTTCGTTATCAGCAGCAAGGGCGATCGTCAGATTGGTCTGTTCGCCGAGCTTAACCGCCCCTTCTACAGAGGAATTGCCTTCGAGGCGCACGTCAGTACCTTGTCCAAGAGCACTGATCGCGGTAGCTCCATCCACAGCCGTGATTTTGCCTGTGTTGCGAATCACGTTGTATTTGCCGACATCCTCATTGACAGTACCATTTGCAAGAATACCGGTGGAGCCGGCGTCCTCAACGACAATTTCCCCGCTGTTTTCAATCGTCACGGCATCGTCAGGCTGATTCCAAGCAATCATGCCGTACGCCCCGCCTTTGACGTGAATGGAACCTTCATTGGCGATGGTGCCGCCGGGATTTACGCCAAGGCCAATGGTGCGCTGCTCAGACCCAGCCCCGTCAACCCACACGCTGCCTTTGTTCGTCACTGACAATTTTTGATTCCACACATTGGCCAAACCGACCGTATCGCTCAGCGCATCCTCGTGACCAACCACGTACAAGACGGCATTTTCTCCCAATGTGAAATCCTCGCCGTTGGTGTAGATACCGTAAATGGCGTACTGGTACGACGTCGTTGTGCTTGGAACCGCGCCAAGAAACATGGCTCCGTCGAAGGAGGTAACGGTGTTGAGAATGTGGTCCCCCGACACTGAGGGGTCCTTCAGTGAATTTGTATCGTCAAGATTCGACGCATCCCATTTTGTGTGATCTTTTGCATCGGCAGCCAAGCTATCCCACGTAATAGGGGTGGTTAGGTTGGCAGCGCAGACGGCCGTGCAAGAAAACGCAGAAGCCAACGCCAAGGCAACGAGAGTTCGTTTCATAATCAAATTCCTTTAAATATGGGGTTATTTTTCAAACGCTTGATATACGGGTCAAAGCAAGAAAACGGGCGCACTTTGCCCCCCCCCCCGGCGTTGTCAACTTACCATTTTTCCGTATTGAATTTTTAACAAAAAAAAATTAAAGACTTATTCCTGTCT
>DYBN01000043.1 GCA_019418605.1 Sutterella sp. | reverse complement strand
GGATTCAGGCCTTCAGCTCAATCGGCTGGCTTCAAATGTTGCTAAACACGGGAGCGGCAAGGCAAAATAGTCTGGTTCTTCGGGGGCCGCCTGCGGCTTTAAACGGCACAGCCGCAGGCCGGGCCGCAGCCCCTATTTGTAGAGTTCGGCCATCTCTTCTGAGCGCGCGATGCAGGCCTTGACGGCCGAGCCGATGAGACCTCGAAAGTCTCCCGCTTCAAGCGCTTCAATGGCCTTGGCGGTCGTTCCGCCCTTGCTCGTCACCTTCTGGCGCAGCAACGCAAAGTCTTCGCCCGAGGCCTTCGCAAGGCTGGCTGCACCATATACGGTCGAGAGCGCCATCTCGCGCGCCTGGCCGGCATCTGCTCCGGCCTGCACGAGCGCATCGGCAAGCGCCTCCATAAACAAAAACACGTAGGCAGGCCCCGACCCGGGGCCTGCGGTCACCACGTGCAGCTGCGCCTCATCGGCCACCCACACGACGCTCCCGACGCTTTCCATCACCTTCTGGGCGCGCGCACGGTCTTCGGGCCCGGCGCCCTGCCCCGCATACAGGCCGGAAAAACCGCAGCCCGCCATTGCCGGCGTATTGGGCAGGCAGCGCACAATGCGGCTTTTCCCCGACCAGCGGGCAATCGCGTCAACGCTCACGGCCGCCGCAATGGAAAGCACGGTTGCATCGGGCGAAATCCACTGCGCGGTCTCTTTAAGACACGCTTCAAGCCCCTGCGGCTTGACGGCAAGCACCACCAGGTCGGCGGCGGTAATCCAGTCTGCCGCCTCATCAAAAGCGGCTGCGCCGAAGTCGGCCGTGAGCGCCGCGCGCTTTTCTTCATGCGGGTCCTTGACCGCGATGTCGGCTGCGTCAAACCCCTGGGCCACAAGCCCTCCAATGATGGCGCGGGCCATGTTTCCCCCGCCAATGAATGCTGTCTTCACGTCGCCTCCCTGCGTACGTATTTAAGGCCGTGCGCGTGCGCCCCGGCCTTTTCGAACTCTTTTAAGAAAAGGCGCAAGCCGCTCGCAAACGCCAAAGCGCCGCACCCGTCGCCCGCAGACAACCATTCGGGCTTTTGCTATTGTACAAATCCATCCGGGGTCGGCACGGCGCGCGCGAAACGGCGCGGCCGCCCGCACACTCCGACGCCCCGTCCCGCCGCCATTTGTTGTTTTGAGGCCTTCCATGCAGTCGCTGTGGATGCTCGCTGCATCCTTTCTCTTTGCCGTTCTCGCCGCAGCCGTCAAGCTCGGATCACCGGAAATCGGCACCTTTTCCATGATCTTCTACCGCGGCCTTTTTGGCGTCGTGCTGCTTTACGCGTGGGCAAAGGCCAGGGGAAAGTCTCTGGCAACGCCCTGCCTCTGGAGCCACGTCAAGCGCAGCGGCGCGGGCACCATCGCGCTTGCCATGTGGCTGTATTCGGTCACGTTCCTGCCGCTGTCAACGGGCATGACGCTCAACTACACCTCGCCGATTTTCATGGCGGCCATTCTGATTGCCGCCGGAGTCCTGCACCGCAGGCCCATCGAGTGGAAGCTCGTGGGGGCCGTGCTGCTGGGCTTTGCCGGGGTCGTGGAGGTGCTTCGCCCCGAGGTCAACGCCCGCGACATGTGGCCCGCGCTCATCGGTCTGGGCTCGGGGCTTTTATCGGCCGTTGCCTACATCCAGATCAAGGAGCTCAGCGAACTGCACGAGCCCGAATGGCGCGTCGTGTTCTATTTTTCCGTCTGCAACCTCATCTTCGGCCTTGTCGGGCACCTTCTTTTTGAGCCCGCCGACACCTACACGGTCAAGAGCACGGCCTGCGTCTTTGCCGTCGGACTCTCGGCGTGCCTTGCGCAAGTCGCCATGACGCGAAGCTTTGGCGCAGGAAACCTGCTGGTGAGCTCGGTGCTGTCGTTTTCCGGAATCATCTTTGCCTGCCTCATCGGCGCAGTCGTCTGGGGCGATGCGATCACGATTCAGAGCGCCGTCGGCATCGCTATCATTATCGTCGCCGGCGTTTGTGCAAGCCTTCTCACCAAACGGCCCCGGCAGGCAAAAAGCGGCGAGCCCATTGTTTCCGCCGCCGACAACACGCATTGAGGACTGCATCCGTCATGGCCACTTCACCCCTGATTTCCATCGAAGAACTTCAAGCCGCCCTCGCCGATCCCAAGCTCGTGCTGATCGACGTACGCGCGAGTCTCACCGACCACGAAGAAGGCCGCAGACTTTATTCGGCAGGCCACATCCCTCAGGCGCGCTTTGCCGACCTTGAAAACGACGTGAGCGGCTGCCGCAGCGGCACCAACGGCCGCCACCCCTTGCCGGACTCCGGCCGCTTTTGCGTGAACATGCGCAGACTGGGCGTCTCGCCCGACTCCGTCGTGGTTGTCTATGACGACGGCGCGTGCAACTACGCCTCGCGGCTTTGGTTTACGCTGCGCTGGGTGGGCTTTGAAAACGTGCGCGTCCTCAACGGGGGCTTTGCCGCGTGGCTCGCCGCGGGGCTTGCCGTTCAAACCGAAGAGCCCGAGTGGGAGGCGGGAACGTACCGGGCGCAGACGCCCTTGGAGCGCGTCTTCGGCGTTGAATTCATTGAGGAAAATCTGCGCGTCGGCGACTACACGCTTCTTGACGCCCGCAGCCGCGAGCGCTGGGCAGGCGAAAGCGAACCCATCGATCCGGTGGCCGGACACATTCCCGGCGCGCTGCTGCGGCCAAGCAGCGAAAACATCGGCGCCGACGGCCTTTTCAAGTCGCCCGAAGCGCTGCATCAGGAATTGAGCGCCGTGATCGGCGCGCGCGACTGCGCCAACATCATCAACTACTGCGGCTCGGGCGTGACGGCCTGCTGCAATCATCTGGCCATGACGGTGGCCGGCATGCCCGCCGCCGGCGTCTACATCGGCAGCTGGTCGGAGTGGATCAGCGACGAGAGCCGCCCGATCAAGCAAACGGGCGAACCTTAAAACTCATCGTCATCGAACCGGTCGTCGAAGAGGTCGGCATCCCGCCAGCCCGCCCGCGCATAGGCCTGCTGCAGGATTTGCGTTCCGAAGGCCGCGTAGGCGGCAGGATCGGAGAGCGTGCGCCGCCAGGCCTTGGCGCCTGCCAGGCCGTTTAAGAGTCCCAGCATGTGGCGCGCCGTGCCGCGCACGCACTGCGGGTGCTCCTGCACCGTGCGGGCAATGTAGGCAGTCATGGCGTCGATGGCGGCCTCGCGCGTTACCGGCGCGTGCGCATCCCCAAAAAGCCTTTCGTCAACCTCGGTGAGCATCCAGGGGTTTTGATAGGCCGCCCGCCCCACCATCACGCCATCAACGCCTTGGGCGATGAGCTCTTCGGCGCTTTGAACGCTTGAAATGGCGCCGTTCATGCAGATGACGGCATCGGGAAAGTCCCTTTTGAGGGCATAGGCGTATTCGCGCTTTAAGGGCGGTACTTCGCGGTTTTCCTTGGGGCTCAGGCCCTTGAGCCAGGCCGCGCGCGTGTGCACGATAAAGACTCGGCAGCCGGCTTCGTAGAGGGTGCCCACAAAGTCCCGCACAAAAGCATAGCTGTCGTTTTGATCAACGCCGATGCGGTGCTTGATCGTGACGGGAATGTCAACGGCATCCTGCATCGCCTTCCAGCAGTCGGCCACAAGCTGCGGCTCGAGCATCAGGCACGCGCCGAAACTTCCCTTTTGCACCCGCTCGGAAGGACAGCCGCAGTTGAGGTTGACTTCGTCGTAGCCCGTCTCCTGCACCCATCGGGCGGCCTGCGAGAGCTGTGCGGGGTCGCTGCCGCCGAGCTGACAGGCAAGCGGCGCTTCACACGGGTCGTGGCGCAGCAAAAATTCGCGCCTGCCGTAGACGAGCGCAGGCGTCGTGATCATCTCTGTGTAGAGCCTCGCATGGCGCGAGAGCGTGCGGTGAAACACGCGGCAGTGCGTGTCCGTCCAATCGAGCATGGGCGCCACGCAAAAGCGCCAGTTTCCGGGATCGAGCGTCATGAATGGGGCTGCTGGATGATTTTTGCTTTTTCGTCTTTTTGGGGCTTGGCTGCAGCGCGAACCTGATTGTCGGCGCTACTTGGGCAAAACGTCTCCGTCGACGTAGTACCACAGGCCCTGGCGCTTTTCAAAGCGGCTCACCTCGTGGTGCCTGACGGCACCCTGCGAGCCCACCCGGGCGCGCGCGATGAATTCAACCACGGCGTGCTTGTCGTCGATCTCCCGAGCTTTGACGACCTTCAAGCCCAGCCAGTGATAATCGGGGTCAATGACCTCGCCCTTGGGGCGCTTGTTGGGCGCCCAGGTCGCCTTAAGCCAAGCCGTGTGGCCAAGCGCAAAAGCCGTATAACGCGCCCGCATGACCTCAAGGGCCGTCTTGGGCGTCACGGTGAGATCGATGAATTTGCCGCAGCAGTCCTGCAGCGGCTTGCCGCTGCCGCAGGGACAGGGCGCGGCGTTTTGTTCGTCAGTGAAAAAACTCATGGGAAAACCTCGACGTCACGGATGCGCAAAGAGCCGCACGAACCTCCGAAGGGCAAAGACCTCGCGGAGGGTCGCCGGCTCAGGCCAAATGGCAAAACGACTGCGCCCGCCTTAACGTGCAGGCCGCCTGCGCGGCCGAAAAAAAAGCAGAGCGCAATCCCCCGTCAGAGCGAATTTTCGTCGCGCTCGACGCGGGCGGCGCGGCGGCGCTCGAACTCCTTGAGCCAGCGCTTTCTCAGACGGATGCTCTTGGGCGTAATTTCCACGAGCTCGTCGTCGTTGATGAATTCAACGGCCGACTCAAGCGTGAGCTTCACGGGCGGCACGAGGCGGATGGCCTCGTCGGTGCCGGAGGCGCGGATGTTGGTGAGCTGCTTGCCGCGAATCGGGTTGACGACGATGTCGTTTTCACGCGAGTGCTCGCCGATGATCATGCCCTCGTAGAGCGGATCGCCGGGGCTCACAAAGAGGCGCCCGCGCTCCTGAATCTTCCAGAGCGCATAGGCAACGGCCGCGCCGTCGTCCTGGCTGATGATGGCGCCCGAGCGGCGCTCGCCCACGTCGCCCTGCTTGATCGGACCGTAGTCGTCAAAGACGTGGCTCATGATGCCCGTGCCGCGGCACATCGTCATGAACATGGACTGAAAGCCGATCAGGCCGCGGGCCGGGATGCGGTACTCAAGGCGCACGCGCCCCTTGCCGTCGGGCTGCATGTCCTGCAGATCGCCCTTGCGGCGGCCGAGCTCCTCCATAACGGCGCCCTGGTGCTCTTCTTCAACGTCGACCGTAAGCAGCTCATAGGGCTCCTGCTTCTGGCCGTCGACCACCTTCAGAAGAACGCGCGGACGGCCCACGGCAAGCTCGTAGCCCTCGCGGCGCATGTTTTCAAGCAGAATCGTCAGGTGCAGTTCGCCGCGCCCGCAGACTTCCCAGCACGTTTCATCGGCCGTCGGACGCAGCCGCATGGCGACGTTGCTCTTGAGTTCGCGCTCAAGACGCTCGCGAATCTGGCGGCTCGTGACGAACTTGCCTTCGCGGCCCGCCAGGGGCGAAGTGTTCACCATGAAGCTCATCGTAAGCGTCGGTTCGTCAACCTTAAGCAGCGGCAGCGCCTCGGGGTGCTCGGGATCGGTGATGGTCGTGCCGATGTTGAGCTCCTCGATGCCGTTGACGAGCACGATGTCGCCCGCCTGCGCCTCCGCGACCTCCTTGCGGTCAAGTCCCTCAAACTGCAGGATCTGGTTGACCTTGGCCGCCTTGGGGGTGTCGTCGGGACCGTTCATGATCACCACGGACTGACCGGCGCGGATGCGGCCGCGGTGCACGCGGCCGATGCCGATCTTGCCCACGTAGCTGTTGTAGTCAAGCGAGCAAATCTGCAGCATCAGGGGGCTTTCGGCGTCGTCTTCGCGCACCGGCACGTACTTGATGACGGTGTCAAAAACCGCGCGCATGTTGCCGATCTTCTTGAGTTCTTCCACATCGGGCGTATAGCCCGCATAGCCGTTGAGGGCCGAGGCGTAGATCACCGGGAAGTCAAGCTGATCTTCGGTTGCGCCGAGCTTGTCGAAAAGATCAAACGTCTGGTTGACCACCCAGTCGGGGCGCGCCCCCGGACGGTCAACCTTGTTGATCACGACGATGGGCTTTAAGCCCGCGGCAAGGGCCTTGCGCGTGACAAAGCGCGTCTGCGGCATCGGGCCGTCGACTGCGTCGACCAACAGGAGCACCCCGTCGACCATCGAGAGCACGCGCTCGACTTCGCCGCCAAAGTCGGCGTGCCCCGGCGTGTCGATGATGTTGATGTGAATGCCTTCGTACTCAACGGCGCAGTTTTTGGACAGAATCGTGATGCCGCGCTCCTTTTCGATCGCGTTGCTGTCCATGACGCGTTCGTCGACCACCTGGTTGCTGCGGAAAGTGCCCGCGCACTGCAGGAGCTTGTCGACCATGGTGGTCTTGCCGTGGTCGACGTGCGCAATAATGGCAATGTTTCGAATTGCTCGAGTCATTTTTCACAAACTCCCGTTTTGGCGGGATCCTTTACATTTCAACAAATTAGATTTCTTCGGACGGCGCCGCCTCAAAGCGAATGAGCCGGTGCGGATGCAGCGTGCCCCGGTGATCGATGCGCACGACGCCAAGAAGCCCGCCGGCCTCGTCATAGGCCCGTGCAAGCACGTCTCTTAGGCGGCTTCCAACGGCAAGCCTCTGCCCGTTGCGCAGGCGCCTGGCGCTGCCGGCATCGAGCTGCACCGCGGGAAGCGACTGCAGCAAAAAGTCGGCGCCCTTGAGGTACGCGCGCCTCTGCTGCGGCGTCTTCGACTTGTCGTCGATGACATCAAAGGGCACGGCGTCCTTGATGCTAAGCGGCCCGACCTCGGTGCGCCTGAGCGACTTGAGGTGGGCGTATGCGCCGAGCCTGCGGCCGATGTCGTCGGCGAGCACCCGAATGTACGTCCCTTTGCTCACCTTGACGTCAATTTCAGCCTCGCGCCCGTCAAAGCGCACGAGCCGCAGCTCGTAGACCGTTACCTTTCGGGGCTGCCGCTCGACCTCAAGGCCTTTGCGGGCTAGATCATACAGATTTTTGCCTGCAAACTTGATGGCCGAATACATCGGCGGAACCTGTTCGATTTCCCCTGTGAATTCAGGCAAAACCGCCTCGAATTCCTCGCGCGTGACCGTGCGGTCGCTTCGCTCGGTCACCTCGCCCGTACGATCCATCGTGTCGGTTGCCGCGCCAAGGGCGAGCACCGCGCGATAGCGCTTGTCTGCGTGCAGCAGATCGGCCGAGTACTTCGTGGCGTTTCCGAAGGCAAGCGGCAGCAGTCCGGTTGCCATCGGGTCAAGCGTGCCCGTATGGCCCGCCTTCTGCGCGTTGATCAGTCTGCGCGTGAGCTGCAGCGCCCAGTTCGAGCTCATGCCCTCGGGCTTGTCAAGCAGCATCACGCCGTCGACTGCGTCTCCCTTCTTGCCCATACGAAGCCCGCCGGTTATTTGGCAGAGTCCTGCGCCGCACGCATCGCGCCGGCGTCCTGCTCCTCGCCGCCCGCGCTTTCCTCGCTTGCGCGGGTCTTTTCCATCGCCTCGCGAATGACGGCGTCCATCTCAAAGCCGCGCTCAACGCTCGTGTCGTGCACGAAGTGAAGCGTGGGCACCGTATGAATGCGCAGCTTCTTGAAAATATGTCCGCGCAGCATGCCGGCCGCTGCATTGAGTCCTTCGGTGCACAAGGCAGGATCACTGCCGATGACGGTGAAAAACACCTTTGCGTGCGCATAGTCGGGCGTAATTTCGCAGCCCGTGATGGTAACGAGTCCGACGCGGGGGTCGCGGACCTCGCGCGGAATGAGCTCGGCCACGTCGCGTGCGATCTGATCGGCAACGCGCAGCCCGCGTCCGGGCTTGGAAGATCTCATGCTTGGGTTTCTCCTGAAAAGCCGGCGAACGCTTCAAAACCAAAGTCTCAAGCGCCGCCGGGCTCTGAATAAATCGTGTGTTGCCCGGGTCTGCGCCGCCTCAAGGGCGCTTCCGGAGCGTCAATAAATAAGTAGAGGCCGCCTCCTGCCCAAGTCTTGAAAACCGGGGCAAATTCCTCGCCCCGGTTTTATCAAAGCTTCAAGACTAGAGCGTGCGCGCCACCTCGGTCACTTCAAAGATTTCGAGCTGGTCGTTGACCTTGATGTCGTCATAGCCCTTGAGCGAGAGGCCGCATTCGTTGCCGGCCTGCACTTCGCGCACATCGTCCTTGAAGTGGCGCAGGCTTGCGATCTCGCCCGTCCAGATGACCACGTTGTCGCGCAGCAGCCGCGCATTGGCGTTTCTTCTGACCACGCCTTCGAGCACGCGGCAGCCGGCGATCAGGCCAACCTTCGGAACGCGGATCACCTGGCGAATTTCGAGCATGCCGATCACCGTCTCGCGCTTTTCGGGCGAGAGCATGCCGCTCATGGCCGCCTTCACATCATCGACGGCGTCGTAGATGATGTTGTAGTAGCGCACGTCCACGCTCTCTTGCTCGGCAAGCTTGCGGGCCTGTGCGTCGGCGCGCACGTTAAAGCCGATGATGACCGCCTGAGAGGCCGCGGCAAGGTTGACGTCGGTCTCCGAGATGCCGCCCACGGCGCTGTGCACGACCTGCACGCGCACCTCGTCGGTGGAGAGCTTCGTGAGGGCATGCACGAGCGCCTCGGTCGAGCCCTGCACGTCGGCCTTGATGATGAGCGACAGCGTCTTCACTTCGCCCGCCGCCTTGTCGGCAAAGATGTTTTCGAGCTTGGCGGCATGGCGCTTGGCAAGCGTCACCTCGCGGTACTTGCCCTGGCGGAAGAGCGCTACTTCGCGGGCGCGCCGCTCGTCGGGCACGACGAGAATTTCGTCGCCCGCGGCAGGCACGTCCGAGAGGCCCTGAATCTCAACCGGAATCGAGGGGCCGGCGGAGGTCACCTGCTTGCCAAGTTCGTTGACCATGGCGCGCACGCGCCCGAAGGCCTGGCCGGCGAGCACGATGTCGCCCTTTTTAAGTAGGCCCGCCTGCACGAGAACGGAAGCCACGGGGCCGCGCCCCTTGTCGAGGCGGCTTTCGATCACCACGCCCTTGGCCGGTCCTTCGGCCGGCGCCTTGAGTTCGAGCATTTCGGCCTGCAGCAGCACGTTTTCAAGCAGATCGTCGACGCCCTGGCCGGTCTTGGCCGAGACCGGGCAGAAGGGCACGTCGCCGCCGTACTCTTCGGGCAGCACGCCGTTTTGCACGAGTTCTCCCTTGACGCGCTCAATGTTGGCCTCGGGCTTGTCGATCTTGTTGATCGCCACCACCAGGGGCACCTGTGCGGCGCGGGCGTGCGCGATGGCCTCAAGCGTCTGCGGCATCACGCCGTCGTCGGCGGCAACCACAAGAATGACGATGTCGGTGGCCTGCGCACCGCGGGCGCGCATGGCCGTGAAGGCCTCGTGCCCGGGGGTGTCAAGGAAGGTCACGATGCCGCGCGGCGTCTTGACGTGATAGGCGCCGATGTGCTGCGTAATGCCGCCCGCTTCTCCAGCGGCCACCTTGGCGCGGCGGATGTAGTCAAGCAGCGACGTCTTGCCGTGGTCGACGTGGCCCATGATGGTGACCACGGGCGGGCGAGGCACTTCGGGGAAGTGCGGCGCGTTCTCTTCGAGTTCTCCGAGCAGCGACTCCGGATCGTCGGACTTGGCTGCAATCGCCTTGTGTCCCATCTCCTCGACGATGATCATGGCCGTTTCCTGATCGAGCATCTGATTGATGGTCACCATCTGGCCCATCTTCATCAGAGTCTTGATCACTCCGGTGGCCTTGACGGCCATTTTGTGGGCGAGATCAGCAACGGAAATCGTCTCGGGCACGACCACCTCGCGCACGATCGGCTCGGTGGGCATCTCATGCACGGAAGCGGCCTCGTGGCGATGATTCTTGCGGCCGCGGCTGTGCCAGTTGTCGTCGGAGGCATCCACGCCGCCGCGGGACTTCATCGTGCGGCGCTTCTGATTGTCTTCATTCCAGCCGCTGCGATCGGACGTGTTCTTGCGGCCCTTGGCGCCCGACTTCTTCGCTCCCTCGCGCTGCTGCGCATTGGCGGAAGCCGCAGGCTTTTTGGCCTCGGCGGGCTTCTGCGCGCTCTTGGCTGCGGAAGCACCCGCTGCCGCCTTGGCTTCCTCGTCGCGGCGGTCGTTCTTGTCGCCGCGGTCAAGTTTGGCCTTGAGAACGGTCTTGGGCTTGGCGAGCATGGCGCGGATGGCGTCGGCCTCCTGCTGCGCCTTGCGGCGCGCTTCCTCGCGGCGCTTGGCCTGGGCTTCGCGCTCGGCGGCTTCCTCGGCCGCCTTCTTGCGGGCGGCTTCCTCTGCGGCGGCCTTCTCCTGGAGCTCTTTGGCGCGGGCCGCTTCGGCCGCCGCCTTGCGGGCCTGCTCGGCCTTTTCATCTTCAAGAGAGGCCTGCTGCCGGCGCTCCTGCTCCTGCTTTTTCGCGAGAGCCTCGCGCCGCGCCGCCTCTTCGCGCTCTTGCTGCGCCTTGAGTTCAGCCTGCCGGCGCTCCTCTTCCTGGCGGCGCCGTTCTTCGGCCTCGGCCTTCAAACGCGCCTCTTCGCGGGCGGCCTGCTCGCGAGCTGCCTCTTCGGCGGCCTTGCGGCTTGCTTCTTCGCGAGCCTTGCGGTCAAGCTCGGCCTTGGCCTGCGCTTCGAGTTCGGCGCGCGCGGCGGCAATTCTGCTTGCGCGGGCATCATCGGCAGCGCTTGGCGCGGCAGAGGGCTTTTTAACGAACACGCGGCGGCGGCGCACTTCAACTTCGATCGTGCGGGCGCCTCCCTGTCCGTCATTCTGACGAATGGTCGAGGTCTCGCGGCGGGTCACCGTGATCTTGCGGGGCTTGTCCTGAACGCGGGCATGACGCAGGCTCTCCAGGAGCTTAGCCTTGTCCGCATCGCTGATTTCATCGTTTTCACTGGAGACGCTGACGCCGGCCTGCTGCAGCTGCGACAAAAGCGTGCCGGCCGAAACCTTGAGCTCGAGGGCAAATTCGCGAACCGTATTGTTTGCCATGTTTTCCTATCACTCCCGCCGGCAGCTCGAAGAGGGCTCCCCGCAGGCGTCGCTGCGCCGCGGGAGCCGGCTCTTCGAGGGCCGGCTTAATTCTGTTTGTAGCAACGAAAAGCCATTGAAGGACTTCGAGCTTATTGCTGGTCGCTCCAGCGGGCGCGGGCTGCCATGATGAGCGCCTTGGCGCGCTCTTCATCGATGCCGCTCTTTTGCATCAGTTCCTCGGCGTCCAGATCGCCCAATTCATCGGCGCTCTTGATGCCTTCGCTGACAAGTTTGCTGGCCAGATCCGAATCCATGCCTTCAAGTTCAAGCAGGCTCGGATCGGCCTGACGCAGGTTCTCCTCGCGCTTGAGAGCCTGGCTCAGAAGCGCGCGGCGGGCGCGGTCGCGCAGGTCCGCGACGGTCTGTTCGTCAAAGACGCCCAGATCGATGATTTCCTGCTCGGGCACGTAGGCAAGCTCCTCAAGGGTGTAGATGCCCGCGTCGATCAACGCTCGGGCAAACCCTTCGTCGAGGCCGAGTTCGCGCATGAACTCGTCGCAGGCCTCGCGCACTTCCTGCTGCTGCTTCTGATCGGCCTCCTCGGCCGTCATGATGTTGATCTTCCAGCCGGTGAGTTCCGTGGCAAGGCGCACGTTCTGACCGGCGCGTCCGATGGCAATCGGAAGATTCTCTTCGTCGACCGTCACGTCCATCGAGTGCGCCTCTTCATCGGCAAAGACCTTGCTCACCTTGGCGGGCTTGAGCGCTTCGACGATGTACTGCACCGGATTTTCATCCCAGCGCACCACGTCGATGCGCTCTCCGGCGAGTTCATTGGTCACGGCCGTCACGCGCGAACCGCGGATGCCGATGCAGGTGCCCACGGGCTCAACGCGCTTGTCGCGGCTCATGACGGCAATCTTGGCGCGCGAGCCGGGGTCGCGCGCGGCGGACTTGATTTCCACCACGCCCTCCTCGATCTCGGGCACCTCAAGTTCAAAAAGCTTCTTGAGGAACTCGGGGCAGGCGCGCGACAAAATTACCTGACGCCCCTTGGCCGATTCGTCCACACGCAACACGTAGGCGCGGACGCGGTCGGCGCTGCGCAGATTTTCGCGCGGAATCATCTCCGAGCGCGGAAGCTTGGCTTCAAGGCGCCCCACTTCAATAATGGCGCCGTCCTTGTCGACGCGCTTGACCTGACCCGAGACGATCTTTTCGTCGCGCGCAAGAAATTCCTTGAGAATCTGTTCGCGTTCGGCGTCGCGCAGCCGCTGCAGGATCACCTGCTTGGCGTCCTGCGCAAAGCGCCGCCCCGACGTGTTGACGTTTTCGATGGGCCTTTCGATGTAGTCGCCCACGGCAATGCCGGGATAGTCGTCGGCAACGTCGGAGTACATCTCCTCGCGGTCGGGCTGCTGCAGCCCCTGATCGTCGCTTACCACCAGCCAGCGGCGCATGGCCTGCCAGTCGCCGGTGTTCTGATCGACATGCACGACGACGTCGGCGTCTTCACCGGGAAACTGCGCCTTTTTGACGGCGCTTGCCAGAGCCGTTTCAAGCACAAGAAAGACGGCTGACTTCTCTACACTCTTTTCGTTGGCGAGGACATCGACCATTTCGAGCATTTCGCGGCTCATTTCTGTTTTCCTTTAAAGTCCAATTGAGCAATCAGGTTGGCCCGGTCCACATCGTGGAACGCAAACGAGACAACAATGGGTTCGGCCTGCGGCTTCTTGACCTTTTGATTCCGAAGGCGCGCCGCCTCGCTCGGCGTGCGCGCCGCTTCGACTTCCTCAAAAGAAAAGACGATCACCTCGGCTCCCTCTTCGCCTTCCACGCCGAGAATGCGGCCGTCGAGCTTGCGGCGGCCTGCGGCGGGAAATCCCTCGGCGTGCATCGGCTCGTAGAGCTCGACGTGCGCCGGCGCCCCCACGTGACGACGCCAGTCGCGCACGCGCTTTAACGGGCGATCCACCCCGGGGCTTGCCACTTCAAGCCGCTCGTAGTCAATGTTTTCGACCGTAAAAAGATGCGTGATCTGATCGCTGACGATTTCGCAGTCGTCAACCGTCAGCCCGCCCTCGGGCCGGTCGATCGTCACGCGCATCATGCCTCGGGGCAGCCGCTCGAATTCAACAAATTCGTAGCCCAGCCCCTCGACGGTGCTCTCAACGAGCGCTGCAATTTCAGTAGTGCTTGAAGCCATTCAATCGAAGAGGGAATTAAACAAAAAAAAATGGGCGAAACTGCCCATCCCTACGCCTTTGACAAGGCACCAAGGAAACCGCCCGAAACCGGAGGGCTCTCCATGGTTTAGTGAGGCGACCGCATCCGTGCCATCCCGCCCGCGGCGTCCCGGACCCAGCAAGGCCGGAAAGCCCGGGCAAACGCAGACCCGAGTCGATGGCCGCGATTATACGGGGCTATGCATTGAATTTCAACAGAAATTTTGATTTTTACGCCAAATTCTCCCCGTTTGACAACAGTGCCGCGCCCCAAGGCGCCGGCACCGTCGTTGCTGGGGACTTTCAGGTCAGCGCCGCCCGTAGCCCTTTGACTTGCGGTTTCCGGCGCTCTGGCGCATCGGTTCAACAGCGTAGGGGTCGTTGAGCGTGCGGGCGTAGCTGCGCGCAATGGCGCCGATCTTGCCGCTGGCAATGTAGTTGACGGTGCTTGTCATCGGATCGGGCTGCCAGCTGGCCGCGCCGCGCTGGGCCTTGGCGGACTTTTTGGCGGCTGCCGCCTTTGCCTTCTTTTTGGCGGGCATCAGCGTTTCGTCCTTGGCATTGAGTTCGGCAAGCCAGGCCTGCACCCACTCGGGCTGCAGCTCGCGCTTTTGGCCGCGCGCAAGATCAGCCGGCAGGTGAACGGCGCCGTAGCGCACGCGGATAAGGCGGCTCACGGTAAGGCCCACCGCGGCAAACATGCGGCGCACCTCCCTGTTGCGTCCCTCGTTGATGCGCACCAAATACCACTTGTTGAGGTTGTCTCCGCCCTTTTCCTGCAGCATCGAGAATGCGGCCGGGCCGTCTTCGAGCATCACGCCTTCAAGAAGGGCCTTGCGCGCCTCGTCGGTCATGGTGCCGGCGGCGCGCACGGCGTATTCGCGCTCAATTTGGTAGCGCGGATGCATCAGACGATTGGCAAGCTCGCCGCTCGTTGTGAAAAGCAGCAGCCCTTCCGTGTTGAAGTCAAGCCGGCCCACGGCAATCCATCGGGCCCCGGTAATCTTTGGCAGGCGCGAGAACACCGTCGGGCGCCCCTGCGGGTCCTTCATGCTGACGATCTCGCCGGCAGGCTTGTGATAGACGAGCACGCGGGGCGTCTTGGGCTTGGCCGAGGCGGGCATGCGCTTGATGATGCGGCCGTTGAGCCGGATGATGTCGCCGGGCATGATGCGCTGCCCCAGGTGCGCGGGTTCGGCGTTGACCGAAATGCGCCCCTCGACGATGAGCTGCTCCATGTCGCGGCGGCTGCCAAGCCCGAGGTCGGCAAGCACCTTGTGCAGCTTTTCGCTCTGGCTTGCGAGTTCCTTTTTCTTGGCTGCGCGCCCGCGGGCCAGCACCTTGGCGTCAAAAAGCTGCGGCGCAAACACCGAGCTTTCCACCTCGCCCTGATCGGGAACGAAGTCGTCCTCAAAAGAGCCTGTAGCAGCGGCCCCCTTCTGGCGCCCCTTGCCGAAAGCCTTGCGAAAACTCTTTGCGCGGCGCTCTTTTTTGGGTTTTGCGGCAGTCTCGGCACCAGCTTCACCCTCGGAGGACTGCTGCGGGGCCGCATCGCTTTCAGAGTTCTCGCCAGCGGCAGGAGAGCGGCGCGCCGCGCCGGCAGCGCTCTTTCGGGCGGGACACTTTGCCTTTTTTGCCGCAGGCCGCACGGCCTCGGCGGCAGGCGCGTCGGCCGGGGCTTCCTGCCCGGGCTTGGATTCGGAGAGAGCCTCACCGGCTTCGGCCGAGCCTTGCTTGGCGCGCACGCGCCGGCGCATGGGATAGCGCGTGCGCAAGCGCGCGGATGCAGCGCCTTCGTCCGATTCGGGCGCTGCCTGTTGATCACTCTTGTCGTCGTTTTCGATCATTTTGAATCCTGATCAGTCTTGGGGCCCTCGAAGCGGGCCGCATCGATTCGTGTTCTGAGCTTTAAGGCGCGGGTTTGAAGCCGGCGTGCCTTGCTGTGTTTGCTCGTGCACCGGCAACTGCCGCAGCCGGAGGCTTTATCAGCTTGCTGTCTCTTTCCTGGTGAAGTCGCCGCCCTCGGGCAGGACCTCTCCGTTGAGCCCGCCGCTTTGGGCTGCATCGGCCGGCGCATCGGGCTTTTGTTGCTCCAAAGGCTCTTTGGGCTCTTTGCCGGGGACCTGCTCACGGTCCTTGCCGGGAGGCTCTTCGTTTTCATTCCTCTCGCGAGGATCAGGCAGGTCGAGTTCAAACTCCTGCACCTGGGGCTCGGCGCCCGCAAGCGGCGGCAGTTCCGAGAGCGACTTCAGGCCAAGGTCGGCCAAAAACTGCTTTGTGGTGGCAAAAAGGCTCGGCCGCCCGGGCGTCTCGCGATGCCCCACCACCTCAATCCAGCCTCGCTCCTCGAGCTGGCGCATCACGTTTGCATTGACCGCCACGCCGCGGATTTCTTCAATGTCGCCGCGCGTGGCGGGCTGCCTGTAGGCAATGATGGCAAGCGTCTCAAGCACGGCTCTCGAATACTTCGGAGGTTTCTGACCGTTGATGCGGATAAGCGCCTGCGCCACTTCCTCCACACACTGAAAGCGCCATCCCTCGGCCGTCTCGACAAGCCTGAGTCCGCGCCCGGCCCAAGCCTGCTGCAGCCTGCCCAACAATTCAAGCACCTGCGGCTTTTTCATCGCCCCGTCAAAAAGGCGCACGATCGCCTCAAGCTTCATCGGCTGCGGACTGGCAAGCAGCGCGGCCTCGATCATGCCGTCGGGTTGGAGCGTATCTGACACGGTAAGAGAAAATCTGAGAAGCGCTCAAGAAAAACAGGCCGCGTGCACAAAGCCCCTTCGGTTTCAGGGAGCCCTCATGCAGGCCGTGTTTCGTAAAAAGCTTGAGAAAACCGCAAATGCAAAAATTGCTGCGCAAAGCGCCGCTTGCCCGCAAGCAGGCTGTCTGCCGGCGGCATGAAAGGGGCGCGCCGCCCGATTTCTTCTGATGCCGTGTGTTGGAGGCAGGCGCTTTCAAGAGCATCTGAGCCCGGTTGTCGATCTTACAGCAAAAACGCCGGCCGCAAAAAAAGCGCCCGCGTTCCCCCGCCCCGAAAGGGCAGGCAAAAGAGGTCTTTTCCCCCATGCGTCCCGCGGACAAGTTCCATGGCGGGAAAGTTCGCCTTGAGCGCAGCGGCGCAACACAGCGCAGGCAACAAAAAACCCAGAGCATCTCTGCCTGGGCCTTGCTGCAAGCATCTTGATGGTGCGCCAGGCAGGATTCGAACCCACGACCCCCTGGTTCGTAGCCAGGTACTCTATCCAACTGAGCTACTGGCGCACACATGCTGATTTTGCTTCACTCTCTAGAACGCCTGGCGGAAGGGGAGGGATTCGAACCCTCGATACGGTATAACCGTATACCGGATTTCGAGTCCGGCGCATTCGACCACTCTGCCACCCTTCCAAGTCGCCCTGAGTGAGGTTGCGCATTCTAGCAAAAAAATTTTGGGTTTTGCCAACAAGTCCAAAGCTTTTTATTTGTGAGCATATCCGATATGATTGATTTCGGTTAGTTGAACACACATGCCAATCAGTCGTCAAGGATGTATAACCTTTTGAATTCTCTTGAGAATTTCAATCCCGGCCGTTTGGTGTCCGTATCGTTTCTTTCGCACATGAGGAGTTCGTCCGATGACTGCTGAAACTACCAACACGCCCCTGAACACGTTCAGACAGGCACAAGATCGACTTCAGACCATTACCCACGAGATCCACAGTGCGTTTGAAAAGGGCGAACTCACCTTCAAGCAGAGCGTCTTTAAGGAAATGCTCGAGGCAAGCCTGAACATGCTCGAGCAGTGCTCCGAGGCAGTGAAAATGCTTGAAGCCGCAGCAGCAAAGCCCGCTGCGAAACCGGCCGCCGGCAAAAGCACCGCAAGAGCCGCTGCAAAGCCCGCCGCAAAAAGTGCAACTCGCGCCGCGGCCAAGAGCGCCCCGGCAAAGACTGCCGATGAGCCGGCCGCAGCAAAGCCGTCAAAGGCCGCGAGCACCAGAAAAACCGTCAAGGCTCAAAAGCCCGAAGAGAAGCCTGTGAGCGAGCCCGCCGCCAAGCGCGCGGCGCCCAAGGCCTCGCAGAAGGCTTCCGCAGCATCGGCCAAGGCTGCGGGCAAGAGCGTTGAAAAAGCAGCGGAAAAGGCAGCGGTAAAGGCCGCGGAAAAGCCCGAAGACAAGCCCAAGACTGCCGCAGCCGCCAAGCCTGCCTCCGCCAAGAGCTCGGCAAAGACGGCGACGGCCAAGGCCGCCCCCAAGGCCAGGTCGGCGGCTCAAAAGCCCGAGCAAGAAAGCGTTGAGAAAGCGGCCCAAAAGGCTCCCGCAAAGGCAGCCGCAAGAAGCACGGCCAAGAGCGCCGCCAAGCCTGCGGCAGCAAAGAGCGCAGCCCCCAAGAGCACCGCAAAGACTGCGGCAAAGCCCGCCGCCAAGGCAGCGGCAAAGCCTGCGGCCAAAACCACCGCAAGGCGCACTGCGGCTAAAAAGGCCTCCTAAAGCGCCTCGAAGCCGCGCAAAAGGTTCGCGCTTCCGACCTTGTCTCGAAGCGCTTGATGAGCCTCCGCTCTTGACTTGCAAGGGCGGAGGTTTTTTGCACCTAACTCGCCCTCAGACGAAAGTGACAAGGCAGCAAAAAAGCGCGCCTTAAGGCTTGTGAAAAGCTTTTCTTTGAATGCGAAGAAAGCAGCGCCGGGCAAAACCCGCCCTCGGGCTGGTGCTAGCCGCGCGGGAAGCCGCCGAGCAAGGCTGCAACCCTGGTCGGTTTTTTGCGTGAAGACGCAGACTTGCGCACCTGCGCGACGCTGTCGTCAGACTCGTTTTTCGTCTCTGCGGCCTGCGAGGGCTCGTAAGGGGTGTCGAAAATCGGATCGTAGACCACCTTTGCCGCCTCGGGAATGTCGGGACGCACGCGCCCCTCGTGATCGTCGTCGCTCCAATCCGGACGCTGCCGCCTCGGGCGGCTGCCGTCGCCCCGCCGCCCGTCGAAAGAGCGCCGCCTCTGACTGCGGGGAATGGGCGAGAGCTCCTCGATGTCAAATTTCTGCTTGGTGAGCGCCTCAATGGCTGCGACAAGGCGCGAATCTCCGCCCGTCGTGAGCATCACGGCAAGTCCCTTGGCGCCCGCACGGCCCGTGCGTCCGATGCGGTGCACGTAGTCTTCAGCTCCAAAGGGCACGTCGTAGTTGATCACAACCGGAAGCTCGGCAATGTCAAGACCGCGGGCAGCCACATCGGTGGCTACGAGCACCTCGCATTTTCCGGTTTTGAAATCCTGCAGCGCCGTCTGGCGCTCTTCCTGCGTGCGGTCGCCGTGAATAGCCTCGGCCTCAATGCCCACGCGCTTGAGCGTATTGGCAAGGCGGCGGCAGCCGAGCTTGCTGTTGACAAAGACGAGAACCTGCTTCAGAGGCGTTCTGTCCGGACCGTAGCTCTTGAGAATGTCGATCAGGACGTCGGTCTTCTCGGAGTCGTGAACCCGGTAGACCACCTGCTTGACGGTCTCGGCCGTGGCGTTTTCGCGGGCGACTTCGATCAGGACGGGATGCTTGAGAAAACTGTTGGCGAGATTTTTGATTTCCGGCGAGAACGTCGCCGAAAACATCAGGTTCTGCCGCTTGGCGGGCAGAAGGTTCAGAATGCGCGAGATGTCGGGCAAAAACCCCATGTCGAGCATGCGGTCGGCCTCGTCGAGGATCACGATCTGGACCTGTGAAAGATTGACGCTGTGGCCTTCGACATGATCAAGGAGCCGACCCGGTGTGGCCGTGAGAATTTCAACGCCCTTTCGGAGCATCTCCGTCTGCGGCTTGATGTCCACGCCGCCGTAGACCACGCCGACGCGAAGCGGCGTTTTGCTCGCATACTTCTCGAGATTTTCGTTGACCTGGTCGGCAAGTTCCCGGGTGGGCGCGAGGATCAGAACGCGAACCGGGTGGCGCGCCGGCGACATTGACGTATTGGCCCAGGGCAGCACGCGCTGCAGCGCCGGCAGTCCGTAGCCGGCCGTCTTTCCGGTACCCGTCTGAGCAGCTCCCATCACGTCCTGACCGGCGAGCACAACGGGGATGGCCTGCACCTGAATCGGCGTGGGAACAACGTACCCCATCTCCTGTATGGCTTGTTGAATTGCCGGGGCTAGAGGAAATTGAGAAAAAGAAGGCTGCTCACTCATCTCTTGTCGTCGTCGTTAATGATCCGGTGCTTGATTTTACTGAATGCGGCTTGCGCACGTTGCTTTGCAAAGAGCCGGCATGGTCGGGAAAAGTGAAGAAGTCCGCCGCACGTCGCATCCGCGGGCCGCGGACCCGACTCGATTCAAATGAGGCCGGGGAAATAGCGCAGGCAAAGCTTGCGTCAGCGCCGCAAGGAGGGAATCGCCTATGCCCGCCGCTCGTGAAGACATTCGGCTTTTTATGAAGTCAACGAGGATTTCGCACGGACTCGTGCGTTGCGTCCAAACTGCTCGGCAAAAGGGCGCAGGCAGGAAAACCCGCGGTCCGGGGCACGGGAAACGAGGGAATCTCCGTTTTTCACGGCTTCGCATGGTAGGCCCAGAAGGACTTGAACCTTCGACCAAGGGATTATGAGTCCCCTGCTCTAACCGACTGAGCTATGGGCCCCCCGTGTGGATGTGCGATTCTATCGTATCGGCGCGCGTTGCGCACGGCCCCTCTCAAAGAGCCCCGCACAAACAAGGGCTTTGCCCCCGTCGCGCCCGTTGTCGGAGAGCCGCAAAGATTTCCGGCTTGTCCGAGCGCTCCGCATTTTGTCTTTTGTGCCAAGATGCGCTTAAATTGAAGTTTGCAATTGTCTGCCTTACCGCAGTTTTTCTTTTTTAAGGGGCAAGCCGTGTCAAAGAACCGCGTGACGCGCTTTTTCGTCAACGAAGCCGGCCAGGTGGAAGTCCTGGACTTTCAAAAACGCACCTTCAAGCAGGCCTTGAAGCCCATCTTGAAGAAGGGTTGGAAGCGCGATCCTGTCAAGCTCGTCGCCGCCATGCACCGCAGCAGCGACCTGCGCGACGCCGTGCGGGTGATTCGAGACGCCTATCTCACGCATTTTGAGAAACTCTCCGACGACCTGCTTGCCCGCATCTGCAACGACACGAAAACGGCGCAGGGCGTCTCTGAGAAAGCCTCGGCCGCCGTCGATCCCGCCCTTGAAGAGAGCTATCAGGATCTGCTGGCCGTCACTGTTCTTTTAAGCGACATCGCCACGAAATCGCTCACGAACTGGGTGCGCACGCTCTCTCGCGCAGACTACGGAGATCTGGTCGAGGAACTGCGCTTTTTCCTGCTGCACGACGTCACGGAAAACTTCCATGCCTGGGACAGCACGGTCGACACCCCGCAGGGACAGGCCGTCACCTTGATCCTTGACCTTGCACCGGACGATCAGGACGCTTTTGACTTCAATCTGGAGGAAACCGACGATCCTCTCGTGCCGCTGCGCCTTGTCGCAGACAAGAGCGTCGAGGAGCTCAACGCCATTGCCGCAGAGGCGGGCCTTGACATTGAATTTCGCGCAAGCCGCATGGAGCCCGTCAAGCCCGCAAAACCCGAAAAGCCTGAAAAAACTGAAAAGCCCGGCAAATCAGTCAAGTCTCCGACCCCGGTCCGCAAAGGCGCCCGCAAAGCCGGCGCGGCCAAAACGAGCGCGCCCGAAGCAACACAAAAGCCAGCCAAGGCTTCCAAAGCAAAATCCGCCAAGGCCAAGAGCACGGGCGCAAAAGAGGAAAAGAGCGCCGCGGCCTGAAGCTCTTGAAAACACGCCGTCGCTTCAGAGCTCGGACAGAGTCCTCTGAGGCGGCGCAGCGGCGCGGCAATTCAAAAAAACCGGCGCAGGAGACTTTTCTCTCCTGCGTCGGTTTTTAGATTTTTGGCGCCGCTCCCGCGCCAGGACGGCGGCGGGCATGCAGCGCCAGCGGCAGCCGTTTGTTATTTGCTGCTGGGGACCTTCCCGACCACGCCCTTGACGAAGTAGTTCATGCGCGTTAAATGCGCGTCGTCAGCCTTTTGGCCTTCGGCCAGCACCGTATTGCCTTCATTGTCGACAATCGGACCAGTGAAGATGTTGAATTCACCCTTTTCAAGCTTGGCGTAGACATCGTTGATGTCCTTGACGACCTCGGCGGGCGCCTGATCGGTGATGCCCGAGAGCCGCACCATGTGCATGTTGGCCCCGCCCCAGACCGGTTCGACCTTCCAGCGGTTGTTGATCACATCCTCGATGCGCTTGGCGTAGTACTCGTCCCAGTGATGCGTCACGGCGCCGATCAACTGCGTGGGCGCGGCCTTTTTCATGACCGAGTGGTAGCTGATCACCTTGACCTTTTCAGCCTCGGCGGTAGAGGCCACGGCCTGTGAATTCGTGTGGTGCGAAATCACGTCGCAGTTCTGGCCGATGAGCGTCTTCGTTGCATCGGCCTCCTTGCCCGGGTCGTACCAGGTGTTGGTCCAGACCACGCGCACCTCGATGTTGGGATTGACCGACTGTGCGCCAAGCGTATAGGCGTTGATTCCTTGGAGGACCTCAGGGATCGGCACGGCCGCCACGTAGCCCAGCCGTCCGTTTTTCGTCATGGCGCCGGCAAGTTTGCCTGCCAGATAGCGGGCCTCGTAGAAACGGGCGTTGTAGTAGTTGACGTTGTCGGCCGTCTTGTAGCCCGTGGCGTGCTCAAACTTCACGTCCGGGAATTCCTTGGCGACCTTGAGCGTCGGGTTCATGTACTCAAAGCTCGTCGCAAAGATGATCTTGTTGCCCTGACTGGCGAGATCGCGGATCACACGCTCGGCATCGGCAACCGTCACGACGTTTTCAACGAACTGCGTCTGAATCTTGTCGCCGAACTTCTTCTGCACGATCTCGCGCGCCTCGTCGTGCTGCTTGCTCCAGCCTTCATCGGCGCGGGGGCTCGGATAGAGCCAGGCGGCCTTGAGCGGCCCCTGGGCGGCTGCCGCTTTTTCCCCTGCCGCGGGTGTGCTCGAAGAAGACTTCTCGTCTCCGCAGCCCGACAGCACAACGCAGGATGCTGCGGCCAGAGCCAGGGCGAGTTTTTTCATCATGGTCATCGACTTCCTTGTTCCAAAAGGTGAAAAAAAGAGAAAAAGCGGTTCTCCCGTAAAGACCTTCCGCGTCCGCCTCATCTTCCGGGTGTGAAGGTCTTTCCAAGGCTTGCAGGCACGTTCATGGCAATCCACTTCGGATTGCGGCTAATCAGCACCAGCACGAGAATCGTGGCCAGATACGGCGTCATCGACATGATCTGCGAGGGCACTTCAATTCCCATGGCCTGCATGTTGAACTGCAACATCGTGACGCCGCCGAAAAGATAGGCGCCGAGCACAACGCGAAGCGGCCTCCACGTCGCAAATGTGACAAGCGCCAGGGCAATCCAGCCGCGGCCTGCCGTCATGCCTTCGGCCCACAAGGGCGTATAGACGAGCGACAAGTAGGCGCCCGCAAGGCCCGACATCAGGCCGCCGAAGAGCACGGCGCAAAAGCGGATCGTGCGCACGTTGTAGCCCAGTGCATAGGCCGCCTTGGGAGACTCGCCCACAGCCCGAACAACAAGGCCCCAGCGGCTGCGGTACAAGAACCACCCCACCGCCGCCAAAGCGGCGAGCGCCAGGTAGGCAAAGATGTGGGACGAAAAAAGCGCCTCGCCCACAAAGGGAATGTCCTTGAGAAAAGGAATGCCCTCGGCGGCTCGGTGAGCCAGGGCCTTGCCCTGCAGGCTTTGCCCCACAAACGCGGAAAATCCGGTGCCAAAAAGCGTCAGCGCAAGGCCCGCGGCATATTGATTGGCATAAAGCCCGAGCGTAAAAAACCCAAAGAGCGCGGCAAGGGCAAGGCCTGCCGCCGCACCGGCGGCAAAGCCCAGAGCGAAACTGTCCGTGGCATAAACGGCGCCGAACCCGGCCACGGCGCCAAGCAGCATCATGCCTTCGATGCCAAGATTGAGCACGCCGCTTTTTTCATGAATCAAGATGCCGACGGCTGCAATCAGAAGTGGCGTGCCCGCATTGAGCGTTGCAGCAATCAAGGAAGCCGTCACACTCATCACTGTTCTCCCTGCCGTTTGGCAAATCCCACCCAGACGGGCTTGAAAACGATGAAAGCATCGCAAACGAGCAAAAAGAAAAGAAGCATGCCCTGGTAGACCCCCGTCACCGACGAGGGAAGACCAAGGCGGCTCTGTCCGAGCTCGCCGCCCAGATAAAAGAGCGCCATCACAAAAGCCGCGGGAATGCAGCCCGCAGGCGACAATCTGCCGACGAAGGCAACGATGATTGCCGCAAAGCCGTAGCCCGGACTGATGTTGAGAGTGAGCTGCCCGACGGGGCCTGTGACTTCACATACGCCGGCAAGCCCGGCAAGTCCGCCCGAGATGAGCATCGCAATCCACAAGAGCCTGCGCGGGCGAAAACCGGCGTACTTGGCCGCAAGCGGCGCCATGCCCGAGACTCTGAACTGCAACCCGATGAACATGCGCACCATCATGATCTGCACGACAACGGCCGCAGCGAGCGCAAAAACAAACCCGATGTGAAGGCGCGTGCCAGGCACAAGGTTGGGAATCGAAGCCGCGGCGGCAAAAATGGGCGACTGCGGAAACCCGAGGCCGTCGGGGTCCTGCAAAGGGCCCTGCACGCAGTAGGCAAGGAAAAACTGCGCGACGTACACAAGCATGAGCGAGACCAAAATTTCATTGGCATGAAAGCGGTCTCGCAGCAGCGCCGTCACGGACGCCCACAAGCAGCCGCCGGCAACGCCCGCAAGCGCGGCCACAATGAAAAACCAGTGCCCGGCTCCGGGCGGGCACAGAAGCGCCGCCGCGCCGCCCGCAATCGCTCCCATCAGAAACTGCCCCTCGGCGCCAATGTTCCAAATATTGGCCCGATAGCAGACGACGAGTCCGACGGCGCACAAAAGCAGCGGCGTCATCTTCACACCCACTTCGGCCCATCCCCGCAGACTCTCCAGGGGAGCAATCAAAAAGACGTAAAGGCCGTCCAGGGGATTTTTCCCCAGACAGGCAAAAAGCACCGCTCCGGCAACAACCGTGAGGACCAGAGCCGCCAGGGGAGAAAGCCAGCGCATGATGCCGGGCCGGCGGCGTACTTTCAAAGCAATGGGAAACTGCATCTCAACTGCCCTCCGCCGCACGGCGCTTAAAGGGACTTCCCGTCCAGAGCCCCGCCATCCAGCGCCCGAGCTCCTCCATGGAGAGCGACTCGACGGGAACCGCAGGAGACATGCAGCCTCGATACATCACCGCAATCCTGTCGCTGATTTCAAAAAGCTCGTCGATTTCCTCGCTGACGACGATGACGGCCGCACCCTGGCTGCAAAGCTCAACGAGCGCATTGCGAATGACCGTCGCCGCCCCCACGTCCACGCCCCATGTGGGCTGATCGACAATCAAAATGCGGGGCTTTTGCAAAATTTCACGCCCCACGATGAATTTCTGCAGATTGCCACCCGAGAGAGACTGCGCGGGCATGTTCACCGAAGAGGTCTTGACGTCGAAGGCCTCAATCACGCTGTCGGTAAAAAGCCGGGCCCGCTGCCGGTTGATAAAGCCGCGGCTGTGCAGGTCGTCGCCCGTCAAGAGCGTATTCAGAAGAAGGGAAAACTCAGGCACGGATCCGTGTCCGAGGCGCTGCTCGGGCACATAGCGCATGCCCCGGGCGCGGCGCTGCGCCGGATCAAGCCGATTGACCTCTTCGCCAAAGATCCGGATCTTTCCATGCTCGACGGGCAGCTCGCCCATGCACACGCCAAGCAGCCTCGACTGCCCGTTGCCGCTGATGCCGGCAATGCCGACGATTTCGCCGCAGCGCACCGAGAGCCGGATGTTGTTGAGCCCGCAGACATGCCGCCCGCCCGAGAGGCCGACGCCAAGAAGCTCCAACGCGGGCGCCCCGGGGCGGCCCGTGCGGCGCTTGAGCTTTGGCGGAGCGCTGCCGATCATGAGGCGCGCGAGCTCGTCTTCGGTTTTTTGCGCCGGCACCACCGTTTCTACAACCCTGCCGGCTCTGAGAACCGTGCAGCGGTCGGCAAGCTCGCGGATTTCATCGAGCTTGTGAGAAATAAACACAATGGAGACGCCTTCGGAGGCCAGTTTTTTGAGCGTTTCAAAAAGCTTGCGCACGGCCTGAGGCGTGAGCACCGACGTGGGCTCGTCAAGAATAAGAAGCTTGGGCGAGGTCATCAGAGCGCGGATGATTTCCACGCGCTGCCTCTCGCCCATGGCCAGATCGGCGACGTAGGCCCTGGGGTCAACCGGTATGCCGTAGCGCTCGCCCAAGGCCTCGATTTGCTTTTCGACCGCATCAATGCCGTGCGCGCCCGCAAGTCCCAGGATGACGTTTTGCGCCACAGTGAGCGTTTCAAACAGGGCAAAGTGCTGATGCACCATCGCAATGCCCAGATCGCGGGCAACCGAAGGGCTCGTGATCGACACCGGCCGGCCGTCGAATTCGATGACGCCGCTGTCGGCGACAACCGAACCGAAGATGATCTTCATGAGAGTCGACTTGCCGGCCCCGTTCTCCCCCAAAATGGCAAGAACCTCTCCGGGCGCGACGTCAAGCGTGATGTCGTCGTTGGCCACTATCCCCGGATAGGCTTTGGTGATGTGCTGCAGCCGCAGTCTCGGAGTCATAGGAAAAAGCGTCGCAGAATAAAAAACGCCCCGGATGCCAAACCGCACCCGCAGGCTGACGGATTTCTTGGGATTCTAACAAATCGGGCTCTTCAATTTCGGTGAAATTCAAGCGCTCTCGGGCGATTTTGAAAGCGCTTCGCCCCTCTTTGACCCGTACGCAAAAAAGCACGGATCAAAGCAAAGAGCTGCGCAGAATCCGCGCAGCGGCGCAAGGCCCTCTCGGACAAATGCCCGGGGCGCCCCGGCGCAGAGTCTGCAAGGGGCAAAAAGAGGGCAAAACGCGGCGCGTGCGGCGCGGCGCCTGAACTTTGCTAGCATGCCTTGGCGAGAATTGGCGCCTTTTTACCCGGCAGTGCTCCCTGATGTTGACGGCAGCACTGCGGCAAGCCGGGACGGCCGGATATTCCGGGCGCCTTTTCTTTTTTGCTTTGCCCTGTTTTTTTACTTGAGGCTAAACCGCATGCAGCTCATCAATCCGCCCTTTAAGGGTGAAAACAAAGGCCATTACTCGCCCGGCGTCATCAGCCGCGGCATGCTCTACATCTCCGGCCAGCTCTCCATTGACCCGGACACGCGCGAGGTCTGCAAGGGCGACATCCGCGACCACGCGCGGCTTGCGCTTGACAACGTCGATCGAGTTCTGCGCGAGGCGCACTGCAGCAGAAGCGACGTCGTCTTCTGCCGCGTCTACACGCCCGACGTCAAGTACTGGAACCCGATCAACGAGGTTTATGCCGAATTCTTCGGCGATCACAAACCGGGCCGCGTCGTCGTCTCCACCACTCAGCTTCACTTTGGCTGCCTTGTGGAAATCGAAGCTCTCGCTGAAGTTCCCAATCTGAAGGAGGAGTAGCAAGCCATGCAATACGTTTGTACCGCCTGCGGCAAGAAAGTCCAGACCTCAACCACATCGGCCTGCTGCAGCTGCGGCGGACTCTTTGAACTTGATTTTGTCGAACCCGACTGGGACGCCTCCCTGATCGATCGAGATTGCTGGAGCATTTTCCGCTACCGCCGCTTCATGGCCGTCGACGACGAGGCCTGGCGCTCGGTCACGATGGGCGAGGGCATGACGCCCATCATTGAATTTGCTCCGGGCGTGCTCTTTAAGATGGACTACTTCATGCCCACCCTCTCCTTCAAGGACCGCGGGGCCGCAACGCTTGTCTCGCACATGGCAAGCATCGGAGTGAAGACGTGCGTGCAGGACTCAAGCGGCAACGGCGGCAATGCCGTGGCCGCCTACTGCGCCCGCGCCGGCATCGCCTGCGACATCTACGTTCCGCAGGGCACAAGCCCCAAGAAGATCACGATGATCGAGTCGCACGGCGCACGCGTGCATGTCATTGAGGGCACGCGAGACCACTGTGCGGACGTCTGCCGCAAAGAGGTCTTCGAGCACGGCGCCTACTACGCCAACCACGTCTACAACCCCTACTTCTACGAAGGGATGAAGGCCTACATCTACGAGACGCTCGAGCAGCTCGGCCGCATCCCCGCCAACATTCTCGTTCCGCTGGGCAACGGCACGCTTTTCATCGGCGTGATCAAGGCGCTCGAGCACCTGCAGCGCAGCGGCGTCATTAAAGCCTTCCCCAACATCATCGCCATTCAGAGCGCAAACTGCGATCCCTTCTGCCAAGGCGTGCAGCAGGGACTTGATGTTCCGGCCGAAGTCGACGTCAAGCCGACAATTGCCGAGGGCATCGCCATCGGCAAGCCCATGCGCGGCCGCGAAATCATGTCCATGATCAAGCGGCACAACGTGCGCGTCGTCACCGCCCCCGAAGACAAGATCCTTGAGTGCCGCGCTCGCATCGCGCGCCGCGGCATCTTCTGCGAGCACACGACGGCGGCCAACCTGGCGGCCTACGAGCACTACTGCGAGCTCTACGGAGATGCGCCCGACGTGCTCATGCCGATGTGCGGCGCAGGCATCAAGTCCGAACACTGACAAAGTCAGCGCGCTCAATCCCCTCGCGGCGGCAGGCGCAGCGCAAAGCGCTGCCGCTGCGCTTAAAATCGCCCGCCGTCGCGGCCGCAAGCGCCGCAAAAAAAATTTCGGCGGGCGCGGGCGCACGCGGCATCAGCGCGCGCGGCGCCGCCTCCCAAACTGCGCTTTAAACAAAAGGGATTTCTATGCTTGGCAAGGGTTTGACAACGATCGGGCTGCTGTGCATTTCCAACATCTTCATGACCTGCGCCTGGTATCTGCACCTTAAGCTGCAGACCATGCGGGGCATCAATTTCAGCGCCTGGCCGATCTACATGGTCGTGCTGTTTTCCTGGGCGATCGCGCTTTTAGAGTACAGCTTCATGGTGCCGGCCAATCGAATCGGCTACGACGGCAACGGCGGCCCGTTTTCGCTCGTGCAGCTCAAGATCATTCAGGAATGCGTCACGCTCACGGTCTTTACGCTGTTTTCGATTCTGGTCTTTCACAACCATTTCGCGTGGAATCACCTCGCGGCGTTCGTCTGCCTGGTGCTTGCCGTCTTTTTTATCTTCATGAAGTAAGCAAAAGGCGGCCCGCAGTTTCCACCGCAGGCCGCCTTCGAGAACATTCTTCTCTTACGAGGCAGCGGGGCTGTCGCTGCCTTCGCAGCTGCGCTGCCTGACGCTCTCAAAGAGGCACACGCCGCTTGCAACCGACACGTTGAGGCTGTCGACGGCGCCAAACATCGGGATTTTTGCGAGCGCATCGCACCGCTTTCGCGTGAGCTGCCGCAGCCCCTCGCCTTCGGCGCCCAAAACCCAGGCAAGCGCGCGCCGTTGATCAAATTCATAGATCGTCTTTTGAGCTTCGCCCGCCGTGCCGAGGACAAGCACTCCCGCGTCGCGCAGCTCCACAATGCTCGCGGCCAGATTGGTCACCTGCACAACAGGCACCGTCTCCCAGGCGCCGGCGGCTGCCTTGGCAGCGGCCGGAGAAAAGGAAGCCGATCTGTCGCGCGGCACAATGACGGCCTGCACGCCGGCGGCGTCGGCTACGCGCAGACAGGCGCCGAAATTGCGCGGATCCGTGACGCCGTCCAAGATGAGCAGCAGCGTCTTGTCCGTGATGTTGTCCATGAGCCAGTCAAAATCCACGCTCTGCTTGAGTTCATCGGCAAGCGCCACCACGCCTTGGTGCGGAACGCCGCCCGCGAGAGCCTCGAGCCTTTTCTGATCGGCCTGCATCACCTTGACGCCCGCCTCAACAAGTCTCTCGCGGCACTGGTGCATGCGCTTGTCCCGGCGCCCGGCGTCCATGTAGACCACGCGGATGCTCTCCGGCTTGATTTTGGCTCTGGCGTTGACGGCATGAAAACCCGCAAGCACGACTTGTTTGGACATGAACCTTGCTTCCTTCGTGAATTTTGCAAAAAACGATGCAGACCGAGCGCGTCTTCCCCTCAGTCTGCCCGAGCATTTTGCCTGAGCTCGCCGCTGCAGTGGGACTTTCGTTTGGGCGGCACCCGTGCCTTGCATCCGGCTCCTTTGCCAGCGCACCCCAAAGACAAGCCCGCTGCAGGCGCCTTTGAAACCGGCAAGACGCCTCCATTTCCCGTTTGATCAACAACCGGGAACCCGTCCGCAGCTTTCTATGTCAAGAGAAATGCCGTCCTGCCTTTAGAAATCATCGAAATCCTCATCCAAAAAATCGAGCTCCGGCAAGGAGCGGCGCTTGCCCAGGCGCCGGCCCGGATTGCAGCAGACAAAATCAATCGTGCGCATTTTTGGATCGACGCTTTGAACGCGCACGTCCATGAGGGTGCCGACGCGAAAACACTCCCGCGTACTCGACCCGATCAGACAGGCCCTCGTCTCGTCATAGGTGTAGTAATCGTCGCCGAGCCTGCTTATATGAACAAAGCCTTCGACATAGAGCTTTGTAAGGCGCACGAACAACCCGGCCTCAACAACGCCCGTCACGACCGCCTGGAAGTTCTTGCCGACGTATTTAGACAAATACATCGCCTTAAACCACGCCTCGATGTCGCGGGAGGCCTCTTCGGCGCGTCGCTCCGCCGCAGAGCAGATGACGCCAAGCCGCCTCCAGCGGTCAAGCGCCGTTCCCTTTTTCGGCCCCTCAACGCCGGCATTTTTATCGTGGGCGAGCTGCGCGGCAATCACGCGGCGCCCGGCTGCGCTCTCGCGCATTTCGGTCTCATCAATCAGTATGCGCGGCAAATACTTTCTTTTGCCCAGCAGCGCGCGGATCGTGCGGTGCACGAGCAGGTCGGGATAGCGGCGAATCGGAGAGGTAAAGTGCGTGTAGGCCTCGTAACAAAGTCCGTAGTGTCCGATGTTTTCAACGCTGTAACTTGCCTGCGACATGCTGCGCAAAAGCGCTTCCTGGACCGCATCCCGATAGGGCTTGTCGGCAATGCGGGAAAGAACCGCTTCGTAGTCCTTCGAGGTCGGCGCGTCGCCGCCGCCCAGCTTCAGACGGTAGCCGCGCAAAACATTGCGCACGCTGCAAAGCTTTTCCGGCGACGGCTTGTCGTGCACGCGCATCAGACACAGGGCCTTGTGCCGAAGCACAAAATCAGCGGCGCACGTATTGGCCGCAAGCATGCACTCTTCAATCAGGGCGTGCGCATCGTTGTGCTCGCGCTTGTCGACGGCCGCCACCGTGCCGTCGGCGTTGAGAATGATCTTCGTTTCAACACTTTCAAACCCGATCGCCCCGCGCTGCTTTCGTGCGGCGGCAAAGGCCTTGTAGAGGGCGTGCAATTCGCTAATGTCGGCAAGCGCCCCGCCCCGGGCGACAAGTTCCGAATCGTCGCCCTGAAGCGCTGCGTAAACACATGTGTAGGTGAGCCTTGCATGCGAGTGAATCAGCGCGGGATAGAACTGGTAGGCCGTGACAAGTCCTTCCTTGTTGACGACCATGTCGCAGACCATCGTGCACCGGTCAACCCCGGGATTGAGCGAGCACAGGCCGTTGCTGAGTTTTTCGGGCAGCATGGGAATCACAAAGCCCGGAAAATAGGTGCTCGTCGCCCTTGCCTGTGCATCGGCATCCAGGGCGCCGCCTGCCTCAACGTAGCGGCTTACGTCGGCGATGGCGACAAGCAGGCGCCATTGATCGTCACCCTGCCGGCAGCACCAGACGGCGTCATCAAAGTCCTTGGCATCCTCGCCGTCGATCGTGACAAAGGCGATGTCGCGTAAATCCACGCGCGAAGAAAGCTCGGACTTTGCGTCGATTTCATCGGGCAGGGCCTGGGCCTCTTCAAGAGCGGCCTTGGAAAATTCGTACGGCAGGCCAAAGCGCACGGCTGCGGCGTGAATTTCCCCCTGAGAAGAATCCTCCTCGCCCAAAATGCGCAGGACTTTGGCGGCAGTCAGAAAAAAACCGCCGCAAGCGGGCTGCATCGACTCCTGATCAAGCTCGATTTCGACAAGCTTGCCCTCATAACTTTCCTGGCTCTCCAACATCTCTCGGCTCATCGAAATACGAACAAATTCGCAGCCCAGAGGAACAAAAACCGGCTCCCAAAAGCGTTCGTGATGCCAGCGGCACACCCAGCGATTGGAAGCGCGTGAAAGAAGCATGACGATGTTCCTGCGCCAGTCATGGCAGGCAACAACGACGTCTCCCGGCAAGGCACCCACGTCGACGGAGCTCGAAACTTTCGGCGAGCCATCCTCAGGGGTTAGGTAAATGGTCCCGGCTTTCGAGTAACTAACGGTTGCCCGGAAAAAGTGGCTGTATGCTTCCGGCACCAATTCGAATCCTGCCTCACTCTCGCAGGCACGAATCAAACCAAGGTTGACCATCTCTTCGAGCGTCTCGCTCACTTGTTCGTCCGACAGGCCCGACAATCGCACGGCCGCATCAAAAGCCTGCGTGCTCGAAAAGGGAGCCTCAAGCGTGAAAAGAACGGCGGCAACCCTCTGGGTGTAGGAACTATCAAGGAAAGTTTTTGCCCGCGAAGACAGGCGCACGCGTTTGTGTTTTTTTCGTGTCATGCTTGTTCTGGGTATTGACATTTTTTAAAAGCTCGTGAATAATACGCGTCTCGGATGTTTTTGCCCAAGTGGCGAAATTGGTAGACGCACTGTGTTCAGGTCGCAGCGCCGAAAGGCATGCTGGTTCGAGTCCAGTCTTGGGCACCATCCAAAAACATTCGACACCGCAACAAGAGGCCCCGTTTTCGGGGCTTTTTTGCATCTTCAGGCATTGCACGCAGTCAAGCCGCCCTGCCGCGCCCTCAACTAAAGCCGCGGGGTTCTCTTCAGCGCTTCCCCCGCGAAGCCCCGTCAAAATCGCCTGCACCCAAAGCAGATCCATCCAAAATCCCGAAGAACGTCCCCCAACGTCTGATCGCCTGCCAAGTGGCGGCATGCATACAAAAGCCCGCAGGAGTCGGACACGAGAAAAGACGGCCTCGTTGGACCAAACTCCCTTTGCGCCCGCACGTCCGCAAAAAGTCAACGGCGCAAGGCGGCAAAGCGGCGCAAGCAACGCGGTCCCGCACCGCTTCGCACGGCGCCATTTCGGAAACAAGAGTCTGCAAACAGACTTTAATTTCCATTTGGCGACCATGTCATCAAGGCGTAACCTCCATCGCTTCTCTTCACAACCCATCCCATGGGAGAGACATGCATACCGCTCACAAAGCGACCATTACGGCTGAGCCAATCGAGAGTCTGCTCGCGCATGCGCGCCGCTTGATCCGGGTCCTGATCGTACTTTGAGCTTCTCTGCGGGAAGTAGGCCTGAAGCGGATAGGCATGCAGCAAATCGCCTGCGATCGTCATTGCCGCACCTTGCGAATCAATATCAAAGCGCGCGTGCCCGATGGTGTGCCCATGCGCATCCTCGGCGCGCACGCCTGGCAAAACCTCACTGCCAAACTTAAAGGTCTCTATGCGGTCCTTATACAAGGAGAGAATTTCGCGCGCCCTGTCAATCGACTTCTGAGCGCGGGCCGTGCCGTCGACAATCCAGCCCTCGTATTCGGGCTCTGAGAGATGAATGCGCGCCTTGGGGAAAACGGGCTTGCCTTCATGCACCAGACCTCCGATATGGTCGCCGTCCAAATGCGTGAGAACAATGTCGGTGATGTCGCCGGCTTCAAGCCCCATCTGCGAGAGCCGCTCGGCGGTTTGTCCTCCGAATGCCGCGCCATAGCCCGAATCAATCAAGGCAAGGCGGCTTTCGCTTCTCACCAGAAAGCTCTTGACCACGCCCGGCGCCTTGCCGCCGGGCAGCAAGGCAAGCTGGCGCGCATCCTTTTCGATGCCTTCAAAAAGCGCTTTGTTAAAGACCGTCTTACGGTCCTCTATGACGGCCACCGAGATGTTGCCCACCTGCAGCTGCACGACGCCCTGCACGGAAGGCCAAACTTGCGCCGGCACGGGGCCATCGGCGAGCGCCGAGCAAAAGGCAGGCGAGGCAGCCGCTGCAAGAGCCGCACACGAAATGCCGCGGCAAAGAACCCTTCGAAAAGTTTGATGCATCCTATGTCCCCTCCTTCAAATCAAAACGTCTTCACTGCCTTAATCGATTTTATCGGTCCCTGGCGGCACGGAGGCTGCGAGCAGCCGTTCTTAAGCATTGCCTGCAATTTTGGCCTTCAAGATCGATAGAATGCAGGCTTTTACCTTAGGGGCTTAGGGGTCTTCCGCCGCCCAAAGCGCCCTGGCAGCTATCCGCAATGAAACTTATCTACAACACCGCGAACATATCCGTTGAAGACAAAATAAAAGGAATCGAACAGTTTCTGAGGTTCGTCGCAGGCGAAGCCGATATTTCTTTTCAATTCGGCGGCATTCCGTGCACCGACGGAAAAACGGTTTGGCTGGGCAACGCCTCTCCAGATGATCCGGACTACGACACCCTCGTGCTCGGCCACGGCCTGCACGAAATCATGCACATCACGGACACCCAGATGGACCTTGCGCGGTATGTGATGCGATTTCCAAACTTTCTCTTCTTGCTTTTCAACAGCTTTGAAGACATCCGCATCGATGCGCTTGGCGCCAAGCGCTACGCGGGCTACAAGCCCTGGCGCGAAGAACTCGGCCGCGTGCTCATGAAAAAGGGAAAGCTGCCTGCCGCAGAGCCACAGGCGCTCTCCGCAGCGGGGCTGCTTGTCATGTGGATTCACTGCACGCTGCTTGCAAGGCTTGGCTATGAATGGGCGCAAAAGTGCCTGCCGCGGCTTGATGAGGCGATCGCTTTGCGGCTTCCCGCGGACATGATAAAGAGGCTGCAAAAAGATACATCCGCCGCGCTATCGACGACGTCGACGATTGATACATTCAAACTTGCCCAGGAGATTGCTGGTTTATGCACCCTCATGCGCAACAAGGAAGATGAATTCTCCGATGAGGCACGGGCCCGCGGCGGCAATGGCGACGAGGAATGCGCTCGGCAAAGCACGGAAGACTTCGAATTATCAAATAGTACGAACACATCAGAAGAAACGAGAGCTTTCTTGCCCTCCCCGGTGAACAAGGCGCTCGAAGAGCGCGCATCGGAGTTTCTCAACGCCGCTTTGGAAGACAGCCAGACGAAAGCCGACCTCCCCTGCGCCTTGCGGACCTTTACCCTTGAGGAGTTGCTGCCCGCAGGGATGGTGCCTGAGAAGGTGTACAAACCGGCGCTGACCAAGACTCCCGTCGCACGCCCGTGGCCCAAGAATCCCGCCAACAACGTCATTGCTCACGACGCGCAGCGCTTTCGCGAAGCTTTTTTAAAGTCCATGGATGAGGTCTTGCGGCTTGAAAACCGCTTCCGCACGCTTTTTCTTACGATCGACGAGGACGCCGATGCCCGACACGCCGTCGACGGCCAGTGTTTTTCTGCTGACTGGATCAGCCAGCTCGCAAACCGGCGCATCGACATTTTTGAAGCCCCGCAAGCGCGGAAAAACATTTCAGCCGAGATCACGCTTCTTTTGGACAGGTCGGGCTCGATGGGCATTGTGCTCATGACGAAGGCCAAGCTTGTCGTCGCCGCCCTGCTCTCGGCCCTCAAGTCAATCTACGGGTGCACCGCACGCGCAGCCGTTTTCCCGGGCCCCGAGCCTGATGACAAAATCTCGCTCGTCATGGCCGACTATGATTCGGCGGCCGCTGGCGTTGAGCGCCTTGCCGGCGTCACGGCCTACGGATCGACGCCCATTGCAGAGGCGCTGATGTGGGCCAAAGAGAGCTTCACAAGGCGCGCTCGGGACAAGCTTCTGCTCGTCATCACCGACGGCCGCTTCCCGAGCGACGTTTCGGCGAGCTCGCAGGCGGCATTCGACACCCTCGGCATCGAGCTTGCAATTCTGAGCATCGATGCGGACAACACCAAGGCCGCGCGCAACGTGGTGCAAATCAACCAGGTCAAAGAACTCGAGTCGGCCATGATCAAGCTCATGGCCCGCACGCACTTTTGCCAGGCGCTCAGAAACGGCTAAAGAAAACGCTCGAGGCTTGGAAAAAGAAAAGGGGGCCTGTCGCCGGGCCCCCTCTTCTTTACGCGGCGCCTCGGGCTTCAAGCCGCAGAACAAGAGTGTTTGCGGCCCAAAGCCAGCGCCCTAAATCTTGTCGCCAAACTTTTGACGGCAGTTTTCGAGATGCTTTTCGATTCCAATGTCGTCGTAGCACTCAAACGGCTGGTGAATCCAGGGGCTGTCCGGGAAGTCAATCACGCTGTAGTCGGGCTTGAAAACCGAGCAGGCCTTTGTCCAGATCACGGCAACGCGCACTTCGGTGATCTTGGGGTAATTGGCCTTGAGATGCTCGACAACGCGCTTGATGGTCATGCCGGAATCGCACAAGTCGTCGACCAGAAGAAGCTTTCCCTCGAGATCAGCCACGCCCGTGATGTAGCGCGCGATGTCAAGGTTGCCCTGCACGGTCCCCGCCGCCTCGCGGTAGGAACTCGTCGAAAGAACAGCCAGAGGCTTGCCGTAGATGCGGCTGAAGAAATCTCCGGGCCGCATGCCCCCGCGCGCCAGACACAGCACGCAGTCAAACTGCCAGCCGCTTGAGCCCACGCGGGCGACCAACCGCTCGCACAGGTCGATATATTCGTTCCAAGTGTAGTGGGCGTGAGAGGACATGCTGAAACTCCCGAAGGTGCGGCCCCTCTTTGCGGTCCGCGATAGAAAAAACGGCCCCGCAAACGAATGCGGAACCGCTTTGATGAGACTCCGAGTCCGGGATTTTAGACTATGCGAACGGGTCGTTCAACAGAATCGTCTGGTTGCGGTCGGGGCCTGTGGAGACAAGCGCAATCGGGCAGCCGGCGACTTCGCTCAAGCGCGTGAGGTACTGCTGCGCCGACACGGGCAGCTGCTCCCAGCGCGTGATGCCGAAAGTGCTCTCCTTCCAGCCCGGGAACTCTTCATAGACAGGCTCGCAGCGCGCAACCGCATCGGCCCCGTAGGGCATGAGATCCATTTCCTCGCCGTCGACCTTGTAGCCCACGGCGAGCTTGACCTTGTCCATGCCGTCAAAGACGTCAAGCTTCATCACCGCAAGCCCCGTGAGCCCGTTGATCTGCACGGCGCGCCGGAGGGCCGCGCCGTCAAACCAGCCGCAGCGGCGCGGACGTCCCGTCACGGCGCCGAATTCGTTGCCCTTTCTGCGCAGCTCTTCGCCCACGGCGTCGTTGAGTTCGGTCGGGAAGGGACCCGAGCCCACGCGCGTGCAGTAGGCCTTGGTGATGCCGAGGATGTAGTCGAGCTTCTGCGGGCCGATGCCGACGCCCGCGCAAACCGAGCCCGCCACGGTGTTTGACGACGTCACGAAGGGATAGGTGCCGTGGTCGATGTCAAGCATCGAGCCCTGCGCGCCTTCAAAGAGGAACTGCTTGCCCTCATCCATCTTCTTGTGCAGCTCGGCCGAGACGTCGGTCACCATCGGGCGCAGCCGCTCGGCGTAGCCCAGGGCGTCGTCGATCACCTTGCGGGGATCGAGCCCCTCGACGTGCAGATAGTTCTTGAGCGTGAAGTTGTAGAGGTCCATCACGGCCTCCACGCGCTCGGAGAAAACCGCGGGGTCAAAGAGATCGGCCACGCGCACCGTGCGGCGGGCAACCTTGTCTTCATAGGCAGGGCCAATGCCGCGGCCCGTCGTGCCGATCTTCTTGCTGCCCAAAGCCGCTTCGCGCGCGTGATCGAGCGCAATGTGGTAGGGCATGATGAGCGGGCAGTTGGCCGAGACGCGCATGCGCGGCTCTGCGTCCACGCCGTGCGCCTTGAGCTCGTCGATTTCCTTAAAGAGCGCCTCGGGCGAGAGCACCACGCCGTTGCCGATGTAGCAGGTCGAGGTCGGATGCATGATGCCCGAGGGGATCAGGCGCAGGATCGTCTTGGCGCCGTTGATGACGAGCGTGTGTCCGGCATTGTGTCCGCCGTTGAAGCGCACCACTCCGTCGACTCTCTCGGTGAGCCAGTCAACGATTTTTCCTTTGCCCTCATCGCCCCACTGGGCGCCGACGACAACGACGTTTTTAGCCATATTCCTAAACTCCTAGCTTTAGTTTCGAGCAACGAGCTCAAATCCTTCGGGCGTGCGCAGCAGCTCGTGCGTCACGCAAAACTGCCGAGTCACGTCCTCGGCCCTCTCTCCGGGCAAAAGACGCACCACCGTGTAGCCCTCGTCGCGCATGCGCTCGACGCAGGCCTCGAATTCGGGTTCGACGGGACCGGCCGCAATGATGGCCTCGGGCAGCGCCGGTTCCTCAAGCTCGGGCACGCCGGCGAGCGCCCGCAGATAGATCGTAAAACCACAGGCCGGACGCGAGCGTCCGAAGGCCAAACCGACACCATCATACCGCCCGCCGCGCAAAACCGCCTGAGCATATTGCGGTATGTTCACCGAGAACGTGATGCCCGTGAGGTACTGATAGCCGTGCACGTCGCAGAAGTCAAAGCTCACCTCGTCGGCGCCGCAGAGCTTGGAGAGCGTGCGCACCTCTTCGAGCGCTTCAATCACGGCGGGCTTGTCGGGAAGCTCGCGCTCGAGAATGTCGAGCACGCTCACGTCTCCGAAGTGGCGAACGAGCCGCTGCAGCCCATCGCGCGTGGCTTCGTCAAAGTCGGCCGAGGCCGCGGCAAGCGCCACGGGATCCTTCATGCGCAGCGCCCGCACAAGCGCATGCAGCCTCTCGTCGGTAAGCGACGAGCCGTCTAGGAGCGAGCGCAGCACGCCCGTGTGCCCAATGTCGATGTGCACGCGCTTGATGCCAAGCTCGCGCAGGCTCTTGACTGCCAGGCGCATCACCTCGGCATCGGCCTCAAGCCCCGAGGCGCCGAAAAGTTCGGCGCCTGCAACCACGGGCTCTCTTGAGGCAAGCGGATGCATGGGACGCGCGTGCAGGCAGCTACCCGCGTAGCACAGGCGGCTTACGCCCGTACGGTTGAGAATGTGCGCGTCGATGCGCGCGGCCTGCGGCGTCATGTCGGCCCGAAGACCGATCATCTTGCCGCCTTTTTGATCCATGAACTTGAAGGTGTTGTTGTCAAGGTCGCTGCCGCTGCCGGTAAGAAGCGAATCAACGAACTCCACCAGGGGCGGCTGCACGAGCTCAAAGCCGTGCCGCGCAAACAAATCAAGACACTTGCGGCGCATGTTTTCAAGCGTGCGCGCCTGCCGGGGCAGGATGTCCGCAAAGTTGTCCGGGATCAACCAATTGGGCATTTTTTTCTTATCTTTTACAAGGCTAATGAAAGAAGGCGCGCGGGCTCTTTGTCAATCTCCCTTGCCAGCTCGAGCACGCCCTTTTTTTATCAAACGAAGCTTGTCAGCAGCCAAATCCAGGCAAGTCCAAAGGCTACGAGAATCATCGCCGCGCGCCGCACCGTCTCCGGCGGCACGCGCGAAATCTGCGCAAGCGAGCGCTGCCAGAGTCCGGGCGCAATGAGCGGGAAGATCCCCTCAAAAACGATCATGAACCCCAGGGCAAGGAGGATGACCTTCATCAGCGCCTCAGTTGCCGCCTGCGGCCGAGGGGTTCTTCAGAATCTCAAAGAATTCGCCGCTGCCGTCGAGCACCATCATGTCCGTGGGCTTGCCCAGACTCTGACGATAGGCATCGATGTTGCGGTAAAAGCGCGCGAACTCGGGATTCTTTCCGAACGCATCGTTGTAGATTTCGTTGGCGCGCGAGTCGCCCTCGCCCTTGATGCGCTGGGCGTCGCGATAGGCTTCGGCCAGAATGACGGCGCGCTGCCGGTCCGCCTCGGCGCGGATCTTTTCGGCCGCGGCCGCGCCCATGCTGCGCTCTTCGCTGGCCACGCGCTTGCGTTCGGCCTCCATGCGGCGGTACACCGACTCGGAAATCTCGGGCGTGAAGTCAACGCGCTTGAGGCGCACGTCGACGATTTCAATGCCGACGTCCTTGACGCGCTCCTGCAGGGCGGTGCGGATTTCGCTCATGGCGCGGTCGCGCTCGCGGCTTGTGATCTGATTGACCGTGCGGCGGTTCACCGTCTGATTGAGCACGTCGCGCAGCAAGGCAGCCACGCGGTCCTCGGCGGCGCGCTCGCTGCCAAGAAACGAGACCCAGTACGAACGGGCGTCAAGAATGCGCCACTTCACGAAGCTGTCGATGAGAAGGTTTTTCTTTTCGCTCGTCTGCACCAGATCGGCCTGCGGCGTATCCATGGTCAGGATGCGTCGATCGAGATAAACGACGTTTTGCAGCGGCGCGGGCAGCTTCACATAGAGCCCGGGCTTGCTCTTGACGTCGACGAGTTCGCCCAAGGCAAACACCAGCGCGTATTCGCGCTCGCCCACGGTATACACGCAAAGGCGCACGGCGCCCACGGCAATCACCGCGGCAATGATCAAAGCGGTCAGTTTCTTCATTGTTCTTTCGTCCCCTACGTCAGGTTATTCGCCGCGCATGCGGAAGATGGCGCGGGGATCATCATTGTTTGCAGCCGGCCGGCGAAGAGCCGACGAGCTCTCGGATGCGGCGGGCTTGGCCTGCGCCGAAGCCGGTGCCGCCGGTGCGGATGCCGGTTCAATCACGCCCGAGGCGCTCGCTGCGGCGGCGCCCGCCGTGTTTTTCTCAAGGAGCTTGTCAAGCGGCAGGTACAAAAGGTTGCTGCCGGCCTTGGAGTCGATGAGCACCTTCTTGGTCGAGGCGTAGATGTCGCGCATGGCGTCGATATAGATGCGCTCGCGCGTCACTTCAGGGGCCTTCTCATACTGAGAGAGAACCATCGAGAAGCGCTCTGCGTCGCCCGTGGCGGTCTCCACCACGCGCGCCTTGTAGCCTTCGGCTTCCTGAATCAGGCGCGAGGCCGTGCCGCGCGCCGCCGGCACCACGGCGTTGGCGTAGGCCTGGCCTTCGTTGATCTGACGCTCCCGATCCTGCCCGGCCTTGACGGCGTCGTTAAAGGCCGCCTGCACCTGCTGCGGGGGCTGCGCGTTTTGAATGGCAACGCTCATCACCTCGATGCCCGTCTGGTAGCGGTCAAGCATCTGTTGCATGAGCGTCTGCACGGCGGCGGCAATCTCCTGCTTGCTCTCAAAGAGAACCGAGTCCATCTTCTTGGCGCCCACCACCTCGCGCATGGCGCTTTCAGCGGCGCCAATCACAGCCTGATCCGGATCTCTGCTCCTAAAGAGAAAATCCTTGGCCTGATGCGGCTTGATGCGGTACTGAACGTTGAACTGCACATCGACGATGTTTTCGTCGTCGGTGAGCATCAGCGCTTCGCGCAGACGGCTCGTGCTGCCGTTGATGCCGATTTCAGCCTTGCGCACGCTCGAGACGTCGACAATTTCCACGTCCTGAATGGGCCAGGGCGCACGCCAGTTGATGCCCGCGGCGCTGTCCTTTGTGTAGCGCCCGAACGTTGTGACAACGCCCACCTGGCCTTCCGGAACAATGTAGATGCCGCTTGCGGCCCAGCCGACGACGGCCACGGCGCAAAGAAGCAGCAGGCTGCGGCCGGAAGCGCGCTGCGCGCGCCCTCCGGACCTTCGCCCGAAAGGCCCCCTGGGGGAGCCGGGACCGCGAGAGCCCGCGCCAGCGCGTGCATCGGGACGCTCAAAGCGAGACTCTTCGCGGCGATCGTCCTGCGGGGCGCCGCGGCGCGCTTCTTCGTCTCCTCTGGAAAAGCGCTCGTTGTCTTCGCGGGCGCCATCGTTGTCTCGCCCGGGGCCGGGCCTGCGGCCATTGCGAGCGCCTCCCATCAAAGAGCCCAGCATGCGGTTGAAGTCGTCCCAGAGCTGATCCAGGTCACTCGTTTGCCCGCGGCGCCGGGGGTCGTCAGAGGCGCCCTGGGCGCGCTCGTCTTCATAGTCCTGCTGCCGGCCCTGCTCGCGGTTTTGCGCCTCGCCCGCCTGCGATCCTTGCGCCGGGCGGCCGTTTTCGCGCGCATCATCTGCACCGCTGCGGCGATCATCGTTTTCGCCGCCTTCTGAATTTGCATTCGTCGGACGCGGCTGTCCGGCGTTGCGGCCCCACTGAGGGTCATTGATAGACATGTGTCGATTCTTTCCAATACGTGGTCTGCATGCCGCACAAAACCCGCAGGCTTCGGGCCGCGCAGCAGACACTACAAAGAATTAAGGCGTTATGAGTTTAGCATCGAGCCCGCGGGCCTCCCGGCGCGCCTAACGGCTTGTTACAGGAGATGCGGGAAGCGCCTAAATAAGCGCTTCAAGGGCGGCGAGCGCCTGCGCATCGCTTTGCGTGGTGCGGCGCTCCTGCGCAAGTTCCCAGTCCTCGGGCTCGCGGGGGACGGACGCGTTTTCCTTTCGCAGCCTTGCCGCCGTTTCCGCGAGCGCCTCGCGCAAAAGATCAAGCCCCGCGCCGGTGGCGGCGCTGACGACCACCGAGCGGATGCTCCCGTCGGGGCGGCGCTGCACGGCGGGCTCAAGCCCCGAGAGGTCCGCCTTGTTGTAGACGGTGATGACGGGAATGTCGTCGGCATCAATCTGAGCGAGCACTTCGGCCACCGACGCCATCTGCTCTTCGCGCACGGGGGAGCTTGAATCCACGACGTGAAGCAGCAAATCCGCGTGCACGGTTTCGTCAAGCGTCGACTTGAAGGCCTCCACGAGCTGATGCGGCAGTCCGCGGATAAAACCCACGGTGTCCGAGAGGATCACGGTCTCGTCGCTGCTCACCCAGCAGCGGCGCGCCGTGGTGTCGAGCGTTGCAAAGAGCTGGTCGGCCGCGTAGGTCTCCTCGCGCGTGAGGCGGTTAAACAGCGTGGACTTTCCGGCGTTGGTGTAGCCCACGAGGCTTACCGTCACGGTGTCGGTGCGCATGCGCGAGCGGCGCTGCGTGTCGCGCTGCCGCGCGAGTTTTTTGAGCTGCGCGCGAAGCATCTTCACGCGCGAGGCGATCATGCGCCGGTCAAGCTCGATCTGCTTTTCGCCGGGCCCGCCCGTCTTTCCCAGGCCGCCTCTTTGGCGCTCAAGGTGCGTCCAGCCGCGCACAAGGCGCGTGGAGAGGTGCTCCAGGCGCGCAAGCTCAACCTGCAGGCGCCCTTCCTTGCTTTTGGCGCGGCGCCGGAAGATTTCAAGGATGAGTTCCGTTCGATCGAGCACCGGCAGCCCGACAATGTTGGAAATGTTGCGCTCCTGCGCGGCCGAGAGCGCAGCGTCAAAGACCACCACATCGGCGCGTCCTGCCTGCGCAAGCCCCTTTATCTCCTCGATCTTTCCGCTTCCGAGATAGGTGGCGGGATCGGGCTTGTCGCGGCGCGCCTGCAAAAGGCCAACCGGCTCGAGCGCATCGGAACAGACAAGCTCGGTCAGTTCCTGGGCCGCATCGGAGCGCACGGGACCTCCGAGCGAGACGGTCACAAGAAAAGCGCGGGCGGCCTCGGCCTCCCGCGCACTGTCAAACTGAAATTTCGCCAACTTTAATCTTCCGGCACGCTGGGCATGTTCACCGCCCGAGTCGGAACGACGGTGCTGATTGCATGCTTGTAGACCATTTGGGTGACAGTGTTGCGAAGCAGCACCACGTACTGATCAAAAGATTCAATCTGTCCCTGAAGCTTGATGCCGTTGACGAGATAAATCGACACAGGAATGTGATCCTTGCGCAAAATGTTCAGGAACGGATCCTGCAGAAGCTGCCCTTTATTGCTGCTCATTGTTGTTCTCCGTCGACGCACTCTCATTGAAGCCGGCCGAGCCGCCTGCTTGTGCTGCAGGAGGCCTCGGCGCCGGTCTTGCAAAAGAACATGCGCCTGCTGTTTTGTTGTTGTTATACGGCAGCCGTCCGGCTCTATAAAAAAGAGAGCCAATGCCGGCGGACCGTCCCGCTCGAGGGCAGAAGACGCCGCAGCCCGGGAAAAAACTTTCTTCCCGTAGCCGCGCCCTCAACCGCGCCCAGAGCACGGCTCAATAGTAAAACAAAATAGCCCGGCGTTGTCGCGCAAGTCCTGCTGGCACAGTAAGAAAGTTGTGACTTTCGGCAACAACGCGCAGGGCCCGCCGCGCTACTTCCTGCCGCTGTCCTCAACGTAGGGATTGCGGTTGCTCTTGAGCTCGACACGCAGCGGCGTGCCCGCAAGGTTGAAGGCCTGCCGGAAGACCCCTTCGAGGTAGCGCTTGTAGCTCTCGGACACAGCCTGCAGGCTGTTGCCGTGAATGACGATAACCGGCGGGTTCATGCCGCCCTGGTGCGCGTAGCGCAGCTTGGGGCGGATGCGTCCGCTTCTTGCGGGCTGCTGCTGTTGAACGGCCTCAAGAAGCGTGCGCGTCAGTTTCGGCGTTGAGAGCTTGGCAAAGCTTGCCGCATGCGCATCGCGCACGGCCCGCATGAGATGATTGAGTCCGTTGCGCTTTAATGCCGAGATATGGATAAAGCGCGCCCAGCGCAAAAAGTGGAACTTGCGCTCAATGTCAAGATCAACCAAGCCCCTCTTGTAGCCGTCAAGTCCGTCCCACTTGTTGACCGCCACCACAAGCGCCCGGCCCGAGTCCATCGCATAGCCCGCGATGTGCGCATCGCTTGCGCTGATGCCAGCAAGGGCGTCGAGCACCAGAATGCACACGTTGCACTCTTCAATGGCCTGCAGCGTCTTGATGACGGAAAACTTCTCGATGGCCTCGAAAACCTTTCCCTTGCGGCGCAGACCTGCGGTGTCGATCAGGCGAAAAGGCTGCCCGTCGAGCTCAAAGTCGACCTTGATGGCGTCGCGCGTCGTGCCGGGCATGTCAAAGGCAATGAGCCTTTCTTCTCCCAAAAGGGCGTTGGCCAGTGTCGACTTGCCGACGTTGGGGCGCCCGGCAAGGCAAATCTTGATGCGCTTGGGAGCGTCTTCACTCTCGGCTGCGTCGGTCTCTTTGTCCTCTTCACCCTGCTCGACAAAGGGCTCGAGCACCTTGTTCATCAAGGCGGCGACGCCATGGCCGTGCGTGGCGGAAATGCGCCAGGGCTCGCCCATGCCGAGCTCGTGGAACTCGGCGACATGTTCGTGCGCCAGGCCCTCGCATTTGTTGACGGCAAGCCACACGGGGCGTCCCGCAAGGCGCAGGCGCCTTGCAATGCGCTCGTCATGCGGCGTCAGGCCGCTGCGGGCGTCGCAAACAAAGACAATGACGTCGGCCTCGGCAATGGCGGCCTCGGCCTGTCCGGCCATCTCGCGCACGATGCCTTCGCTCTTGACGGGCTCGAACCCCCCGGTGTCGACCACAATGTAAGGGCAGGGGCCGATGCGGCCCTGGCCGTACTGTCTGTCGCGCGTCAGTCCAGGGAAATCGGCGACCAGCGCATCGCGGCTGCGCGTAAGCCGGTTAAATAGCGTCGATTTGCCGACGTTGGGCCGGCCGACCAGGGCTACTACGGGAACCATACGAATGTCGTTGAATAAAGCTGCGCGCGGGCAAGCCCACCCTCGGGCCTACCTGCGGGCACGGATATAGGAGATTTCGCCTTCCTCGGTCTGAAAGAGCGCGCCGTCGCCCATCGGGACGGGAGGCACGCGAACAGCGCCGTCAACCGACGTGCGGCCGATGATCTCGCCCGAGGCGGGATCGAAGAAATGAACGACGCCGTCAAAGTCGCCGAGCGCGAGCACGTCGCCCAGCACGACGGGCGCCGAGAGGTCGCGCCACAAAAGCTTGTTGTTGCTCCAGACCAAGTTGCCCGTTGCATAGTCATAGGCGTTGAGTTCGCCTCGAGACGTCACCACGTAGACATGCCGTCCGTCGGTCACCGGACCGGAGACGGCGTCGACGTTGACGCGCCACAACGGGCGGCCGTTGGCGTTGGACAGACACAGGATGCCGCCTTGGAAGGCTGCCGCGCACATCATGTTGGCGTCGACCAGGGGCGTGCCCACCACATCGACCAGTCGCTCGACTTCGGTGATGCCCTTGGCCTGCGCCACGGGCGCTTCAAAAACGGTGCGGCCGTTGCCGTCAAGCGCAAGGAGCCTGCCGTTGGCCTGGCCCGCAAGAACGCCTGCGGGAGAAAAACGCATCTGCGAGGGCGCGCGCACGGTAAGCGACGGGACCTGCGCCTGATAGCGCCAGCGCCGCTCGCCGGAGGTGACGTCAAAGGCCGTGATGCGGGTGTCGGCCGTGCGGACAAACACAAAGCCCGAACCAACAAGAGGCGGCACGCTCACCTCGCTTGAGAGCCTTGCCGTCCACAGCCTCTGGCCCTCGGCGTCGTAGACCTCAACTTCGCCCTTGACGGTGCCCACGGCAACGTAATTGCCGTCGCTGCCGACGCCGGCGGAAATCTCCGCATCGGCCTCGCGGCTCCAGATCACGTCGCCCGTGCGGGGATCGATGCGGTAGAGCTCGTTGCCGCCGGCCGAATAGATGCCGCTTGACGTGACGATCGGGCTAATGAGGCTGCCCTCGGTCATGCCGAGGTTTCTGGACCAGACCTCGTCGGCCTCGACCAGTTCGCGATAGTCTTCAAGCTCGGCCGGCTCATGCGAACTCGTCGAGCTGCAGCCTGAAATGACAAGCGCGCCGAGAGCGGCCGCGGCCAGAACAGTGAGCTTTTGCTTGAGCATTGTTGAGGTACTCCGTCGTTTGTTCGTGTCTGTTTTCCAAAGGCGGGAAAAAGCGCTCGCCTTGCCGGGGGATTGCGCTGTGTTCGTTCACACAAAAAAGAGAATCCTTCCCGCCGCAGGGGCGCAGGGCCCCAAAAAAAAGAGTTTTCCCTGCGCCTTCGGAAAAAATTTCGTGTTGAGCGCGTGCTCTGCAAGTATCCCCGACTACATCTTGGGATCGGGCAGCGCCTGCAGCTTTAAGGAAACGAGCGCAAGCAGATACCCGTCGTTGGCGTCGGCCACAAGAGCCTTGTTCCAGTCGGCCCGGGCGTTTTCAACCTCGCCCAGCGCCAGGTGCACGTCGCCCATGCGGTCAAGCACCATAGCCTCGCCGGCATGATCGGCCGCAACCGCCTGCAGCACCTGCAGGGCTTTCTGCGGATTCTTGGCGTCGAGCTCAACGCCCGCAAGGCGCACGCGGGCCACGGCGTCGTACTCGGGGCGCTTGCCCTCGTTGATCACCCATTCAAGGGCCGTTCGCGCCTCGTCAAGACGCCCGGCCTGCTGATCGTTCTGCGCCTTCATCAACGCGGCCAGAGAGGCGAACACGTGATTGGGATACTCCTGCATCAGACCGTCGGCAAGCGACTTGATGTTTTTTTCGTCGTTTTGCACGAACGCCGTCTGCAGCTGCACATAGGCCACGGTCGCCTTGTTGCCCTGATAGCGGGCATACCAGTGCCAGCCGTTGTAGGCGGCAAAGGCAAGGCAGCCGATCGTGATGACGCCCATCGTGAGCGTGCCCCACTTCTCCCACCACGCCTTGAGTTGATCAAGCGACTCTTGTTCTTGCAAATCGTAAGCCATGCGTAAAACTTCCTTTGTTTGCGGCCAAATTCCGTCCCTGTCGGTAAACGGCGTTAGCGGGATTTTCCGAACATCTCGACGAGATAGTCCATGGGCACCTTGACCTGATCGGCAAAGACCTGGGCGCCGTCGGCGCTGCGCAGCTGCTTGACGCTCACCATGCCCTCGTCGACTTCGCTCTCGCCGGCGATCACGGCCCAGCGGGCAAGCGACTGATCGGCGCGCTTCATCATCGACTTAAAGCTCGTTGAGCCCGCATGCACGATCACGCGAAGACCGGCGTCGCGCAGCTTTTCCCCGATCGTTCGGGCCGCAAGTTCGGTGTGCCCGCCCTGGTGCGCAATGTAAATGTCGCAGTCAGCGGCCACAACCTCGCCCGAGGTATCCCGCATAAGCTCGATCACGCGCTCGGCGCCCATGGCAAAGCCAACGCCGGGGGTGGGCTTGCCGCCGAGCATTTCAACGAGAGGATCATAGCGGCCGCCGCCGCAGATCGTGCCCTGGCTTCCGAGACGGTCGGTGATCCACTCAAAGACCGTGTGATTGTAATAGTCAAGGCCGCGCACCAAACGCGGATTGATGCTGTAGGTGATGCCCAGAGCCTGAACGCCCGCTTCAAGCTTGCCCAAGAAGGCGCGGCTTTGCTCTCCGAGATAGTCCAAAAGCTTGGGAGCGGCGTTTACAAGCTCCTGCATCTGGGGATTCTTGGTGTCGAGAATGCGAAGGGGGTTGGTGTGCAGGCGCCGCCTTGCATCCTCATCGAGCACGTCCTGATTGGTCTCAAAGTAGGCAATGAGTGCTTCGCGGTGCTTGGCGCGCTCGTCGAGTTCCCCCAGGCTGTTGAGCTCAAGACGCGCCTCGATGCCAAGGCGCTTCCAGAGCCGGGCCAGCATGGAGAGCATCTCGATGTCGATATCCGGGCCCGCAAAGCCCAGGGCCTCGCAGCCAAATTGATAAAACTGGCGGTAGCGGCCGCGCTGGGGCCGTTCGTGCCGGAACATGGGGCCGAAGTACCACAGCCGCTGCGGCGCGCCGTAGGTAAGGTTGTGCTCAATGACCGAGCGCACGACGGCCGAAGTATTTTCCGGGCGCAGCGTGAGCGCCTCGCCGTTCATGCTGTCGACAAAGGAGTACATCTCCTTTTCGACAATGTCGGTCACCTCTCCGATGCCGCGGCTAAAAAGGCTCGTGGCCTCAAGAATCGGCGTGCGGATCTGACGATACCCGTAGGAGGCGGCCGTCTCGCGCGCGGCCGTCTCAAACTTTTCCCAAATCGGTGCATCGGCAGGCAGCATGTCGTTCATGCCCTTGACGCCTGCAATTTTTACTTTTGCCATGATGTTGCGTGGTAATTAACGAATTGCTTGTTTCTGATGCAAAAAGCGCGGTCGGCGAAATGCGCTCCTCTTGCCGTCAAGAGGACTCGTGCGAGTTCTTGCCGGACCAACGGCGCTCGACATACTGTTCGATCAAGGCGGCAAACTCCGCGGCCATGTTTTCGCCCTTTAGAGACGCGATCTTGACGCCGTCGGCAAACACGGGAGCCACGGGACTTTCTCCGCGCCCGGGCAGGCTGATGCCGATGTCGGCGCTTGCGCTCTCGCCCGGCCCGTTGACAACGCAGCCCATGACCGCAACCCGCATGGCCGCGGCCCCGGGCGCCGTCAGGCGCCACTGCGGCATTTTGGCACGCAGAAACTCCTGCGTCTGCAGCGCGAGCCTCTGAAAGAGGTCGCTCGAGGTGCGCCCGCATCCCGGGCAGGAAATCACCAGGGGTGAAAAATTCCTGAGCCCCATGCTCTGCAGCAGCTCCTGGGCCACCACCACCTCCTCGGTGCGGGGCTTGCCCGGAGCGGGAGTAAGCGAAATGCGGATCGTATCGCCAATGCCCTCGGCAAGAAGCACCGCAAGGGCCGCGCTGCTTGCCACAACGCCCTTGGTGCCGATGCCGGCTTCGGTCAGCCCAAGGTGCAGCGCCCACGGTCCGCGGTCGGCCAGCTTTCGGTTGACGGCGATGAGGTCGGCCACATCGCTTACCTTGGTCGAGAGCACGATGCGGCTGGCCGCAAGGCCCAGCCGTTCGGCGGCAAGGGCGCTTTGCGCGGCGCTCTCGACCACGGCCTCAAGCCACACGTCATGGGCGGGCCTGGGGTTTGAGCGCGCGGCATTGGCGTTCATGAGGCGCTCGAGGAGCTCCTTGTCGAGGCTGCCGCCGTTGACGCCGATGCGCACGGCCTTGCCATAGCGCACCGCCGTCTGCACCATGCTCGCGAAATTGTCTTCATGGCGGCTTCCCTTGCCGACGTTGCCGGGATTGATGCGGTACTTCGAGAGCGCCTGCGCACAAGAGGGCACCTGCGCAAGAAGCTTGTGCCCGTTGTAGTGAAAGTCCCCCACAAGCGGCACATGCACGCCCTGCGCATCAAGCTCGCTGCGGATGTCGGCGACCGCGCGCGCGGCTTCCGGAGTGTTGACCGTCAGACGCACGAGTTCGCTGCCGGCGGCGGCAAGCTCCTTGACCTGCTCGACGGTGGCGGCCACGTCTTCGGTTGCCGTATTGGTCATCGACTGAACGACCACGGGGCGGCCGCCTCCGATGACGACGCGGGCGGACTTGTTTTCAACGATTACCGCCGCGGATTTGCGGCGCGCAGCATACACAGATTGCGTCATAGCGAAAATTTTTCGTCGCACGCGCAGCGCGGCATCAAAAATTGTTGCGCCGCGCCCGCTCCAAAAGGCGCCCTTACGCCATGTCCTTGGCGGGCACGATCCCAAAGGCGCGCTTTTGCGCCAAAAGCCTCTCGGCGCGCCGGGTCTTGTCCTTGACCTCCCCTGCGAGCTGCCCGCACGCAGCGGCAATGTCGTCGCCGCGCGTCTTGCGCACGGTCGTCACGATGCCCGCATCGTTGAGAATCTTGGCAAAGGCAAGCACGTCCTCGCGGCGGGGCTGCTTTAAATCCGAATCCGGGAATGGATTAAAGGGAATCAGGTTGAACTTGCAGGGAACCGTGCGCACCAGACTAATGAGTTCGCGCGCATGCGCGGCAGAATCATTGACGCCGCCAAGCAACAGATACTCAAATGTGATGAAGTCGCGCGGGGCCACCGCAAGATAGCGGCGGCAGGCCGCCATGAGATCTTCGAGCGGATGCTTGCGGTTGACGGGCATGAGCTTGTCGCGCAGCGCATCGTTGGGCGCATGAAGACTCACGGCAAGCGCCACGGGGGCTTCGCGGCCGAGCTTGTCGATCTGATTGACAAGGCCGGAGGTCGACACCGTCACGCGCCTGCGCGAAAGTCCGTACCCGTTGTCGTCAAGAAACGTCTTCAGAGCGGGAATCACCGCCGACAGATTCTGCAAAGGCTCGCCCATGCCCATCAGCACGACGTTGCTGATGATGCGGTCGTTGGGGTCGGTGACGCCGGCCTCTTTCCGCAGCTGCCGCTCGGCGTGCCAGAGCTGTCCCACAATTTCAGAGGTCTTCAGATTGCGGTTGAACCCCTGCTTGCCGGTCGAGCAGAAAAGGCAGCCCATGGCGCAGCCCGCCTGGGTGGATATGCACAGCGTCCCTCTGTCGTCTTCGGGAATAAACACCGCCTCAACGGCATTTCCGGCGCCTACATCAAAGAGCCATTTGCGCGTTCCGTCGACGCTTTTGCGCTCGGTAATCACCTCTGGCGCTTTGATGTAGGCCAAGTCCTTCAACTTGGCCCGAAAGCTCTTGGCAAGATTGGTCATGGCGTCGAAGTCGTCGACGCAGAAGCGGTGAATCCAACGGGCAAGCTGCGTGGCGCGGTACGGCTTTTCGCCGTGTCCGTCGCACCAGGCGCGGATGCCCTCAAGATCAAAATCAAGCAGGTTGACCCGCTCGGGATTCTGCGCGTTTTCGACTTCAGCCATGATCTCAGTCCAGCCAGGAAATGCCTGCGCGATTAGCGCGAGCAGATTGCCAGCGTCGGGAAGAAGTAGGCAATTTCGACGGCGGCCGTTTCAGGGGCGTCGGAGCCGTGCACGGCGTTGGCGTCAATGCTCTCGGCAAAATCGGCGCGGATCGTGCCCGGCTCGGCCTTCTTCGGGTCGGTCGCGCCCATGAGCGCACGGTTCTTGGCGATGGCGTCTTCGCCTTCGAGCACCTGAATCATCACGGGGCCCGAGGTCATGAAGTCAACGAGCGCCTTGAAGAAGGGACGCTCCTTGTGCACGGCGTAAAAGCCTTCGGCCTCGGCGCGGGAGAGCTGACGCATCTGAGCGGCAACAATCTTCAGACCGTTGGTCTCGAAGCGGGAATAGATCTTGCCGATCACGTTCTTGGCAACGGCATCGGGCTTGATGATGGAAAGAGTACGCTGAACAGCCATCTTTATTACTCTAAGAAAAGACAGGTTGATGGATAAAAATTTTGGTTCTGCGCGCCTTGAGGCATGAAAAAAGCTTTCAAATGCTCAAGGCACGCAAAACCGCCCGCAAGAGTCACAAAACCCCGGCAGGCGAAAATCGGTGCGGCATTTTAACATGCGGCCGGCCCGCGCTTTTGCTCTGTCCTGATGTATGCACAGGCTCTGAGAACGCAAGAAGACGCAATGAAATTCCCTATGAACCGGGCTCGAGCACCGCAATGCTCTCGACGTGCCCCGTATGAGGGAACATGTTCATGACGCCTGCGGCGCGCACGACCCAGCCGCCTTCATGGTGCAGGATGGCGCAGTCGCGGGCAAGCGTCGCCGGATTGCAGGAGACGTACACCACCCGCGCCGGGCGCTTGGAGGTGGCTGCCAGCACGCGGCTTAAAGCCTGCGCGCCCTCGCGCGGCGGATCAATGAGCACGCGGTCGATGCCGCCCATCTTCTGCCAGAGGCTCTCCCAATCATCCTCGCACCAGGTAAAGAGGTTGCGCGCAACAAATTCGGTTTTTCCGGCAAGGCCGTTGGCATGAGCGGCGGCCCGGGCGCGCGCCACGAGTCCTTCACTGCCTTCAATGCCGATGACGCGCGCGCAGCGCCGCGCCAGGGGCAGCGTGAAATTGCCCAGCCCGCAGAAAAAATCAGCCGTCTTCATCGTTTCGTCAAGCCCAAGCAGCCGCACGGCTCTGCTCACCATTTCGACGTTGAGCCGGTGATTGACCTGCGTAAAGTCCGTGGGCTTGAAAGCAATGCGCACATCGAACTCATCGAGCACGAGCTTGAGCCTGTCGGCTGCTTCCGGGTGCATCGGCGCGGCTGACTCAGGGCCCTTGGGCTGCAGCCAGATGTCAACGCCGTGAGCCGCGGCAAAGGCCTCGATCTTCTCAACATCGTCATCGGTCAACGGCTCAAGAATTCGAAGAACCAGGGCCGTGTGCCCCTCGCCGTCGACAGCCACTTCAATTTGCGGCAGACGCTGCACGATGGAAAGCGATGCGACAAGCTCGCGCATCGGCACCAGCATGTCGGAGACGTTCTGCGGGAGAATAGCGCACTCGGTCATGTCCGCGACGTAGCTCGAACTCTTTTCGTGAAACCCCACAAGCACGCCGCCCTTTTTTGCCACGTAGCGAACGGTAAGCCGCGCGCGGTGACGATACCCCCAGAACTCCCCGTACAAAGGAGGCAAAATCGATTCAGGCTCCACTTTGCCGATATGCCAGAGGGCATCGGTGAGAACCGTCTGCTTGAAATCGACCTGCGCCTTGGGGTCAAGATGCTGCATGGCGCATCCGCCGCAGCTGCCGGGCCCGATGCCAAAGTGCGGGCACTTGGGCTCGACGCGCTGCGCGCTTGCCTTCATGATCTGCGTGACGCGTCCGATTTCATAGCTCGGCTTGTTGCGGATCTGCTCGTAGCAGACGTGCTCGGTGGGCAGCGCCCCCTCGATGAAGACGACTTTGCCCTCGTGGTGCGCCACGCCGCGCCCTTCGGCGTCGAGTTTTTCGACATCGACTTCAAACTGCGGACGAACTTTTTCCTTGCCTCGGCTCATGTATTGATATTCCCTGGAGGACGAATATAAAAAAATGCAGGGCCCGCATGCCGAGCCCCGAAAAGTGGTTGAAAGCGCCGCAAGCCGGGGCCGAAGCCCCGGTCTGCTCCTATTAAAAAACAATCGGCAGGCGGCCGGCCTGTTTCATTAACGGCGCTGCAGATAAAGCATCGGATCGAGCGGGCGGCCCTGGCGGATTTCAAAGCGCAGCTTCACGCGGTTTGCGTCGGTGTCGCCCATCTCTGCAATCTTTTGGCCGGCGCGCACGCTTTCATTGATGCGCACGAGCACCTTGGAGGTGTTCCCGTAGACCGTGATCAAGGGAGTGGAGCCCTTGCCGGGCAGGCGAATGTTGTGACGCACGATCACGAACTGCCCGTAGCCCTCGGTGTTGTTGCCGACATACTGCACGGTGCCGTCGAGGACCGCCATCACGGGATCGCCCTTGCGGCCGGCGATGTCGATGCCGAGGTTGCCGGTCGCGGCAAAGTCGGCAATCACCTCGCCCTGCGTGGGCCAGCGAATTTCAATCTCGCCGCGGGCTGCCGCGTCCTTGACCTGCTGCTCGTGCGCGGCCTGGCGCTCGGCAATCTCCTCGGGCGTAGCCGGGCGTGCGGCGGGCGTGATTTCTCCCCCTTCAAGGGTCTGCCCTTCGGTGACCGTGGCCTGCTCGTAGGCTGCCGCATTGGGAGCCGAACCGTCGGAGCGGCTCACGGGGATAACGAGCTCGGTTCCGATCGAGAGCGTGGTCGGATCGGAAATTGCGTTGAGCGCCATCAGCTCGCGCGGGTTGCAGCCGTAGCGCACGCTGATGTTGTAGATCGTGTCGCCGAGCGCCACGGTATGGGTTCTTCCGCTTGACTGCGGCGCCGGTTCCTGCTTTAAGTGCGAAGGCTGGGTCTGCACGGGAACGGGAACCGTCTGCGCCGGCTGCGGCTCGGCAACGAAAGACGATGTTCCGGGGGCGGGCGTGCTGCGGTCCTCCACAGGCGCAGACAGGTCAACCGACGTACATCCGGCAATCGCGAGCGCGGCCGAAGTCACGCAAACCAAAGTTCGCAGTTTCATGGGTTTCATTGCTCCGAAGAATCCTTACAACATGCTCGATTGTAGCGGGCCTCGGTCATTCTTGATCCAGTCCTGGGTGCTGGCAATCAACGCATGGTCCGTGAGATCGATCTGCAGTGGCGTCACCGACACGCAGCCGTGCTGCGTTGCATGAAAGTCCGTGCCCGGGCTCGCATCGCGGGGCTTGCCGGCGGCGCCCAGCCAATAGATCGGCATCCCCCGCGGATTGATTTCATTGATGACGTTTTCGGCTTGGTGACGCCGCCCGAGGCGCGTCGCTTTGATGCCTTGAAGCGCCTCAAAGGGCATGTTGGGAATATTGACGTTGAGAAGCACTGCCGGCGTCTCGGGGCTTTTTCGGGAAACAAAACGCTCGACGATGATGCCTGCCACCCTGGCAGCTGACTCGAGCTCTCCCCACCCTTTGTCCGTCTGGCTGAAGGCAATGGAGTCAATGCCGAAGATGTAGCCCTCGATTGCCGCGGCCACAGTGCCCGAGTACATCGTGTCGTCGCCCATGTTGGCGCCGCAGTTGATGCCCGAGACCACAAGATCGGGCCTCTCGCCGATCAGCCCCGTAAGGGCCATGTGCACGCAGTCCGAAGGCGTGCCGCTTACGACGTAGACGTTGTCGGCGGCCTTTGAGACGGTAAGCGGCTTGTTGAGCGTCAGGGCGTTGCTCGAGCCGCTGTGGTTGTGCTCGGGGGCGACAACCGTCACCCTGCCGAATCGTCCCATTTCCCTGGCAAGCGCTTCGATGCCGGGGGCCGAATATCCGTCGTCGTTGCTAATAAGAATGTGCATGCTGTTTGTATCAATTCCGACGGTGAGAAATGGTCCGCCGCCGGGCAATTCTACGGGACATCTTCGCCCTGAGAGTCGCTTGACGCAAAGCGCGAATCCTGTGCCGGCGTGAAAACAACTTGTTCAGACTCGAACCCGCAGGCCGTCGTGTCTTCTTCACCCGGCATCAGCCGGAGCATCGAATTTCGGAAGGTTAAAAAGAAGACGCCCGCATCGTCCGCGCCGAGGCGCCGCAGGCATTTTCTTGACAGGGCTCTCTAAGAGCGCAAAGACAAGGAGAAAGGAGGAAAGCCGAAGGGCGGATAGATCACCCGCAGGCGCCTTGTTTTTGGCTGACAAATGCTGCGGGCAATAAAAAAGGAGACGCTGCAACACGTCTCCTCCTGGAATTTGTTGGTCGGGGCGGCGGGATTCGAACTCGCGACCCCTTGCACCCCATGCAAGTGCGCTACCAGGCTGCGCTACGCCCCGAACGAGTTGCGCATTTTACGCAAACACAGCGCAAAAAGCAAATGCGAAGTGAAGAAGGTTCTTCGGGAATTCGTGTGAAAAAAGGCCTCCGCCTCACAACTGCCGAGGTTT